>JAJRXM010000079.1 GCA_024276275.1 Candidatus Zixiibacteriota bacterium
AAGAAGCGTATAATAATTATAATTGGGATAACAAAGAATTCACTAAACCGTCAAAACTAATTCTGACGCTTACCCCTAAACAGGAAAGCTGGTCTGCTGTATTTGCTGACGGCGACACAGCTATTTATCGAATTCTTCGGGTCGGCAAAACATATAAAGCTGAAGCAGACTACCGTCTTATAGTTTCAGTCGGGAAACCCTCGGTTGTGACGGTCAAACTAAACGGCAAAGAAGTTGACTTGCGTGACAAAGAATCCAAAAGAATTACCAAAGTGCTGATTAACCAGATTAACATAGATGACTTTCTGCAAACTGAACAGAGTAAGACTCCAAAAAAGTCTACCGAAAAAGAGTTATCCAAAAATAGTAAACCGACTTCATCTGTTAATTCAGATGATTCTTCGGATTTAGATAATAGTGAAACAAACTAATAACAAAGGTTTTTATCGTGAGTGTTAAAAATTTAGTTGCGAGTTTAAAAATACGGCAATTAAGGAAACAAATGGAACCGCAGGACTTTGTTTTCCCTGATGCGGTACAAAACCCAAAACATATCCTTGTTTGTCTGCCGAGTGGATTAAGGGAACTTACCTTAGTAAAACAGTTCTTACCTACTATTACCGAGCTATTTAAACCGGCTGATATAGTTCTGCTTAGTATGCCGGGCATTAAAGTTACCGATATTTTCCCTCGTAAAGGATTTCAAATATTATCACCGTCAACCGGCCAACTCAGCTGGTCCGGGTTAGCAAAAAAAACTTATATAGATGAATTAAAAGAGTTAAAATTTGATTTAGTTTTAGACCTAAACCTACAGACATCAAGTTTCACCTCTTCAGTGTTATTAAACTTCCCCGAAGCTCTCCGTATCGGACGAGGAAATCATCGAGGAAACCCATTTTATAACTTAGAGATTAAAACCAAATACTTACGCGATGAACGGAATATTTATCGTTCTATACTTGATACAATCAGTATAATGAAAAATCAGCAGGTAGCGTAAGTAGATGGATGGAATAGTTCGGAGGAATTGTGAATTTAAAGAAAATTGAAATTTTAGGATTTAAGTCATTTGCAAATAAAACAGTAATTGATTTTTCTAAAGGAATGACCGCTATTGTCGGTCCAAACGGATGCGGCAAAACAAATATCTTAGATGCTCTCCGTTGGGTTTTAGGTGAGCAGAAAGTAAGTATGCTTCGCGGCAGCAAGATGGAAGAAGTCATTTTCAACGGTACCCGTGAAATGAAACCGCTCGGCATGTCTGAAGTAACATTGACCGTCAATAATGACCGCGGAGTTTTACCGACTGAATACACCGAAGTACAGATAACCCGTCGCCTGTTTAGAAGCGGCGAATCAGAGTACCTGATAAACAAAGTTCCCTGCCGTTTAAAAGATATAAACAATCTCTTTTTTGATACAGGTATGGGAGCTCACTCCTACTCTGTTATACAGCAGGATATGATTGAGGCTGTAATTTCTGACAAAGCTGAAGAACGCAGGTTCCTGTTTGAAGAAGCTGCAGGTATAACTAAATACAAACAACGGAAAAAAGCTGCACTCAGAAAACTTGAAGCAACCGAAAATGATTTCTTACGACTAAACGATATTTATTCTGAAGTACAAACACAAGTCAGGTCTTTAAAACGTCAGCAGAGCAAAGCCGAAAGACATCAAAAAATTTCGAGCGAGATTAAAAACTGGGAACTATTCCTCTCTTCTACCCGCATCAAAGAAATCGAACAGGAACGCCGTGAGATAAAAGCTGAACATGATATGATGTCTGATAAAATCGCAGCATCAGAAACCACTATCAATAAATTATCATCAGAACTCGAAGTAGAACGAAAAGAACAAATTGATTTAGAACAGATGATCACAAAAGTCGGAAATGAGATGTATGAAGCTACAGAAGAAGCTCATACTTACGAAACCGATATTACAATCCTGCGTGAGAAGAAAATAAACGCCCAAGAGTTAATAGAACGAAATCAAAGAGATATTGAAGCACATAAAATTAGACTGCAGATGCTTTCTGACCAAAAAATAGAGAACGAACAAAACCTTCTCAAGCATCTGGAGGAAAACGAACGTCTCACAGAAGAACTTACTAAAGCACGTACTGAACAGACTGAAGCAGACCAAATGTTGCTTTCGGCTCGTACCGGCAAAGAAGATCATAATAAAAAAATGATTGAGCTTGAAGGAAAACTCTCCTCAGGTAAAACCGAAGATACAAACTTAACGAAACAACAAAATGACCTTAATGAAGAAGTAACAAAACATTCTGCCGATTTAGAAAAAGACAGTACGTCAAAAGAACAGTTATTAGTCGAACGAAACAACAAACGTGACAGAAAAGATGAGATACACCGCCAAAAAGAATCAACCGAAATGAACTTACTCAAAAAACCGCATTACTTGAAGAGTTGATAGAAAAAAACGAACTGTTAAATTCTGAGATGGCAAACATCAATGCCTCTATCGAGGCAAGTCAAGCCAGGAAAACTCTTTTGGAAGAGATGATTTTACACTATGAAGGATACGAATCCGGTGTTAAATCAGTAATGGAGTTCAAAAACAGGTGGC
Source organism: Candidatus Zixiibacteriota bacterium (assembly GCA_024276275.1). Classification (GTDB taxonomy): domain Bacteria; phylum Zixibacteria; class MSB-5A5; order GN15; family FEB-12; genus QQUK01. The sequence continues at coordinate 2,593 of JAJRXM010000079.1, forward strand.
CTGGGATTTACGGTACTGTCGCCGAAAAGTTTGTACCGTCGGACGGTATGGAAGCAGCAGTTGAAGCTGCTCTGAGTGAAATAGCAAAGTTTATCATCTGTGACAATCGAGATTCCGCAAAAGCTATTATTTCTTATCTCAAAGATGAAAATAAGGGAAAAGTCGGTATATTAGTTCCTGACTCAGGAACTATAAATCCTGTTGTGAAAAGACCTGAACTGACAAACGAAGAATTTGTCGGATGGATGGATAGTTTTGTAAACACAGACGAACATCTTACTCCTCTTATGCAGGCAGTTCTTTCTCGTACGGCTGTTTTCAAAAGTGGATTTTCCCCCGATGCAATTTTAGAACGTCTCCCCTATGGCTTCACGGCTGTTTCTACTTCAGGTGAGCTGTACAGCAAAAATATTATTTCCGGCGGCTCTACTGACGAATCTTTCCCACTTTTCCGCAGACAGGAAAAAGTTGATGAACAAGACTCACTGATTGAAAATTTCAAAAAAGAACTTGAAACAAAACTAGAAGACAAAAATAAAACAAATGCCGATATTGCTTCTACTAGAGCCGACCTCGGAACTTTGTCTGACAAAATTGAAACCTTAACAGAAGAGTTCAATCAGGCACAAGAAGAATTCAACGAAGTAGAATATCAACTAAGAACGGTTGATTCAGAGATAATTCGTCTGGAAAAAACCATCAGCAATCTAAATGAAAAAATCGGTGCTATTAAACATAGACAATATTCTCTGAGTCTCGATTTTAATCAATTGGCAGACCAAAAAGAAACTTTGGTCACATCTATTTCTTTAAGTTCAGAACAACTGTCAGAGTTAGAGACCAAGGCTAACAACGCTCTTACGAATGTCTCTCAGCTACAAATCAAACTGGTCGAATGCCGTTCACTTATCGACCAAACTGAAAGCAAGAATAAACATGTAAGCGAGTTGACCGTTGAACTTGAAAATTTAATTGAGCGTAAAACAGAAGAAATTGAACAAGCTACCGGCACTATAGACAGCTCAAAAGAAAAATCGGTATCACTAGAAGAATCTCTCAGAGTTGCCTTTAATCAAAGACAGGAATTAACGAAGCAACAAAGTGAACTTCGGGAAAAACAGAATTCTATTATAGAAAGAGCATCTGAAAAAGAAAAACAACTTCGTGAGACCCGTTCAGAAAAAGAAGCTATAAATAACAGCAGTCATCAAATCGATATCCGCCTGAATACTCTTGAGTCTGAGTCCAATACTATTGCTGAACGTATCAACGAAGAATATGCACTTGACATTCGCACTGTTGAGCAAACAACCCCGATAAAACTTTAGAGCCAAAAGAGGCAGCAAAACATTTATTTGAACTCAAAGAGCAAATTAAAAAATTCGGAGCAGTCAATTTATTAGCATTGGAAGAATATAAAACAGCTAGTGAACGCGAAAAATTCTTATGTGAACAACTCGGTGATTTATCGACCGCTAAAAAAGATTTGAATGACACAATCTCCAGAATAAACAAAACAGCAAAAGAATTGTTTGAGAAAACATTTGCGCAGGTAAAAATTAATTTCCGAAATCTCTTTACCCAATTATTCACCGGTGGTGAAGCAGACATATTCTTAACTGACCCGGATAATCCACTTGAATCTAACATCGATATTATTGCCAGACCTAGAGGGAAAAAGCTCATTTCAATTACTATGATGTCGGGTGGCGAAAGAGCATTAACAGCTATTTCTCTACTCTTCTCCCTTTACATGGTTAAGCCGTCACCGTTCTGTATTTTGGATGAAATCGATGCACCGTTAGATGATGCTAACTGTCGCAGGTTCTTAAAAATTATCCATACTTTCTCAAAACAGACTCAGTTTATTCTGATTACTCATAATAAAATTACTATGGAAGCCTCTCATAATCTCTATGGTGTAACTATGGAACAATTCGGCGTCTCTAAGCTTGTCGGTGTGAAGTTCTCTGAATTTGAACCTGAAGATTCAAAGGATAGCGGATTAATTATCGAGAAAGAAGAATTAGAAATCGAAGAAATCGACATGATAAACCAATTCATACCTGAACCTGAAGAAAACAACGGTCATGAACCGGTTGTAATCGAAGAAGAAGAAACTACAGAAACGGAAAACAAAGCCCCTGAAGATATTCCAAAATCAATAGATGAACTGCCGGAAAAAGTCATTGAACGATTAAATGAAACGGTATCTACTCCTGTAGAAGATTTGAAAGACAACGAAGAATAGAAATGGCATTTTTTGACAAATTAAAAAAGTCCTTATCAAAAACAAAAGAAAATATATTTGGTAAAATTTCCGATGTTGTAAGACGCAGAAAAATTGATGAAGATTTACTTGAAGAAATAGAAGAGATTTTAATCGGAGCCGATGTAGGTGTTCAAGCAACTATGCGATTGATTGATACTCTGCGGATAAACGCAAAAGAAAAAAAACTTACTGAAGGTGAAGATTTAATAAACCTGCTTAAAGATGAAATTGCTTTAATACTTTCCAGAGAAGATTCTACCCTTTTTCCTGAAACTAATTCCAAACCGGTCATCTGGCTTATAATCGGTGTAAACGGTGTCGGTAAAACAACAACAATCGGAAAACTTGCTACCAAACTTTCATCCGAAGGGAAAAAAGTCATGATAGCTGCCTGCGATACTTTTCGGGCTGCCGCTATCGACCAAATTGCTATATGGGCTGAACGGAGCAATGTTGATATAATTAAAACCGAAGTAGGCTCTGACCCCGCATCGGTTGCATTTGATGCTGCCTCATCAGCAAAAGCCCGTGATGTTGATATTCTCTTAATAGATACAGCCGGACGACTTCACACAAAATCACATCTTATGGATGAATTAAAAAAGATTCGACGGGTAGTAGAAAAAGCAGTACCGGAAGCTTCCATTTATTCAAAACTAATCATAGATAGTTCCACCGGTCAAAATGCTATCCCTCAGGTAAAAGTATTTTCTGAGGCAGTCGGATGTGACGGCATAATAGTTACGAAACTAGACGGAACCGCTAAAGGCGGTGTTATGATAGCTGTAGCAGAAGAACTGGGCGTACCTGTTGATTATATTGGTATCGGTGAGGGTATTGATGACTTACAGCGATTTAACTCTAAAGAATTTTCTGAAGCATTATTCAGCTAATGGACTACATATCTATTAAAACAGAAGCTCGAGATGTATTAATAGACATAACCGATATTGTATCCCAATTCGTTTCTGACACAGACATTCAAAATGGAGTCGTGTATTGTTTTATCCCACACACTACTGCGGCAATTACTATCAATGAAAATGCCGACCCTGATGTTAAGCGTGATTTGCTTTATAAATTAAAAAAAGAGATTCCACAACAAGACGGCTATCATCATGCTGAAGGAAATTCTGACTCACACCTAAAAGCATCCCTTTTTGGTTTTTCTGAACAAATTCTGATTGAAAACGGTCGTTTAGTATTAGGACAATGGCAGGGAATTTATTTTTGTGAGTTTGACGGTCCGAGAGATAGAAAGCTTATACTGAAAGTTCAGTCGTTTGATTAAGATTAAAATCATAGCTATCGGTAAAGATAAAGACAAGTGGGTCACAAGCGGACAGGAGCATTATGAAAAACTTCTGTCAAGATTTGCCAAACTTGAGTCAATTCATATCCCCTCTCCTAAACTCTCATCATCGTTTTCACCTTTAGAAATCAAAAGAAAAGAAGCAGAGCTGTTTGAGAAACAAATCAAATCTGAAAGTTTTATTGCTTTATCAGACAGCGGAAAACAATTTGACTCGATTAAATTTTCTAAAAAACTTGAAACGCTTATTTCACATTCTTCGGGGCAGCTTCTGTTTCTTATAGGCGGAGCCTACGGGATTGATGACAGCTTACTCACTAGAGCAACTTTAAAGCTCTCCCTCTCCCCTCTTACTTTTTCACATCAATTAGTACGGTTGGTTTTATTTGAACAGCTTTACCGTGCATTTTCAATCTTACATAACACCGATTATCATAAATAAAAAAACAGCCGTTACAAATTGTAACGACTGTTTTGAGGAAAGATAAGAGATGGGTTATTTTTTTATTTCAATAGAATCATCTTTTTAGTGTCAGAGAATTCACCTGCTTCAAGTCGGTAGAGATACATTCCGGAAGCTACTTGAGAACCTGACTGGCTGTTACCGTCCCATTCAATAGAGACCACACCTGCTTCATCGTTACCGGTAAATGAACGAACCAGGCTACCCTTGATATTGAAAACTGATAATCTCCATTCAGCTGCTTGAGGTAAAGTAAGCTGAATAGTAGTAGACGGGTTGAACGGATTTGGATAGTTCTGACTGAGTGAGAATCCTTTTGGAATCTGACTGAGTTTTGATAGTACTTTATAAGGTCTTCCCTGATAATCAACTGCTTCGACTTCAGAAAGAGCTATCTCGCCTTCTCCGTCAAATGATATATTAACTATTGAATTCTTACCTGAGACGATTGAATTGTCGCCCAAATCAAACAGTAGAATTCTAAGTTGATTATCAACGACATCATACATCACCTGCATATCCGAAGTTGCATCTGATGAAGTCACTTCATTTATCATGATATCGCTTTCCAAATTATATACTAACAGCATTCCGCCAATACTTGAAACCGCATTTGTAGTAACAGCAATTTCAGATGATGTCCGAACATTTTGCAGTATTAATTCTTCAGTATAAGGAACAAGCTTTGGAATCGGATCAGCATCACCGACAATTATACGAATCATTAGCACTAAATCAGCAACAGAGAGTGTCAGACCGTCAGCATTTACATCCGAAGCAGCAATTTGACCCGGTACATTTATAGTAAAGACACCAAGTCCATATATAAAGTAGTTCGAATAAAGCACAGCATCACCAATTTCATAAGCGATATTGTTTAAGTTTATATCTCCACGAGCATCAATAGAGTCAGGATGAATTACTTTAATACCACCGTTGATAAAGTCAACACAACGTACCGGAGCCGATGATGCCCCTGCCATACACTGATCATGCGCACCCATACCAAACGGTCTGGATGTTTCAGGGAATAAAACATCATCTGATTCATCCCATAAAAGTATATTTTCTGAGTTAAAGATTCGTGATTCAAGATATAGAATTGATCCCAATGTATTTGAGAACGTATTATCACCACAGTCATACCATGCAAATTCTATCGGTAAGAATAAGTCACCCAGATTTTGGTTGTTGGCAACCAAGACATTCATAGATACCAATGCACCGTTAGGCTCAAGTGAGGATGTAGGCGGATGTGCCGGTCCATTACTAAGATCGGCCAAACCGACAATTCGAACTATTCCGGACGGACAATTGGCACCACAACCTTCAGAGCCTAGCCTAAAGGTAAAATACTCCCAGCCTTCAATAGCAGTACCGGCAATAGTAGCAGAATTAAATGTCATAACCGAGGCATCAAAGCTTATAAGAACATCAAAACCGCCTATGATAGTATTTGTTTCAATATTTAACAGAACCTCATGCTGAACACCTACAGGAACTTGGTCGCCCCCATCAATTGTAAGGCGGACACAAACATCACAGTCTGCTTTTTCAACGATATCAACATAGAAAGTATCTGTAACAATACTACATCCATCAGAAGCCTCGAAGCAGAACATATACAGTCCGGCTGTATCAGGGACAAATGTGACAACACCGGTATCAGAGAATACTCTATTATATGTACCGACCCCACAAACCATATCCATAGAGGTTATCTGAATAGCATCTTGCGCAAAAATTCCGTCAATAGACAATGTATTAGTATCACTTGGACACCATATGAAAGTCTGTAATGAAGGAAGATTTAATATAGGTCTGATATTTTCAGAAACTTTAAGAGTCGTATACGATGTATCAGCACCGCAATCATTAGAAGCTATTATTTCTATTTCATATATTCCTGCCGTGTCAACATCAACACAGACAACACCGGCTGAAAATGTACCGGAAGGGTTAACTGTTACCTGAATTCCGGTTCCGCTAGTTTGTACATCAAAACAGAATGATGTAGGGTCTGCGAGACATAATAGCGTATCAATAGTTTCCGGTGAACTTACAGTCGGTAACTGTGACATGGATGTTGTAATTTGGAAATTACATGTATCCGCTCCGCACATAGCATCTGTGATAATTGTTATATTTTGTAGCCCGGCTTGATGAACATAGAGTGAAAGAATACCACTCGCAAAGTCATAACTTGCGTTTGCAGGATTACCGTTATTTAAGATTGTAAGATTTGCATCAACAGGGGTAATCGGTATAAGTACTCGAACCGAGTCAGGTCCACAAAGGTTAGCAAACTGATCTTGCGGACATATTATTGCAGCTGTAGCCCCTTGAATAAGATTGATATTCGCAACAGCAGTACTTGTTTCACCACAGGCATCAGTAGCTGTTAAGACAATCGAAGTTTGTCCAAATGCAATCGGTAGGACACAAACAAAGTTACCGTTTACTACACCTATTGACGATGTAACACTCACTAGGTTTGTATCAATATCCAGTGCTTCAAAAGGTATACAGATAGAGTCAATAGCACAAACCGTAATAGTTGTATCTTGTGCCGTTACAACCGGTGCTGTATTAAATCGAGCATCTACAGTAAAGCTGCATACATCCATACCGCAGGCACCTGAAGCAGCTAAATCAATTTTATATGAACCTGCTGTATCTATCGGTAGTACTATTTGGTTATTACTAATATAAGCAGGTAAAGAAACTATGATATTTTCTACCGAAGTAGAAGATGAATAGTCAAAATACAATGTATCTGCTCCACAGAGTAATGTATCTAAGTTACTCGGACAAGTTATAGTAACATCAATTTTATTATTTACTTCTACAGTAAACTCACAAATGATTTCATTACAGTCAGCGGTAGCAGTAAGTGAAACTGTATAGATACCTGCAGTATCGGCATAGAAGCTCAATAGTCCGTTTTGATATGTTCCGATAGAAGAAACTACTGAAAGAATTTCACCTGTTATATTAAGAGGTACAGAAATCGAATCAGCACTACAAATAGAATCGGCAACAATTACAGTCGGACATTCAAACTGAACATATCCACCTACTTCGACTGTGACAGTAGAGGTATCAACTGTTACAAGTCCACATGAATCGGTTGCTGTTACTTCTATTAAGTACATACCAGAACTGTCAGGAGTAAAACAAATTTGATCGTTCTCTACTGTATAAACACCTAATGATGTAGATACAGAGAGTAAATTATTATCTATATCAGCAATATTAACCTGAACATAAATTTCCGAACCGCCACAACTCATAAGAGTAGTATCTATTGCTGTTGTTGTGATAACAGGAGCAGAGTTAAAGAGAACCGTTACTGTTATTTCATCATAATCAGATGCACCGCAAGTATCATTTGCCGTTACACCGACAATATAAGTACCGGCTGTATCGACTCTAAAACTGAGTAATGAAAGAATCGGATCATAACTGCCTCCGGATACTGTAACATCACCTAAGTTATTGTCAACATCGGTAATTCCCAGTGGCAGCGATATATCAGTCGGACCACAGACAGTCATAGAAGTATCCTGTGGAAGAATAACCAACGGAGGAGTATTACAGACGATAGTTACGGTAAAGCTATAATCATAAGAGCCACAAGCTGTAGTAGCTATAACCGTTAATTTATTGGCTGAAGAACATTCGGCAAAGTAACAAACTTCAGAAGTTTGAGGGTTATACCATGCATTAATACCCGAAACTGTAACATCGGCACCTTCCGGTATTCCATAGACAGGGAAACAAAGTGTATCAAGCTCACAGACGAAAATTGTAGTATCTGTTTGACCCGAAAGCTGAATTCCTTGGTCTGTAATAACATGAACATTAGATGTATCTACTATTATTACACCGCAACTATCTGTTATTGTTGCTATTATTTCATAGTTACCGGAATCATACGGTACAAAACATACTTGCCCGTTTTCGTAGGTTCCTCTATTTAAACTAACCGAAGCTAGATTATCATCTTGGATATCAAGAGGTAAACAGATTGCTTCCGGTTTACAGAGATATACTGTTGTGTCGGGCATCTGAGATACAGTAGGTATCTGATTACTTGTAATTGTTACATTTATTTCATCGTATGCTCTTAGCCCGCAAGTATCAACAACTTCAACAGCAAAGAAATAATCACCGTCTGCTGTCGGAGTAAAGCAAAGCTGCGAGGTTTGAGCATTATAAACAGCATCGCCGGTTATAATTAAAGAATCATAGTTAGAGACTGAGCTTACATCAATACAGACTTCTGACAAATAACAGACGAATAGGTCTAAGTCACTGCCTAAATCTACAAACGGACCTTCACTAATAGATACTGTAACTAAAACGGTATCAGAACTTCTGACTCCACATGAATCAGTTGCAGAAACTTCAATTTCATAAACACCGGAAGTATCAGCGTTAAAACAATACTGCTCGGTTGTCCAGTTGAAATATCCATTTGGAATTGAAGTATACGCTCTGTTGTTATCAGTAATGGTAACATCAAAACAAACCTCACCCGGTTCACAAAGCGAGACAGCAAAGTCCTGCCCGGCATCGACAATCGGTGCTTCATTCAGTTCAACAGTTATTACTGTCGTATCAACACCTACAGCACCGCAGGAATCGGTAGCAGTCGTTATAATTGTATATACTCCTGAGCTGTCAAGATCAAGACATACTTGGTCATTTTGAGCATCATACGTACCAAAGTTTACAGATACATCTTGCAGATTAAAATCGAGATCATCGGCGTTTACCGCAAAACAAATTGGTTCGGCATCACATAAAGCAACTAAGAAATCATCTGCAGATGTTACATAAGGAGCACGATTGTTTTCGATGACAACAGGAACAGAACAAGTGTCAGCATGACCGCACTCATCTACAACTTCTATAACTACATCAAATGAATCAGACAGGTTGCCGATGACAGAAACTATTTTATTTTCTATCGTAGCATTACCTGAAAGGATATTAAAAGTAAAAGGTTCAAATTCAGGGTCATTAGCATCAATACTAAAATTAAATGTATCAGTTTCACAAGTGAAGAATTTCAAGTCAGTAGGACAAACTATTTGCGGAGCTCTGTTAATCACAACAGTTATATTCACCGTATCATCACAGATAGGCGGTACAAAAGCATCCGGATAATCACCACAGGAATCCGTAACACAATACACAAATGTATAAGTAGCGGAATCAACATCGGCAGGAGGAAAAATAGTCTGACCGGTAGAATCGGTTAATTGAGTAAATTTACCTATATCAGAAAACAGAGACAAAGTAATAGGGTCACCGTCAGGGTCGGTTGCTGAAACATCAAAAGTTATATCTTCAACATTACAAAGATAGATAGTTGAATCAAACGGATTAAATATCGGTGGATTGTTGATACCGATAACATCTGTAATTAACGCAGTAACGGCTCCGCAATCATCAGAGACAGAAACCGTAAAGAGATATGTTCCCGATGAATCAGGATTATAAGTAATAACTCCGGTCTGAGCATCAATAACACCTGTACCGGAGAGTAATTCATAAGTTAGATTTTGGTTATCAACATCAGAAGCCAATACTGTGATTGTTCTGACAGCTCCCGGCTCACAATAGTTTTGAGCAAAGTTCTGGTCAATTATAACAGGTGTCTGATTAAAGTAAATTGACAAATTAAATGTCGACTCGCTTACAGCACCGCAAGAATCGGTACAACGGATAGTTACAGAAATATCTTCACTTTGTGAAGCATTATATTCCCAAAAACCGTTTACCAAGGTACCCTGGCCTGAAATAATTTCACAAGTTTCTAAGTTATTATCAGCATCAAATGATGTGTAAGGCAAGCTGATTAATTGAGGAGTATCACAGAACAAAAACGATGTATCCGCAGGAGTTTCTACTACAGGAGCAGCGTTAATATCTACAGTCACTAAAACTGTATCAGTAGTTCTGACACCACACGAATCAGTAGCGGAAACCTCTATAGTATATAAACCGGAAGTATCAGTATTAAAACAGTATTGCTCGGTTGCCCAATTAAAGAACCCCTGAGGAATAGATGTATATGCTCTGTTGTCATCAGTTACAGTAACATCAAAACAAACTTCACCCGGCTCACACAAGGCAATAGAGAAATCTTCACCGGCATCCACAAACGGAGCTTCATTGATTATAAAATCAACAGAGAATAGTTTATCGGCAAAAGCACCGCAAGAGTCTTCAACTCTTGCTGTAAATTCAACCGTTTCTGTTCCTGCTGGTGTGTAGACCCATCCTGAATCAACAACAAAACCGACTCCAGAGACTAAACTAAAGTTTATAAAGTCACCGTCATTATCAAACGCATCAAACGGGATAAGAACTTCTGTCGGCTCACACTGCTCAAAGCTAAAGAGAGATTCACCGCTCCACTGCGGAGCATTATTCATGTGAATAATCAGAGTAAAACTGTCCTCGGTAAACGCACCGCAATCATCTGTAGCCCGAATTGTAACAGTAACGGAATCATCGGCAACTGCATTAAAAACCCAATTACCGTCAATAAGCTGACCTTCTCCTGAAATAATTTCAAGGATAACATTATTACTGTCAGCATCAACAGCATAGACAGGTAATGAAAGTTGGGTCGGTTCACATAAGTTAAAAGAAGATGTTTCAGGAACTACAACCTGTGGTGTTTCATTAAACACAACTGTTACGGCAATTTCATCATAATCGACGGCACCACAAGAATCAGTCGCGGAAACAGAAAGGATATACGTTCCGGCTGTATCAGGTGTAAATGTCATAAGGTTTAAGATATTATCATACGAACCGCCCAGAGCAGTTACAGAGGTAATATTACCGTCGATATCAGTAACACCGACCGGTAAACTAATTTGTTCTATATCACAAAGGAAAATTGTAGTGTCCTGAGGAAGAATAACAAGTGGGTCAGTATTACAAATTATAGTAACTGAAAACTGTTCTACAAAACTATTACATTCAGTATTTACTGTGAGAGTTATTTTATTGACGCTGGAACATTCAGCATAATATCCGACTCTTGAGTTGGCAGCATCATACCATGTGTTGATACCTGTAACGGAAACATCGGCACCGACAGGTATACCTGAAACAGGGAAATAAAATGTATCTAATTCACAGACAAAGAATGTCGTATCATTCGGGACTATTATTGAAACTGCTTGGTCAGTTTTTACTTCAACATAAGCAGTATCAACGGTAACATTACCACAACTGTCAGTTGCGGTAACAATAATATCATAATTTCCGCTGTCATACGGAACAAAACAGATAGAGCCGTCGGCATAAGTACCACGGTTTGTTGTAATAGAGATAATATCATTATCTAAATCTGTAATTGAAACAGGAAGACAAATCGAAGTAGGTTTACAGAGATAAACTAATGTATCCTGTAAATCAGCTATAACAGGAGCAGATTTAAATTCTACATTAATAACTTTTGTGTCATAGACAGTAAATCCGCAAGAGTCAGTAAGTTCTGCTTCTAAGACATAAACACCGGCAGTATCAGGAGTAAAACAAATTTGTCCTGTCTGCGGGTCTAACTGTCCAAAATTATAGATAACGTTTGTTAAATCATTATTAGAAAACAGATCAACACAAATTTCTTCAGGAATACACATTGAAACAGATAAAGTATCGCCTAAATCCAAAATAGGTTTGTCGGTAACAGTAACTGCTATATTGATAGTATCAACAGCTACAACACCACAGTCATCAGATGCTTCGGCAATAATTTGGTAAGTACCTGAAGTATCAGGAGTAAAGCAGATTAAACCTGTTTGCTCATTATAAAAACTAAAGTTTGTAGTAATTCTACTTAAGTTATCATCTATAATAAAAGGCTCAATACAGATTTCCTGTTCAGCACATATCTCTAAAGCATAATCAGCCCCTAAATCAATTGTCGGATTTTCATTCAGGTGAACAGTAACATTTGTTACAGAACTGTCAACTACGCCACATGAGTCGGTCGCAGTAATAACGATAGAATAAATACCCGAAGTATCAGGAGTAAAGCAAACCTGATTCAAACTTTGGTCATAAGAGCCGAAGTTAACAGAAATATCAGCTATATTTAAATTTACATCATCAACCGTTGCGTTAAAACAAACCATCTCGGGTAGACAAAGATTCATAGCAAAATCAGTAGCAGAGTTAACAATCGGGGCTTCGTTCATTTCTATTGTAACAGGTACAACCGTTGTATCGGAAGCTCCGCATTCATCAACAACCTCAATAACAACATCAAAAGAATCAGCTGTAAAAGCAGTAACTGTTACTGTGTTATTTAAAATTGTCGCATTTTGTGAAAGGATATTATAGGTCAAAATTCCATTTTCATAATCATCGGCAAAAACATCAAAACTAAATTCAGAGGAATCACAGGCAAAGAAATTTTGCGGTCCCGGGTCGTTAGCAACCGGAGGTCGATTTATCACTACCGTAATAAGTGCGGTATCGGTACAGCACTCTCCCCCACCTGCGGCAAAACTTTGAGGGTTCAAAGAACAGCTGTCGGTACCACGGAAGATAAATCTATATACAGCGGAATCAACATCGGCAGGTGTAAAACAAGCCTGACCGGATGAGTCGGTAGTCATGGTAAAATTCCCGATACCTTCAAACATTTAAATTTGTACCGGATCACCGTCAACATCAACACCCAAAACATCAAAACAAATTTCTTCTACCTGACAAAGAGTCACTAGAGAATCATAGCAGAAAACCTGAGGAGGCGTATTAAGATGTACTGAATCAATAACAGTAGCAGTGTCAGCACCACATCCGTTTTCAACCGCAACTACAAACTCAAATATACCTGATGTATCAGGTTGATACGAAAGCAGGCCTGTTAGAGCATTTATACTACCTTGACCTGAGAGTAACGAATAGGTCAACCCGGAAGCAGATGAATCAGTAGCGACAATCTGCAATTCTCTCATAGCTGTCAAATCACAAGCAACAGATGAGAATGATTGGTCTTGAATAACCGGTTGTTGACTGTTGAAATAAACAGTATAGTTATGGGAATAAAACAGAGTATCACCGCGGCCGTCCACCAGCATGTAGGCCACTGAAATATCTCCCTCTGTTTGAGGAACATAAGCATAATAACCAAAAATTGAGTCTGATGTAGGAACTATTTCTGTTGTAAAAGAACCGGGGCCACTTGTGATTTCGAATACCACTTGAGGGTCAGTTACATTCCAACAGGAATATAGCAATGTATCATAAATAGAGTCCCCGGGACATACATAAAAAGTATCATAAAAAACCGGAGGGGTTGCAGCCGCCAATGAAAATGGAGAATTTACATTCTTGGAAATATAATCAAAGTCTTGATCTGCTGCAGATATTGTTGAAGAAAACAAAAGTAAAAATAGTAAAGAAAAAAGTGCTAAGTTTTTCAACGAAACTTGCTTCATCTTTCCTCCAAAGAGATAAGTATTATATAAACTTACCTTAATATAACCCATCATCCATCATCTCATTTTAAGCACGGTTAAATCCGTAGATATTAACAACGCATATTTTGTTACTTTTATGTTTAAAAAGCAAACAGGGTGAATTAAGGAAGTAACTTAATGTAGTATCTATGTATAGTTCAAATTTCAAATCAATATACCTCAAATAGTAAAATTGTCAAGAACTTAGCTTTCTAAAGAGTCTTAAAAGCAAGATTGCTGCCAAGATTCAACCTCCTATGATTAAACAGATTAACTTTTAAATTAAACATTTCACGCTTTAAAAAGTCTCTTAATATGAATAAAAGAGACAAAAGTATGAAAGTTATTTCACCTTTTATTCTGAAATTAACTATATTTATGTTATAAAGAGTAAAACCGGAAGTTCCCCGGGGGAAAATTGAACCGAAACTATTATTATCTGCTGATATTTTTATTATCTATATATATTGTCGACAATGCATTTTCAGCAGACTCCACTTTCATAAAATCCGGTTTTGCTGCTACCGGCAACTTCTCTGACAGATTTTATCCTCCCACCCCCTTATATCCTAATTATGGAGCTTTTCCTCAAACATCTAAAATTAAAACTACAGTAACCGGACAAGGGATGATAGGACGTTATTTTAAAGACCCAATATCTGGCATAACTGAAAGAGGATTTGAATTTCCGGCAAATCGTGACATTAATTATTTAAGTTATTCAGGCTTATGGGTAGGAGGAATAGTCGGTCAAGATACACTTGTCTCTACAGCAATCTGTACCGAGTATATTTTATATGACCAAAACACTCTTTCAATCAAAAGTATCAATGACTTTCACCCTGAATATAGAGACAATGACACCGCTACAACAATACTTTACAATACCGAAAACGGTGAGATATTCCATACTACATTTTCTGATACATTTATTCCAACATACGACCAATTTTCAAGATACATTGATAAGCACAGACCGATGGGTCTGCACGTTACCTTAAAAACATATAGTAAAAACATTCCACCTTATAAAAACATCATACTTCTCGATTTCACAATTACAAACAAAAGTTTAAAGCAAATAAACTCAGCATACTTGGGGATGTATCTTAATCCGTTTGTTATAGGCAGTTGTGTAGTAGACTCTATTATTTCTGATGACTTAGTCGGGTCTTTTCAAAACGAAGGTATGGTCTATGTAATGGATAATGACAGAGAGCTTAATCTTCCGAATTGTCAATCAGGGCAAGCAAGCGGCACTATCGCATTAAAAACAATGACAACGTATCCTCCTCCCATAGACACAAATTTCAACTGGTGGACAACATGGTGGGGAGATGGCTATGGTCCCAGAAAAAAAGGAACCCCGGAAGACCCTTTCCGTGATATTGGGTACGGCGAATTTGGAGCCCCCTATGGTGATTCTAACAGGTACTATATGATGAGCCATCGCGAATGGGACTATGACCAATTGTTCACCAAACAAACACCGACAATTGATACCTCTTGGATTAAGTTTGATGATTCTATTTCAACAAGACTCTCTATAGGAAGATCAGCAGATTATCTGCTCTCACTCGGACCGTTTGAAATTCCGCCTGACAGTTCTGTACGAACGATATACGCCGTTATTGGAGCAGAGTTCGTTCATCTGAGTAAATACAACTATCAAAACCTTCTCGATGAAAAATATAACGACTACTATAATAATCTGTATTTTGACATCTTATTTGATAACGTCCGTTTTGCTAAATTTCTCACAGAAGAATACCTAAACCCACTGAACAAACCTTACGGACTACGAAGAAAGTATCTTGACTCCTCATCGGTTTTCTTAACTTGGGACAATTATGTTTTCCCCGAAGTATTCGGATACAATGTCTATATCAAAGAAATACCCGAGGGATATTTATTAACCTCAACAATTGTTCAACCGGATTTTCTATTTGACGACCTTCCCTCCGAACTTACACTATATACAACCGAAAAAAATGAACTGACTATAGAAAACTTACAACCCGGTAAAATTTACGCAGTAGTTGTAGCACATGCTTCCACAACAGGCGAAGGGATACTTTCCGACCCGATTATTTTAGGTGCTGACAATAAGCTTTTAAAACCTGCACAAGTGAACATCGTACAGAGATTTGCTCCTATACATCCTGAGTTTAAAAAAACAATCCTACGGTGGAATCACCCAAATAATGCTGATATCAGTTATTATAAAATCTTCAAAGCAAAAGACTCATTGTCGGCAACAACTCGATATACTCCTTTTTTATATTCTAAGCCCGACAGTATACCTTTTCTTGAACAACAATGTTTTGATATTAACGATAGCATCGTATGTTTTTATGAATGGCGGGCGTATGACTCTGTAAGTAATAATCTGCTTATGTATGTAGACAGTATAGTTACAGAGGGACAATACTACTGGATAACTGCGGTAAATAATCTAGGCTTTGAGTCAGATTTTTCTCCACTCATTCGTTCTATACAATCTCCCGGTATCACAAAAGATATAGTTGCAATAATCGGTTCCCCAAATAGTGGACAGGGATATGTTTACGAAGATTCTGTTATACAATTCTACAACGAACTATTACAAGGTTACAATTATGATATTTTCATGTGGGATGACAGTAATCTATTCTCCCCGAATTGTACTACATCCAATTGTATCAGGTGGGAAGATTTAGCAAAATACAAACTTGTAATCATAAATGAAAACCCCACACCCGATATTCTAACACAAGAGTTAGAATCTAAAACCGGACTTTTTTCACGGCTATCTGACCTGGGACAGAATATCGCATTTTTTGGAACCCCGACAGGCAACGAGACTGTCAGCCTCACAAGCTACACCGATTCTATCTATTATGATCCAAACTCTTTCGAACGAAGCTATATCGGTTTAGACTTCACAAACTTAAAACCTTGGTTTGGAACTTATGAATTCTTTGATGCTATCGACAGCTTGGCAGGGTTTAATGCTGCCATACCTGTTTCTACTGATTTACCTCTGCTTAAAATTAAACAGAACCCTTCTTTTTTTCAACCTTTTATTAAACAACTTTTTAAATTCGAAAATTACATTCCATATGTTCCTGTTTTTTCACCAACTGATGAAAGTAAAGTTCTCTATACCTATCAGTCCGCTTACCCAGAAACATCCGAATTTCACGGTAAACCTGTCGGTATAGTCAAACAAAATAAAAGCAGTCAATTTTCTACTTTTGGTTTTCATTTATGGGCTATGGAATTAGAGTCATCTAAAAAATTAATACGCTATCTTTTTGACAAACAGTCACAATATTTCCCTGCTTACAATATTCCAAATAAAGTTACTCTTAACCAAAACTACCCTAACCCATTTAATGCGACTACTGTTATTTCATTTTCTTTACCGAGAAGTTATACAGTAACAGTAGAAGTTTTTAATATCATTGGACAAAAAATTAGAACCCTGCTGAACCCTACTATGCTTTCATCGGGTACACACAGAATTAACTGGGACGGAAAAAACCAACAGAATAATGATGTTTCGACCGGTATCTATTTCTACCGTCTCAAAATTGATGATTACAGTTTTACAAAAAAAATGGTTCTGTTAAAGTAACTTTTCAATAATCAATCCATATACAACAACTTGACATTTATAATAAAAATATAGCATATTAGATAAAATTGCAAATAATATCGGAGTATTACGTATGCCTAAAAAAACTATATCAAAATCTAAAAAAGAAAACATCGGCGGACTTCTACACGAAAAAAGAAAGTTTAAACCGTCCGCACAATTCAGTAAACAAGCAAATGCTCAAAAATCTATATATGCTCAAGCCAAAAAAGATCCGATTAAATTTTGGGACTCTATGGCAAAAGAAGTCATCTGGAATAAAAAATGGACTAAAACTCTCCAGTGGAAAACACCCGATGCTAAATGGTTTGTCGGCGGCAAACTAAACATAACCGAAACCTGCCTTGACCGTCATATAGCCGAAGGCAGACGAAACAAAGCTGCCATAATATGGGAAGGTGAACCGGGCGATAAAAAAACTATCACTTACTTTGAGCTGTACCGTGATGTAAATAAATTCGCCAACGTACTTAAATCTCTCGGTATCAAAAAAGGCGACCGTGTTGCTATCTATCTGCCGATGATTCCCGAACTCGTTATCGGAATGCTTGCCTGTGCAAGAATCGGTGCAATTCATTCTGTCATCTTCGGCGGCTTCTCCCCTGATTCACTTCGTGACCGTATCAATGATTCAGAATGTAAACTGCTTATAACCTCCGACGGTGCCTATCGTCGTGGGCAGATACTTCCTCTTAAACATGATGCCGATATTGCAATTGCCGACTGCCCCTCTATTGAAAATGTTGTTATCGTCAAGCGTGGTGACTTTCTACTACGAGTCAAAGAAGGTCGCGACCATTGGTATCATCGCTTAATGCAGGATGCTAAGGCATACTGTAAACCGACCTATGTTGATGCTGAGCATCCTCTATTTATTCTCTACACTTCAGGCACAACAGGCAGACCGAAAGGTATCATGCACACTACAGGCGGATACTTAGTCGGTGTATATACAACCACAAAATATGTTTTCGACATTAAAGATGATGATGTCTACTGGTGTACCGCCGACTGTGGATGGATTACCGGACATTCTTACATTACCTACGGACCTCTTGCCAACGGTGCCACTCAAATCATGTATGAGGGAGCCCCGAACTGGCCAGAGAACGACCGTTTCTGGCAGATTGTCGAAGAGTACGGTGTTTCAATTTTCTACACCGCTCCAACCGCTATCAGAGCCTTTATGAAATGGGGACGGGAACATCCTGACAAATATGACCTCTCATCGCTTCGCCTGTTAGGTTCTGTCGGTGAGCCGATAAACCCCGAAGCGTGGATATGGTACAACGAAGTTATCGGGAATAAAAAATGTCCGATTGTAGACACTTGGTGGCAGACCGAAACCGGACATATAATGATTACCCCCCTTCCTGGTATCACTGCAACAAAACCGGGTTCGGCAACGCAATCTTTCCCGGGAACAGAAGCGGTAATCCTTGATGAAAACGGTAAGCAAGTAAAAGAAGGCGGCGGACTTTTAGCAATCACCAAACCGTGGCCGGGAATGCTTCGCGGAATTTGGGGTGACCGTAAACGGTTTATTGAAACATATTGGTCGAAATGGGATAATATCTATTTCCCGGGTGACGGTGCCAAAATCGACAAAGATAAATATCTCTGGGTTCTTGGACGTATCGACGATGAACTCAATATTTCGGGACACCGTATAGCAACAACTGAAGTGGAGTCAACTCTGGTTGCTCATCCCGATGTTGCCGAAGCAGCAATAGTCGGTATGCCTCACGAGATGAAAGGTCAGTGCATGATAGCCTTTGTAACGTTGGGCGGTAATATCCAGCCAAGCGAAAAACATGAAAATCTGTTAAGAGAATTTGTATCAAGAAAAATTGGTGCGATTGCTAAGCCAGAGAAAATAATTTTCACTGGTGATTTACCTAAAACCCGTTCGGGTAAAATCATGCGTCGACTTCTTCGTGATATTGCAATGGGAAAAGTGATGGGCGACACAACCACCCTCGCCGACCCAGATGTACTGAACAAGATTAAGCAGAGGTATGAAGAAGATTAACCTATTTAAAACGCCTTTTAACTTCGGCTTCTTTTCTTTGTAAAAGTAAATTTATATTAGGGATAGATTTATAATCGAAAAAAAAATTGGTCTTTATAGTTATAAATTTCGTAATAAAAGACAAAATCATCGTCAGATTCAGGAATCATGCTATAGTATGTTATTTCTACTGTTGAATCATTAATAAACTCAAACCGAGCAAAATCTCCTTTGGACACATTAAACAAAACCTCAGCCTTTTCCTGATAAATTGAACCATAAGTTATCACATAGTCTCCCTCATCTTGATTTTCTTTTGCTTGTAAACGCCTAAATGTAACCGCATATTTTTCGTTTACAGCAAGATTAATTACTTTGTAACCCTTTAAAGATTTTGCCGTGTCAACTGTATGAATAACATCATAATTCTTGTAGTTCATAGGCTCAAATGCTAAGTCAATAATAATCGGCTCATAATATACCTTGTCAAGATTGCTATTTTCAATAGTTAAATCTATTTGCAAGTTGGTTTCATCTTTAAATTTAAAAGATAAACCTCTATTGCTAAAATAAGGTAGCAATATAAGTTTACTTTTATCTTCAAAAAATTGAGATTTATCAACATAATAAATTTCACCTGAATATTCATGACTAAACGGACCTGAATCATCATAACTAATTTCTTCAACAAGAAATCGTTCATTTTCTATTGAATGAACAACTACCGGACCACTACCTCCAAAGCTCGCAAAATCTGAAAAAGCATGGACTATAAATACAACAAAAATGCCTAAACCTACAATTGCATGTTTAACTACTTTCCCTCTTCTGCTTTTAAACAATGCCATTGATGCGATATAAAATATCACAAGCAAATTGACAACAAAAGCAAGAATCAAACCATTAGTGTAATTGGTATAATATCCCTCAATCAAATAGTAGAGCATAACACAAACAACAATTCCTCTTCTTATCTTTGGATAAAAAGAATCATGCGTAAAATAGGAAAGCAGGATAAAATAGAATATATAAAAAATTGATGTGAAAAAAAACAAACTAATCCTCCATCGGCATATCCGATTATACTACAATAAACTACCTCTGTTCAAATAAAAATATTACCAATTTGCAATTTTCCCAAAAACAACCGTTATTACCCGCATGGTAGAACTCATATACGAAAACAAAGACTGGCTTCCGTTTTTTACAAACGCCTTAGATGAAATCAATGTCGAATATCGTCTAAACAAAATAGATGAACTCGAACTCGACTTAAACCAGCCTCCTGACAATATTCTGTACATTAACCGCATCTCGCCGTCATCACATACCCGCGGACATAACAACGCCTACATCAACGGCGAGCAGTATCTCGAATATCTGGCAACATACAACCGCAAAGTCATCAACGACTATCGCACAATAAATTATGAGCTAAGTAAAGTCGAACAGATAAAACTCCTGAAACGAAACGGGTTATCATATCCTAAAACGGTGTTTGGGTCCGAGATTGATGAACTGATAAAGATGTCGGCACAAATGCCTCTCCCCTTTTTAACAAAACATAATTGTTCGGGTAAAGGATTGGCGATTACTCTTTGTAACAGTGAAGCCGAACTAAAAAGTTATCTGAATTCAGACGACTACACTCCATCACCCGATGGCGTTCTGCTTTTACAGGAATATATCAAACCTAAAAATGACCGCATTACTCGGGTAGAAATCTGCGACGGCAAGCTTGTATACGCCTATCATTCTTCAGATAACAATTCTCTTTTTTCATACATACCGAATTTTGAGCATCAGATTATTTCTAAATATATTGAAATCTGCAACTCTGTCGGGTTTGACATGGCAGGCATAGAATTTGTAGAGGCTATCAACGGAGCTGTCTATACGTATGGCATAAATGGTACAACGAACTATTTATCCTATATAGAAAAAGCATCCGACAGTATGGCGAGAAAAGCATTCCAGGCGATGATAAAAAACAAGTTACAATAAACTTTTGTAGGGTTCGGGCCTGCCTGAACCTTTTTTTTGTTCCGAAGGAAATTGTCCATATCATTGCGGAACAGGCAGGTCTCAAAAGCGAGACCTTTCCTACTAAACTATCGCAGAGCCTATTTGAGAATTCTTATTCATAATTACATACTATAGTTTGTCACCCTGAGCTTGTCGAAGGGTCAGGTTACAATTATTTCATGACATAAAAAAGGCAGAACCACGAAAAGATTCTGCCTTATAACTTCTGGATTCCTGCTTTAGGGCTTGTTGAATAACCTCTGATTCAGGAACATACTTCGACTCCGCTCAGTATGACAGATTGTAAGTTGTTGTCTTTCAAGTCACCCTGAGCGGAGTCGAAGGGTCTTGAAAGACTATTTGGACTTCATCATCAATCCCTTCCGCAGGAAAGGAGTTGGAAACTAAATTTTACTTACCATCAGCACTTAAGATAATCGGAAGTGATCCGGCATCATTACCTATAATAATTACTTTTGAATTTGGTGACTCAGCAATCTTCTGAGTTGCTTCGATACCTTTCCATTTTAACAGCGATGGAGTAATACCGGCCGATACAATTTTTTGGAAATCAGAAATACCCTGAGCTTCAATTTTCTTACGCTCGGCTTCTTTCCGTTCTTTGTCAATTGTAAATTTCATACGTAATGCTTCCTGTTCGGCAGCTAACTTAAAGTTAATAGCCTCGGCAATTTTTGGTGGAATCTGCACATCACGAATAAGGATGTTCTCAATAGTCACAAATTTATTTTTCACTTCGAGTGAAAGTTTTTCAAACATTTCAGTTGCCAATTCATTACGCTTGGTAGAATAAATTTCCTCAGGTTTAAAATTACCTGCTACCTGACGGGCTATTGACCGAATCTGCGGAGCAACAGCAACAGCATAATAGTTTGGTCCGATAGTATACTGTAATGAATCTAATTTGGTAACATCGGGACGGTACATTATAGATACTTCCATACGTATCGATGCACCATCGTTAGATAGAACCGAAAGATTTTCTTTGCTTTCCTGTAATTGAATCTGATAAACAAAGATATTGTTCCACGGCATATGCCAATTGAAACCTTCTGTGTAAATTTTACCGAATTCTGTACCCGATCCGAATTTAGCGTAAAATACACCACGATGTCCGGATGGTACCTGAGTACCGCACCCAATCATACTAGCTGACATAATCATCAACAGTATAAGTGGAAGTAGTTGTTTTGTTTTCATTTTTTTCTCCTTGATTATTTGTTTAAAATCCCTGTCTTCTATTTATCAATACTTATATAACTGTAATGTATTCAATAAAAAAACCGGTATCAACCGGTTTTTTCACTTAAATAATTTTCTTCTTGAAATTGCTAGTTTACACGAAACGGTTCACACCAAATTCTGACATCTAAGCTATCAAATTGAGGGATAATTGAAGAATCTTCCGAAGCTCTCAAAAATTCCTCAAATATTATAATTCCCCATGTTTGAGAACGATTTGAAGGGGTTGTAAATTGAATTGAAGAGTTAGCTGTCGAATCAGCTATAAATTGTTCATATACAAACCCGTTTTGAGTTTCAGCCGAAAGTAGCTGCATAAATGAACCGCTTGACGGAATCATTTGTGCTTTTAATATCTCACCGTCATTGATTCTTTCTATTATTGAACCGATTCCGGTCAATGTTTTATATCCAATTTCTGAGCCTAATGAATTATCGTATATATTATTAAATATTTGAGTATTTGAATGGAAGAGATTACTAACTGACCCGGGAGTTACGTTTCTTCCGTTAAATCCTCGTATTAACCAACCTGAAAATCTTTGACCGTCATCTCCTAATTTCTCAAAATATGCATTTCGTTCAAATAATCTTGTACTCTCAAAAACAGAAGTGTCAGCAGCCTTAATACGAGTTGTACTAATTGTAAATACATCAGTTACTTTAACATCGGCATAAGTAAGATCAGGATTCTGACTTGTTGAAACAATTACATTTATTATACGATTCTTTGAAGTTACGGTATCTGTATATACAGCATTAGAATCCAGCGGATAGAAATAAGGAGTTCCTGAAATTATATTGTCATTTCTAAAAAAATCATGCCCTAAATCTGAGTCAGCTATATATCGCTCAATTTCTTCAGTATCACTCAAAAACGGAACATCAAGCTTTTCACATCCAACAACCACAATAATAATTAAAAACAACCCAAATATATTTTTCAAATCAAACCTTTCGATATCAATTCATACGATATAACATTAGACGAACTGAGTCAGCTATTTGTTTTTAAGATTTTTCAAATTCTTTTTCAATTCATTTACTTCATCCCGAATAAGCATAGCGGTCTCAAAATCAAGATTCAGTGCAGCATTTTTCATCGCCTTCATCATAAACACAATTTGATCTTCTGAACTCATTAGTTCAAAATTTGTAGGTTTATCAAAAGATTTTTCCTCTATTGTTTTAGAGTCAGCAAACTCTGTTGTCCGTAATATCTCATCACGAGTCTTAAATATAGTTTCAGGATCAATATTATGTTTTTCGTTATACGCTAACTGTTTTTCCCGCCTGCGTTCGGTTTCATCTATGGTTTTTTGCATCGATTTTGTGATTTTATCCGCATACAGAATAACCTCTCCATTTTTATTTCTTGCCGCCCTGCCAACTGTTTGTATCAATGCCCGTTCCGAACGTAGGAAACCTTCTTTATCAGCATCCAAGATAGCAACCAAAGAAACTTCAGGTAAATCAAGTCCTTCCCTAAGTAGATTTACACCAATTAGTACATCAAATTCACCTAAACGCAAGTCCCTGATAATTTCAGTACGTTCAATCGATTTTATTTCAGAATGTAAATATCTTACCCGCACTCCCATTTTTTCAAAATAATCGGATAAATCTTCAGACATTCTTTTTGTAAGAGTCGTTACCAGAACTCGTTCACCCTTGGCAGCTCTCAAATTAACCTGTTCAAGTAAATCATCTACTTGTGTCGCTAAAGGCTTTAAAATTATTTTTGGGTCCAGGAGTCCTGTCGGTCTGATAACCTGTTCCACTATCACACCATTTGATGCTTCCAGTTCAAAATCTGCCGGAGTAGCAGAAATATAAATTGTCTGGTTCTGCATCGATTCAAATTCTTCAAAATAGACAGGACGGTTATCAAGTGCCGAAGGTAGTCTAAACCCATGAGCGACAAGAGTTTCTTTTCTACTCCTATCACCTGCGAACATTCCCCGTACTTGAGGAATAGACTGATGCGACTCATCCATTATCGTAACAAAATCTTCAGGAAAAAAATCTATCAGAGTAAACGGTCGTTCACCCTCTTTACGTCCTGTTAAATGACGAGAATAGTTTTCAACACCTGAGCAGTAACCTATCTCTTTCAGCATTTCCAAATCATATTTTGTTCGGCATTCAATCCGCTGTGCCTCTAAAAGCTTATCTTCTTTGACAAAATTATTCACACTTTCTTTTAATTCTGCCTCAATAAGTTTAATAGCAGATTTTAACTGATATTTAGAAGTTATAAAATGTTTGGCGGGATAAATTGAAATTTTATCTCTCTCTTTTAAAATCTCTCCTGTCAACGGGTCGATTTCAGTTACTCTTTCAACCTCATCCCCAAAAAACTCAATCCGAAATGCGTGCTCATGGTAAGATGGTATCAATTCTATCGTGTCACCTCGAACCCGAAAATTACCGCGAGTAAAAGATATATCATTTCGGTTATAATGAATAGAAATCAATTTTCGTATCATCTCATCTCGGTCAATTTCCATTCCTTTGACTATTGAAATTAACTGATTTTTATATTCTTCAGGTGAGCCTAATCCATAAATACAGGAGACCGATGCGACAATTATAACATCATCACGCTCAAGAAGCGAAGATGTCGCCCGTAATCTCAGGCGGTCTATATCATCATTTATCGCTGTATCCTTTTCAATAAACGTATCTGTTGTAGGAACATACGCCTCTGGTTGATAGTAATCATAATAACTAATGAAGAACTCGACTGCATTATTTGGGAAAAAAGCTTTTAATTCACCGTATAATTGTGCTGCCAATGTCTTATTATGTGACATTACAAGTGCCGGTCGCCCTGTTTGAGCAATAACATTGGCAATAGTAAATGTTTTGCCCGACCCGGTAACTCCTAATAGAGTCTGGTGTTTATCCCCTCGTGCTAATCCTTCACACAGTTGTTTAATAGCTTCCGGTTGGTCACCTTTTGGCTCAAATTTGGAATGAAGCTCAAATTTTGCTCGTGGACTGTATATTTCTTGTTGTTTTTTTGTAGTCATTTCACTTTTTTTCCGGCTCAAATATATCAGAAAAATCAAGTACTGGCAATCACAAATGGTTAATTTTCATAAATTTAAGAAAAATTATGGAACCGTAAGCACTATCTTTAGTTTAAATGTTGAAAAGAACGCAAAGTTCCTGAATAAATAGGAAAAATTGCCTTGACTTAAACAGAGATTTTATTACTTTTTACAGCTTAACTTTATGTAAATAAGTAATTTCTATATTGAGAGGACATATTAAATTATGTATGCTGTATTTCAAATTTCAGGTTTTCAATACTCAGCCCAAGAAGGTGAAGTATTACAGATTCCACTACAAGATGCAAAGACAGGTGATAAAATCGACATTAATGAAGTTTTACTTGTAAAAAACAATGATGACGCTACAGTCGGCTCTCCTTTTGTTGAAAATGCAAAAATTGAGGCTGAAGTAATCGGACACGGTAAACATGACAAAGTATTGATTTACAAATACAAACGTCGTACCAAATACCGTCGCCGTCAAGGTCACCGTCAAGACTATAGCGAAATCAAAATTAACAAAATTGTAACTGCTTAAAAAATTTATGGCAAAAGTCAGAGCACGGATAGCTCTTTTAGTATTAATATTTTCAGTATGCTTTGTTCCAATTGTCAACGGTCAAAGTGATTATAAAGTAGTTGAGATAGTAGTCGAAGGCAACAATGTTGCCTCTCGCTCTCTCATCCTAGGCGTATCGGCACTTGATTTAGGCTCCCCCCTTTACCCTACATCAACAACTGAAACTATCAGAAGACTATATGCGTTAGGTATTTTTTCAGAAATCAAAATAGAAGCTGAAATCATCCAGGGCGGTCTGAAAGTTTATATCGTGGTAAAAGAACTTCCTAAATTATCCGGTATAGAATTCAAAGGAAATAAAAAAATTGATTCCGATGAGTTAAAAGATAAAGTCGGTCTCGGTGTCGGTGGATATATATCTCCTTTTCTGACGAATGCAAAGAAAAACGAAATCCTTGACCTTTATGCCAATAAAGGTTATTTCCAGGCTGAAGTAAGCTCTGAAATTGAATACTCAAACGACTCTACCAGTGCAATTTTACGTTACACCATCAAAGAAAAATCTAAAGTTAAAGTTGAAAAAGTAATTTTGACTGGATTAGAACGAGTACCTCCGCAAGATATTATTAAAAAAATGCGAAACCGTAAACGCGGATTTTTGAAAAGCTCCGATTTCGCAAAAGATAAATACGAAGAAGATTTAGAAAAAATTGTTGGCGAACTTCATAAAAAAGGCTATATCGACGCATATCTTATTTCTGATTCTTCAACAATTGACACTATCACAAACAGAATGACAATTTATCTTAATCTATATGAGGGACCACAGTATTATTTCGGCAATGTTTCTTTTACTCACATTGAAGAACTTCCTGATAAATATCTCAAATCGAAATTAAAGTTCAAGGAAAATGAGATATTTGACATGGAGAAATACCAGACATCGATAGAAGAGATATATTCAGCATACTATGACATCGGGCATTTGAATATCCGCCTTATAGATGAACGGACTACCCGAGATGATTCCTTAATCGACATTAACTATGATATTACCGAAGGTCTCCCCTCTAAAGTAAATTTAGTAAAAATTATAGGCAACACTAAAACAAAAGACAAAGTTATCCGTCGTGAACTTTCTGTTTTACCCGGACAAAAATTTAACAGAGAACTTTTGATACGTTCGGTTCGTGATGCTATGGCTCTTAATTTTTTCACCAACGTAAACCCGGTACCTCGGAACTTACCTAACGGTGATGTTGACGTTGAGTTTCAAATAGAAGAAAAACAAACTGCCCAGGCATCTGCAGGAGCAGGTTACAACAGTCGAGATAAATTAGTTGGGAACTTAGGAATAGGCATTCCTAATTTCAGAGGCATGGGACAAAACCTTTCATTTAATACCGACTTCGGCAAAAGACGAAACTCATTCTCTGTCTCATTTACAGAACCGTGGCTCTACGGCAGACCGACACTATTTGGAACTGATTTATATTCATCAAAACGTCAATGGTTCTCAGACTATACAGAAACAAGACAGGGTGCCTCTGTGCGAGTCGGTAAAAGACTCCGCTGGCCGGACAATTTCTTTCGGGTCTTTGCTTCCTACCGTTTAGAACGTGACAAATATGAAGATTTTAGTGATATATTTATTTCCAGCCAATCTTACAAAGATTTACATAAATTCCATCAAAGAGATTCACTTGATAACTTTGTTTACACAGATTCTGCTTTAAACAATGCAAATAACGATTCTATACCGGTTCCTGTGCTTGCAACACAAGTACTTCCAAGAGCTCCTTTCCCCGGTTCGATTCTGAACTATAGAGGGCAATGGAATACTGCTTCACGTATTTCCTTTACAGTTACTCGTGACTCAAGAAACCTTCCGGAATTTGCTACAAAAGGATCAAAGTTTTCATACACATTTGAAAAAACTGGTGGCTTATTGGGAGGATTTTGGCATTATACCAAGCATAAAGTATCTTATGCTAAGTTTATACCGATATATAAAGATATAGCTATAGCTGTCAGAACTCAGTTTGGTGCAATTTTTAAACCTTCAAAATACGACGAAAATGACGATTCCCACACCTTATTGTCAGATAAGTTTACCCCTGGTGGTGTAGCCTATGACGGTATTGTTCGTGGTTATGATGACGGTTCTTTAACGCCTGATTCAACTCTGAAACCGACTGAAACAATTACCTATTATTCAGATTCTACGTATTTTATCAACGGAATTACTTTTGATCCGAACGACCCTTCTACCTATGACTATGCAGATACTGCAATCAGTGAACCTAGCACTACTCCTATTCGTGTTCGGGGTAACTTTATGCTTATCTCTAATGTTGAGCTGCAACTTCCCGTTGTCAAACGGTCTATATATGGTATAATATTTTTTGACGCAGGCAATTCATGGCTGCATTTTAACGATATTAAGCCAATAATGCAGGCATATACATCTGCCGGTGTCGGATTTCGAATAGCTGTCCCTGGAATCGGCACAATTGGGTTTGACTTTGCCAAACCGTTTAATAATATTAGAAGGCAGGACAATGGATGGCGAACGCATTTCCAAATTGGTACAACATTTAAGTAAAATAATAATTTAACAAATATGAGGTTTCAAATGAGACAAATGACAAAATTATTTTCTATCGCTTTATTTGCTTTTACCCTCTTTTCTTTTGGAGCAAAAGAGACTAACGCTCAGACAATGAAGATTGGATATGTCGACGACCAGAAGATTTTACTGGAAAATAAAGCGTGGCAAAAAGCTCAAGAAGATTGGAACATCGAATCCAAAGCATGGCAGGATGAAGCTCAAGAAAAACAAACAGAAATTCAAGAACTATATCTTGAGTATGATAAGCAAAAATTAATCTTATCAGATGAAAAACGTAAAGAAAAAGAAGCTGCTATAAGAGCAAAAGAAGAAGCCTTAGACATGTATACCCGTACGATATTCGGACCCGGCGGCACCGCCGAAAAGAAACAGGACCGGCTCACAAGACCGGTTTTGGAAAATGTGACAAAAGCTATCGAGGCTGTTGCTATTGAAGGGAACTACGATATCATTTTCACCGTTGCCGGCTCAGGCTTAGGATATATTAAAGAGACTTACGACATAACCCAAAAGGTTATAGATTATCTTGCCAACAACCAAGAATAAAAAATCATATACTCTCAATGAGTTAGCCGAAACTATCGGCGGTAAAGTAGATGGAGACGGCAGCATAGAGATACACTCTGCTGCCCCTATCGAAACAGCAACAAAAGGCGAAATTACTTTTATCGCCAACGAAAAATACCTCAAACATCTCCTGAACACAAAAGCATCTGCTATTATTTTAGATGATAAAGTTGAAGCTCCGAACCTGTCAGTAATACGTCACAAAAACCCATACTTAGCTTTTGCATTGGTTTTGGACATCCTCTACCCTGACTTACCTGATGTTTCAGTCGGTGTAGCACCGCGGACAATAGTGGAAGATTCTACGACAATAGATTCTACAGCTCGCATCGGTGAGCTATGTCATATTCGCTCAAACACTACAATCGGAAAAGAAACCCGACTGATTTCTTCAGTCTTTGTAGGTAATAATGTTGTCATAGGCGACAACTGTCTAATTTATCCCGGTGTCAGAATTTTAGACGGTAGTCAAATAGGTAACAATGTGATTATCCACTCATCTACGGTGATAGGTTCCGACGGATTTGGTTATGCCGAATCTGAACTCGGATTAAAAAAATCAAACAAATCGGCAATGTTATTATAGAAGATAATGTTGAAATCGGCTCCAACAGTTCAGTCGACCGCGGAGCATTAGGTCCTACTATAATCGGTGCCGGAACAAAAATTGATAACCTGGTGCAAATAGCACATAACGTCCAAATTGGACGACACTCTATTATAGTTTCTCAGACTGGTATCTCAGGCTCGACTAAAATTGGTAACGGTGTTATTTTAGCAGGTCAAGTCGGAGTAGCAGGCCATTTGGAAATCGGTGACGGTGTTATGGCCGGCGGTCAATCGGGAATTACAAAATCTGTCAAACCGGGTACCAAACTGTTTGGCACCCCCGCAAGAGAAATTATGAAATCAAAACGGATTGAGGCTTTACTTAATCGTCTGCCGAAAATACTCGAACGCATTAAGAAGTTGGAAGCAAAAGAAAAATAACATCATGTCTTTATCAATTCCTCTATTTCAGCTGTTTTAATCCAATTTTCCTCTATTTTTGTTACATGCATAAGTATAGCATTTCCGTCATTTTTACACGCAGATTTCTTTACATCCTGCAATAAGTCCCATTGTTGTCTGTTTATAATTTTCATTTGCGACATCAATGAGTTCCATTGTGCTACCGTTATACTTAACTCACGGGCGATATCATTAACCTCATCATTTTCCGAGTGAATACGGGAAAAAGAAACCAAGTCACCTTCCCCAAGTTTTCGTATTCTCATAGCAATCTGATGAGATGGTACTTTACTTTTCATCACAGGGATATAATGAGAGAGATACAAAGCAGCAAAAGCAGCTATCGCTCCGGAAATCATATACGGCATTAAAGTTATACCGGCTACTTCCAACTGCGAATACATTTCAAAAATCTGCTCATTAAATAAGACCCTATTATGAAACCAGATAACACCAAAAGATAATAAAACTGCCGACAAAGTTAAAAACCCGACTTCTTTAATCACTTGGAAATTTTTAAAGACAGATACCTCAGAACTGTTGATTGTAATTGCTTTAGACATACTCTAAAACTCCTTCAACTTTTAAAATTATACCGTTTTCACATACCTATGTTTCAATTCGGAACAGTTGCTGTTAAAACTGAGTATAATTTCAGACATTCTACTATGCAGTATTAGCACAACATAAAAGCCCTGCAAGCAACAGCTTACAGGGCTTAATTAAAGCTTTGTATGAAATTTAATCAGAAAGGAAGGTCGTCGTCACCACCGCCACTACCTCCGGCAGGAGGTGAGGCAGGCATATCGGCAGGAGGTGCTGAGCTATAACCGCCCGAACCGCCTGATGATGCTGAGTCGCCTTTGCTTCCGACAAATTGGAAACTTTGTACAACAACTTCTGAAATATACTTTTTCACGCCTTCTCTATCATCATAACTTCTATTAACAATCCGTCCCTCGATATATACTTCTTTACCTTTTGAAAGATATTCTTTCATGACTTCTGCCTGTTTGCCCCAAGCTACAATATTGTGCCATGTTGTTGACTCTTGCTTTTGACCGTCTGCTGATGACCATCTTTCGCTGGTTGCAAGAGAAAATGATGCGACCGCTTTTCCACCTGATGTATACCGAAGCTCAGGATCTTTTCCAAGCCGACCGATTAAAATTGCTTTATTTACTGACATAATTACCTTTCTGTTTACATGTTCCTCTATTTATCTGTTTATTCTAGAGAGGATTTATTAATTTTCCATTGACAATATACTGTCCTTTCAATACGGATGCAAGTGTGATGCGATGGAGAAAAAAGAAAAACTGACAGCCCCTGTCAGTGAAATCAGGATAAAACCGATTTTTTTACATTTTACATCCAAGTCACCCTTCCCCTGTCAGCCTGAACTCAAATTTCTGCAAATAAAGACTTGAAACAGCCGTCATATTAAAGTATCCTTTGTCAAATTGAAAGGATATAAGCAGAATGTCAGATTCATTTGATACTGATAAAGCTATTACAACTCTAAAACGATTTATAACTGGCAAAATGCTGCAAAGCGGTCTCGACGGATATGTCATAGGTCTCTCGGGTGGAATAGACTCAGCCCTTTCGGCAACATTGGCAGTTGAAGCAGTCGGAAAAGAAAAACTATTCGGAATTCTGATGCCGTACAAAAGCTCATCTGAAAGTTCTGTTATCGATGCGATGGAACTGGTCAATAAACTCGGTATAGAACATACACAAATAGATATCTCTCCTATGATTGATGCGTACTACCCTGAAATAAATGATGAGAATAAACTCCGTGCCGGTAATAAAATGGCTAGAGAACGAATGTCGATACTCTTTGATAATGCCCACAAAATGAACCGATTAGTTTTAGGTACCGGTAACCGTACTGAAATTTGTTTAGGTTACACTACCTTATACGGTGACTCCGCCTGCTCTTTAAATCCTTTCGGAGAACTATACAAAACAGAAGTTCGACAACTTTCTAAAATACTCGGTGTTCCCGATTCAATTATTAATAAGCCTCCTTCAGCAGATTTATGGGCAGGACAAACCGATGAAGATGAAATCGGAGTAACGTATGCCCAAGTTGATTTCCTTTTAACTCAAATGATTGACAACGGAATTAACTCACTACAAAAATTACAATCTTCCGGGCTTTCACAAGTTGATGTCAGCCGAGTTATTTCATTAGTTAATCGTAATTCGTTTAAACGCAGCCTGCCTGAAATCGCACCGCTCGGACGAAAAAACATTCCGGAATCTATTCAGCTTGAGGAATAAAAATACGTGAATGATTCTTTTGGTACAATTTATTTAGTGCCTACCCCCATCGGTAATATGTCAGACTTGTCTCAAAGAATAATTGATACTTTGTCATCCGTTGATATAGTCGCCTGTGAAGATACCAGACATTCCGGCTCTCTCTTAAAAAAATTAGATATAAAAAAACGACTTGTCAGTTATCATGAGTTTAATGAATCTGAAAGAGCTGCTCAACTAATCGAAGCTGTTAAAAACGGGCAATCAGTTGCTGTCATCACAGATGGCGGCTCACCGGGAATCTCAGACCCCGCCTATAGAATTGTCAAAATAGCAATTGAAAACAACCTGACTATTATCCCACTCCCCGGACCGACGGCATTTGTTCCCGCCTTGACCGCATCGGGATTACCGACCGACCGTTTTCTCTTTGAAGGTTTTCTTTCTAATAAATCAGCGGCAAGAAAAAAAAGACTAACACAGCTTTTAGATTTTCCTCATACAATAATACTATATGAATCACCGCACCGGATAGAAAAAACTGTTGCCGATATTTTTGAAGTAATGGGAGACAGACAAATTGCTATTGCTCGGGAAATCTCAAAAAAATTCGAACAATTTATCAGGGGTTCTGTTTCAGAAGTACAAGAAATTCTTACTCAAAAAAAACTCAAAGGTGAAATTGTAATAGTACTTGAAGGGAATCGGAGTAAAAAATAAAAATGATAAAAAGCTTTCTCCTCTTTGAAAAAATCATCATCGGTTATTGCTGGCTTATGACAGCTTTTATTATTTTAATCGGACGACCTTTTTCTGCATATACCGATGAACTTATTTTCTATCTCTTAGTTTCTGCCCTCACTATCATAATTGCTCGATATATCGATATCGATAAAAACAGAATTAACAAAGCTATCAGATATTTCTATCCCGCTATTATGTTTTCTTTTTTTTATAGAGTAACCGGCGGACAAATGTTTTTGCTTTTTGATTCATTTTATGATTGGCAGCTAACGGCATTTGAATACTCTCTCTTTGGTTTCAACCCAACACTGTATATAGATAAAAATCTGCTTAATGTATGGCTAAATGAAATTATTTCATTCTCATATTTTTCCTATTATTTCATGATACCTGTTTTTATGATTACGGTTTTTGTCAAAAAAGATTATAAAATTCTTTCAGATTTTTTAACTTCAACCTGTATCATGTTCTTTTCATCATACATGTTGTTTTTTCTCTACCCTATTGAAGGACCACGCTGGCACTTCGCAGGACAATTCGTGAATGTAATAGAAGGACCGTTTTTCAGGCAGGCTGTTGAGTATGTCATCGCAAACGGAGCTGTTCGAGGTGGATGTATGCCTTCATCGCACTTTGGAGTAGCCTTAGTAATCTGGATGTACTGCTTTAAATACTATAGGAAAACAGCATGGATTATCCTTCCTATTGTTGTCGGTTTGGGAGTCGGTACAGTATGGGGACGCTTTCATTATGTTTCCGATGTATTCATCGGCGGATTGATTGGATATATAGGAACAATTTTAATTTGGAATAATGAAAAGAATTTAGTTAATTCGACGTATAAGAAAGTATAATAACTCAAAGAATTAGATTATAGGAATCAGACATATATGTTCCCTGAAATATTTTCCATCGGCCCTTTCCCTATCAGAAGCTACGGCTTAACTCTTGCAATATCATTTTTCTTTGGAGTTATGTATGTAAAATACGTTACTTCTCGGGACAACAAAGACTTTGAACCTTACCTCACTCTTTCTTATATTCTAATTTTCTGTGGAGTTATAGGTGCCAGAGTTTCGTATGTTCTTTTTCATATTTCTGAATTTCAGGGACGATGGTTGGATACATTTAACCCGTTCGGTGGAAATGAATTAGGAATCTCCGGTCTCAACTTATACGGCGGTGTAATTCTTTCGATTATCGGAGGGTATCTGTTTTGCAAAATTAAAAAAATGTCTATAACAGAAACTTTTGATTACTATGCTCCGACAT
Source organism: Candidatus Zixiibacteriota bacterium (assembly GCA_024276275.1). Taxonomy (GTDB): domain Bacteria; phylum Zixibacteria; class MSB-5A5; order GN15; family FEB-12; genus QQUK01. Next base: position 37,152 of record JAJRXM010000079.1, read on the forward strand.
TAGCCTTTGGATTAGGCATCACCAGAATAGGATGTTTTTTAAACGGATGCTGTTTTGGTACTCCTACAGACCTCCCATGGGGTGTTACATTTCCCGAAGGGTCATTACCGTTTTATATTTTCCAAGACCAGCACTTACATCCGGCACAATTATACTCTTCCCTCTATGGGTTAGGTCTCTTTTTTGTTTTACATTTTCTTATAAAGAAGAAATCATTCCATGGACAAATTGTAGCTATTCTATTTATGGTTGAAGCGACCTTTAGATACTTTATAGAATCTGTCAGATATTATGAGGATGCTATGTACGTTTCATTTGGCGGCTTTCATCCGACATATAACAATATTATTTCTGTTTGTTTATTTTTACTTGGACTGGCAATCTATATTGTTCAATCAAAGAAAAAGCTATAATTGATACTTTTGTCTAAATTTTCTATTTTTTAGTTTTTTTATGCATATTGTAGTAAAATTATTTTATTCTTCATAAAATAGGTTTTTTTCATCTAAGTTTTATCCCCTATCTTATTGCTGTCATACTTGTTACATATACTAAACTATCCTTTTTCTTTAATAACAACAACTTAGGACTATTACTTGTGAAAAATTTCACATTTTATACTTGACACATTTATCCTCGTTGTCGATATATTAAGTAGCAATGACAAGACTATGACAATAATTTTTTATTAAATAGGACACAATATGAACATAAAAAACTACATAATAAGAAGGTTAAAAATAGCACCGTTATTTTTATTTCTTCTTTTACCGATGACATTATTAGCTAATCCAAGTGATACAAATTTATCAGATGAAACCTGTTTGGAGTGTCACGATGGGATGGGCGAAACACTATTAGCTACTCCCCATCAATTACAAAATAACAAATCTATTTCTTGTATATCCTGTCATAGCGGAGGTGATATACATATAGAAGATCCGTCAACAGAGAACATTACTAACCCGCAAACATCATCTCAATCAGATGCGGTCTCATCATGTAACTCATGCCACACACCTCATGCCGAGTTAGATAACTACGGATTTGATATGCATCAATCCCAAGGTCTAAACTGTTCTTCCTGTCACCAAGTACATGGAAAGAACAAAGCACTTCTATTAGATAATCAAACTTCATTTTGTATTCCTTGCCATGAAGAGACATCGACTAAATTCGCTCGTCGTTCTAACCACCCTGTAAAGCAAGGGATTATTAACTGTCTCAGTTGCCACCAATTCACAAAAAAGCAAAATGATGATTTATCGTATGACTTAGGTCGAGTTTGTCAAAGTTGTCATCCACAACAAGGCGGACCGTTTCTCTATGAACATGAAGCAACCGACGGATTTTCTGTAAATAGCGAAAGCTGTATTAGCTGTCATGACCCGCATGGTTCAGAAAATGACAGACTGCTAAAACAAAAAGGGAATAATCTTTGTAATCAATGCCATGTAGAGCATTCGACAAGAAACCATGACTCACAATGGGACCTTAACTGGAGTAAACTCCCTTGCCAAAGCTGCCATACTGATACACACGGGTCATTTGTAAACCATCAACTTCTTGACCCGAATTTAGAAGCTAAATTTGGCGGCAACTGTTATAACAACGGCTGTCACAGCTCATCGAATTAGGAGGATAGAATGAAAATAATAATATATAAGACACTCCCTCTGCTCCTCTTGCTGGCTGTTGCAATACAGTCTAATGCTGGGGAAGGAAATGCTGATATAAAAATTGGGTATATTTCAACTGATGAAGTCGGTAATAGTTCTCTGAATCAGGAAAGTTACAATATTTATGAAGGCTTTTCTCTTTCAATTACCGATTTATCTTATATCACAAACAATGGCATTCAATTTAATGCTGACTTGTTAAACACAACATTAGATAATCGTAACCTTCGTTTTACAAGTAGTAAGTCGGGAGTTTTTTCTCTCTCTGCATATAATAACCAATATCGCAGAAACTACAATTACGAAAAAACATACAATACAAAACGTGATGCCTATGGGTTTCAAAGTTCTATCATAGCCTCAAAGAACATACGTTTCTTTGGAGGGTATTCATTAACAGACAAAATAGGTACAACACTAAACAATATAGACATACTAAATGACACTTCCCTGTCTGTTACTGATTACCGCAATACAACTTATAAATTCGGTATGCAGGGGTTCAGTTCGAAAGGCAATATCAGAGCTGAATACAGGAAATCTAATTTTGATGATAAGACCGTAAATCCGTTAGACAGAGAATCAGAACAAGTAACTATTTCAGCATTTACCCAAGCACCCCAAAACAAAAACATACAGCTTTCAGGTGGCTATATATATAGAACCGACACCGAGTTAAAAAATAACACGCTCTTAAAAACGAACCAACTTTGGGGCGGTGCCAAGTATTATTTCTTAAACAACAATACAATCGAATATCGATTTAGGTTTGCACGTACTGACCATAGCTCACAAACGTATGAAACAGATAATTGGGTTAATTCTATTACATACGGCAAGACATGGAAACAAAAAGGCGGTATCCGTATCAGCTTAGAAAACAGAATTATAGATGACTTAACCGACAGAGCAGAAACAAACAATTTAATCGTAGACGGTTGGTACAAAGCAGGTACAAAATTACTATTCCGAGGTAAAGCCTCTACTAACAGTAAAGATATTCCTACCGGTTCGACTTTACTGGGTAGACAGACTGTTACGCGTCATCTTTTTTCTGCTAGATATACTGACAGAAAATATGGAAATTTAACTCTTAGAATAGATAAAAGAGTTCGTCGAAACAATGACATTGCGGTTAATACACAATTTGACTATACCTCTTCTTCTGCTATTCTCAATCTAAAAGATGAAAACTACGGAAGACTTAATGTTACATATAGTTATTATCTCGGTGAATATGAAAACAGAAACAGACCGACAAACGAAAGTAAAAGCTACGAATTTTCCGACCATGTTATCTCAGGAACTATCACACCAAACTCGTACGGTAATTTTGATTTAAGTTTCGGAGGAACATACTATCGAAGCCGTCGTGATCAGAATAAAGAAAAATTCTCATTAAACATCATAACGAAATATCACTTCCCTTATGATCATATTCTTGAGTTCAAGTATGATGTTTTCAACTATGATGATTATAATTTAAACAGAAATTATTACACTGCTAATATTTTTGAAATTAACTTTATAAAAGCAATAAAACTTTAGAGGAGTATAAGATGCGAAGTATTAAACTTTTTATCGTATTTGCTTTTGTTGCCTTACTCTTAATTACAGGTTGTGAAAGGAAAGTCACAACAGGAGATGACGGAAACAGTGGCAATAATATAGCAGGAAATGCTGCGTACATCGGCACCGATGCCTGTCAAGCATGTCATGCAGATATCCATGCATCATTTGTGAAAACGGGTCATCCGTTTAAGGTAAATGAAGCAGCAGATGCTTTCACACCGGGATATTATCCGTTTACAACTTTACCGGCTACTTCCCCGGAAATTGATTTATCTCAGGCCGCCATGGTTATCGGTGGGTTTAGATGGAAAGCTCGGTTTATTGACAGCTCTGGTTACATCATGACCGGCGACCAAGTGCAATACAACTTTGGGAATCAATCTTGGACTGCCTATCATTCCGGTGAAACAAAACCGTATGCATGCGGTCCTTGCCATATGACAAACTACAAAGCTGAAGGTAATCAGAAAGATTGGCCGGGCTTAGTCGGCACGTGGGAATTTAACGGTATCCAATGTGAAGAATGTCACGGTCCGGGTGAATTACATGCTGGAGACCCGTATGAAATCGGTATGGAAGTCAACCTTGCCAACGGTAAAGACGGCTGCGGAAAGTGCCACATTCGCGGAGATGAAAATAAAATTCCTGCCAAAGGCGGATTTGTAAAACATCATGAACAATGGAATGAAATGTTCGGGTCAAAACATGCATCTATTAAATGTGTTGATTGTCATAACGTACATGAATCACTTCATCCGCTAAATCCTAATAAAGAAAACGCTATTAAACAGGGTTGTGAAAGCTGTCACTTAAAAGAAACTGCATCTTTTGAAGCAAGCAGCATCAAACATGCCGGCTCATCGGTAGGACCGTCTTGCATAGACTGTCACATGCCTAAAGCAGCAAAATCAGCTATCGCAAACGGTACTTATGAAGGCGATGTTCGTTCACATATGTTTGCTATTAATACAGCAGTGGACGCTGAAATGTTTACACCGGACGGTCTCTTTGCAAACGGTAATTTGACTCTTGAATATACCTGTTTAACTTGCCATGACTCCAAAGATAAAGCTTGGGCAGCTAATTATGCCAATGCTGTTCATGCAGGTTCCCCGTCAGAAGTTACTCAATATGTAGGAAGCGAAGCATGTGCCGCATGTCATCAAACAACCTATGACAGCTTTATGCTAACCGGACATCCGTTTAAAATCAACGAAGCAAAAGATGCCTTTACTCCTGGATACTATCCGTTTACTACGCTACCGACAAGCTCACCGGAGATTGATTTATCTCAAGCCGCAATGGTAATAGGCGGATTTAGATGGAAAGCTCGTTTTATTGATAGCTCCGGATTTATCATGACCGGTAATCAGGTGCAGTATAACTTTGGCAATGATACTTGGACAGCATATCACGCCGGTGAAACAAAACCGTATGCATGCGGTCCTTGTCACATGACAGGTTATAAAGATGTCGGGAACCAAAAGGGATTACCGGGTTTAATCGGAACCTGGGAATTTAATGGGGTTCAATGTGAAGAATGCCACGGTCCGGGACAAAATCATATCAATGATGCTTATAATGTCGACATGACTGTTGATTACACTTCAGAAGCTTGCGGTAAATGTCATATTCGTGGTGATGTAAACAAAATCCCTGCTAAAGGCGGATTTATCAAACATCATGAACAATGGAATGAAATGTTCTCATCCAAACATCAGGCTTTACAATGTGTTGATTGTCATGACCCACACGTAGGTCTGCACCCGGACAACCCGGCACGTGCAACTGCAATCAAAATTAATTGTGAAAACTGTCACTTTAATGAAGCCGCTACTTTTGCCAATACACCTATAACAGAGCATGTATCAAACGGTCTCACTTGTATTGACTGTCATATGCCGAGAGCGGCAAAATCAGCAATTGCTGTAGGTACCTATGAAGGAGATATTCGTTCTCATCTCTTTGGTATCAATGTTGACTCTACGGCCGAAATGTTTACTACTGACGGTGCCTTTGCGAACGGTTATTTAACATTAGAATATACTTGTTTGCAGTGTCATACCGACCCTACGGACACCAAAGGTTGGGCAGGACAGAATGTGAAAAATTCTCACGGTCCTATGCCGGTAAAAAAAGACAATAATACTTTTATAAGTGACAACTAGTTTTAGCTACAAAAAAAAAGCCCGCATCAGAGCGGGCTTTTTTTATATCTGTAATTTCATAAAACTTTTTCTATTCGCCACCAGATAAAGTATGGAAAATTATCCCCCCGCTACCTACTGCCCATCCCATACTTTGACCTACAAAATAGATTGACTGTAGTGAGCTTGTTGTTTCAATAAATTGATTTGTCCAACTAACTCCACCGTTAGTTGTATGAAGTAGCACACCGTTCTGACCGGTTATCCAACCTAAGGAAGAATTAGCAAAAAATACTGAAAGTAACCCGGGTGCTTGAGGAATTTGTTGATAGCCCCATGTTGCCCCGCCGTCATTTGTAGAAATGACTAATCCTAATTTTCCGATAGCCCATCCATTTAATGAATCAGTAAAAGTTATCTCTTTAAAGTCATACTTATTACCACTAATAGGATTGTTTGGAACCGTTTGTTTTGTCCAAGTTTGCCCACCGTCTGATGTCACCAAAATCACATCTTTTAATCCAGATACCCATCCATGCATATCATCTACAAATGAGATACCGGTTAAAACTTGTGCTGAATCTACATGCTGTATATTACAATTAAGACCACCATCAGATGTCGCCAGTATAACTCCCGAATCTCCGACAATCCATCCCGAGTCAGCATTTATAAAAAATAGATCGCTAAAATCTACAGTTATATTAGATGGAGGAGATTGGAAAACCCAATCAGTTCCTGAATTATTGGAATATAAAATTATACCGTTTGAACCAACAGCCCATCCGTTATTATCAACAAATGTTACCCCGCCTAGAATAGAATCTGAACTGGTAGTCGTTGATAAAAACAAAACCTCTTCCCAGTTAAGCACCCCGTCTGTTGTTCTAATCATATATCCTGATTTTGTTAGATTATCTATAATATCACCTACTGCCCATCCATTAAGGACATCTCTGAAATATACATCGTTAAGATTATTTGCTTTAGGTGAAACTTGAGGTAACCACGACTTCAGACTTACTGTAACGGGAACAGCATAAGGAGAATTCAATGCTGAATCAGATGAAAGCCAGATAGTATCGGTATGTAGTCCTTTTGTTAAACCGGCTATATCAACTGAAAGAGTAATCTTATCAGTATCATTTACGTTATAAGTTGTATTTGGAACGGTAAGCCAGGTAGATGAATTCGTTAATGAAAATTGAAAAGGTAATGATGTTGTTGAAATCACATCTAACTCTTGAGTACTAGGATTGATGCCGTTTACATTGGCAACAAACTCAAACGACTCCGGTATAGCAGTCATTTCAGAACCTATTTTAAGAACTACCTCTCTTTGAATTATATTTTTATCAGATGAATCGGTAGCAATTGTGATTGTATCATAATATATCCCTGCAGCTAATAATTGAGGAGTAGATACAGTAATAAAAAACAAAATCGAATCAGGGGTAAATCCACCTAATGTTTGATTTGAATTAAAAAGATGAAGCCAACTTGAATTATTTGTTACAGTATAGTTTAATACTTTTTCTGATGAACCGGAGATATAAAAAAACAATTGACCGGGAGACGGTCCCCCGAATGGTGCTGAAAATAATTGAGGAAAATCAGAAACTATTATTTGGCTGGAATTAGTTTCAATCGGATTTGTTGATGTACAGCCGTAATATACAAATGAAATTGACAGTAGAATTAAAAAAGTAGCAATTAAACGTTTGTTCATATAATCTTCCTTGAATTAGATATGACTTCATACTGCTTTACTCTATAAACGTATATCTATATCGATTTGTCAAAAGATTTCATAAAAACGGAAGTATATTACTTCCGTTTATTTTACAGCTTCTTCTAACTTATATCTCTTGTATATCTTCGAATAACGACTATCAGCAACAATAAGTTCATTATGAACACCTTTTTCTATTACTTTGCCTTCTTCAAACAGGTATATCATATCTGTTTTTTCAAGCGTATCCGGTCTGTGTGTAATCAATATCGCGGTCATTTCCGGTAGTACTTCATGTAATCGATCCCATAATGCTGTTTCTGTTTTAGAATCTAATGCCGAGGTACAGTCATCTAAAATCAATAAATCAGGTTTACCGACCAAAGCCCGGGCTAATCCTAGACGCTGTTTCTGACCTCCGGATATTGACATACCCCGTGTTCCTATAAACGTATGTATACCTTTCGGGAAAGTTTCAATTTCCTCTTTGAGCTGTGAAACTTCAATAGCCCAATTCAGTATCTCATCACTAACCTCGGTACGACCCATTAAAATATTATTACGTATAGAGTCAGAAAATAATATAGGCTCCTGAGGTACATATCCGATAGTTTTTCGTAAATCAGCAAGGGTGAACTTTTTTAATTCATGTCCACCGATTGTAATTTCTCCGCCGGTCGGTTCAACAAGTCTCGGTATCAGATTAATAAACCAGCTCTTACCCGCACCGACTTTACCGACCAATGCGATTGTTGTACCTTTTTTTATCGTAAGTGTTACATCGTTGATAATACTATGTGAAAGTTCCGGAAAGGTAAATGAAACATTCTTAAATTGAATATCATCCATTAGCATATCACTTACAACTGCATCAGAATTTTCCTGCACAAGCTGCGGCATATTTTCAAGTTCCATCAGGCGATTTATAGAAACAGCTGATTGTCTTGACTTGACTAAAAACTGCCCGATATCAAACATAGGAAAAACCAGCCAAACAGTATAAAATATAAATGACCCGAGTTTCCCCTGCGACAGTTGAGAATTCATCACCGCATATCCCCCGGCTATCAGAATCACCAATATTGAAAACTGCCAGATATACATATACAGAGATTCAATCACCGCATGCATTTTCACCGCATCTATTTCTGCCTGTCGTCTTTTAACCGCAGATTTCTCAAACTTTTCCTTTTGAGCTTTCTCACGGACATACGCTTTCACTACTCGAATACCCGAAAAACATGCCTCCAAAATATCATTAAATTTTGATATTCTTCCCTGTAAATAATCATACCTCTTTTCAAGCACCGAAGCACTGATAAAAAATATAACTATTAATATCGGTAGAGGTCCGACTGCCCACATAGTCATAACCGGGCCTATCGTAATCATCATCGATATTGTAAACCCGACCATAAGCAACGCTTCATACAGCCTGAATATCCCCGAACAGGCAAACCATGACAATTTTTCAGCAACATCATCGGTCATACGGGTTACCAAATCACCGGTGCGGTACTTGTTAAAAAAGTCCGGACCTTTTGTTGTTGTAGAATTAAACGATTCCTGTCTGAACATCCACTCCAATTTAACATTCATCCATGCACGATGTCCCTGCACGATGAGATACAACACAGAAGCAATCAGTCCTAAAATTATAAAACTGAAACCGAATGAAATTTCGGGTGTCAAAGAAAACTTCGCTCCGATATTTGCTAAAAACTCGGCAAAGGCATCATCTGGTATTCTCTGTTCATTCATATAATCAATTGTAAAATCAATCATTCTCGGTATCGAAACTTGAAAAACAACTTGTATCGGTGTTAGAAATATTAATACAGCTAACACACCCAAATGTTTTTTATAATACTGCCAAAGCCATTTAAATTTATCCAGCATCAGCGAACTCTCCATTTCTTGATTTAAACTGAAGATGAAAGAGGTTCGAGTAATATCCTTTTTGTTGAATCAATTCCAGATGTGTACCTCGTTCTATTATTTCACCTTGTTTAAGCACTAATATCTCATCAACATCTAAAATAGTAGATAACCGATGAGCAATAATCAAAGAAGTCCTACCTTCCATTAACCTTTTTAATGATGCCTGAATCATTCGTTCAGTTTCAGGGTCGATTGAAGATGTTGCTTCATCTAAAATCAACAGGTCGGGGTTTACTACTAAAGCACGAGCAAAAGACAATAGTTGCCTTTCTCCCCTACTGAAGTTTGACCCTTTTTCAGATACTTTTGTATCAAACTGTTTGTTCAGTTTTAAAATAAAACTCTCTGCTTCAACAGTATTAGCAGCACGGATAATATCCTCTTTACTGACATTGTCTGCTTCAAGTGAAATATTACTATTCACATCACCCGGGAACAAAACAATATCTTGCAATACCAAAGCAAACCGTTTTCTAAATTTAAAAGTAGGTATTGATTTTATATCATGCCCGTCAATTCGTATAGTTCCTTTTTGAGGGTCATAATATCTGAGCATCAAAGAAATCACCGTTGATTTTCCACCGCCGGTAACTCCGACCAGTGCTACCCGTTTACCTTTTTCTATTTCAAAGGAAACATTTTTTAAAACGTAGTTTTCATCATCGGTATAAGAAAATGACACATTTTCAAATGTAACAGACTTCTGTAACCCATTCCATACAGCCGGTTTTAACGGCTGCTTAATTCTGGACTCTTCTGAAAGAAGTGAAAATATCCGTTTTGAACCGGCAATTGCTTTTTGGAAAGTTGCGAGTTGTTCCGAAGAACGCCATATCGGTTCAAATGACCGCCATATATATATTATAAACATGACTATTGTTCCAAATGTAACTCCTAACAGAGGTCCTAATATAAGAACCAATCCAATCTTCACATATTCAAAAAAGAAAACAGTATTAAAAAAGAGAATTGCTCCTATATTCACATAAACATCATTGCTAAACTTAATCTGGTTCGCATTATACACTTTTTTTCTGGCATATTCACCTCGGTGAAAAATCTGTACAATTGACATGCCGTGTAAAAACTCTGTTAAGGCTGCGGTAACATCTGCCATATTTTTCCGCACCTCATAAAACCTTGGTGTTGTTTTTTTATGGAAGATATAAATAAGTAAACCGATAACCGGAACATTCAGAAAAAGCACTATGGCAAGTTTCCAATTGAAATAAAACAAAATTGAATATATCCCGATCAACAAAATAATATCACCTAAAATTAACACTATCGTGTTTGTAAAAAGCAGACGCAACGACTCACAGTCAGACTCTACCCTTGCAAGAAGTCGACCTACCAGATTTTTATCAAAATAGTTTACATCAAGTGATAATATATGATGAAACAATGTCCGCTTTAATGTAAGCATCACATCCTGCCCGATTGTATCAAGCTTAATCCGCATATAGTATTGCAATGCAATCGTTATAAGTTGTATAACTCCGATACCTGCAACGGTAAACAGCAACCCGGAGAAATCTTTGTCAGGGACATTTACATCTAAAGCTATTTTCAATAAATACGGCCATGTCAGTGAAAAAAGTGTTGTTCCGGCAAGTAATGAAAGACAGATAAACAATCCTTTTTTATGCTCGACCAAGAAAGGAAGCAATTTTTTCATTGCTTCTTTATAACTGATTTCTAACTCTACATCTTGTAATTTTTCGTCTTCGTAATACTCTGTACTCATAATATTTTTTCCTGCTAAAACTTGTTTATATCTTATCTAATCAAGTTCAGCGATAGTTATATATACAAAAAAACCGCCGAACCACACTATCAGGGTCTCGACGGACAACAATTATACAATATAGTATATAATGCTATTCTATGAGGTTACAACCTCCGCCGAGCATACAAATCACGGGATTTGCCTGTAGAGTGCTATTTTTCATAAATAAGTTCATTAAATTATTCCTTATTTGTAAGCTATAAATCTTTGCAGCTTGGCTTTGGGTTAACATTTTAATTTCAATCTTAATAAGTTATGTTTGTTTATTTTGTTTGTCAAACGATTTTTTTTACTTTTTCTTTTCATTTTTAAATTGAAATAAAAGAAAGATACATTGATATTCCTAACATGCATGACTACAAAAAATCTGCCTTTATACTATTTATAATCATTTTACTCTTTGAAACGGCTGTTGCAATCATTGGAAATATACATACCCGAGAGCCTTGGGGGGATGAATTACATTTTTACAACACTATTTTATTATTCGGGAACGGCATCACATTAGACCTCATAACACATTATAATGAAATGTCTACTCCGGTACCGTTTATCATGTATGCATGGGTAGGAAAACTATTTGGGTTTGAACTTTTCAAACTCAGATTATTTTCAATACTACTTGCAATAATAACATATCTCATTTTTCATCGCATTTTATTTGAAAAATTAACAAATAAAAAACTCGCATTCTACGGTACTCTCTTTTTAGTTATACATCCGTACATGGTCGGACTATCTATTTTTGTCTTTACCGATATGCCGGCAATTATGTTTTTACTCATCGCATACTACACTTTTGAAAAAGATAAATTTTATCTTTCAGCTGTCTCGATAACTCTTGCTATTTTATGTCGTCAATATATGCTGTTTTTTCTTCCGGTAATGTTTATCTACATATTAATACAAAATAAAAAGAATCCACTAATACGTATAATAACAAATTCTATTCTTCCCGCCATTCCCTACCTGCTACTCGTTCTTTTGTGGGGCGGAACTTCTCCAGACAACGAGTTTCGTAAGCTTCATCTGTCTGAAAACTTTTCTTTTCATGTCGATAACTTCTTTTTATACATATCTCTGTTATCTATCTACTTACTCCCATTCTATTTCTTCATGATAAAAAAATTTTACAGCAATAAGAAAATTCTTGGAATTTCTTTCGGACTGTCGTTGTTCTATTTCCTCTTCCCTATACAACCTTCTATTTATTCACAGGATATAGGAGTCTATACTGTCGGTCTGTTTCACAAAGCATTAAAGCTTTTCATTTTTTCAGACACTATAATACAAGGTATTTTTTATATTTCAGTTCTTCTCGGACTTCCGGTATTGCTTACATTCATAAAAGAGACTTTTGAAAGTTACAGAAAAAAAGAGATTAATCAAATTAGCTTCTTAAACCTGACAATTATTCTCTTTTTTCTTGTGATGCCGTTTTCATATTTAGGATGGGAAAAGTATTTCATGCCGATCCTCCCATTTGTGATACTCCGATTACTGATTTTCATTAAAAACCCTTCGACAAGTTCAGGATGACATTCAGAACAAAACTATATCAGTAAAGTTTGAATTGCAAGCCCTATCAATATAAGACCGCCGATAATTCCTGCAGTTTTACCTAACCTCATCCCCAAAGTGCGACCAAAGACTAGACCAAGGATAGTCATCGATGCTGCCACTACTCCGATGATAAGTGTCGGATATAATATCTCAACCCCCACTAATGCCAAAGTAAACCCTGCTGCCAAAGCATCAATAGAAGTGGCAAACATGAGCACAAGCAAACTTGCTCCGCGGGTTGGATCCCCTTTCCAACTTTCTTCTGCAGGTTTAAACTGTTCCCAAATTAATCGACCTCCCAAAATTGCTAGTATAACCGCAGCTATAATTTTAGCATAAATACCAAATGACCCCGCAATATAATCACCCGCCATCCATCCGATTATCGGCATCCCAAACTGAGCAAATCCAAAATGGAACGAAAGCCTGAATATTGTCCATTTTTCCAGTTTTCCGAGACGGATTCCGACTGCTATTGCCACAGCAAAAGCATCAAATGCTAACGCAAACGCTAAAACAAAGATATTCACAAAATCCATAGAAATCAAAACTCCTCTTTAGTCCAATGTTATATAACAACTTAGGACAGATATTTCAACCAATTATTTATAATTCTCTTTAATCATTACTTTTTTATAATATATTTTAGATATTTACAAAATTATACTTTACATTTTTGTATTCTTTTCGTATAGTTGATGGACTTTTGATTATAAGCTGTTGCGAAAGGTAACATTATGAGGATTTCAGCCCTCGAAGAATATGGTCTCAGATGTCTTGTCTCACTTGCCAAAGCAGGTTGCGAAGGACAATTATCTATTTCAGATATTTCTGAAAAAGAAGGATTATCGGTACCATATACATCGAAATTGCTCTCGATTTTACGAAAATCAGGTTTAGTAACTGCTGTTCGTGGTCGTGGTGGTGGTTTTTGCATTGCCAGAGATCCTAAAGAGATTAACCTTTTAGAAGTTATAACTGCTTTGGGCGGGCCGCTTATTGACCCCAACCACTGTGATAAATTTTCAGGACAATTAGACAAATGTATTCACACAGATAACTGTTCGGTTCAATATACTTTGGCAGGTCTATCAAAAATTGTCGGTCAGTTTTTAACCTCCTCTACATTAGAAGATATTCTCAACGGCTCTAACTTCAACGATATCACTTTGATAAAGTCAAATGTTACCTTAATGACAGACTCGGAAAAAGAAGAATTAAATAACTCTTTAAATTTTACCCAAAAAGATGAAATAAACAAATAGAAAACAATATGATAAAACATAAAAGGATTATGTAATATGACAGATAAACAAGCAATACTAGAATTCAAAGACATCCATGTCGAAGTCGAAGGGAAAGAAGTTGTCAAAGGTGTCTCTTTGGCTATCTATCCCGGTGAAATCCATGCTATCATGGGTAAAAACGGCTCGGGTAAGTCATCGCTCTCAAACGCTCTTATGGGTCACCCGGCCTATACAATTACTAAGGGTGAGGCATGTTTAAAAGGACAGTCAATTCTCGAAATGGAAGCTGACGAACGTTCACGTGCCGGTCTCTTTCTGGCATTCCAATACCCTCTTGCTATTCCGGGTGTAACAGTTGCTAACTTCATGCGTGCTTCATTAAAAGCACACCGAGGTGCCGATGCCGATATGTCTGATTTCCGTAAACTGTTCAAAGCAGCAATGGCAGACTTGTCAGTTGACCAATCATTTGCGACTCGGTATATCAACGAAGGTTTCTCGGGTGGCGAGAAAAAACGTATTGAAATTTTACAAATGTCTATGCTCAATCCGACAATGGCATTACTTGATGAAACCGATTCTGGTTTAGATATCGATGCCTTAAAAATTGTATCTAAAGGTATCAACAAACATCAGAGTGACACCAACGGTGTTCTTATGGTTACCCACTATCAGCGTTTGCTTAATTATATCAAACCTGACCATGTACATGTTATGATGGATGGCAGATTTGTAAAATCAGGCGGACCTGAACTGGCATTAAAATTAGAAGATTCCGGGTATGAATGGCTAAACGAGGAAAAGACCGGAGTTTAAAATATGTCTGAATCATTAAAAAAACAAAATAGAGAGCTTTCAAAGCTCAACGAAGATTACGCTACTAAATACGGTTTTCATGACCCGGTCGATTATTTCCATAAAGGTGCCAAGGGTGTAAATCACGAAGTAGTCGAGATGATTTCCAAAATGAAAAAAGAGCCGAAATGGATGTCGGAAATTCGTCATGATGCTCTGGAAGTCTTTTATAAAAAAGAAATGCCTCAATGGGGCAATAACGAAATTCTCAAAGAAATCGACTTTGATGATATCTATTATTTCATGAAACCGATTGAAGCAAAAAAAGATGACTGGGATGATGTCCCTGAATATATTAAAAAAACTTTTGATAAACTCGGCATCCCTGAAGCAGAAAAAAAATTCCTTGGTGGTGTTTCAGCACAATACGAATCAGAAGTTGTCTACCACTCGATGCAGGAAGATTTAGAAAAACTTGGGATTATCTTTTTAGATATGGATTCCGCTCTCCGTGAATACCCCGAGATTGTCCGTGAACATTTTGGAACAGTAATTCCTTCCACAGACAACAAATTTGCTGCTTTAAATACAGCAGTTTGGTCAGGCGGTTCTTTTATATACGTTCCTAAAGGGATAGATGTCGGTATTCCACTCCAGGCATATTTTAGAATTAATGCCGAAAATATGGGGCAATTTGAAAGAACTCTTATTATAGCAGATGAAGGTGCCAAACTTCATTACATTGAAGGTTGTACCGCACCTGTCTACTCTACAAACTCACTCCACACAGCAGTTGTAGAATTAAAAGCACTTGATGATGCCTATATTCGTTACACAACTATCCAAAACTGGTCACGCAATATTTACAACTTAGTTACCAAAAGAGCATCAGCTTATAAAAACTCTACAATAGAGTGGGTCGACGGTAACCTCGGTTCCCGTTTAACGATGAAATACCCTTGCGTTCAATTATTAGGTGAAGGTGCCAAAGGGGAAATCCTCTCTGTTGCTTTTGCGGGTATTGACCAGCATCAGGATGCAGGGGCAAAAATGATTCATGCCGCCCCGAACACATCATCACGGATTACATCTAAATCTATTTCTAAAGATAACGGCAGAGCGACCTATCGAGGAATGATTAAAATCCACAAAAATGCTACTAACGCAAAAGTTTCTGTCGAATGTGATGCTTTACTTATCGGTGAAAATGCCCGTTCGGATACATACCCGACAATGGAAATTGACAATGAACAAGTACGGGTTGAACATGAAGCCCGTGTTTCAAAAGTCGCCGAAGAACAACTCTTCTACCTCACGTCACGAGGACTGACTGAAGATGAAGCTCGGCTACTTATCGTCAATGGATTTATGGAACCTTTCACCAAAGAACTACCTCTTGAGTATGCGGTTGAATTAAACCGTTTAATCGAACTTGAAATGGAAGGCTCAATAGGATAAAATTATGACTCTACAAAATAATGACATTATGATTCCTGAAATCACTCCTGAACTAAAACGTGGTACTAAGTGGCTTCAAGATAAAAGAACTGCATCAAAAGACACCTACAACAACTCACCTATTCCCCGCCGCGGTTTACATCTTTGGAGATATACCGACCCGACAAAATTCGTCGTTGACAAATCACAAGTTTCCGATGCTCTGTTTAGAAATGACTTTGATAAAGTTATAGAACATGAACTTGCTTTGCTCAAAGACGGTCACTCATCGGCATTTGTTTCCGACAAAGCAGGACGTGATATTGAATTTCACGGCACCGACAGCTTAAAATCAGAAGGTATTATTGTTTCAAAACTTTCCGATGCTGTTGAAACGCATTATGAAATCGTGAACAAACATTTATATTCTTTAGTAAATAGCGAAACAGGCAAATTCGAAGCAATGAATTCCGCCCTATGGAACGATGGAATTTTTATCTATATCCCCGATGGAAAATCTGTCGACAAGCCTATTCATTTACTTCGTGAATCAGGCATGGATAAATCCGCACAGTTCCCACGGCTCTTAGTTATAGTCGGAAAAAATTCGGAAGTTACTATTATTGACGAATACTCAGGTGGTTCTGAAACCCATAGCGAAAACATGAGTCTTACCAACTCGGCAGTTGAAATCTTTGGTGATGCCGACAGCCGTACAAGATATATCATGTTGCAACGAAACGGTGAAGGTGCAAAAGTCTATCTTGCTCACAGAGCGGAAGCCCTACAAAATGCATCTATTTTAACAATTCCTCTCGCTTTTGGCGGAGCAGTTTCAAAACAAAATTTTGGTGTCACCTTAAACGGCACCGGTGCTGACAGCAAAATGTACGGTTTACTATTCGGTGGTGGTCATCAACATTACGACAACCATACCCTGCATCATCATGCCGTCGGCAAAACAACTTCAGATATCAACTTTAAAGTTGTTTTAAAAGACAAAGCAAACTCAGCATATACCGGTCTGATAAGAATTGAAAACAATGCCAAAACTTGTTAAGCATATCAGGAAAACAGAAACCTCCTTTTGAACAAAGGGTGTAAAGCTGAGACTATTCCTGAACTTGAAATTTTAAACGAAGATGTTATCTGTTCACACGGTGCAACTCTTGGTCCTATTGACCCAGAGATGGTTTTCTTCCTTAAATGTCGAGGTATCAACGAGAAAGATGCGGTCAGAATGATAGTCGGCGGATTTGTAAATACCACACTACAGCAAGTACCCGAAGATATGAGAGAAAAAGTTTTTGAATTTGTCACACATAGACTGGAAAGTATTTAAAATGGGTCAGTTTCAAAAAGTAGCAAGCATCAATGACATTCCTCTAGGGAAGATGAAATCATTTACAGTCGGTTATGATAAAATTGTTATTTGTCATACCGAAAACGGTTTCTACGCTGTTGAAGATAACTGCTCACATGACTCTGCCCCTATTTCTGACGGATATATAGACGCACAAGGAAATATAGTTTGTGCCAGACACGGAGCAAAGTTTGACTGCCGTTCAGGCGATGTAAAAGCACCACCTGCTGTTGTCGGCCTTGAGACTTTTGAACTTAAAATTGAGAATAACGAAATTTATATTAATATAGATTGAGAAATATATGTCTACCGAAACTACAAAAAAAGATTTCCTGTTTGATGTACAAAAAATTAAAAGTGATTTTCCGATATTACAGCGAAAAATTAACGGACATAGGTTAGTCTATCTCGATTCAGGTGCTTCGACACAAAAACCGATTGAGGTTATCGACGCGCACACCGATTATTTCAAAAAGATAAACTCAAACATCCACCGAGGTCTGCATACATTAGCCGAAGACGCTACGAACGCATATGAAAAAACCCGTTCACATATTGCAAAATTCATCGGTGGCACAAAAACCTCCGAAATAATTTTTACCGCAGGTACTACTGAATCAATCAACTTAGTAGCCTATACTTGGGGCGAGACAAATATTGCTGAGGGTGACGAAATTGTCATTACTGACATGGAACACCATGCCAACCTTGTTCCCTGGGTCATGCTTGCGAAACGAAAAAATGCTATTATTAAACGCATCCCTATCACCGATGAAGGACGACTGGATTTATCGGACATACAAAACATCATTACTGAAAAAACGAAACTCGTCTCTCTTACTCACATGTCAAATGTCTTAGGTACTGTCAACCCGATTAAAGAAATAGTACAAATTGCCCATCAAAAAGGTGCTGTTGTTTTAGCAGATGGTGCCCAATCGGTACCGCACATGCCTGTTGATGTTGTTGACCTAGATGTTGACTTTTATGCCTTCTCTGCTCATAAAATGCTGGGACCTACAGGCGTCGGTGTTCTTTACGGCAAAGAAGATATTCTCGATAAGATGCCTCCTTTTAATATGGGTGGTGAAATGATTTCAGAAGTTTCTTTTGAACGTATTACTTGGGCAGAACTACCTCATAAATTTGAAGCCGGCACTCCCAATATCGCAGGAGTAGTAACATTTGATACTGCTCTTACTTATTTAGAAAATATCGGTATGGAGAATATCCATGCTTACGAAACAAAACTTACTGCCTATGCGATTAAGAAACTAATCCAAATCGACGGCTTAAAAATTCAAGGACCTTACAATACTATCAACAGAGGTGGAGCTGTTTCATTTACCGATAAAAATTTACATCCGCACGATATTTCTACATTTCTTGACTCAAAAGGTATAGCTATTCGTGCCGGACATCATTGTGCTCAAACTTTGATGAAAAGGATGAGGACTATTGCCACAGCCAGAGCTTCTTTGTATATTTACAATGATGAAGCTGATATTGACGCACTACATGATGAGCTGTTTGCTATGAGGAGATATTTCGGGCATGAGTGAAAATTTAGATGATATGTATCGGGAAATTATTCTCGACCACTATAAAGCACCTCGCGGAAAAAAACCGCTGGAAGAAAAAGATATTACATCCGACGGACATAACCCGTCTTGCGGAGATGAACTCAAGATGGAACTCAAAGTTGACAAAAAAAATAATATCGCCGATGTACATGTCAACTGTAAGGGTTGTGCTATTTCGGTTGCCTCCGGTTCGATGCTTGCCGAGTACATCAAAGGAAAATCTCTGAAAGAAGTAAAACTAATTTCTGAAGAAATAAAGAAAATGCTCAAGGGTGAAGAATCAAAAATCACAGAAGATATCGGTGATTTGGATTCTCTCAAAGGTGTCAGACAGTTCCCTGTACGAATTAAGTGTGCATTGCTTGCTTGGATGACACTAATTGAGGGTGTTAATAAATTTGAAAACGGTACGAAACCGGATTCTTTCACTGTATCAACTGAAGATGACAAGTAGGAAATAAATAACATGGCATTCCCGACAAAACAAGAAGTTATAGATGCTCTCAAACCGGTACAAGACCCTGAAATCCGTATCGGCATAGTCGACCTCGGCTTAGTTTACGACGTTTTACTCGAAGAGTAAATCGGCAAAGTTACTGTTAAAATGACTCTCACGACTCCTGCCTGTCCTTATGGTGAGATGCTTGTTTCAATGACTCATAGGGCAACTGAAGAAATCAGCGATGATGTCAAAGAGGTTGAAGTTAAACTGGTTTGGTCTCCGACTTGGGACCCGAAAGAAATGTGTTCCGACTCCGCCAAAGATATCCTCGGCATCTGGTAGGAAATAATCATATAAAAAATATGTAGGGGCGTTTTGAGAAACGCCTTTTTTTGTATGCTTCATACATACTTGAATCCCCTTTTAGTCACTTTGCCATCCCTCAAAATAGAAACCTTCCCTACGAAACTTGTTCTCATAATCTGTCATACTAAACCTGTTTTTACAATTTGTCATACTGAGCGGAGTCGAAGTATACACATCTAACCTACTTTGCAATCCCTCCAACGCCACTCCACTCAACCATGTCTTCCCGCACCTATCTCATCCAACTCCCCAATGTCTTCCCGACCCTGACTGGTAATCCAACATTGTCGCTTTTCTCTTTTGTCATCCTGGACTTGATCCAGGACCCAACATTGTTGTTTTCAAAATTGTCACCCTGAGCGAAGTCGAAGGGTCTTCACTACTCCTCTCCGTGCTTGATACGGAGTCCAGTCTTTAAATACTACTGTCATTGCGAGGCAACTTGTCACACTTGTGACTTGTTGCCGTGGCAATCTCATCTTTTAAGAAAATGGGTTCGTTTCACATATAAAGGGAACCTTAAAAGACGTTTTTTCGCAATACTGGCAAGTCAAACAATTCCACCGCAGTCGGTTACAACGAAATGACTTTGCTGAAAATATTCTTTACAGGGGAGTTTCGTCCATCTCTGGACTAATAACGATTGTCGTATCGTTATAAATTGAATAAATATCACCATGGTAAGGTACCATGGATTCATATTCAATTGGTGGATTTGTAAACCTATCAAGGTCTATCATTAGCTGAGAGGAAACGTCTAGTTTTTCATCTGTTTTTATTTCGGAATAATCAAAACAATTTGTTACAAATACAGAATATGATAATTTTTCTAGATTACCTAAAGTTGCTTTAGATGGAAGTCTTTTTGTGCATCCAGCGGAAATTATGGCAAAAGTATCAGAATCGATATTTTTGTAATCTTTCATAAGTTGGTGATAATAATTTTTTATTGAACCATGATGGCTAATTTTAATGAGTCCAACAGAAGACTTTAAATTTTTATAGTTTTTGAATATGTTTTTTGATCCTCCAATTCACAATCCGCAAGCAACAAGATTTTATGACCCCTCCGTGCCAATATAAGTGAGACAGAAAGTTGAAACGTGTAAGTAGGGCGGTATGGAGAATATCAGATGTTATCAGAATCTGTACATGCAGAGAAAAAGAAAGAATCAGTTCTGTTCAAAAGTGTATCAAGCTCCGC
>JAJRXM010000080.1 GCA_024276275.1 Candidatus Zixiibacteriota bacterium
ACCGGAGAATCAGATTCATTGGAATTCTATAACGGTCTCTACCGTAAGTTAATTCAAGAACCCGCATTAATTTCTGCTGTTGCTTTGAAAAAAACAAACATCGAAGATGAAGATGATTTACGACGTTACAATTTAGTGAAACGTGCTGTTTTATCAGGTAAAATAGAAGAACGGCAGGATATCGTTTCATTGAGAGAGTCACTATCTAAAATACATATAACTTACCGAGCTGAATTTGAGGGAAAAAGAACTTCTTCAAATGAATTGTATAAAATCTACCGCTCTGATAATAGCCGTTCAAGACGAGAAGCTGCTTATCATGCCCGGGTTTCAGTAGGTGCTGAAATGCAGGAGGGTATCCAAAAATTATTTAAGCTTCGGAATCAACAGGCAAAAAGAGAAGGATTTAATAACTATTTTAACCTTTCATTGAAATCTCAAGGACTTGAGATAAATCAGTATTTAAAATTATTGTCTGAATTGGATTTGTTAAGTGAAAAACCGTATGCTGAAATTTTACAAAAAGCTAAAGGGAAACTTCGTATCTCAGATCCGGAAATTTGGGATTTGGCGTATGTCTATAAAAATATAAATTCAAAAGTTGATGAATTTTTCCCTGTTGATTCGCAAATGAAGTTTCTGAAACGTTCTTTAAAAGATATAGGTTTTAATTTAAGTAAACTTCCTATCTATTTTGATTTAGAAAGTCGTGAAGGCAAGTCTCAATATGCTTATGCTTTTACAATTAAGGCACCGTATGATATGCGGGTGTTGGCTAATTTAACAGATGGTATTTTATCGACCAAAACATTAATGCATGAAATTGCCCATGCTCTGCATTCTCGGTTTATAAAACAGGATCACTCGCTTTTTTCAAATACTATGATAGACGGTATTTGGGCAGAGGCAATGGCACAATCCTTGGCATCATTTTTAAATGACCGTGAATGGCTTATACAGTATGCTCATATGCCTGCTTCTGTAGCTGATGCCTACTTGGATGCTAAAAAAGAAACTGATATTATTTATTTAAGATCTACTCTGATGAGGCTTCACTTTGAACTTGAGGCATATCAAAATCCGAACAAAGATTTGAATGTTTTATACTGGGATTTGTTTGAAAAATATATGATGCTGCCTCGTCATGATAATATTTATCCCTGGGCATCAATAATCCACTATACGACTCACCCTGTTTATCTGCATAATTATTTATACGCTGATATGATAGCTGCTCAAAATATATCATTTTTAAAAGAGAGCTATGGTTCAGTAGTCGGTAATAGTAATACTAAATCATTTTTAGTCCAAAATTATTTCAGGTTTGGTGCAAAGTATGACTGGCGGGAACTTCTGAAACGTGGAACCGACAGCGAACTTAAATCGGAATATCTGATAACTGAATTAGGTTTGTAGTCTTTTTATAACGGCATACCAATCATAATTTCAAACCCTGTTATTCCTAAGTTGTCTGAATTAATATAATTTTTTAAGTCATCAGCCGAGAAGAACAACTGCTAATTTATATTGCTTATTATATTAATTTTCCCGCTTGTATGTCCAATAAAACCAAAGTCCGAATTTAAAAGCCTTAGCTTCTGAAACCCTTCTTATATTAAATGTTGCTGCTCCATCTATATCCGATCTTGCAAGTCAATACTGTATAGTTGCTATGGGGATATTAGTTTTCTTAGTCGTAAATTTATAAATTGTCGAAATAGAGTAAACTTTAACACCTATATTGTCTCCGGAATATCTTGACCTCATATCATATATCTAAATCTGTTAGACCGACTATGTTTTTTGATTAGTAAATTTTATCTAATCGGTGTATACACCGTTTGAGATTTGTACTTATTCTATTTCTTGGCTTCAGTTAGTATTAATACAGTTTTCAGAAAAAGGCTAGCTGTTAATCTATTCAACTTGAATAATCAGTTGAATTTTCATATACATATATCCTACTAGTAAGACTTATGACGCAAGAAATAAAAATAAATAATGAGATAACTGAAGGACCGATTTCTAAAACTATATTCAAACTGGCGATGCCGGTTGTTTTAGGAATGTTGTTAGAGTTTGCTCTTTCAGTTACCGATTATTTTTGGGTCGGTAAATTAGGGGCAACTGCTCAAGATGCCGTGACATCATCTATGGTTGTCATGTGGATAATCTTTGTACTAATCACAATTGTTCAAGTCGGTGTGACAGCATTAGTCTCTCGTTTCATTGGGGCAGACAACAAAGACAAAGCATCATTTTATATTAAACAAGGCTTAGCTCTGGCTCTGTTTTTAGGGCTGTTCTTTTCTGTTATAGGTTTTTGGGTTACACCTCAATTACTAACTTTTATGGATACGTCATCATCAACTTTACTTTTGGCAATTCCATATCTCCGCATTTTCTTTGTTTCGGGATTTATCTTTTTCTGGAATGAAACAATCTGTGCA
The DNA here is from genome assembly GCA_024276275.1 of Candidatus Zixiibacteriota bacterium. Classification (GTDB taxonomy): domain Bacteria; phylum Zixibacteria; class MSB-5A5; order GN15; family FEB-12; genus QQUK01. The sequence continues at coordinate 2,451 of JAJRXM010000080.1, forward strand.
TCATTTCGTGCATCAGGTGATACTAAAACACCTACAATTGTCAGTTCAATAGCAATTCTTTTCAATATAATCTTAGACCCGCTATTGATATTTGGATATGGACCTTTTCCGGAACTTGGAGTTGCCGGGGCTTCAATAGCAACTGCTATATCTGTTTCTTTAGGAATGATAATCTTGACTTCGTTACTTTTAAAAGGGAAACTCGGTTATCCTGTCAATCAACTCCATAAGATAAAACCAAAACTTACAGAATTTTGGAAAATAGCGAAAATAGGTTTACCGATGTCTACACAGCAATTAGTCTTTGTAGCAGTATATCTTTTCTTAATAAAAATAGTTCATTCATTTGGAGAAAGTTCAGCTGCTGCTATGGGAATCGGCAACCGCATGGAATCGTTTTCCTATCTGACATGTTTTGGGTTTTCTCTGGCTGCTTCGACAATGGTAGGGCAGAATCTGGGAGCCGGTAAACCTGAACGTGCCGCTAAATGTGCCTATGGATCAGTTGGGCTTGCGGTTCTAATGACTTTAATTATGACATTTCTATTTATATTGTTTCCAAAATTTATAGCAGGGGTATTTACAGATGATCCCGAAGTCTTGTCGATTGCGGTAGATTATTTAATTATACTGGGGATTTCACAATTTGCGATGGCTATTGAAATAGTTCTGGAAGGCTCTTTCTCCGGTGCGGGTGATACTATTCCGCCGATGGTAGTCATGATACCCGGGTCTCTTGCGAGGATTCCGTTGGCATATTATTTGTGTTTTGATTTAGGATGGGGAATAAATGGAGTTTGGTGGACGTTGACAATTACTACTTTGGTGAAAAGCATGATCTTGGCATACTGGTTTAAACTCGGTTATTGGAAATTAAAAGAGGTTTGATATTTTGTTGATTATTACAATAAAAAGAAATTTATTTACAACTGAAAGGAATTACCTATATGAAAAAATATATCAGATATTTAACAGAGAAAGATCAAACTCCACAATACGGTGTATTGCAGAATGATACAGTTACAGAGCTTGCTAAAACTCCCTGGGAAGAAGTTATCGAGACAGATATTAAATTTAATCTTGAATCAGTCAGACAATTAAGCCCGGTAGAACCTACAAAAATAATTTGTATCGGACTTAATTATCATGCTCATGTAAAAGCATCATATTCAGCCGATGAAGCTCCGGAAAATCCGCTTCTGTTTTTAAAGCCGACATCTTCAATAGTCGGAGACGGAGATGATATCATCCACCCGAAACAATCAGAGAGAGTTGACTACGAGGCGGAGCTTGGGGTTGTCATCGGTAAAACCGCAAAAGATGTATCTGAAAAAGATGCCGACCAATATATTTTCGGACTGACTTGTGTAAATGATGTTACTGCTCGTGACTTACAAAAAAAAGACGGTCAATGGAGCCGGGCAAAAGGGTTTGACACATTTTGTCCGACAGGACCACATATTGTACAAAATATAGATTATACCGATATACTTATTGAAGGAATTGTAAACGGTGAAGTTTTGCAATCAGGAAGAACTTCGCAGATGATTTTTAAAATTCCGTTTCTGATAGCGTATATATCATCTATCATGACGTTATATCCCGGTGATTTAATTTCTACCGGAACTCCGGCAAAGATTGCACCGATGAAATCAGGTGATGAGATAGAAGTTCGAATAGAGAATGTCGGTTCACTAAAAAATAAAATGGCGTAAACTAATCTAACTATGAAAACTAAACGACTATATTATACGGACTCTAACTTACTCTCTTTTAACTCAAGAATAGCTGCAGTTTCTCAGGATGAAGATAAGTTTGTAACTGTTTTGGAGAAAACAGCATTTTATCCGACCTCCGGAGGACAACAACACGATATAGGTATCTTACAAAATGTACCTGTTATCGATGTTATCGACGGAGACGAGATTAAACATATCACAGAGTCAGAAGTAGGCAAAGTAGGCGAAATTGTTTCAGGTCGGATTGACTATGAACGGAGACATAGAAACAAACAACAACATTCGGCACAACATATTTTAAGTCAATCATTTCATCGGCTATATAATTTTGTTACGATGTCGGTTCATTTGGGAGAGAGTTATGGAAATATAGAACTTGATGTCAAAGAACTTTCTGAAATTCAAATTCAAAAAGCAGAATTTTTGTCTAATAGGGTTATTTCTGAAAACCGTTTAGTACAAGCTATTTTAATACATTCAGATAATATCGGTCTGTACAATCTTAGGAAACTGCCTAAGCGGGAAGGTGAAATCAGACTGATTCAAATAGATGATTTTGAATGTACCGCCTGTGGAGGTACTCATGTGAATTTCACCTCGGAAATACAAATGCTTAAAATCATATCTACTGAGAAAATAAGAGGGCGGGTTGCCGTAAACTTTTTATGCGGTCAAAACGCGGTAGATGATTATATAACCCGCTTTAAAGTCACAAACTCAATCGCCAAGAAACTGACATGTTCAGTCAACGATTTAGAATTACATTTTGATAAATTAGTTGAAACGAATAAATCTCTTAAAAGATATTTATCTCAATTGCAAAAAGAACTAGTGCCGCAAATTGTACAATCTTTAATTACCTCTGTTGAAGATATAAATAATACCAATGTTTGTTTGCAAAAGAAAGTCGTTTTGATAAAAAAAATATCAATCAATTTTCATTGGAACTTGCAGAAAAATGTAACGGAATATCAATTCTCTTGTATAATGATAAAATCATTATATGTTGTGCCAAGTCAATCAAGCAAAGCGCCGGAGAGATTGCTAAAAAATTATCCTCTGTAACAAATTTAAAAGGCGGCGGTAATAAAAATTTGGCACAAGTTGGCGGTGCGGTTGAAAGTGAATTTGATATGTATAAAACAAGGATTGTTGATATTATTACTCAGGAAAACAATGTCGAATAGTAAATTACTTTTTCTTTTTATATTACTTCTTTCAACTTCTCTTTATGCAAAAGAGTCTCTTGTCTTAGAACATTCCGATCAGTTTGAAGTTCAGCAACTACAAGATGAATATGTCACCTATGTTGTCGGTAATGTCCATTTCATAACTGAAACAGGCAATATCTATTGTGACTCGGCAAAGTGGGTGAAAGGTGAGGATATACAACTCAACGGTAATGTAATTGTTGAGGATGAAAAGTATTTTTTAAAAGCTGACTCTGTTTTTTATGATATGGGAAAAGGTGAATATCTTGCTCTCGGTGAACATGTAGAGTTATGGTCATATAAAGATTCCGTCTACGCTGCGGGTAGTCAGGCATTTTTTGAAGAAGGAGGAAGCTCCTTTTACATGGAAAACCGACCTTTGATGTATCTTAATTACCCCGATACAATGACGATGTATGAAATTTTAGGTGATAGAATTGACTATAATGCTGAGACTAAAGAGGCCGAGGCTTACGGAGATGTAAAAATTTCGTCTAAGCAGTTTTCCTCACAATCAAATTGTGCCAAAATAAAAGCGGGTGGTAATATCTTAGACCTTTATGAAAAACCGTCTATTAAAAAAGGTGAGTCTGTTATTTCCGGTGAATTGATTACCGTTCACATGAACAATAATCTGATTGATTTTATTGATGTTATCGATTCCGCTAAAGCTGTATTTAAAGAACCTGTTGATTCGGTCAAAGGATATTTTGATGAGTCTATATTATCAGGTAATAGAATCGTATTATATTTTAAATACGGTGTAATGGATAATATCCTTTGCTATGGGCAGTCGTACTCTTGGTACTACCCGTCTTCACAAGGAAGAAACGAATATCAGGAGAATTCTGTCTCGGGTGATACAATTAAGTTTTTTATAGAAAACGATGAACTGCAGACAATTCATGTTATCGGAGGTTCACAAGGACAATATCTTTCAGGAAAAAATAAAATAGTAGACTCAGCCATGGTCAATGTTGTAGACACAATTGATTACAGATCCCATTTTATAGAATACGCTCTCAAAGATTCTCTCATATCACTTAAAGAGAAAGCGTATGTGAAATCAGGTGCGGTTGCCCTAGATGCACATTTTATTGAATTTGATACCGACAAAAATATTATCGAGGCATTCTCTGCCGATGTGAGCAGCGATACAGTTGTAAACCCATATTACCTTTCGAATAAAATTCAACCGAATGTTATTCCGGTAATTCTTAAAGATGGTGATGAAGAAATTCTTGGAGACTATCTTTTATATTCTATTGCAACAGAAAAGGGTCGGATTGTGCAAACAAAAACCGACTATACCGAAGGTTTGTATTACGGCAAAAAACTGTATAGAGAACAAAAAGATATTTATTATGTCAAAGAAGGAAGATACACGACATGTGATGCAGATGAACCTCATTTTCATTTTAAATCAGATAATATGAAGATGATAGAGGGGAAACGTCTGATAGTAAAGCCTGTTGTTTTTTATATAGAATCTCTTCCAATTTTAAAACTACCGTTTTATATTTTTCCTCTTGAAAAAGGTCGGCACTCAGGGCTGCTTCCGTTTTCATTCGGAAAATTTGAAAAAGGTGAACGGTATGTGAAAAATGTCGGATATTATTGGGCAGCCTCGGAGTATTTTGATTTAAAAACGGCCTTTGATTATTACGAACAAAGGAGGACTCTAAACGTTTATAGCAGAATTAATTTTAATAAGAGATATGTGTTAAACGGGTATCTCGACGGAAACTACGCCCGTACGACACGATATGATACAAATGTCGGGCAGGAAGTGAAAGAGCCGAGATGGACAGTCAGCGGGGCGTATCGTCACGAATTTTCTCCGACATTTAATATCAATGCATCGGGAAGTTTCCAATCAGATTCACGGTACCAGAGTGACTTTTCGCAAAATTTGGAAGAACGTTTAAACAGGTCGGTTCGTTCTCAATTATCATTTTCAAAGAAATTCGGAAAATCTGTTTCATTGAGTGGCTCTGTTTCTCACTTAGTAAATTTAGATACCGAAACCAGGTCAGATGAATTGCCGAGAATGGCACTTTCGTTACCGTCTTTTTACCCTTTTGGCTCAGGTAAGAAAAACAAAGAGGGTAGACTTGAACAAAAATTTTATAACTCAATCTTTGTGCGGTACAACCCTTCGATACGTCATACTTCAAATAGAACAGCATTGCCGTTAGTTGTTGATACTTCGGTGATAATAGATACATTGCTGAATGACACTGTCACAACTATTGATTCAACAGGTGGGTATCGTACCCGAAAACGGTATGCCGTAATGACACATAACCCTTCATTAAATCTTCCACAGGTGAAGTTAGGGCATGTATTAAATATTATCCCTCGAATAAATTATTCGGAAACATGGGTTAAGGTTTATGAGACCGACCAGTCGCTTGATGCGGGAATTGATGCCTCTAAAGTCTATCGCTCTTATTCATATAATGCAAATGTTTCGGCAACGACTAAATTATATGGTACCGTCTATCCCAATTTATTTGGGTTAATCGGTCTGCGACATGTGATAACCCCTTAGGCAAGTTTTTCATATTCTCCTGAAATTGTTAATAATAATCCGGATGTTAAATTATATACCGGTGTTGGTTTATCAAGCAACAAGAGTAGGAACATGTCGTTTCGAATAAATCAGGTCTTTCAGGCAAAAGTAAAAGACGGCGAAAAAGAAAAAAACGTGCAACTTGTTTCTATCAATTCGAATTTCAGCTATAACTTGGAAAATGAAACTCGCCAGCTTTCAAATATGATCACGACTTTTAACTCATCAGCATTGCCGATAATTTCATCGTTGACCGGTTCGATGAGTCATACATTTTATAATTTGACTGACTCGACACAGCAATTTTGGTCACCCCAATTATTGTCATTTACTCTTAGAACATCATTTCGAATTGCGGGAAACAAATTTTTCTTTGATGACATTAATGAATTACCAAAAGGAAAAGAATCAAAATCAGACCTTACTCCGGACTATCAGACAGGTTCATCTTGGTCGTTTACAGCAGATTACAATTATTCAGAAAGCGGCGTAAAAGATAATTGGAAAAGAAGTAGTTTTGTCAGTTTTAACTTAAGTTTCAAGCTGACACCGTCTACTACAATTCGATACTCCCAAAGATATGATATCTCTAAAAATCTGACTATCAATAACTCCATAAATATCAACCGGAAAATACATTGCTGGACCGGTTCACTCTATTGGGTTCCAAAAGGTACAAATAGAGGCTTTGGGTTTAAGCTGTTTGTGACTCAGCTTCCGGAAATCAAACTCGATAACAACTACAATACATTTACCACTCAGACATTTAATCGCTAAAAAACCTTTATTTTACGCTATTTATTGGATTGTTTTAGTTGACAGATTGTTGATTTTCTTTCTATTTATCAAAGTAAAATAAATGTAAACGCTCATTTCCCAAGGAAGGGGACCAAATGACAAAAGATCAAGTAATTTCAAAAATGGCTGAATCTTCAGGGATTACGAAAAAACAGGCATCAGAAGCGCTTGAAACATTTATGGGAACTGTTACAACTCATTTACAAAAGGGAGAAAAAGTAAGTTTCTCAGGATTCGGTACTTTTTCTGTCTCAAACAGAAAAGCACGTATAGGCAGAAACCCGCAAACAGGTGCTCAAATTAATATCCCGGCTACGAAAGTACCGGTTTTTAAAGCAGGAAAGCATTTTAAAGAAGCTATAAAAAAGCAATAAACTGCTTTTGAAAATGTAGAAAAAAAGGCAGGGACTCTTTTTCTCTGCCTTTTTACATGGAATACTTTAACCGACTAGAAAGTTTTATCGTCTGAATATGGCAAGAAAAAAGAAAGACAAAATAAAAAAAAATTACAAGATTATCGGTGTTCTCTTATTTTTAGTAGCTCTCGTACTGCTTGTATCTTTGGTGACTCACCGTTCTATTGATGATATCCGAATAAGTGACGACACCAGTCAAATCTCTCCATTTGATTCCACCATGTATAAAAATCAGGGTGGGATGTTAGGTGCTTATCTTTCGTTCTTCACACTTACATTTATGGGATGGCTTTCTTATTTTTTGCCTTTAGGGCTACTGCTTCTTTCTTTCAGATTGTTTAAATCAGAGTTATCTGAAACTCTAAGACTAAACAGTTCTATACTGTTTATTGTTTCGTTGCTTACATCGATGATTTACAATGTCCATATCTTAACATCCAGGGCGTTGGGATTAGAGGACGGCATTGTAGGTGGATTTCTAACAGAAAAGATGACTTTATTTTGCTTGAAATTAGTAGGGGAACTTGGTTCATACATTATTCTATCAGGAATTATCTTTATTCTGCTTATGGTCTATACTTCAATTACTCCTTTACTGGCATCTAAAATCTCTTTACCGTCATTTAAACCGTTACAGAATTTCGGTCTGTCAATTTTAAGCTCGGTCAGCTCACTATTTACAGTAGAGAAAATAAAAGCACTATTTCAATCTAACGACACTTCTGAAGATGAAGAAGAAAATTTTGATGAACGCTATCCGTCCCTTGCCGCCAAGAAGCCGAAAACAAAACTGAAAAATTCTGCTACACCTGAATTGATGCCGAATGAATTTAAAGATGAAGCGGTACCGACTGAAGAAAATATAGCTCCTATACAAGAAAAAAGAAAAGTTGTGACAGGGAAAACAGCCGAGCAACTGCAGATGGATTCCCTTACATATCTTTATCCCAAAAATGAATTTCTGACTGAGAATCCTCACACCGAAGAAGAGGTTAATCATGAAGAGCTGAAATTTACTTCACAAATGTTAAAAGAGACATTGGAAACATTTGGAGTAAGAGTCGAGGGAGATATTACCTATTACCCGGGACCGATTATTACCCGATTTGAATTTAAACCCGGCATAGGTATTAAAATAAATCAGATTGTAAATCTATCCGATGACCTTGCTTTGGCTCTTAAAGCGAAACGAATTCGTATTATAGCTCCGATACCGGGCAAGGCTGCTGTCGGCGTGGAAATCCCGAATAGAAATCCACAGATGGTTTATTTGAAAGATATTATTGATGATCCCGATTTTAAAAATGCAAAACATATATTACCGATGGCACTAGGTAAGACAACATCGGGTAAACCGTTTATTGCCGACTTAGCTAAGATGCCTCACTTGCTTGTTGCCGGAGCAACCGGAGCAGGGAAGTCTGTTGGGTTAAATGTGATGATAACATCTTTTTTGTACCGCCTGCATCCTCATGAAGTACGGTTTATTTTCATAGACCCAAAAATGCTTGAACTTTCTGTTTATTCAGGAATTCCTCATTTAGGTCGACCGGTTGTTACTAAACCGAAAAGAGCAGAAAAAGTTTTAGCCGATGCTGTTGTTAAGATGGAACGACGATATAGAAAACTAGCGAATGCATCTGTAAGAAATATCGCTGATTTCAATGCAAAACAAACAGAAGTTGAAAAGAAAATTCCATATATTGTTATCTGTGTTGATGAGCTTGCTGATCTTATGATGTCGGCGACATCATCTAAAATAGAATTACTGATTACCCGTCTTGCTCAAATGTCGCGAGCAGTCGGGATACATCTTATTTTAGCAACACAAAGACCGTCTGTTGATGTCATTACCGGCTTGATTAAAGCTAATTTCCCGGCAAGAATAGCATTTCAAGTTTCTACCAAGGTAGACTCCCGAACAATTCTTGACGGAAACGGTGCTGAAAAATTACTTGGTAACGGTGATATGTTATTTCTGGATTCCGGTCAGCCCGACCCTATACGTATTCATGGAGCATATCTTTCAAGTGAAGAGACTGATACTATCGTGACATTTATTCGTGAACAAGGTCTTGAAATGATGACTATCGAAACAATATCGCAATCATCCGGTGAGCCGACCGGAGCAGAAATTGATTTAGGCGATCCTCTGTTTAAAGAAGCCTGCGAGGTTGTAATACGCCATAAACAAGGCTCTGTATCGTTGCTACAACGCCGTTTAGGGATAGGTTACCAGAGAGCGGCACGGCTGATAGATAAACTTGAACAGGCGGGAATCGTAACTCCGTTTGACGGGTCAAAAGCTCGCGAAGTATTAGTGGATAAAACATTTTTAGAAAATCTCTATGCCGGTGGAGCTGCGACAGTAGTTGAACCTGAAGTCAATTCAGAATCGAACTGATTTGTCTGATTTTCGTATAAGCCTTATGAAAAAAACAATTGTTTTACTATTAGTCCTCATTCCCCTTCAATTTACATTTGCTGATTCTTTGGAAAAAATTAAAGAAAAGTTGAAAAATGCAAATTGTATGCATTATCAATTTATCTCGATTGTAGAATCAGATGTTTTTGATAGCGTTGATTCAGCTTATGGGGAGGCATTATTTTCGAAAAAAGGTCAATATAATATCACTATCTCGGATGAAGTCTACGTATATGACCTAAAAAACTACTATACCTATGTAGCTTCAAATAATCAGTTGATTATAGAAAAAGGCGACGGGAATGCAAATGATGATATTCTCTTTATAACGAAACTTGACGAATTCTATAAATCGTTTATACTACAGCCTGATTTGCTGTATCGGTTGGTAAAAAAAGAAAATGTGAATGGAGATTTCCCGGATTCATTGATTGTAAAAACTGATAAGAAGAGTCAAAAAATTACAGAAATATCTTTTTATGATATAAATGATGAGTTAAACCGTATTGTTTTTACCTCTCTTATTTATCAATCTCTGTGTAATGATTCTCTTTTTATTCCAAATTTTCCGGACTCCGTAGAAAGAGTTAAGCTGTAATGAAATTTTATGTACATAAGTTAGGCTGTCCAAAAAATGATGTTGATGCCGACTATATCTATGCCCGTCTGATTCATGAGGGGCATACTCCTGTGAAAGACCCGTTAAAAGCTGATTCAATTATTGTAAATACCTGCGGTTTTATTCTGCCTGCCAAGGAAGAGTCTATCAATGAACTGCTCAAGTTTGGGCAGTTGAAAAAGGACGGATATTTAAAAACTCTATATGCGGCTGGTTGTCTTTCTCAAAGAAACGGTGATGAAATGTTAAAAGAGATGCCCGAGCTAGACGGTGCTTTTGGTCTCGGTGCTTTAGATTCGCTTGCTACTGCCGTCAACGGTTCCACCACGAGTGATTTAACCGTGAAAATGGAAGCACGTAAACTTGGTTATTTAAGCTGGAATAATAGATTTATTTCTGATGAATTTCCATACTCGTATCTCAAAATTTCTGACGGATGTGACCGTGGATGTACTTATTGTGCTATTCCCGGAATGCGTGGAAAGTTCCGATCCAGACCGCTTGATTCGATAATTCGTGAGGCAAACTATCTGGCTGAAAACGGAAAAAAAGAACTGATTTTAGTTTCACAAGAAGCTACGATGTACGGATATAATTATAAAGGAAACGATAACCCTGATATTTTAACTCTTTTAAGAGAACTTGATAAAGTAAAGGGTATTGAGTGGATTCGTTTGATGTATCTATATCCGGCAGAACTTTCAGATGATGTCATCGAATACCTTGCCGCAGACAATAAGACCGTCAATTATTTTGATTTACCGTTTCAGCATATAAATACAGAACTTCTAAAGAGCATGCAGCGAAATGTTGACAGTCAGCATATTAGAAAATTAGTAAAAAAGATTAGGACTATTTCAAGCAACGCCGCATTGCGGACAACTTTTATTGTCGGCTTCCCGGGAGAAACAGAAGAACAATTTGAAGAGCTAGCTGATTTTATCCAAGAATCTAAATTTGACCGTATGGGCGTGTTTGCATATTCTCAGGAGGATGATACTCCGGCTGCTGAAATGCCCGACCAAGTAGATGAAGATGTTAAACAGGAACGACTTAATCGGTTAATGCTTATTCAGCAGGATATCGCATTTGATAAAAATAACAGCTTGATAGAGTCTGAACAACATGTTATTATTGACACTATTGAAGACGGTCAAGCAATCGGACGAACGTATGCCGATTGTCCTGAAGTAGATTTGGAAATTTATATAAATGATGCTAAACAAATTAAGGTTGGTGATATGCTTAAAGTAAGAATTAGTTCTACTGAAGGCTATGACCTTTTTGGTGTCGTAATATAAAAGGTAACAGATGATTCAGTTTGAAAAACTAGGGATATTTCTCTCAAAACCGATTGCATTTTTATTGGTGCTAATTTATTTAGTGCAGTCGATGCTTTTAATCTATCTTGTTCGTGACAAGTTTCAACTTGAGTAACAAATTACATTTCAGCAAAAGAGAATTTCAGAACTAGAAGAAAAACTGCAGGTTTTTAAAGCGATAAAAGATTTTCAAATTGGATTTAATGAACAGGAAATCGGTCAGCTTGCCAATGTTATTTATGAAGAAAGTGACAAATATCACTATGACCCGATGTTTGTACTTGCAATAATACTCACCGAATCTTCTTTTAAAAAAGGGCAGAAGTCGGGAGTAGGAGCAAGAGGTCTTATGCAGGTCGTACCGTTTGTCGGTAAAGATTTAGCTAATCGTTCAGGAATCGAATGGAATGGCTCTGAGACTCTTTATGACGTTGAAAAAAATATTAAGCTCGGAACACTACACTTATTCGAACAAATACTCGAGTTTGGTGATATAAATAAAGCACTGGTTGCTTACAATATGGGCGAAACTCGTGTGCGAGGTATGCTGCGGAAAAATACACAGCTGCCTGATAAGTATTTAAATAAAGTCTTGGAACATTATAAAATGCTGAAGGAGAATTATTCAGTTTGAAAAATAGATTATATATCATGTTAGTAGGTCTTTGTCTCTTTTCTATTACACTTGTAAGTTGTGGAGGTAAGCAATCTTTAAATACCTTAACCTCTCAAGAGTTATTTAACTTAGGAAAAGAGAAATACGACAAAAAGAAATTCTTAAAGGCTATCGAACATTTTCAAGTTCTTGTGTACAATTACCCCGGTGAATCAATTGTAGATACAGCCCAATACTATCTGGCTCTTTCATATTTTGGTGATAAATCTTATGAACTTGCAAAAGTGGAATTTAATCGTTTGGCAATAAATTATCCCGCCTCTACATATGCCGAAGATGCTATTTTTATGAAGGCAGTTTGTCTATATGAAGGTACGCCTAAGCATTTTGGATTAGATCAATCTGATTTATATATCGCTATAAGACAATTTGAAGAATTTATTATTGATTTCCCTGAGTCAAATGTTATCGGAGAAGCTAAACGTTATTTACTCGAAGCTCATACTCGTCTGGCAAGAAAACATTATAATAGTGCAATAGTATATGATAGGATTGGCACATATAAAGCAGCTGAAATTTATTTTCAAAAAGTTGTAGATGAATATACTAATACTGAATATGCTCCTTTGGCAACGTACGGACTTGCTGAAATGGAATACAAACTGAAAAATTATGAAGTAGCAAGAGAAAAGTTCTCAGATTTTATCATTGTTTTTAAAGACCACATACTAATTGAAAAAGCTAAAGAATATATTGAAAAAGCAGCTTTTAAATCAGGTGAATTAGCATTTGACAAAAAAGAATACTCTAAAGCTAAAGAGTACTTTCAGGCATATCTGAACGATTTTCCTAATGGGGATAAAGTTAAAAAAGTAACCGAATTGATAGAAAAAATTAATGCTATCCCTCATGTGTCAACACAGGAAAGTAATGAAAGCTCCTGAAAGTGGAGAGACCTGGGGCATACTCGGCGGTACATTTGACCCTATTCATAAAGGACATCTGTCTTTAGCATCTGATATTAAGAATATAAAAAAATTAGACGGTATTTTAATAGTGCCGTCTTTTTTACATCCTTTTAAAAAAGAGCATTTGTCAGCATCGTATGAGGACCGTCTTGCAATGACAAGACTGGCAGCAGCATCTCTTGATGTTTTTGTTGTTTCTACTATTGAACGAGACCTAAACCTTCCCGGATACACTTTAGACACTATCAAAGCAATCAAAAATGCTTATTCTGATATAACCTTCTATTTTATTATAGGTGCCGACAATATAGCACAACTTCCTCTTTGGCATAATATCTCTGAAATTTTAAAGGAAATTAAAATAATTGTTGGAAAAAGACCTCATTTTGAATTAAATAAGATTGAAAATGACTTTTCCGATTCGCTTGAGTATATTAAGACGAGTGAAGTTGATATTTCTTCTACAGAGATAAAAAAATACTTTTACAAAAAGAATTTGAAAAACTCAAAACAATTTTACACTCGGATGTGTTAAAGTATATTATGGAAAGAAATTTGTACCAAAATGAAAGATAAGTCTTTATACCTCATAGATGGTTCGGCAATGTTTTACCGAGCATACTTTGCATTTATCCGAAACCCGCTAATAAACTCAAAAGGTGAGGATACCTCGGCTACATTCGGGTTTGTAAATTCGATTCTTAAATTAATTCAAAAAGAACAACCGGACTATATTGCGGTTGTTTTTGACACAAAAGCACCAACCTTCAGACATAAGATGTATTCTGAGTACAAATCAACTCGTGCTAAAATGCCTGAGGAATTGGTTATGCAGCTTCCTCGTATTAGACAATCAGTTGATGCCTTAAATATTATATCTCTTGAGATGGAAGGGTTTGAGGCTGATGATATTATCGGGACAATTGCAAACGATGCCGCCGAAAAAGGTATGAATGTTTGGTGTGTGACAGGAGATAAAGATTTTTTTCAATTAGTTGACGACCGCATTAAAATATATAACCCTAAAAGTTCTACCGGCGAACCTATTTTATATGCCCGAGAAGAGGTAAAAGAAAAATTTGGTGTCTATCCCGAACTGGTTATTGATAAACTTGCTCTGATGGGAGACGCATCTGATAATGTTCCCGGCGTTCCGGGCATCGGTCCAAAAACAGCTGATACTCTTTTGGAGCAATTCGGTAATCTGGAAAATATTTTAGAGAATTATGAAGAGATAAAAGCAAAAGGTGCCAGAAAAAAAATTGCCGAAAATATCGAGTTAGCAAAACTTTCAAAAGAATTAGTTACTATTGACCGTAAAGTTCCGGTAGACTACAAACTGGAAGATTTAAAAAGAAGAGAATTTAATTATGAACTATCAAAAGAATTGTTTCTAGAACTTGAGTTTGGAAGAATTCTCAAAGATGTATTAGCTGATTCAGAATTAAAGCCTGACCTGAAAGTTTATAAAAAAGATATAAAAAAAGATTACAAAACTATTTCATCTGTTACCGAATTAAAAGAACTTGTAACCAAACTTACCAAAGTAAAAGAGATTGCCATAGACACCGAAACTACCTCTGTCAATGCTTTAGATGCAGAACTTGTCGGAATATCTATCTCAGATAAGGCAAACGCAGGTTATTACATTCCGGTAGCACATAGTGAAGAGACAGATAGAAATCTTCCGATAGAAGAAACTCTTGAAATCCTAAAAGATTTGTTTCTGAACCCCAAAGTTCAAAAATTTGGGCAAAATATAAAGTATGATTTACAGGTGTTTCATCGGTACGGAATAGAAATTCACCCTATCAGCTTTGATACAATGATTGCCGGTTATCTTATAAATCCGTCGGCTCGTGAAAATTCACTTTCGATGCTTGCCTTGAAATATTTTGACTACCAAATGTTACCTATTTCAGATCTAATCGGAAAAGGTAAAAACCAAAAAACATTTGATATAGTACCGATTGATAAGGCGACATTTTATGCCGTTGAGGATAGCGATTATACTTTTCAATTAAGAAGTGCTTTGGCTCCTATTATTGAAGAGCTTGATATGGATAATTTATATTATAATATCGAACTACCTCTGGTGAAAATTCTTACCGATATTGAAGAAACGGGTATTAAAGTTGATACTCAGTATCTTGGGAAGCTGTCTGTCGAGATGGCATCAAAGCTTGATAGTATTACCGATGATATTTACAAAATGGCAGGCGGAGAGTTTAATATTAACTCTACTCAACAACTTTCACATATCCTTTTTGAAAAATTAAATCTCCCGACTAAAGGAAAAACAGCAAAAAAAACTGGCTATTAGACCGATGTGAAAGTTCTGGAGGAGCTTGCTAAAATTCATGATTTTCCTAAACTGATTTTAGAATATAGGCAATTTACTAAACTAAAAAGTACCTACGTAGATGCTATTCCGAAACTTGTCCGTACCGATACTCAACGGGTACATTCATCATTTAACCAAACTATCGCTGCTACCGGACGGTTGTCCTCTACCGACCCAAACTTGCAGAATATACCTATCCGTACTGAAGAAGGTCGTCAGATTCGCAAAGCATTTATACCGAAAGATAAAAATCATACTCTGCTAGTTGCTGACTATTCTCAAATAGAACTTAGAATTTTAGCTCATTATGCCAATGATAAAACACTTATTAAAGCATTCAAGAATAATGAAGATATTCACAAACGTACCGCGGCAGAAGTGTATGATGTCTCCATCAATGACGTTACCGATGATATGCGTCGTGCGGCTAAAACTGCAAACTTTGCTATAATCTATGGTGTTTCTGCATTCGGCTTATCTCAACAATCAGGCTTGTCTATGGACCAATCGAAAGAATTTATCGAGAAGTATTTTAAGCGTTATCCCGGTATTAAAGATTATATGGATACGATGAAAGAATTCGCTCGTCAAAAGGGATATGTTATTACTCATTTTAACAGACGTAGGTATCTTCCTGAAATAAATAGTAAAAACTATTCAATCAGGCAATTTGCTGAACGGATTGCGATAAATACTCCAATACAGGGGACAGCCGCCGATATAATTAAGCTAGCTATGATAAAAATTTACAACAATATGACCGGTATGAAATCTAAAATGGTTTTACAGGTGCATGACGAATTAGTTTTTGATGTGTATAAACCGGAACTCAAAGATGTAAAGAAAATTGTTCGAGACGGGATGGAAGCTGTCGGAGATTTTGAAGTTCAACTGGTAGCAGACATCGGTGTAGGTGATAACTGGCTTGATGCAAAATAAATATCGATTCATAATTATTAGCTTTATATTTTTCATTTGCTGTTTTAACTCGGCTAATGCGATTGAAGTCGTACCGGCTAAACCCGATACGGTCAAAGTTGTTGAAGAAGATGGTTCTGTTAAAAGATTTAAAACATTCTCTCAAATTGCATTTGGTCTTTCTACTCGCACTGATGAAAACAAGCTTATAAATCCTTTTCCTATGGTACATGTAAAGTACTATTATCAACTCTCCGATAAGTTAGCAACTAAATTCGGACTGGGATACAGTACCTCAAATAAATTTAAATCTAATATGTATGAGATAATTAAATATAGAAATGCTATGTTAGAAACTGGTTTTAGATGGAATATCTTCAGCAAAGATATTACATTTTACCATGAAAACGGATTTGCATATAATTACTATATGAATCCGCAAACTTCTTATTGGGAACATCGGATAGGTATGAACTTTTCATTTGGTATAAACTTCAAAATTCAAAAAGAACTAATTCTTGATATTGCATTTGGACAGACATTTAATGACGGAAGTTTTCAATCAACTAAGAATATAAACCCTTCGGTATCTCCGATAGGTATAAAAGACGGTAACTTTTTTAACGAGATGTTTAACCCTGCAGCTGTTCAAGTGCTTTTATTTAAAAGATTGTAGTTTCAATATGGTCATAGGTATAACAGGAAAAATAGGTGTAGGCAAATCTACCGTTACTCATATATTCAAGTCTTTAGGTTGGGCTGTGGTTGATGCAGATAAAATCGGTAAATCAGCTGTAACACATAATCCGAAAGTTCTGAAACAGCTAGCACAAAAATTTGGCGATGATATCCTCATCAATAAATCTATTCTCAGGCGGGAACTACTCAGAGAAAGAGCTTTTAAAACGAAACAAACAACAAATACTCTCAATAAAATAGTGCATCCGTTTCTGCTAAAAGAATTGTTCTCGCAGGTAAAAAAACTGAGAGATAATAAGAAAAATGTAATTATCGATGCTGCCTTGCTTCTTGATTGGAAATTAGAAAAACAGGTTGATGCAGTTATTTTGGTACACGCCAATAAAAAATTACGTTTTCAACGAATGGTAAAACGTGGTTTTTCAAAAAATGATATTATTGAAATTGATAACAGGCAAAAATCATTTTATCAGTTTCGGGCAAAATCTGATTATTTAATTTATAATTCCGGGACAGAAAAAGAACTGACAGGGAAAGTAAAAAGAATTCTTATTAAACTTAAAAAACTATAGTTATTTTGCCAGATATTGTGAAAGAAGTTCTGAAAATAATTTAGGGACAAGTTTCATCTTCACAGGTGATTCGACGTACGCAATTCTCATCTGGGTTCTACCCGGATTAGGTTTATCATCATCAATAGAATAAAATTCAGCAAGAGGTGAAACAAGCAAAGTCATCTTCGTACCGTCTATATCAACAGAGCCTTTTTGAGCACAGTATAAAACAAATTCAGATGCATCAAAAGAAGCATCAACTAAATTTCTAACATCAACAACAGAATAAATCGAGGCATCCGGGCTGGAAACAATAATTTTTGGCATTAACTCTTTCATTTTAGTAGTCAATTCTACAAGCATAGACGCATAATAACCCCGTTGCTTTTTATACCATATCTGTAGTTCTGTATGTGCTACATGAGCCAATGAACCAAATATGTATTGACCGATCACATTTGGACAAAGATTAGCAGTATTTTCCGCAATTGAACGCATATTAAACTCAGCATTGTCTGTTACAATAGCACCAATTCGCAGACCGCACGCATTCCAAACTTTGGAGGCAGTTTCAATCGAAATTCGTCGTTCAGAAATCCCGACAACTTCATTTTCGGTTATTCCCCAAATAGAAGTTACTTTGTCGTTGGTATAATATAACTCGCGGTATGCTTCATCGGAAATAATCCACATATTATGTTTTACCGCCAATTTGCTTAACGCGATAAACGCATCTTGCGAATAAAAATTACCGGTCGGATTGTCATATGGTATAACTATAACAGCAGAAGGGCTATGTTCTTTTATAATTTTTTCCATTTCTGAAAAATCAGGATAGGCAAACCTACCGTCATCACTTAATGTACGAGTTACTGAAATAGTTTTTCTTCCCAGTCGCTCTGCCATTGCTTTATAATTTGTATAGGCAGCATCTATAAGCAATAAAGGTTTTTCATCAACTCCTGCGGCACCGCAAACTCCCAGAATGACTAATTCCATTGCCTGCGAACCTCCGTCAGTAATCTGTGAGTAGAGACTTGAACTATCAAAACCGCTTGATGCAATAATGTTTAAAAAAGCATCATTTGTTTCTTGAAAACCAACTGTGGATGAGTACTTTACGATACCGTTTGAAAATGGCGACTGTTCGGCCCCTAAATTTCTCATCCGTTCCTGCATCGCAGGATGCATAGGCAGAGAAACATTTCCGATTGCCGTATTTACTGCCTCGACTCGGTCAGTTCTTTTGTGAAACTCTATTTGGGCGACTCTGATTGCTGATGGATTCCTTGATTGAAAATGCTTTGAAAGTTCAGGTTTTGCTGCCACTTTATATCCTATATAATCTACTTTATCTCTAACCGCAAAACATTACTTTATTACGCTCTATTTGTCAATCAGATTTTGATTGTTTTTAATTGATTCGGCTATCGCAGTTCAGTAAAATAAAGGTATGAAATACGGATGGATTACAATAAATATTACCGATATGTGGAACAAACCACTTTATGACTCAGAGCGGGTAAACCAGCTGCTTTTTGCCGATTTAGTTAAAATCCATAAAAATAAGAATGACTTTGCATTTGTGGAGAAACAGGATGGGTATAAAGGATGGGTTAGCAACCAATTTGTTGCTGTCTGCTCACTTAAAAAATATAAGCAATTCTTAGTACAACAAAAATATGTTGTAACTGCTAAAACTATTTCTGTTTGGTCTCAGGATATCGCACTCAATCCGCAGATTTTGTTCTATGGCACTACAGTATTTGCTACTAAATTAAAAAACAGAAAATTGAAAATACTGCTTCCTGATAACAACGCAGTAATTGTTTCATCAGCAGGTCTGAAACTGATACCCAATAAAATTAAACCAACAGCCTTGCAGATTATAAATGAAGCAAAGCGATTTTTAGGTATTCCGTATCTTTGGGGCGGGGTTACATCATTAGGATTTGACTGTTCGGGTCTTACTCAAACAATATGCTCACGGTTTGGAATATCAATTCCGAGAGATACAAAAGATCAGATTAAATCAGGGATTAAAATTGATCGGGATAAGGTTAAAACAGGTGACCTTTTGTTTTTTGACCGACATGTCGGATTTGCCGTCGGAAAGAATAAAATTATCCATTCTTCCGTTAGCGGTGGGGGAGTGCGAATTAATTCATTACTGTCCGATAATAATGACTACAGAAAAGATTTAGATGAATCGTTTAAAACAGCACGGAGAATAATATAATGCAACTAGATTCTGTAAAGCTCACTCTACCTCTAAAGAGAAAATTTAAGGTAGCCAAAGGTGAAGCAGAGACCAAAACAAATGTTTTTACTATTCTAAATAATAGATATGGCGGCGAGGCGGCACCATCGGTTCAATATGGTCCGTCGGTTGAGTTGATTGAAAAAGATATTATTGCGGGAATGGAGCTTATCAAAGATATCAAAGAAATAACCTTTGAAACTCTTGAGTATATAACATCTTTTGAAATAAATCCGGTTCCTAAATCCGCGTTAGTAGGAATGACTCTTAATTATTTATCAGGTGAAAATAGAAAATATCCATGGGAAGTATTAGGAGTAGGAACACCGGTAGGAGTAATGAGTTCTATTACTGTCGGAATAGATACACCCGAAAGTATGATTAATCAAATCAAAATGAGTGAGTCTCCGATTGTTAAAATTAAAATGGGGAACGAAGAAGATGTATTGCTCTTAGATAAATTTGACTCACTTGAAGGAAAAGAGATTCGGATAGATGCCAACGGTGGTTGGTCTTGTGCCAAAGCTGAGGAAATGATTTTTAATCTTTATCAAAAGGGAATAAAAGTTATTGAACAACCTACTTCGATTGAATTTATTTCTGAGTGGAAACATTTGAGAGGAAACAACGACAATGTTTGTTTAGTCATAGATGAGGGGTTAAACACGGTAGATGATTACATGAAATATGCGGAACATTTTGACTGCGTAAATATAAAGATGGAAAAATCAGGAGGTGTAATTGAAGGACTCAAAATTGCTCTTGCTGCTCAAGATGACAAGAAAAAAGTAATGCTCGGATGTATGGTTACATCGTCGATTGGAATTGCTCAAGCACTTTATATGTCATCAAGAGCTGATTATTTTGATCTTGACGGTCCGTCTATCTTAGAGAATGATATTGCAACAGGAATAAATTATACCAATGAATCAATCGTAGTTGACCGAGAAATTATCGGCGGACCTAAAATAAAGCGAGAGCTGTTTGAAAAATATATTACAAAATAGCATTATCGTATTTGTTATTATTTTTTGCTCGGTTTCAAATTCTATTGCAGAAGATTCTACTGAAAATATAGTCGCATCTGTTATTGAACAACCTCAATCAAAAGAAATTGAAATCATTTACCCAAAAGACAGCCAGTTAGTAAGAGCTGTTGACTCTACTTTTATTTTAGGGAATGTTACAGTTCCTAATGTAAAACATATTCTAATAAACGGTCATCAGGTTAAAGTACATAAAGATGGTGGGTTTTTAGCATACTTACCGATTGAACCCGGATTATTTACATTCAATATTAAATTACCTGCTCAGTTTATTCATACTAAGTCTATGAAGCGTTCTACACCTGACTATTTTAGAAAGCTCACCGTACAAGTCCCAGAGCCGCTTGCAACGATATCGTTTGATTCGCTTGTAATCACTAAAGAAATAGACCGACCTTCAGGTTATCTCAATCTTAAATCAGGCGACCGTCTACAGGTTTCATTTCAGGGAACCCCGGGATGTATCGCAACTTTTTCAATTCCGGGTATTGCCGATTCAATCCCGATGGCGGAAACATCACCTCGTTCTCAACCATACTGGGGTGAATCTGTTTTTGGAGTTGGTGCGGTTCCGGATTCGTTACTTATCAAAGGCATCTACACCGGTTATTTTGATAGTCCCGAAGGAGTTCTGGCAGATTCAATAGAACTGTTGTATACTCTGCAGTATCCTCGCATTAAAAATATCAGGAAACACCTTTTAGATTCTACTAGTTTTTCAATTTATTATATTTATCAAATTGGAACTAGGCAGAATGATTCCGCAAATTTTACAAGTACATATAAACTCTCAATCAATAGCAATGAATTCCCATTTACTGTTAGGTTTACAGACTCGGTACAAACAATTCGGCACGGTGCCAGAAAAGGGTATTTTTCGATTTTTCAACCTGAGGGAGTAGAAGCGCTTGTTACAGGTTCTGAGGGGAATTGGTATATTGCTCAACTTTCGGCAGGCCAAAAAGCATACGTACATAAAAATTCAGTTGAAAAACTTCCGAATGGAATTCTTCCTCCTCATTCATATATTTCAGTCATTCGTTCAGAAGGTACAGATGATAACGTAAAGATTGAACTTCCGTTAAAGGGAAAACATCCTTTTCGGATTATCCAGGAAGACAGACGTACGATAAAAGTTCAGTTGTTCGGAGTCACAACAGACACCGATTGGATTCGTTATGACTTCTCAGATAAACTGATAGAAATTATCACCTGGTCACAACCTGAAGAAGAGCTTTACGAGGCAACCATAAAACTTACCCAAGACTTATGGGGATACGACTCATATTACGAAGGGAATACATTTTATCTTCAGCTGACTAAACCTCCCAAAAACATAAAAAAATTACGTGGAAAAACGATTGTTATAGACCCAGGACATTCGTCTGATAAAGGTTCAGTCGGACCGACCGGTTATACCGAAGCAGAGGCAAATTTAGGTTTATCTCTTGAAATCAAAAAGAGACTTGAATCTAAAGGTGCTATAGTAATTATGACCCGTGATGACAATTCTCATGTTAATCTGTATGACCGTCCTGCAAGAGCAAAAAAAGTCGAAGCAGACCTCTTTATTTCGATACACAATAACGCCCTTCCCGATGGGGTCAATCCGTTTTTGAATAACGGTTCCTCGACATATTATTATCATCCTAACTCTATAAACTTGGCTAAGAATATTCAATACGAACTGCTAAAGGCAACTAAACTCAGAGACCATGGTTTGTACTACGGCAACTTGGCAGTCAACCGACCGACACAATACCCTGCGGTACTTATAGAAACAGCCTTCATGATAATCCCGGAACAAGAGGCAATGTTAAAAACCAAAAAATTCAGAAAAAAAGTTGCTAAAGGTATTGTTAAAGGAATTGAAAAATTCCTCAAAGAGTATGAACATGACAACAGAAAATAACGTTCCAAAAAAAAATTTAAACTGGCTGATATATCTTTCATTGATAATCTCCGGTTTACTTCTTTTGGCAGATGCCTTCGATGTTACCTATTTTAATCGTTGGACAGCAAAATTAGGTATATCTCTTTTGTTTACAGCTTTTTCATTTATTATAGGAGCCGGACAGAAAAAAACTCCAATCGCTGTTGGAATTCTCTGGGGTTCGATTTTGTCTATGTATTTTTTATAACTCTCACAAGGATAGAAATATGAAACAGTATATCATTGTTCTATTGCTGGTTTTCTCTGTTACTCTCCAAGCATCACAAAAAGAAAAATTACATCCGGTACACACATATTCAATAGTAGCCTATGATTCCGCTACCGGTCAATTTGGTGCTGCCGTGCAATCTCATTGGTTTAAAGTTGCCGATGTAATCTGGGCGGAACCGGGGGTTGGGGCAGTAGCAACACAGTCGTTAGTAGACTTTTCGTATGGACCGCTTGGTTTGGAAATGATGAAAAAAGGTAAATCAGCTAAACAGGCTCTTGAAGGGTTGCTGGCATCTGATGAAAATAACAAGGTGAGGCAGGTAGCCATTATAGATAAAAATGGTGATGCTGTTACTCATACTGGTTTAAATTGTATTGCTGAAGCAGGTCATGTAACCGGACACCATTATTCTGTACAGGCAAATTTGATGGAGAAAAGTACTGTTTGGCAAGCAATGGCAGATGCATTTGAGTCTGCTGATGGTGATCTGGCTGAGAGGATGATGATAGCCTTAGAGGCGGCTCAAAATGAGGGCGGAGATATTAGGGGCAAACAGTCGGCTGCTATGATTGTTGTCAGCGGTACTCCGACAGGGAAAAGCTGGGTAGACCGTATTGTTGATATACGGGTAGATGATTCTAAAGAGCCTCTTAAAGAATTACGAAGATTACTCAATATAACTAGAGCTTATCAACATATGAATAAAGGTGATGAATATATTGAAGTAAGTGATTTTGATAATGCTACCAAAGAATATGAATTGGCTGTTTCATTATCCGGTGGAAATATAGAAATATCTTATTGGTATGCCGTAACACTAACAGCAAAGGGTCAACAAGATAAAGCTCTCCCAATGTTCAGAAAGATTTTTAAAGCAGATAAAAACTGGCAAGTACTTATCCCAAGACTTGTAGATTCCGGTATTTTGCCAAATGACAGTTCCGTTATTAATCAAATTATGGCTTTATAAAAAAAGGCTGTCAAACGACAGCCTTGTTAATTTATCAAATGTGTGTTATTCTATTTACCTTTTGCAGCCATTTCTCTATCAAGAAGTTCTTCTTTTAATTCACCGATAGAATGATAAATGTTTACATAAGACTTACCAAATGAACGCATGCTCATTACTTCAAACGGATTATAACAATGTTGTTTGTAGATAAATCGTAAATTGACCAAGTTGATAATATCATTATCTGTTAATTCTATCTTATCCCATTGGCTTGTTAAAACAGTATGATATTTCTCATAAACTGTTTTAAATTCCGGATTTTTAATTTTCCCTGCCATCATAACATAGTACACTTTTGGACTAAGATTATAACTTGAGGTTATATCCATCCAGGAGTTTTTATCGGAACGCATTTTTGCGATTTCGATAGGATCCGCTTTAGCAGACTGAGCAACATAAAATAAGACAGGTAATTCTTCTGCGGTTACATAAGAATTTAACATGTCATTTACGACATCATAGTCGTAATCAAAATAGTTACCGACAGCCATAACATACTCTAAAGTTACATCATCATCGGCTACTACAGAACCTACTACCAAAAGAGCAGTAAGGGCTAAAAGGATTAAGAATTTGAAAGGTTTAAACATAAAGACTCCTTTGAGATTTTATTATTATTAAGTAAGTATTTACAAGAATCCGTTTTTGTTTTCTTAATACCTATTTCGGAAGAATTAAAATGGAATTTAAGGGAGAATTAAAAAAAAGATAGTTCTTTTAGAATCTGTATATTCTCTGCTCACAGAGGCTTATAAGTTGTTTCAAAAAGAAAAACAGGAGAGAGCAGGTTTGTATTATTTTTTTACTATTTTAATAAATTTTGAAAGTTTTTGATGATTTGAGCATTTGCGTGCGAAAAATTAAATTTGCGATAAAACTCATTTAACTCAATATCGCAACAAAGGTCAATCATATAGAATTCTTGAAGCTCCTCTAACATACTTTTTACAAGCTCAGAACCGATCCCTTGTTTTTGATAGTCTGGAAGCACCTCCAAAAATGGTATATAAGCAGAAAGAGTTTTGTCGGAAATAGCATTGATAAATCCGATAACATTATCGGTGGAATCATCTATTGCCAGTACAATCTTATAGCTATTTTGTAAAATTTCAAGCAGTTTATCGGGTGACGGTGGAGTCGGCCATCCAACAAAGAATCCGTTTAAATTATCAGTTTTTATTGTTTCTACAGCAGTCAGATATTTTATCATGGTTATATCGGCACTTTATTAAATTATACCCCCGTCAGGAGTCGAACCTGAATTGCCGGCTTCGGAGGCCAACGCGTTATCCATTACACCACGGGAATTTGAACTCATTACTATTCAACAAGTTGAGGTTTCTGAAATTTGAAAATCAATATTCAAGCCAGCGAGTTACTTAGCCAGTAGTTTGTATTAAAAACTATGCTTTGTCATCAATTTATCTACTCTTCGTAATGCTTTCATTATATCTCTAAGTACCATTACTAAACCTGCGTCTTGTATTTCAGGCATTCCATCTTTAATGATACCAACTGCTCCAATAACTTGTGATTGGGTATAAATTTTACCTTCCATAAATTCTAAATGCATTTTTGTTTGGCATTTAGAATCACTTTTTGAATAAACTGAATAATATATTTCATAATGGTAAATTGATGTGACCGCCATTAAAATAGTACCATCCATTATACCTGTCATCACAGTTTGATAGTATTTTGTAGAAGATTGATAAGAGGACAGTTCCCCAAGATATTCTAACACTACTACACGTAGGCTGTCAATCTCAACCATATCTTCATGCGGTGTAAAACTAAATGATTTAGGACAGATAAATAAGATTAGTAACAAAAATAATAGTCTTTTCATAAATCCTCCTATGTGTTTGGTTTTTCGATAACTTCAAATAAGTTGACGTAAATACTATCCCAAGCATGACAAGTTATTTGTCTGGTCTTTTTATCATCGATTTCTGATTGATAAAAAGCTACTCCAGCCAATATTGGTCTTTCTAATGAAATGATATTTTGTTGATTGCTATTTACTTTAACATACCATAATCCACCACCACTTACTCCTTCAAAACTTTTTGGAGCAATTGAGTTATCTGTATAGTCAACTGGAAAATGACAAAAATCAAATCCTTTATAGTCCCATTTATCTTCTATACCTGAATATCCTGCTAATGCTGTACAATCAAATGATGCAATAAAACCGTTAGTTAATTTATCAAATTCAATTGGTTAAATTTGCTCTCTTGGAGTGCCAAACAGAATGAAAATTCCACATTTATAATCTAATGGATGTTTTTCTAGTATATTTTTGAACTTTGATATATTCCAAAAACTTCTATTTGCTTTTAATATTCCTATATTATCATCGGGTAAATATATTAAAGCTAAATCTGGTCCTTTTGATTTAGAAATGGACTTTGCGATAGGTATAACTTGTAATTGAGAACTAAATAAAGAATAATGATGTCTATCGTTTCTAATATTTAAACCAATTTTAATAGATTCTTTAAATTGTCTAGAATCTACTACATGAAAGGCTGTAAGAATTGCATGTTTTCCATTTATAAAGACTAAAGTACCAGATCCTAAAGAAGAAGTATTGACATGATTATCTTTTTGAATAATAGTAAAAATATTCACAGAATAGTCATATGCTTCTTTTCCAGCTTCATCAAGTAAAGACTGTGAAATTTTACCTAATAAAATTTGTTTATTCATCTAACACAATCCCTCTATTTTGAATTTAAATACCCCCGTCAGGAGTCGAACCTGAATTGCCGGCTTCGGAGGCCAACGCGTTATCCATTACACCACGGGGGCAATAAGTATGTCGATTGTATCAAAACTTCGTCTCAAAAGCAATAGAAAACTGCAATTCTATCAGGAAAAACACCTCAATGAGCTTTTATGCTCAATCTTTTACATTGATTTAAAACCGTAATCTTATATCTTATCTGTTCATTAATTTTGAAGATAACTTATTGAATTAGTAAGGAATAAAATAGATGCGCTGGAGTCAAACATACATACCGACTTTACGGGAAAATCAATCAGACGCTGAATTGGTCTCTCATCAATTGCTATTACGAGGCGGATATATACGGAAATTAGCATCGGGGATATATGTCTATTTACCTCTTATGCAGCGGGTAATCTAAAAGTTTTCAAATATTGTCAGAGAAGAAATGAATGCTGCAGGAGCCTTAGAAATTACTATGTCTGTTCTCTGTCCTGTTGAAGTATGGCAGAAAACAGGTCGTTATGATACTGTTGGTAAAGAGCTTATGACAATGCAGGACCGTCATAATCATGAGATGATACTTTGTGGAACACACGAAGAGACAGTAACTAATCTTGTTGCCGGTGAGTTGAAAAGTTATAAGCAATTACCATTAAATCTCTATCAGATTCAAGTGAAGTTCCGTGATGAAATCCGCCCGCGTTTCGGTCTTATGCGTGGTAGAGAATTTATCATGAAAGATGCCTATACTTTTGATGCTACCGAAGAATCACAAAAAGAATCATACAACAAAATGGTAGATGCCTATTTTCGAATTTTCAAAAGAGCCGGTCTTGATGTTTTAAAAGTTGACTCAGATTCGGGTGCTATGGGCGGTTCCAATGCCCATGAATTTATGCTGTTGGTAGACACAAACGCCGGTGAAGAAACTATTTTACATTGCCCTGAATGTCGTTATGCCGCCAATGAAGAAAAGGCAATTTTCAGAGACAGCAATAAACCAGTTGTTGATGCTGAGATGAAAGATTCCGAACTTGTTGATACACCGGGAGCGGCAACTATTGAAGAAGTGTCAGCATTCCTAAACGTCCAAACAAATCAACTGGTAAAGACTTTGATTTATATGGCTGATAATAAAGCGGTGGCTGCCTTGGTACGAGGGGATCGTTCGGTCAACGAAACAAAATTAAAAAATGCTCTCGGAGCAATAGAACTTGAACCTGCCAACGAAGAGCAAGTTGTTAAAGCTACAAAAGCACCGGTCGGTTTTGCAGGTCCTGTCGGCCTGAAAGATATTTCGATAATCGTAGACCCACTTGTTGCTGAAATGAAAAATTTTATTGTCGGTGGTAATAAAAATGAAAAACATCTACTGAATGTCAATATCGACCGTGATTTTAAAGCTACAACAGTTTTTGATATTACGACTACGGTCCAAGAAGACGGCTGCCCGAACTGCGATTCAAAACTTGAAGCAAAATCAGGTATTGAAGTCGGGAATACATTTATGCTTGGTACAAAGTATTCAAAATCTTTGGGAGCAAAGTTTTTAGATGCCGACGGAAAAGAACAACTGATGATAATGGGCTCTTACGGTATCGGTATTACACGAACCCCACAGGCAGCTTTGGAAAAATACAATGATGAAAACGGTATAATATGGCCGGTCGGGATTGCCCCGTATCTTGTTGAGGTAATACCGCTTAACATGAAAGATGACGAAATTGTGGCAGCTTCTGAAAAATTATATACCGAATTACAAGATGCCGGAATTGATGTTTTACTTGATGACCGCTCAGAACGGGCTGGAGTCAAGTTTAACGATGCCGACTTGGTCGGTATGCCTGTCAGAGTTACGATAGGTGCTAAGTCATTGAAGGACGGTAAGGTAGAGGTGAAGCTGCGTTCGTCGGATGATGTTGAAAAAATTGATATTACTACAATCGTGGACTATATAAAAAATGTTATCCAAACGCTTAAATGATAACAAAATAGTTGCTTTTCGTGTAGATTATTGTTATTCTAATTAGCTTGAGTGGGTGAAAACCCACTCTTTAATTTATGGTGTAAAATGAAAATTGATTTAAAAGATAAAATTGTTGAACTTTTGGAAACACCATTGCAAAAACTTGGTGCTGAAATAGCCGATTTGACTTTGTCTGTTTTTAAAAAAGAGACTACTATACGGTTGTTTGTGTATACTCCAAATGGAGTGACCTTGGAAAAATGTGCCGGAATCTCTCGGGCTGTTGGCGATGTTATCGAAGAAACAGACTATTTTGAGGATGGATATTTACTTGAAGTATCATCACCCGGTTTAGATAGGCCCCTTACAAAACTTGTCGACTATAAATATCGTATCGGTGAGAATGTAAAGGTAGAGTTTGTAGATAAAAAACGAAAAAAAATCTCTGTCGAGATTTCTTCTGTCAATGGTGACGAAGTTGTTTTTTTAGATAATGGAAATGAGATTTCAGTACCGATAACTGAAATCGAAAAAGGAAAAATAATATTTTAATGGAGACTAGATAAATGGCGTTTGATATGATCGAAGCGATGCAAATGATCGCTCGAGAAAAAAACATCGAGTTTGACGCCGTGCTGGAAACACTGCAGGCTTCTCTTTTGGCAGCGGCTAAAAAGAAATATGACTTCACTGATAATATCAGCTTCAAATTCGACCGAAAAACCAATGAACTTCTCATGATTTCAACACGTAAAGTTGTTGAAACTGTCGAAGATAAAATAATTGAAATTTCTTTGGAAGAAGCCAAGGAAATTGATCCTGATGCTCAGCTCGATGATGAACTTGATATCTATATCGACTATGAAAACGAGTTCGGACGGAATGCAGTTTTAACAGCCAAGCAAATTTTAATTCAAAAAGTTCGTGAAGCTGAACGTGACCGTATTTATGATGAGTATATCGACCGTGTCGGTACTTTAGTCTCCGGTGTTGTACAGCAAATTGACAAAGGAAATGTCATAGTTAATCTTGGACGAGGTGAAGGTGTCTTAGATGTCAAACAACAAATTCCGCGAGAACGTTTTCGTCAGGGCGACAGAATTAGAGCGTATATCCTTGATGTTCAAAAATCTGTCAAAGGACCTCAGATACTATTATCTCGTGTCAGTAATGAATTTTTACGTTCTCTTTTTGAATTGGAAGTCCCTGAAATATATGAACGTGTTATAGAAATTAAATCTATTGCTCTAGAGCCCGGCGAAAGAGCAAAAATCGCAGTTTATTCGTCTGATGACAGAATTGATCCGGTGGGTGCTTGTGTAGGTATCAAAGGTGTTCGAGTGCAGTCTATCGTACGGGAATTAAATAATGAACGGATTGATATTGTACCGTACTCTTCTTCCTCGGAAATGTTTGTAAGCAGAGCTTTAGCTCCGGCAAAAGTTGTAAATATTGAAGTATTTGAAGATGAAAAGAAAATGACTGTTGCGGTAGAAGATGAAAAACTTTCATTGGCTATCGGTAAAAATGGTCAAAATGCCAGATTAGCATCGAAGTTGACAGGATGGAAAGTCAACATCATGTCTGAAACCGATTACGATGAAAACAAAAAAATGGAAGCTGAAATGCTTGTACCGGTCGGTCAGCTTGAAGGTGTCGGTGAAAAAATTCAGGAAAGATTAGCAGATGCCGATATCGGTTCTGTTCAAAGACTTGCAAGTACTTCTGTTGAAGCTCTAACGAGAATTGAAGGGCTTGGAGCAAAAACTGCCGAGTCATTAGTTGAAAAAGCTCAGGCTTTTGTAGCTAAATTAGAAAAAGAATTTCAGAAAAAACTCAAAGCAAAAGCAAAAGTAGATGCAAAAGCAAAACAAAAAGCTGATGAATCTAGTCCTGCCGATGATATTTTTGAAGATGATTCTGAATTTGTAACTGAAGAAGATGATGTCATAGAAGTATCTGCTCCAAGTTTTGATGCTGAAGACGATGATGAGGAAATAGCTTAAGTCTCATAGATGACTATGAGATGGACTTGAGCATGAGAGGTTGTACGAATAGATGGCCAAAGTAAGAATTCATGAATTAGCAAAAAAGTTTAAGATATCTTCGAATGCATTACTAAATGTTTTACGTGATTTAAAATTTGAACCAAAATCTCATATGTCAGTGGCTACTGATGATATGATTGCTGCGGTTACAAAGAAATTTGCTGAAGGTAAAAAAGAAGCAAAAAAAGAAATGGAACAACAGCAACAAATAAAAGCTGCTGTTGAACGGAAAACTTCCGAGAGTAAAGCCAAGGGTAGCAAAACAACTGAACGTAAAACTACGGTAGGAAAAATCTCTACAAAACCCGGCTCTGAAGTTGAAACCATTGTTAAAAAGTTTGATAAAAAGCAAAAAAAGAAAGACCGCCGGAAAAAGAAAGTCCTCAATGAGGTTGATAAACAAGCAGTCGCTAAAACTTTCAAATCTACTATGGCGAATCTGGTAGGTACAAAATCTAAAAAGAAATATAAAAAATCCGGTTCCGGCGATGAAAACGAATTAGTCGAAAATCAAAACTTACTTGAGGTGAATGAGTTTACATCTGTTGCTGAACTTGCCAAAATGATTGATATCAAACCTGCCGAGATTATCGGTAAGTTATTTGAGCTCGGTATGATGGCGACTATGAATCAGCGTCTTGATATGGATACGATTGAGATGATTGCCTCCGAGTACAACTTTGAGGTTACACAAATTGCCGAAGTAGGCGAAGAAGTCCTTCAGGAAGAAAAAAGTGAAGACCTAATCAAAAGAGCTCCGGTTGTTACTGTAATGGGTCATGTTGATCACGGAAAAACATCATTACTCGATTATGTGCGAAAAGCAAATGTTGTCTCTGGTGAAGCGGGAGCAATTACACAGCATATCGGTGCTTACGATGTAGAGTGCAACGGTGAAAAAATTACTTTCTTAGATACTCCAGGTCATGAAGCCTTTACTGCTATGCGAGCAAGAGGAGCTCAGATTACCGATATTGTCGTTTTGGTAGTTGCTGCTGATGACGGTGTCCGTCCACAGACTATTGAAGCGATAGATCATGCTCGTGCTGCCAATGTCCCTATTGTAGTTGCTATAAATAAAATTGATAAACCGAATGCAAATCCTGACTCAATCAGAAATGAACTTTCGAACCAAAACCTCCTATCAGAGGAATGGGGTGGAAAAACTATTATGGTTGAGATTTCTGCCAAGCATGGTGATAATGTTGATAAACTTCTTGAATTGATTCTATTACAAGCAGAAATGCTGGACCTTATGGCAGACCCAACAATTCGTGCCCAGGGTGTTGTCATTGACGCACGACTTGAAAAAGGACGTGGAACTGTTGTAACTGTTTTAGTTCAAAAAGGTACTTGCAAAGTTGGTGATTCTGTTGTGGCAGGTATACAGAAAGGCCGAATAAGAACTATTACCGATGATAAGAGTGCTACTATTCCATTTATCGGTCCATCAATGCCGGCACAAATTACCGGTTTAGGTGGAGTTCCTCAAGCGGGTGATTCATTTATGGCATGCCTGAACGATCAGGAAGCAAAAGAAATTTCGAGTAAACGAGCTATTATCAAACGTGAACAAGATGCTAGAAACAATCTTGGCGGCGTTACTCTTGATCAGATTTTTGAACGTATCAAAGAAGGTCAAATCAAAGAACTCAGACTGATTATCAAAGGTGATGTTGACGGTTCTGTTGAAGTACTTTCTGATACACTCGGTAAAATTCAAACTAATGAAGTCAAAACAGCTATCATTCGGAAATCTGTCGGAGCTATTTCAGAATCTGATGTTATCCTAGCGGCAGCATCGGGAGCCTTTATCATTGGCTTCCATGTTTCAATAGATAGTAGAGCAAGAGAACTTGCCAAACAGGAAAAAGTTGATATCCGTCTGTATGATATTATTTATGAAGCTGAAGATGAGGTCAAAAAAGCTCTTGAAGGTATGCTCTCACCTGATATTTCAGAAAAATTTGTCGGTATGGCTGAAGTTCGGGATATATTTAAAGTGCCTAAAATTGGTTCTATCGCAGGAAGTTATGTAAAAGAAGGCCGTTTTAAACGCTCTGATAAAGTAAAACTTTCAAGAGGCGGCAAAATAATTTATACCGGAACTTTGAATTCGCTTCGTCGTTTTAAAGATGACGTGAAAGAAGTAAAAGAAGGATTCGAATGCGGTATCGGTCTTGAAAATTACAATGATATTAAAGTAGGCGATATTATTGAAGCGTATGAAATTGTAGAAACAGCCAGAACTTTGGAAGATGTTTGATAACTGTTATCGCAAAGATTGAGTTATCACTTACCGGAGTAAACTCTCTGAAGGAGAAAAGAAGAATACTAAAATCGCTTTTAGCCGGACTAAAAAATAAATTTAATATTTCAATCGCAGAAATCGATGATAATGATATTCTTAGGAAAGCAACTATCGGTGCTGCGATTGTGTCGAATAAAAGCAGTTTTGGAAATCAGGTTATAGCAAAGAAGATTGATGAGATCAGAAAAAGACCGGACATCGTCTTAATGGATTATCAAACAGAAAACTATTGAAAATAGCATGAGACAATTTAAAAGATCAAATAGATTAGGCGAACAAATATTAAGAGATATATCTCAAATCTACTTATTGGATTTTAGCACATCATCTCCGGACTTGGTAACATTTACACATGTAAAATTAACAGATGATTTACGCTATGCAACTATTTATTACTCTTGCTTGGGTGATGAAGAAAAGCAAAAAGCTGTTGTAGAGTATTTGAATATAGAAAAGAAGTCAATCCGACATGCAGTCGGTAAAAATTTACATACTCGGTTTATTCCCGAGTTTACATTTAAATTTGATCCTTCGATTGCTGAAGGAATTAAAATAGAAAAATTACTTAATGAAGTCAAAAACGACACAAATGAACGCTCTGACGTTTAACCAAAAAAATCCACCGACAGATGAATTAAAAAAAATTATTGATAATTCTTCTAAACTGTTGGTAGTCTCTCATATTGATCCTGACGGCGATGCTTTAGGGACACAACTTGCATTTGCAAGATATCTCAAGGACATTAAAAAAGATGTTACTCTTGTCAGACAAAGTGATATACCTGAAAAATATCATTTTATGCAATCGGCATCTGACATACCTCATTTTGATTCTGTTCCAAAAGATTCAACCTTTGATACAGTTATAGTCTTGGAGTGTCCTGATTTCAAAAGAATCGGTTTAGCCAGTTGTTGGATTACCGAAGAAACTGTACTGGTTAATATCGATCATCATCGAGATAACAATCTGTGTGGGTGTCTGAACTGGGTAAATATCAATGCATCTTCTGTCGGCGAAATGGTTTATGAATACTTTGAGGATGTAGGCTATACGGTTGATAAAGATGTTGCCGTATGTCTATACACTGCAATTTTAACCGATACCGGTAGATTCAGATACAACGGTACTTCCCAAAGAACGCTTGAAATAGCAGGTAAATTAGTCGGAGCAGGAGTCATCCCACAACAAGTTTGTGATGAAATTTATTACAACATGAAACCGTCTTCAGTTGTTCTTTTAGGGAAAGTGTTAAATGAGATTGAATTCTATCACGACGGCAGACTTTGTTTATTGACATTAAAAAAAGATATGCTGCAATCATCAAATGCTGAATCATCAGAGTCAGACGGACTTGTTGATTATACCTTATACAATAAAGGTGTCGAGGTAGGACTTTTGTTAAAAGAGTTTACTGACACTAAAACGAAAGTTTCTATGCGTTCTAAAGATGCCGTAAATGTATCAGTAGTAGCCAACACTTTTGGAGGCGGGGGACATTATAACGCATCAGGTTGTCTTATTGAAAAATCACTTGAAGAAACAAAAAAAATACTAATTGAATTGTATAAAGAGGCGCTTGATGCCAAGTAAAATTGATCAATACAATGCTATTTTATTAGTTGATAAAGAAGTCGGTATGACATCGCATGATGTCGTAGCAAAGTTACGCCGTATTATCAACCAGCGTCGGATTGGTCATACCGGAACTCTAGACAAAGCTGCTTCCGGTTTATTAGTTATATGTCTCGGTCGTTCTACTAAAACTGCTCAATTTATTTCTGATTGTGATAAAGAATATATAGCAGAAATAACTTTCGGAAGAATCTCAAAAACGTATGATGCCGAAGGTGTCGATTTTGAAACTACTGAAAATGATTGTTCTGAGTTATCAGTTGAAACAATTAATAAAACTATAGAATTGTTTGTCGGAGAAATAACTCAACAAGTTCCTGCATATTCTGCTGTTCACGTGAACGGTGAAAGATTGTATAAAATGGCTCGCAAAGGTTTAGATGTCGAATTACCTAAGAGAAATATTACAATACATAGTATTGAGTTAATTGATTATAAAGATAAGATATTAAAAATAAAAGTGTCATGTTCTAAAGGAACTTATGTCAGGTCTTTAGCTCATGATATAGGACAACAGTTGCAATGCGGTGTTTATTTATCAAATTTACAAAGAACTAAAGTTGGTAATCTCTCTGTAGAAAATGCTCTTACACTTTCTGAAATAGAAAATGTTGCGAGTAATTCTGAATTGGATAATGTACTTCTGCAATTTAATGAAGTTGTAAGTTATGCTTCCTGTTCTGTGAATGATGATTTTGTTGATTCAATTTTTAACGGTAGAGATATAAAGAAAGAATATATTGATACTGTCTATGATTCTTATAATAAAGGTGACAAAGTAGCAATAAAAGATTTAACAGGAAATATATTGGCAGTCTGCAAAGCAGAGGTACCATCCGATTTAATTTCTGATACAATTGACCAAAAACTTTTTAGTTATATACGAGTATTAAATTGAGTGTAAATTTTATCAAAGGAATAGAGAACTATCCCGTTGACCAAGACCGTCGTACGATTGTTACGATCGGAACCTATGACGGTATCCATCTTGGGCATCAGGAAATTCTCAAATTAGTGATGAGTGAGAGTAAAAAATCTGATTCTGAAGCGATACTGGTGACGTTTCAACCTCATCCTAAAGTGTTCGTTGCTCCCGAACATATTCCGTTGTTATTAACTTCACTTGAGGAAAAAAGAAAGTTTATTCCGCACTTTTTTGACGGCAATGTTCTAATAATGGATTTTACTGAAAAACTGCAGTCGCTAACTGCATCTGAATTTGTAGAATCTGTATTAGTAAAAACATTACATGCAAAAAAGTTAATTGTCGGTTATGACCACGCCTTTGGTAAAGACCGAACAGGGAATATTGAAGAACTAAAAAGTCTTGGGAAACAATTTGATTTTGATGTTGAAGTTGTTGGTCCGGTCTTATATAATGATAAGGCTGTATCATCATCACGTATTCGTAAAACTATCTTAAAAAATGAATATCAAGAGGCACTACGAATGCTGGGGCATCACTACGCCATCTATGGTAAAGTTGAACGTGGTTTAGGACTCGGAAGAAAACTCGGGTATCCGACTGCGAATGTTTGCTACAACATGAGAAAACTTTTACCGGTAGAGGGTGTATACGCCTGTTGGGCTGAAGTCGGAGATGAAGTTAAAAACGGTATGATGTTTATTGGGAAAAATCACTTTAACCCCCAAGAACGGATTACTGTAGAAGCAAACCTGTTTGATTTTGACAGAGATATTTATGATCAGGATATTATTGTTTATCCTACTCATTTTGTCAGAGCAAACAGAAAGTTTGAATCAACCGATTTACTAGTTGAACAGATAAAAAAAGATAAAATAAATGTAATGAATATACTTAAACAGGAGAAACAAAATGGCGATGGACAAAGGGCACAAAGCTCAACTCATCACTGAATACCGTTTACACGAAACTGACACCGGTTCGCCGGAAGTTCAAGTTTCGTTGATAACACACCGTATTAATTATTTAACGGATCACATGAAAAAACATACAAAAGATTTCCATACTCGTTTGGGGCTTTTGAAACTCGTAGGTAAAAGACGACGTTTGTTGGATTATTTAAAAGACAGAGATTTAGACAGTTATCGTCAATTAATTAAAAATCTCGGAATACGTCGCTAAGGGAATAGGAAAAAATATATGTCTCACAAAGTAGAGTTTGAACTTGGCGGCCGCCAAATGATAATTGAAACCGGTAAACTAGCTAAACAGGCAAATGGTGCAGCCACTATTCAATATGGTGACACTATGGTCATCAGTACAATATGTGCTCAAAAAGAACCAAAAAGAGGATTTGACTTTTTCCCGCTTACTGTTGAGTATCGTGAAAAATCTTATTCAGCAGGTAAAATTCCGGGAGGATTCTTCAAACGTGAAGCTCGTCCTTCTGAAAAGGAAATCCTTTCTTGTAGAATTATTGATCGTACTATCAGACCGCTTTTCCCTTCTGATTTTAAAGGTGAAACTCAGGTAATCAATTTTATTATATCTCACGATCAACAAAATGATGCGGATGTTATTGCTTTAAATGCTACTTCTGTTGCTATAGCTGTATCAGATGTTCCTGTTGAAAAAACAGTAGCATGCGTACGTGTCGGTCGTTTAGATGGTCAATTTGTACTAAATCCAACTTTTGAAAATCTGGAAGAATGTGATTTATCTATTACAATCTCCGGTTCTATGGATGCCATAACAATGGTTGAAGGTGGTGGTAATGAAATCCCGGAAGGTGAACTAATTGATGCCTTACTGTTTGGTCATGAGCATATCAAAACCATCATCGGTAAAATAGAAGAACTCAAAGCTCAATGCGGTAAAGATAAATTTGAATATATACCTGTTACAATCGAAGATACTCTAATTGCAAAAGTAAAAGAAATCGTCGGTAGCAAACTTGATGAAATGAATCAAATTGCTGTCAAAGAAGACCGCAATGCCGCCAAAAAAGAGATGACTAAAGAAATTGTTGAATCGTTGGCTGAAGAATTTGAAGATTCTGAAGGTGATATCAAAACTATCATACACGATCTTGATTCTGAATCAATGCGCCGTATGATTTTAGATACAAAAAAACGTATTGACGGTCGTAACCCTGATGATATTCGTCAGATTACATGTGAAACCGGCTTCTTGCCTCGTACCCACGGTTCAGCAGTATTTACAAGAGGACAAACACAATCATTGGTTGCTGTTACACTAGGTACAAAAATGGATGAACAGCGTTTGGATGAGCTCGAAGGTGAGTCAACTAAAAGCTATATGCTGCATTATAACTTTCCGCCATTCTGTACAGGTGAAGCAAAACCTATACGTGGAACTTCACGTCGTGAAGTAGGTCACGGTGCCTTAGCCGAAAGAGCTTTGTTCCCGGTTATACCGGCAGAAACATCTTTCCCATACACCGTTCGTATTGTTTCTGATATTATGGAATCAAACGGTTCATCATCAATGGCTTCAGTATGTGGTGGTTCATTGGCTCTTATGGATGCCGGTGTGCCTATCAAATCTGCTGTCGGCGGAATCGCAATGGGTCTTATCAAAGAAAATGACAATGTTGTTATCTTGACTGATATCTTAGGTGATGAAGATCATTTTGGTGATATGGATTTCAAAGTTACCGGAACAACTGAAGGTGTAACTGCTATCCAAATGGATATCAAGATCACAGGTTTGTCTGTTGATATTATGCGTGATGCTTTAGAAAAAGCAAAAGTTGCAAGACTGCATATTATCGATTGTATGCAATCAGAAATTTCTAGTCATCGTGACCAACTTTCTGAGTTTGCTCCTAGAATTATCACTATCCAAATCCCACAATCCAAAATTGGTGATGTGATTGGACCTGGTGGTAAAATTATCCGTGCTATCATCGAAGAGACCGGTGCGAAAATCGACATCTCTGATGACGGTACAGTTCTCATCGCATCTGTCGGTGGTGAAGCAGGACAAAAAGCAAAGGAACGCGTTGAAGCATTAGTTAAAGAACCGGAACTCGGTAGAACATACAACGGTATCGTCCGTCGTGTTGCCGACTTTGGTGCTTTTGTTGAACTTTTCCCGGGAACTGACGGTTTGGTACATATTTCCGAACTTGATGTAAACCGTGTGGAAAAAGTTGAAGATGTTTGTAACGTAGGTGATCGTCTTGAAGTCAAAGTCATCAATATAGACTCTGACGGTAAAGTCCGCTTATCTCGTAAGTATGTCTTAACAGGTGAAGAAGTTCCTGAAGGCGGTGCCGGAAACGGTCGCCCAAGTGGTGGAAAACGCCCTTCCAGACCTTCAAGACCTCGGAGATAGATGGCAAATAGTATGTCAAAAGTAGATACAAATTCGTATCGCAAGACAGTTCTAAGTAATGGACTGAGGGTAATCACTGAAAAAATACCCTCAGTTCGTTCTATTACTCTCGGAGTATGGATTGATGTAGGGTCTCGCAATGAGACAAAGGATGAGAATGGTGTTTCGCATCTTATTGAACATATGCTTTTCAAAGGGACCAAAAAACGTACTTCAAAAGAGATAGCTGCATCGCTTGAATCAATCGGCGGATCTTTAAATGCTTTTACTTCCAAAGAACAAACATGTTATCTCGCAAGAATTTTAGATGAACATCTTGATACCGCAGTTGATGTTCTTGCCGACATTACTTGCAATGCTACTTTGACTCCTGCAAATTTAGTAAGGGAGAAAAAAGTAATCTGTGAAGAAATTGTCGAGTCGTATGAAACACCGTCTGA
This sequence comes from Candidatus Zixiibacteriota bacterium, assembly GCA_024276275.1. Taxonomy (GTDB): domain Bacteria; phylum Zixibacteria; class MSB-5A5; order GN15; family FEB-12; genus QQUK01. Next base: position 41,555 of record JAJRXM010000080.1, read on the forward strand.
CAGAATTCATGATTTATTTGCCCATTCATATTGGGGAGACAACCAAATCGGTCGGCCTATTTTAGGTGAGCTTGATAATATCAAAGCTATGCCGAGAGCGAAAATCATGAAATATCTGAAGAATAATTACAAATCAGAATCGGTTGTAATTGCTGCTTCAGGTTCTGTTTCTCATAACAAGTTAGTGAAACTTGTCAAAGAAAAATTTACTTTCCCTGACGGAAAGGCAGAACAATTTGAATCAGCCGGTAGAATGCAAGAGCAAACAGTTCTTGTTACACCGAATGAAAACAATCAGATTCATCTTTGTCTCGGATATCCCGGTGTTGAATATGCTTCAAGAGATAAATTAACTGCTCTTGCCATGCATGTTTCTTTGGGCGGGGGGATGTCATCAATACTGTTTCAGAAAATTCGGGAAGAAAAAGGATTCGCGTATACGGTCTTTACTTTTTTAGATATCTATAGAGATGCCGGTATTTTTGGTGCTTATTTGGCAACCGATAAAAAGAATCTGCAAGCTGCTGTAGATATTTCTTTAAAACAAATTGAAAAATTAAAGAAAAAACGGCTTACCGAAGATGCTCTTGATAAAGTAAAAGCACAGCTTAAGGGTCAACTTACAATCGGGATGGAGTCGACATCATCACGCATGAACAGGCTTGCCCGTAATGAAATCATGCTCGGTATTTATAATCCATTAAAAAAAACTCTAAAAGATATTGACCGGATAACAACCTCGGATATTTTATCATTGTCGAATTCTCTTTTTGATCGCTCCAAACTTGCTCTTGCGGTTTTAGGTCCGGTAGGAAAAGATGATTTGAAAAATGTCATCTAACAATTTTTTATCTCAAAACAAAAATAATCTTATTGTGTTTGCGTTTCATAAAATGCAAACACAATTTTCTTATGGTGCCAATAACTATTCACCGAGAAGATTTGAGAAACTACTCAATTATCTAACAGAAAATGACTATAGCTTTATTTCTCTGAGTGAACTTGGGGGAGAGATTGAAGATAAATCTGTACTGATTACATTTGACGACGGTTATGCACATCTTTTTAAACATCTTCCACGGTTTATTGATAAATATAGTATCAAACCGATAATTTTTATCCCGACAAAATATATCGGACATGCAAACAATTGGGATTACTCGCATATTTTTCAAAACTGCCCGCACATGACACTTGAGACGATAAAAGAGTTGTCTGAACTTGGTGTTGATTTTGGTTCTCATTCTCATTCTCATTGCGACTTAACTTCGGTTACATTTAATCAACTTACTATTGAATTAAAACATTCCAAAGATATTATTGAAGAAATAATCAGTAAAGAAATCACTTCTCTCTGTTATCCGTTTGGACGGTATAATAAAAATGTCGTCGATCAAGCGTTATCTCTTGGTTACCAATACGGCTTCACAATGAAATTTCCAAACGAAGATGACAGTTCGCTTACAATAGGAAGATATCCTATCTATGGTTTTGACAGCTTGTTTGCAATCAAACAAAAAATTGAACACGGAATTTTTTATCATTGCGAACGGATTAAGTCATCATCTATCAACAAACTCTCGGGCGGTACGGTGCTGTTGAATAAGTTAAGAAACAATAACACCCCTTAATCCCCTCTCTCGAGAGGGGAAATAACAATTATAAAAACAGACAAGAAAATAAATTTGAGTTGTTTACATATTTATAAAACTTTTGCGTTATTGACTCCCCTCTTTTAAGAGAGGGGTCGGGGGTGTTTTGCCTGAATTGAAATGGGTTCAGTCACATATAAAACATCTTTTTTAGTCGTTTTTGCGAGTTCTTTTTCGCTGTAAGGCACTAATATCCTTTTGCTTATAGCGAAATGGCTTTACCTTGAAAAATGGCTTAAAGCCATTTTTGCTCATATTTATTGTAGTGATTTTGTACATCAGTTTTTCCTTGTCAAAAAAAGTTGTTCATAGATAGAGATGTGATGCGAAAGAGGGGAGAAGTTGTAGGGAAAGTGTAACTTTTGAAGATGGGCAGACAAGAGTGTCTACCGTCCGCAATAATGTCAGAACTGTGCTAAAGAGTTCTGACCTACTTCGTCTAATTATCTATCTCGCTGTTAAACCTGCGTAGATACCTTCGCACCGTCGAAGTTGAGATAGCAGAGTAGTGCGTGGGGATTAGGGAAGATGATTTTCTCGGAGAATGATGAAAAGTGCTCCTCAGTCCACGCCGATTTATGGATTTCGTATGGGTTATCGAACGCTGCCTCCTGTGGTGTGACTGTCAACGGAGTGGAGATAATACATCCGCGACTTCGCTTGGCACATTCTTGCAAAAGCTGTTGACCTTTTTCGATTGGAAGATGCTCAATGACATCAATTAACAGAATCAAATCGTATTTATGAGTCAGAGTTGGGAGAACCTCGCAGGCATCGCCGATATATATTTCGTTGTAAATCTGTTTTTGGAGCGAGGTAACATATTTCGGGAACGCCTCGATGCCGTCGATCCGTTTCTGCCAGTCGCCGTATTTGTCGCGACCGTCCCAGAGTTCAAGATACTCACGGCAGAGAAATCCGAATTTACCGAAGCCGATTCCAATATCCAGCACCGATTGCGGCTTGAGCGAATAGATCATCTCGATAATGGGGGATATGAGTTGTGAAGAGCTTGAGGGCATGATTGATTCCTTTTTAGCTTTCTTATTTGTTGTTTTTAAGTTCGCCATAACTTCTAGCTGTGTGATATGAATAGTATCGTCAGATTGTGTCTGTTCTTTAGCCGCTGTGTGAATACCAAATATGGAGTGTGATGCGAGTGTGTGGCAGAATATGAAATGGGTTCGTTTTCCATATAAAGGGAACCTAAAACTACAACTTTTCCTATTATGCTTCGCCATAAACAGAACCATAACAAACGATTATAACGAAATGGCTTTGCTGAGAACAAATGGGTTAAGCCATTTTTGCTGATATTTCTTGTAGTGATTTTGTGCATGCAAAACCCTCTTTTAAGATAACTCTATCATACATGGTTGGATTAATGAATTTGCTAAGTTAATATAGAGAATTTGCATGAATAGTGTCGCGAAATCATTTTTTATAATTGACTTCGAACATTAATTTATTGTTTTTGTTTATATGTTAGGCTATGATAATTTGGATAGGGTTATTCTCAACCCATCGCAAGGTGGGGCACCCGTGCAATACATACTAATCTCAAACCGATAGGAGCTCTCTCATGGGTGATAAAGGCGGAAAAAAAGACAAAAGTAAGAGTGACAAGCAGAAGAAGAGTAAAGACGCACAAAAGGAAAAAAAGAGACAAGATAAGCAACAGAAAAAGACTCCTTAAGAGGGGAGATGTTGTAGGGAAAGTGATAGACGTTCATGGGGCAGACGAGGAACGTCTGCCCCCACAAAAATTAAAGAGCCTATATATTTGAGGATTTTTTCTTATGAACAAAAACAATGATAGTTGGACAGAATTATTTAAAGAGGTCATATTTCATTCTAATACAATCACTAATGAAATATTTACATCTTTAACAAATGGTTTACCTTTAGAAGTATATAAATCTAATAAAAGGTCAAAATCAACTGTTCCAACTTGGCATGTCTTCTATAGTGGAGTAAGGATATTAGCAGTTGATATCAATCAATACAGTTTACTATGCCGATTTTTAAAAATGGACTATATGCCAAAATCCATCCATCGACTTTATGGATTAAGACCTGAAAAGTGGAATAAAAGTGGTGTTCATAATATTACATTTGAAGACTCCTTTGATGCTGAACAAGTTTCTAATATTCTAAAAGAACATATAAAAATTATTAAAGAAGTTTTATTAAATATAAACACAGAATTACCAAAACCACAATTGGATAAGAATCGTTTAAAAGAACAGTATTTTGAAGATGAAGTTATAGCGAACCTGAATAGTATTGCCCCAGAATTAGAGCTTGTTAGAAGACAAGCAGTAATACCATTTGGTCGAATTGACATTTTATGCAAAAACAGAAATAATAATCCAGTCGTACTGGAATTAAAGATTGGAAATGGAAAAGTAGAAGTGATTGATCAAATTAATAATTATTTAAACTATTTTAGTTCTAAGATAAAAATTGAAAGTTTTGGAGTTATAATAATACAAGAATCAAATGTTCAATTATCAGAATTATGCATTGAAAATAATTTGAAATTAGTAGTATGGAATAAAAATAAATAGCATTTTGTGTACTATTTAAAGCAAAATAGATGATACATTATTTATAGGAGTTAGTATGAAAACAATTTTATTAATTATCCTTATGACATTATTTTCAGTAAATTCTTTCGCTGGGGACTTTAGAAAGTGGGATTGGGGTATGGCTATTCCAGAAAACGATACTTTATTTATGGGATCTCTTTCTTTTTTTCAGAATATGGATTTTGTTGAAAAACTTATTCAAAACGACACATCTTATACATTTTTTGATGGCAAAATTGCTGAATTTGATAGCTCAATTGCGGTATATTCTTCCTATACATCTATTGTAGACTTAGACGCATTAGTAACTATTGAATTTTTTATGTACGATGGTATTTATGTTAAAAAAATGATTAGTAAGAAATATGGGGAAGGTAAACAGTATGGTGTATATTCTGCTAATTGGGACACGCCTAACACCAAAATTGCTATGCACTTAGATGACATGTCTAAAATTAAAATTCGTTACATTAGTAAGCAATACAATCATCTTTACAAACTTTATACTAATTCAGTTAAGAAAGACAAAGCTGACAAAAAGAAGAGAAGGGACGAAGATTATAATAAGAAGATAGATGATGACTTTTAAATAGATTTCAGTTGGCGGCAGACATTCTCGTCTGCTGCTTAATCAAATCATTATCTCTACAGACATAAAGTAGTTTACCGTTGATGCTCGTTCTATATGAATTCTTTTATTCGGAATAACGGAGCCAATTTGTAATTGTCAGGAAATCCGCCGAGGCGGACTGACAACGCAGGGTGATAACTCTGGTTACCCGATCAAGTCGGGGATGACATTGTGGGAAGAGTATCTTTAGTATTTACAAAGCTGTTTATAGAAGTTACTGTTCTGGACTCCGCCTTTGGCGGAGAGGAGTTTGTGAAAATTGATAAGGAATAAAGTTCGGTAGGATTACACCGATGGTTTGCTGATAAAGTCCAATGACGCTGTTGGAAAGTGGTTATAAAACAACAAGTGCCAGCATTCGCTGGTATGACAATCAGTAAATCTGTAGTAAGGCGGAACAGGCAAGCCAGTTCCCTACAAAAGCAAACACCCCCAACCCCTCTTAAAAGAGGGGAGTCAGTTCTCTACAAATTTTAACAGACCCCATAATCATACCTTAAAAGAGGTTGCGACTTAGACTGGTAAATGACAATTATAGAGACTAATAAGATACTTGCCTAAATGCAGAATTTTTCTTACTTTTCTTTCTTGAAATTATGACGATAACAGATAAGATGGCAGGTCTCAAAAGAGAGACCTTCCCTACAATAGAAAATAGTGAAAAAGTTAAAAGATGAGATTGCCACGTCCAACAAGTTGGACTCGCAATGACTTAATAATTAAGGAGTACCCTTCGACAAGCTCACAGCTTTCAAGCTGTTCAGGAGTTACATGATTACATACTCTTCTAATAGGAGTATGATTAAAAATTAAATGAGATTGGCAGGTCTCAAAAGCGAGACCTTCCCTACAAATAGATAACATGGAAACCCTTCGACTCCGCTCAGGGTGACAGTTTGAAAGTTGACAATATATTATGGAATACGATTTTAAAGAGATAGAGACTAAGTGGCAAAAGCATTGGGATGAGACATCGCTCTATCAAGCTCCTGATAAAGCTGACCCTAAGAACAAATTTTATATGCTGGTTATGTTTGCATATCCATCTGGTGATATTCATATGGGGCATTTCAGAAACTATATTATCGGCGACGCGATCGCCCGTCAGCAGATGATGCTTGGCAAAGATGTGTTGCATCCGTTTGGATGGGATGCCTTTGGGTTGCCTGCGGAGCGTGCCGCGATTCAACGAGATATTCATCCGTCTGACTGGACTGAAAAAAATATAAAAATCTCACGTGAGACGCTTCAAAAAGTAGGCATTTCATTTGATTGGTCACGCGAGATTGCATCCTGTTTTCCAGATTATTACAAATGGACGCAATGGATGTTTATTCAACTTTACAAAAAAGGTTTGGCGTATCGCAAGCGTGGATTTGTCAATTGGTGTCCATAAGATAAAACGGTACTTGCCAATGAACAGGTTAAAGATGGAAAATGTGAACGGTGCGGAACCGAAGTTGTCAAAAAAGACCAGAACCAATGGTATTTTAAAATTACAGATTATGCCGACCGCCTTGTTGATGATTTGGACAAACTTCCCGATTGGCCGGAGAATGTAAAGACTATGCAGCGTGAGTGGATCGGTCGTTCCTATGGGGCAGAAATCAATTTCACGATTGAAGATAGCGGTGAGAAAATTGCGATTTATACGACCCGTCCAGATACGATTTTTGGGGTAACATTTATGGCTATCGCTCCCGAGGCTGAGATTTTGGATTCTTTGAACTTAGAGGGTGAATACAAAGCCAAAGTCGACGAATACAAGAAAAAAGCTATGACACGCTCGGACATTGAGCGGTCATCTGCGACTGATGATAAAGACGGTGTCTTTACGGGCAAGTATGCTATCAACCCATACAACAGCGAAAAGGTCGAACTGTGGGTGGCAGATTATGTCTTGGCAGGTTACGGTACAGGAGTCGTTATGGCTGTTCCTGCTCATGACAGTAGAGACTTTGTTTTCGCCAAAAAGTACAATATACCGATTAAAGTAGTTATTTATCCAAGTAAGGATAGTGTTTTAGACAGCAATGAGATGGCAGAAGCTTATACCGATTATGGTGTGATGGTAAATTCGGGTCAGTTTGACGGTTTGGTCGGAAAAGATGCGATTAAAACAGTTACAAATTTTGCGGAAAAAGAAGGTTTCGGTTGTCATAAAGTTAATTTTAAGCTGAAAGACTGGTCGATTTCCCGTCAGAGATATTGGGGCTGTCCGATTCCGATAGTACATTGCGGTAAATGCGGAACTGTTCCTGTGCCGGAAGAAAAACTGCCGATAGAGCTTCCCAAAGTTAAAGATTTTAAGCCTAAAGGGCGTTCACCTCTTGCTGATGTTCCCGAATATATTAACACTCTTTGCCCTAATTGCGGGGGAGAGGCTCAGCTTGATTCAGACACGATGGATACATTTGTCTGCTCATCCTGGTATTTTCTCAGGTATATTGACCCTAAAAATGATACGGTTCCTTTTATGAAAGAGAAAGTTGCTCAATATATGCCGGTTGATTTGTATGTCGGCGGAATTACCCATGCGACCGGGCATTTGATTTATTTTAGATTTTTCCAGAAGTTTCTGAACGATATCGGATGGGTCAATGATGATGAGCCGGCTAAACGTCTGTTTAATCATGGCATGGTTTGTGACTCAAACGGTGATGTAATGTCTAAGTCAAAAGGAAATGTCGTTTCGCCGATTGGTCTGATGGATGAACGAGGTGTTGACGTATCAAGATTGGCGATGTTCTTTACGGCACCGTCTGATAAAGAAGTGCTCTGGTCGTCCGATGCTGTTGTCGGAGTTGAAAAGTTTGCGATAAATAAATTGTTTCCGCTGCATGAGAAATTGAGAAACTCTAACCCCGACTTAAAGTGTTACTTTAAGCGTGACGAGTTGGATGATTTTGAGTATTCGATATATATTAAGCTTAATCAGGTTGTCAAGCAGGTTTCCGATTCGTTTGAAAAATTACAACTTAATACTGCTATTTCAGCACTTATGGAGCTGGTACGTGAATATGACTCTGAAAAGATTAAAAATGATGCTTTTAATGATTACCTGATACTAAAGACATTTCAGCTTTCGGCACCGTTAGTGCCGCATCTTGCTGAGGAAGTCTGGTCGTTGGCAGGTTTTGAAAGCTCAATATTTAAGTCAGGCTGGCCGAATTGTGATGAGTCGGCAATTGTGAAAGATAGTATCGTTATTGGAGTGCAGGTAAACGGAAAACTGCGTGATGAGATTGAAATCCCTGTTGATTGTGATCAAAATACAGCAGAGGAAGCAGCATTTAAGTCTGGAAAAGTTCTAAAACATACTGAAGGTAAAGAAATTGTAAAGATTATCTTTGTTAAGGGACGGATTTTTAATATAGTTGTAAAAGGTTAAAATATGAATAAAGTTAACATAATGTGTAGACGAGAAATTCAGAGATTTTGTCAGCATCAAAAGGTTAACATAATATATATTACGGGACGGTGTAGCTAAAGTGAAGCTGTCAGTTATCATTCCAGTTTATAATGAAGTCTCCACTCTTGAGGAGCTTGTTGCCGCTGTTCGTAAGTCGCCAGTTGAGAATATCGAAATTATTATTGTTGATGACTTCTCGACAGATGGCTCAAGAGAACTTTATAAAGGTAAGCTGAAAGATTCTGTTGACCAAATAGTTCTGCAAGAACGCAACTACGGCAAAGGTGCTGCTCTACGAAAAGGTTTTGCATCAGCAACAGGTGACATTGTAATTGTACAGGATGCTGATTTGGAATATGATCCAAACGAGTATCCGAAAATTATTAAACCGATTGTTGATGATAAAGCTGATGTTGTCTACGGTTCACGTTTTATGGGTGGTGGTCCCCACCGTGTTGTCTATTTCTGGCATTATGTAGGAAACCAGATGTTGACCCTTATGTCAAATATGTTCACCAATATCAACCTTACTGATATGGAAACTTGCTATAAAGCCTTTAGGCGAGAGATTATTCAATCTATTTCAATTGAAGAAAACAGATTCGGATTTGAGCCTGAAATTACGGCGAAGTTGTCAAAAATGAATATAAGAATATATGAAATCGGTATTTCATATTACGGCAGAACGTACGATGAAGGGAAAAAAATTGGCTGGAAAGACGGTGTTAGAGCTGTCTGGTGTATATTGAAATATAACCTATTCCGTTAGGTAGTTAAAGTAATACTTTAAGCCCAACCCCGTCGTTTTAAATCTCTAATCTGACTTTCATAAACTCTTCGATTTGACATAGCTTCAAGGTACCATTCGATATTTTTCTTTATTCCCTCTTTTACAGATACTTTTGGTATATATCCTAACAGCTCATCAGCTTTTGCAATGTTAGCTATGAAAGTAGATATCTCCCCGGTTCTCTTATCGCCGATTACAAGTTTACTTTTAGAGTTAAGTTCTTTAATTATAATCTTAGCGACATCTATAATTTTTGTACCTTTACCGAGTGTAATATTTAGGGTTTCGGGAGCGATTTTGTCAAATCGCTTAGTTATTCGTATAAGACCATTTATGGCATCATCGGTGTAGGTAAAATCGAGTTGTTTTTCAGCACCGAATATATTAATTGTTCTGTCACGTTTTGCGTAATAAATAAAGAGCGGTACTGCCCGCTCGGACACATCAAATCGGCCGTATACATTTGAAAGCCTGACTATAACCGGTTTGATACCGTAACATTCATCATAGGAGTGTATCAAAGCCTCAGAGGCAAATTTACTGGCAGTATAAGGTGACTTAATACGGGTGACATGAGTGGAATCTTCTTTACGTTTTATGTTAGTACGTGATTCCCCATAAACTTCGCGTGATGATGAGAATACAAATCGCTTAATATTATTCAAGCGGGCATATTCTAAAATATTATGAGTCATGATATAATTATCTAATGCTTTTTGTGGGTCAACAACCAAGTCATGTACTCGTGCATTTGATGCGAGGTGTATAATAATATCAGGTGTTTTACGGTTTTTCAGCGATTCAAGAGGTTTTCTTAAGTCGTGTAATACCGTTTTTTTATTTATATTTTTATCCCACATCGACGGTTTTATATCAAGCGGGATAACATTGTATCCTTGAGAAATTAATTCTAAGACTAATGCTGTTCCGACAGTTCCCGATGAACCGGTAACCATAACTGTCTGAATCATATACGAACACCTTTCTGTTTGTCGGTTTGTCGAAAGACCTCTTATTTGGAGTATACTTCGACAAGCTCAGTATGACATATTAAAAGATGACTTGAAAGTCATATAAGGTTTATCTACAAGACCATTTTATAGAAAGGGTAATATAAAAAAAAGATATGAATATCCTAAGAGAAAATCAGCTTTTCGATTTTTTAAGCTGTCTGTAGCCCCAGTCTATTAGTTTCCGAGCTTCTTTAAAACGGAGTTTGTCACCGGGAACGCCTAGGATGACTAAAGTCAGCCTCTCCCCTTTTTTGTTTTTGACAAGTGTAGTTAAACAATAGTCGGCAGCCCGAGTATAGCCTGTTTTACCTGCTAAGACTTTGTATTTGGAATGGACAATCAGGTTTGTATTGACCATTTGTAGTTTTTTATTCTTTTTATTGAGTACTTTCACGAAGTATTTTTTTTTCTGTGTAACTTTTTGTATTAAAGGGTACTCATAGCTGTATTGCAGTATCTTGGCGATTTCAACAGCAGTTGATTTGTTTCTATTATCCAATCCTGAAGGTTCATAAAATATAGTATTTTTTAACCCCAGTTTTTTAACCTTCTTGTTCATCTCAGCTGCAAATGCTTTTATCGTACCTGAAGTAGCCCTTGCTAAAGCTCGTGCTGCTCTGTTATCAGAACTTAATAAGGACGCATGTAAGAGGTCTCTTATTGTTAGTTGATAACCTCGTTTTAGTCTTGATTTTGATGAGTTCCTGGCATCTGCTTTAGAAATTGTTACTATTGAATCTAAGTTTACTTTATGGTCGAGCAAGACCATAGCAGATACAAGTTTTGAAAGTGATGCTATCGACCTTTTTGTCTGAGAGTTTTTACTATAGAGAACATTACCGTTTGAATAATCTATCAACAGTGCTGATTTGAGATTTAAGTATGGTCCTTTTTTTGAAGTTGAAAAATTAAAATGAAACTGCTTATTAAAATTACTTTCAGAGGCAGTATTACTTGCCTCTAAAAAGTAAATCGTATTTGCGGAAAAGAACACAAGTCCGGCAAGAAGTAAAAGAACTTTCGGTAATGTTGTTAATTTGATCATTTTTACTGTCTGATCCATTTCATTATTTCAGGTAAAGTAGCTCTTTTGCCGTGCATCAGAATTCCCATTCTAAATATCTTAGCTGTGAGCCAAATAGTTCCGACAACTGAAGCAGCTAAGACAATTAAAGCTAAAATAGATACTAAAATAGCGGGTTGAAATAAGCTGTGATCCGGAAGTGACGGTATAATAAAATTAAGTCTTAATACCATCGAGGTCGGAGTAAACATCGGAATAAATGACATAATTCTGACTACTAAAGAATTTGGATCGTCGATAATCATTGAACTCAGTATCACAGGAATCATTAGGCACATAACAATAGGAATTAAGAAATTTTGTGCTTCTTTTTATGTATCTACTATTGACCCAAGGAGAGCAAAGATAGTCGAATATAGCAAGAACCCAAGTATAAAAAAGAGAACTATAAATATAAGCAAAAGCGGAGTTAAAATTCCATCGAGCAAGGTTGATTGAACCGGATTAAAGGCAAAGATAATATAGCCTGCAACAACCCAAATAGAAACTTGCGTAAGGGTAGCGGCACCGAGACCAAATATTTTTCCGAGCATCAGTTGAAATGGTGTAACTGATGAAACTAAGACTTCCATGATACGGGAAGTTTTTTCATCTATAACTGAACGCATAACCATTTGTCCGTTCAGAACAATTAACATATACATCAACATGACAAATACAATTGCAATAATCATTTGAATTTCGTAGGAAACAGTCTCTCCTTTTAAATCTTTTGCTATTAAATCTATGCGTTGAGTCATGTTTAGTATTGAGTCAATCGGAACATTGATATCCGAAGCTTCTAAACGTTTAGATGAAATAACTTTTGTCAACTGCCATCTAAATTTTCTATTGGCAGAGATATTTTCATTACTTGCAACGACATATACACCAGTGTCCGTAGACATTGCATCCTGAGTTATAACAACTAAATACTTTAATTTCCCTTCAGAAATCAAACTTTGCAGTGAATCTTTTGTTGTATTAAATCGTTCCGATTAGAACGAGTCAATTGTAAATAGATTTTCTACCTGAAAAGAGGCTGTAACAGAATCATCAAGTGTGTAGACTTCAAGATTTTCGACAAATTCTTTGCCTATTTCTAGGTTAGTCTGATCGATAACAGCTAAGTGTTCAGTCTTTTTTTCATCAAACTTTTCAATCAACAGCGGGGCAAACATGGCAAATCCCATAATTAGCGGTGTCAGAATTAATCCGACAAGAAAGGATTTTTTCTTCACTACTTGGGCGTATTCATGCTTAAATACTATCATAAATTTATGCATGCTGTCCCCCGTTTCCGTTAAAGTCAGACGGGTCTGCATTGGCGGTCTCTATAAATATTTCATACAAAGACGGTTCCATAATTTCAAATCGTTTTATCAAGACTTTTTCAGCTACAGAACTTAATATCTGATTTGTATCAGATGTCGTATCAAATTTTATTTCAATATAATTGTTATTTTCTCTGAATGATTTAACACCCGGAAGTGATTGTATAAATTTTCCGTCTCCTTCAATAGAAATTTGAATAGAGTTGTTTCCAAACTGAGCTTTTACATCATTTAAGGTGCCGTCTAAAACTTTTTTCCCGCCTGCTATCATACATAGATTATCACAGATTTTTTCTGCTTGCTCCATGACATGGGTCGAAAACAGAATAGTCTTCCCTTGTTGTTTGAGATCCATAATAATATCTTTAATAAGTTCTATGTTAATAGGATCAAGTCCTGAGAAGATTTCATCAAGAATAATAATATCCGGTTCATGAATAATCGTTGTTACAAATTGAAGTTTCTGCTGCATTCCTTTAGACAGTTCTTCAACTTTCTTATCTTTGTAATCAAGTAAATCAACTCTTTTGAGCCAATAGTCAAGTTTCTCTTTTACTTGAGATTTTGGGAAGTCTTTTAGAGCTGCCATATATGAAACGACTTCCATTAGAGTCATTTTTTTGTATAGACCACGTTCTTCGGGAAGATAACCGACTCTGTCCCGAAAAGATTGGTCAACTTGTTTTCCTTCAAACAGAATTTCTCCCGAATCAGGAATAGTGATATTCATCACCATGCGAATAGTAGTAGTTTTACCTGCCCCGTTTGGACCGATAATACCATAGATATTCCCCTGGGGTATTTCAAGAGAAAGTGAGTCTACCGCAACTTTCTCATCGTACTCTTTTCGAATATTTTTTAATTCTAACAGCATTTATATTTCTCTTTTTTTTTAAATAAGGTGTACCCTTCGATAAGTTCGGGGTGACAACTTATAATAAGTTATAACTTTACTTTTAAATCTGTGTGAAATCAACTAAAATCATGTTTTAAAGTCCTAATAAATTTTTAAAATAAAGGGCGTTTTTAACCGCCTGACCATGGTGGCAGTTATTGAAAAAGACGAAGACCTTTTTAACTTTCGTAGATAGTTTTATTGTTTTATCACGCCAATCAGATAGTTCTGATTCTGAATAATCATAATCATATCGTAAGTCTCCCCCATTCCACCATTTTTCTGCATTTCTTCCATGTAGGCGGAAATAAGCTATGTCGGTCGTCGCAAAAGCATCCGGTTTGAGCAGTCCTGATAAATCAGGTTCATCAACAGAAACATAACCGATATTTTCTTTTTTAAGATAGTCATACATTTTTCTATTAACCCAACTGTTATGGCGGTACTCAACAAATAAAGCATGCGGAGCGATTGCATGTTTCAGCATAGTTATATATTCTAAGGCGTCGTGAGAAAATTTAAATGAATAGGGAAATTGGGCTAGTAATCCTGATAGCTTGCCTCGGTCAATAACAGGTTGTATCGCTCGAGTGAAATCATGAATGTCATTTTCTAAGTCGGTTCTGCGGTGTGTGAATGACTGGGGTACTTTTATGATAAAATCAAAATTATCAGGTGCTTTTTTTGCTATGTTATGCATTACAGCCGGATGAGGTATCCTGTAATATGTAGAATTTATCTCGACGGTCGGAAAATAATTAACATAATGGTCAAGCATTTTCCCTTTTTCTATCTTTTGAGGATAAAAATTATCTTTCCAATCCTCAAAGCTGTAGCCTGATGTACCGATTCGTATGTCGCATTCTTTGTTTAGTTCCAAGAAAGTAACCCTGCCAATAAAAAATTGTTGAAAAACAATATTAGTGTTTCAAGCCCCTTCGACTCCGCTCAGGGTGACTTGAAAGACTGCTGTTATATCTTGTCATACTGAGCGGAGTCGAAGTATGTTCTTAAAAAAGAAAATTTCAATAATATCTGTAATTAGTTTTCATATATTCTTTGCAAACTATACTGTCTGTACGAAAATATATTCAAACAGTTCTAGAAAAAAATCACTTTTTTGGGTTTTTCTTTATTTGTTGAAAACGGGTATAATTACAGTTTGGGCAAATCCATTTCCGTTGTTTATGAAATGAACGTTTTTCCTCTTTCATTGAGGATTTGCATCTTGGACAGATCATATCTAATTATTGGGTGATTTTGAGGAAGTCTGAGAGTAAAAATTCCATCCGTCCTATAAAAGTCGACATGCGGGACATGACGGTATAACCAAAAGTAGTTCCGAAAAATATCATAAGGAAAAATGTACCGAGTTTAGCAAATGAACCGAATTTGCCTTTATGTTCTCTGCTAAAATAGAAATATGCCAGAGTAGAAAGTAGTCCGACTATAACAACTATGCCCGAAAAGTTGAAAGAACCGTCGGGTAAAAACAGAGGCATTACTGATGCGGATAGTTGTTTGATAGTACGGTTATAGAGCATTGTCGGTATAGCAATTCCCGCACCTGAACCTATCATGACTGCTATCGGGATTCTTGAGAGTGCGACAGTTTTATTTGAAAATCGGCCCAGCATCAATAACCCTAATAGTAATGGAATAAGTAATGTTAATTCTGCATTTTGAAATAGCGGTTCAAAAAGCATATCCATGAGAGTGTTAGTCCAGGTGATGACTAAAACGTACCCGATAGAAACTCCGATTAGCAGTGATTCTGCCATTTTATAAAATGGATTATCTTTGTAAAGAAAAGTGAAGATTATTAAAGTGAGAAGCCCTGCTATAATAGTGGAAATATCCATTAGCTTTTTCCTCCCTTTTTACGAGACCGAAAATAGAAGATATTTCCCAAAATTACTAAAAAGATAATATACAAATGAGCAGCTGACTGAGCCAGCATTCCTCTAGAACCTCCACCCTTCATGCCGAGCAGTTTTTCATATTCGGCAGCACCACGTAATCCACCAATCATAGCAGTCATCTGATTAGAAGAAAGATACGGGTCGTAGGTTGTTACCATTGCAGCAGTAACGGCACCTAATATCTTTATGTTAAACTGTCCACCGTATTCTATCCAATGAGTTGTCAGGGAGCCGTCAGCTATTGAAATAACAGCTTCGATGTCATCGTAATTCTGAATATTTGAAAGCATCGGAATAGAATTATAGTCGTTGCCGAGATAATCCTGAGGGTAGGTACTTTCTATCGATTCTCCCATAGCAAGGATAGCGGCTATATATTGCGGACGGAAACCGAGATAAACAAAATCATCACCATACGTTTTATCGTATTCTTTGGCTATGTTTTTCATTAGTCGATAACCGATAAGAGTTCCTTCAGGATAAAGCGAAACTCCGATAAGTTTAAAGTTTTTTTGAAAGGAATGGCGTAACATTGCTAATGCTATCGGTCGGATTTCAGGAAGTGAGGATGCTTCATGGTCAAATGAAATAATCAGAGTAGAACCTTCAGGTAGAGAATCTATATACGCATGCATCTTTTTTGTATATGGCGAAACTTTAACATCAACAGATATATCTAATGCCATTGTAATTCCGATTAAAAGAAAGAGACCAAGAAAAACATAATGTCTCGGTAGAATTTGCATTATCTCTCCCCTCCCAGCCACGTTCGTTCAATGCCGAGAATTACTCTCAAGGATGTTGTCAGCGAACCGAGTCCGATACCGATAAGTATTGCTCGTCGAGCGGTCATTGAGGGGTAGTTACGAATCCAATCGGCAAGTTCAGAAAGATGTTCGGTATACGGAAGCGGTAAATTGGAGCGTGACAGTAGAATTATAAGAGCAGCTCCTAAAAGTATAGAAGCCTGCAAAGACCTTGCTCTAAATCCCCTGAATGATGCCGATGCGACAAAAAAAGCGAGCAAAGCAAAAACTGTCGATGCCATCGGAGCCTGTACATTTTCAAACATCCACATAAAAGGAGAATCAGCTTTTATCCCCCAAATTAGAGCCATGAAAGGCATAGAAATCATTCCTAAAAGCCCGACAATTAGATACGGTCTGTCAATCCGACGTGAAATTTTAGTCAGGTTGACTTTTATAAAACTGACAACACCTATTATGAGCGTAAAAGCAAAAATAATTTGCCAATAATCTAAAATAGCTAAATTCACGCTTCGGGATATTGTATGATTGGAAAAGTACTGCAAAAACATAACAAGACCGAAAGAGAAACAGACTATAAGCGGTATCTGACGATTCATTAGAATTTCCACCAATACGAAAGCTGGCCGCCGTTTAGTGATTCTATGGTCGCCCAAATAACTGCAACTATAACAAATAATGCGATGAGAATTTTCATAATGTCTTGTGCCTGAACCGATGCCAGAATAGATTTATTTCCGCTTAAATAACCCGATGCGGCGAATAGTTCCTCCCCGATTAACGTGTAGTCACAGGCTACGATGAAAAATGATAATTGAATTGTTGAATCGGTACCGGCAATTTGTATCGCATTGATTGAATTACCAGTCTCAGCCAAAATTAACGACTCTGCCTCAAATGTACCTAATAAGAAAATAGATGCCGGCTTTGTACGGCTGATAATACCGTCAACTGCGGCAGCATAGCCGAATTGCGAAGATGACACATAGGTAATATTATGCTCTTTATATCTGTCGGGATAGCCTGTTCGGGAATAACTTTCTTTGACAACCTCCTGAGCTACAGACATAATTACCGGGTCATGGGTCGGAAAGACTAAATCGCAATCATATTGTGAGGTTTTCTCTGCGACAAAACTTAAGATATTCATCGAGGCAATCGTTGTCGGGCGTTGGATATCTCCTCCCCATCCCGGGGTATACAGAAGCGGTCGTGCCATTTCTGTTGCTCTGCCGATAGCATCTTCAACTGCTTTTAGACCGTTTATTTTGCGGATTGTAAAAGGTTTTTTTCTCTTTTGGAAATATGTCGTGTATAACAAAATAAGAATTGCTATAAGGGAAATCAGAAAAGTTGCCAGTCTATCGCTGTTAAATAATGATTGAGCCGCAATAAGTATTATCATACAACAAAATACGAGAGTTTAGCAAATGGTTCAACTAAAAAACTTGTGGTAATTCGGTATATTTTATATTTACAAATATAAAGAATTATAATACTTTTTATAAAATTAAAAAATAGGAATGATGATGAAAAAGATATACCTAATAGCAGTTCTAGTTATACTACAAGCTCAACTTCTTTCTGCGAAAACAACTATCAGCTGGTGGCAGTTTTGGACTGACCCAAGCATAAAACCTGTCATAGAAGAAATGACTGCTGAATTTGAGAAACAGAACCCTGATATTGAAGTAGAATTGACTGACCTTACCTGGGCAAACGGTCGTGAAAAAATAGTCATCGCATTTGCCTCCGGCACCGGTCCTGATGTTGTTGAACTCGGTTCTGACTGGATTGCGGAGTTTGCGGTAAACGGACATTTAGCTGAATATACTGTTGATGAAAAAGCCCAGGAAGAATTTCACGGTTGGGAGATGGCAACATTTCAAAATAAAGTTTACGCCAAACCTTGGTTTTTAGGAACACGGGTTCTCTTCGGCAACAGGGACCTTTTAACAAAAGCGGGGTATGATAAAAATTTTGCTCCTGTAACATTTGACCAATTTAAAGAGGCGGTCTATAAAGTTGATTCTCTTTCAAAGAAAATATACGGATTCGGTTCAAATGCTCCTGAAAAGCATCGTTTGTATAAAAAATATCTGCCTTTTTTCTGGTCATTCGGGGCTAAGATATTTTCCGATGACAACCGTCTTTGTTTGTTGGCATCGGATTATGCGGTGAATGCGTTAAACTATTATAAAGAATTACATGACTCGTGCGGATATGTGGCAAATCAGCGAGGTATTGAGGATGCATTCTTAGATGGGAAAGTCGGTTTTGTTATTTCAGGCGATTGGTTGTTAAAACGTATTGAAAATGAAAAATTAAATTTTAATTTACTTTCCACTTTGATACCGGGAGAAAAATATCCGGGTAAATCATTTATGGGTGGAGAATTTCTGGCTATTAACAAAAACTCAAAAAATAAAAAAGCTGCTCAGAAATTTGTAGATTTTATTACATCGCCTGAAAATCAGGTCAAATTCTGCAAAGCAAATCGCTCTGCGAACCCTTCAAGTAAAACAGCTGCATCGGACGATTATTTTACATCAAATACCCATCTGCAAACATTCATAAAACAATTGCAGCTCGCTAATCATCCACCTGTTGATCCAAACTGGGTTTTGTTTGAGTCTATAATTGAAAAGGCAGTCGAAGATGCTCTTTTTGGTGACAGGCAAACAGCAACTGCCTTATATGAAGCACGGAAAAAAATTGAAGCACTTCGTTGAAAGATGAAACAGAAAAAAACAACAGCTCTTTTTCTTGCTCTCCCCTGGATAGTCACTTTACTGTTGTTTTGGCTCTACCCTATCATCTATTCTTTTATCGTCGGTTTTACAGATAAACAGCTTTTATCAAAAACTTTCCAATGGGTCGGTTTTGATAACTATAAAGCATTATTGTCAGATGATAGTTTTCTACTCGCTTTAAAAAATACAGCTATCTTCGTAGTCGGAACAATTCCTCTTACTACTATTATTGCTTTGCTTTTAGCCTTATTAGTAAATAAACAATTTAAAGGGCGTGGTTTGTTTCGAGCCGGATATTTTTTACCATCAATTACTTCAATGGTTGTCATAGCTCTTATTTTTACAAATCTTTTTCAACGAGGCGGCTATATAGCTCTTCTTGCGGAGATGCTCGGTTTTACACCTCCTCAGCATGGATTCTTACTCGACAGCAGTACTGCTTTGTTTTCAATTATGGCAATGGATGTCTGGATGGCTGTCGGATATTATATGCTGATATTTTTAGCAGGGTTAAAGTCAATCCCACAGGAATTATATGAAGCGGCAAGGATTCAAGGTGCCGGTTCTATTCGACAGTTTTTCTCAATCACTCTGCCTTTGTTAAAACCGGTTGCTCTGTTTATTCTTGTGATTAATTCTATAAAATCTTTTCAGGTTTTTGTCGAGATATTTGTGATGACTCAAGGAAAGTTTGAAACTTCTACAATGGTTTATTTTATCTATGAGGCAGGTCTTACGACAAAGTTTAATTTCGGCTATGCATCCGCAGCAGCATATATACTATTTCTCATTGTTGCCGTATTTTCATTTATGCAGTTTAGGTTACTGAAAAATAGAGGGACTGTATAATTATGAAGTTTGTGAAAAAGCTACTTCGATACGTATTACTTTTTTTTATTTTAGGTATTATGGTCTTCCCATTGCTCTGGATGTTCAGGGTATCTTTGATGGAGTCGGGAAATTCAATAAGTTTTGATAATCTTCTGACTGCTTCATTTTCGTTGCAAAACTATATTGATCTTTTTACAAACTCCCAAATCGGAAAGTATTTATATAATTCTATCTTTGTCGGATTAATTGTCACGGTTGGAAATATAGTTTTCTGTTTTATGACGGCCTATACGATAGCACGTTATAAATATATTGTAAATAAGGTTTTGTTTGTTTCGGTTATTCTGATTTTGATGATTCCGATTCATATTATTATTATTCCGATGTATCTGCTTATGGTTAATTTCGGTATTTATGATTCGTATTTTGCACTAATTCTTCCCTGGTTGGTTAATCCGATAGGGATATTTTTGGTCAAGCAGTATATTGAATCTATTCCTCCCGCAATGGAAGAAGCAGCACGTATTGACGGTGCCGGTGAAATGCGAATTCTCTTTCGAATTGTCATGCCGTTATGTAAACCGGTGCTTGCCGTTTTAGCAATTCAGGTCTTTTTTACGAACTGGAACTCATTTTTATTCCCGTTTATACTTACCCAGTCAGATTCTGTACGTACTTTGCCGGTCGCTTTAGCTCTCCTTCAGGGGCACCAAGCGATTGATTGGCAACATCTTATGGCCGGTTCCGCTATTGCTGTTATACCGGTTTTAATTGTCTTTATCGTATTGCAAAAGCAGATAGTCTCGGGGATTACCGCAGGGGGAATTAAGCAGTAAGAAATTACAATTTTTAGGTTGCTTTACTGATTTTTCTCTGTTTATTATTCCCAAAATAGGCAAATTGTTTAGTATAATAGAAATTGAAAGGTGTTAAAATTATGAAAAAATTAACGGTCGCATTACTGGCAATATCTTTGATGGTAGTCGGTTGTGGTGTAAACAAAGATTATGTATCACAACAAATTCAAGATTCTGAAGCTCGCACAAAAGCAGAAATTGGTTCTCTTCGTGACAAAACAGACGGTAACGCCTCTGAAATTTCAAAACTTCGTTCGCTATCATCTGAATTAGATGCAAAAGCAAACATGGCGATTAACAAAGCCAAAGGTTTTGAAAACTACCAAATTATTTGGAAGGGTGAAATCAATTTTGATTTTGATAGAGCAAATGTCAATGGTGCCGCTGAACAGATTTTAAGTGAAGCCGGAGATAAGATGGAACAAAATCCCGGTTCTGTTATTGAAATCGCCGGTCATACCGATAAAACAGGAAGCTCAACATACAACCTTATGTTAGGTCAGCAACGTGCTGCTGCTGCTAAACGGTTTTTATCCGAACGGTTTGGTATTTCTTTGTATCGTATGTTTGAAATTTCTTACGGTGAAAACAAACCTGCTGCTGACTCAGGTGAGATGAAATCTTCTTCAAAGAACCGTCGTGTATCCCTGACTATCTGGGGACCGATGAACTAGATTTATTTTTTTTAGAAAGATATTAGAGACGGAGATATTATCTCCGTCTTTTTTTTATTGAATAATAAACGGGGTCATTTGTGTTGTGTCTTGACGAATCATGTCAAATGATACTTTATGGCTAGTGTCTTTAAAATCTTGTACGGTAGAATCAGTAATAACAGCATCAAAAAATAATCTTATTCTTGTAACTGAGTCAGGAATTTCTACTCCTTGGTTTCTGAAGAAATCAAAAGCAAGGTGATTCTTTTTAAAAGGGACAACCCGTGACGGAGTTCTCCATACGATTGAATCTAAATCAACAAACTCTACCCCGACTGAATCAATACTAAGTGTACCTGTTGGGCTACTAGTCTTCCTGGTAAATGCTTTTATTGTCAACCAATATATGATTGAAGTAGTATCTATATCCTTAATGTTTTTATTTTTGAAAGCAATAAGAGTCGGAGCTTTGATAGTCCAATTGTCAACTACTTGTTCTTGCGATTTTGAATTTAACTCAGGAACTATAAACTGTTTTGTCATTCGTTCTGTGCAGCTGATAACTACAAAAGCTAAAAGCAAAAATATACATATCCTTTTCATTATTACTCCTTGTTGGTTTCAGGGCTGTTTACAAAAGTCAAGACCCTTTGCGGGAATGGAATCTCAATGTTTTCTGTTCTAAATCGATTCAATATTTTAACTCGTAATTGACTGGCAGTATCAAATTTATATGTTACTTCCGGAACAGCACAAATTAAAGTAACATTCAGAGAACTATCACCGAATTCTTCAAATCGAAACAAAGGTTTAGGGTTGTCTAATATATTTTCCTGTTTGGCAGCTTCCTCAAGCATAACATTTTTAACTACATCAATATCAGAGTCATAGCCGACTCCGACATCAATACGTATTTTAATTTCAGGATGCGGATAAGTAACATTATGAATAGTTGATTTCATTAGTTCCGAATTAGGAACAATTATTAAAGTGTTTTCAATAGTAAGCAGTTTGGTGGAACGTACTCCGATTTGATTCACCTGACAAATACGGGTATCCTCAAACTGAATCCAGTCACCGGTTCGAAACGGACGGTCAATCATTATAACAAATCCACCAATCATATTAGCCAAAGTGTCTTGAGCTGCCAAAGCAATTGCCAATGATCCTATTCCTAAAACAGCTATAAGCCCCTTTACGTCAACTTTATAATACTCCAGAACAATCAAAGTTGCTAATGTATAGACAATAATTTTCAACGCCCTGTCTAGAAGCGGCATGAATTCATCATTGACTTTAGTCTCAGTTTTAAATGCAAGACCGGCGCTGTACCAACTCACAAGAGCTGAAAATATCTTTGTAATCAATGAAGCAATGACTAAAACACCTAAAGCATATATCAACCCGTCGAAAAAGTTAAATACCGGTTCACCAATATTTTTAATAAGTAAAGATTTTATGAATTTTAATAATACAGATGCCCCGAAAAGATAAATAAGCAATACGATAGGTTTTGATATTATTGCTACCAGTGTATCATCTAAGTCAGTCTTTGTTCTAGTAGTGATGTTTTTTATGAAAACTTTAATGAAAATTCTTACAAAAAAAACGGAAATAAATGTTGCCAGAATAATTATGCCTACACCGATAAATTTTTGGATTAACGGCTCTACCGGTATTTTTTCTAGTAATTCAATCATAGTTAAAACTCCAACTTGATATCAGTTGTTTCAAATCTTGCCCGTACTTTAATAGTGTCGGAATAAATTGTGAACGGTTCTGCAAACTGCAACGGGTATAGTTCTCCAAAGTCTCTTTTATTGTTATTGTTTAAATCGAGATATCCACTTAAAATATATTGTCCCTGATGTAATCGTAGGTCAAAACTGTTATTGTAAGATAAAAGTGAAAATTGTTGATTTGTTAAAACATTTTTAAAGAGTAATACAATTTGAGTTTTAGCTGAGGGGAGGTTTGTTAGTATTACTTTTCCCTGTACAACTCCAATAGAATCAGGGTTTATGATATTGATGATTTTTTTTGTAGTGCTGTCCCCTAGCTTATTTCCTGCTATATCAAATATGTCGAACTCTGATATATGCAGCAAGTATTGATAATTATCTTTTATAAGAAAATCATTTGAAATACTACACAGGCTTTGGTTTTTAAATTCGAATCCGGGGAAAATCAAGTTACTGTCTGCATCGATAAAATAGAAAGTTTCTTTCGTGATAAGACTGGTATCTAAAGGTTCAGAAAACTGAATTTTTACTCGTAAACTGTCCTTGTTTACTTTATAAAAATTCGGTGTAAACAGTTTGATTTCCGGATTGTTTTTATCAACGCGTTCTTTAACTTGTACGGAGTCAAAAATCAGTAGCGAGTCGTTATAATCTAATTGTAAATTATACAATCCTTCCGGAAGAACAGAAAAATATGCAATTATAGAATTTGCATTGTTTGAGTCAGGTTCTAAGACAAAACTATATTGATGTTTTGCCGAGATAGAATCATAGCTATTTAAACTTAGATTAAGATTATGAAAATCGATTTTAGTTTCGGTTAAGATGTTTAGATTAAAATCAATCTTAAACATATTGTCATCGGTTTGCCTTGCTGCTATGATTGTCGGGTTTTCCTCAATTGAAGATGTTAATGCTGGTCGTAGGTGTTGTATTTTGTTTTGAGAACTATCAAGTGTTATGCGATGAGTAGGCAGTCCAAATAGTTCAGTATCATTGTCGAAAAGATCATTTTTATTTTTATCTGTAAATGCAAGTAATTGGTAATCACCGTCAGGTAAATACTGGAACGAGAAATATCCCTCGGAATTTGTTACACCCAAATATGTAGGATATAGTGAATCAATGCGAAAATCTGTATCGGTTGTGTCTGTTTTGTATAGTGCCGTAACAACATTGGGTTGAGGTATGTTATTCTTATCAGTAACGGTACCGTCAATCATACCGCCTGCTAATGCCTCGCCGGTAGTAAAGGCAATAATAGAACCTGAATCTAACGGGTTACGACGTAAATCCTGCAGCCCTTCAGCAAATGTAATTATATATGTTTGGTCCAACTCAAATGAATCAGGTAATGTGATAATTACTTTGTCTGACTTCCAACTAATTTTAGGTTCAGATTTTAAGCGAGGCGAAATATAGATAGGGTTTATTGCAGTAGGTTTAAGAATTCTTTCAGAAAAGACAATCTCAATAATATTCCCCGGTTCGACTAAAGTGGAACCGTTGACAGGAGATGATGATATTATTCTTGGTTTAACTTTATCTACAGCTCCACCGGGAGGCGGTCCGATTTCGGCACACCCTATTAAGAGTATTAGAGATAAAATAGTAATTGATTTTAAAAAATTTAGAGCAAATCCAATTTTACTCATAATTATTTCAATTTGTTTTTAACAGCCTCGTTGTCCGGGTTTAGTTTAAGCGATTTTGTCCACCAATCCATAGCTTTTGACTTATCGCCCCTAGCATTGTACGCATCTCCTAAATGTTCGTAAATCACGGGGTCTTTTTGAAGCTCGGCTGCTTTACGGAGTTGTTTTACTGCTTTTTTATATTTTTTTAGTTTATAGAATAACCATCCGTAACTATCAATGTAGGCAGCATTGTCCGGTGATAGTTTTAGAGCTTGTTCAATCAGCTTTTTTGCGTATGGTAGTTGTATACCATTGTCCGCAAGCATGTATCCAAGGTAGTTCATTGCCTGATGATGATTAGGGTCTAACTTTAAAATACTTTTAAAAGTAGCAATAGCACTATCAATCATTTTCCCTTGCTCATAAGCAGAACCTAACGGGAACATTAATTTTATTCTATCTAAATTGTTTGTCGCTTTTTGAATTCCGCTTTTATAGGCAGAAAGTTCATGAGGTAAGTCATCAAGTTTTTTATACGCATAGCCTAAATCCAGCCAATGTTCGGGGATAGAGTCGTTTAATTTAGTCATAATAATAAATTCATCAACCGCGATTTTGAAATCTTTTCGTTGAGCAGCGATACGCCCTAAATAAAAATGATTTAAAAAATTTCGTTCGCCTCTATTAACAAGTGCTGTGAACACTGATTCTGCTAAATCTAGCTTATCGGTACCATAATAAATAATACCCAACCGACGAATTGCCAATATATCTTGTGGGTTATACTCGGCTGCTTTTTCAGCATACGGAACGGCTTGCTCCAATGAATCAAGCTGTGCATACATCATTGCAATATCGGTATATAGAGGTGCATTGCCAGAGTCAACAGTAATAGCCTGCTTGTAGATAGAGAGTGCAGAGTCAAACTTTTTTTCCATTTTATACATTTCGGCAAGACCGACATATGAGAGGATATTAGATTTTGATTTATTGATTTCTAAAGATTTTCTAAATGATTTTTTTGCATTTTTAAAATCTTTTTTTTCAGTTCTAAGCTTACCCAGTTCTAACCAGTATTTGTCATTATACGGCATTAACCTAGAGAGATTGTTATACGCCCAAATCAGGGAATCTGTATTGTTCGCAAATCGATAGAAACTTGAAAGATAATGATATGATGTCGGTTCGTTTGGAGCAACTTGTGCCAGTTTTTCATAAGCTAATTTAGCCGAATCCTGTTTACCTACTTGTAAGTAAGACATTCCTCGTAACTGTAAAACTTTTTTGTCTACAGGTTGTATTTCAGAAAGTAATTCAAGAGTTTCGGGGAAAAGTCTCATACTCATGTACGATTTAGCTAACGAGTATCTAAGCTGATAAGAGTTTGGATAACTTTTTAAAGCAATTTTATAATGTTCGGCAGCAGCAGGAATATCAGGGGGGTCTTCAGATTCTAACAATAGTGCCATGACATAATGTCTATAGACATACGGACTTATATTTTCAAAATCATCATTAAAAGTAGATTTGTTTTCTATGTCGGCAGTTTTTATAGTCGGCGTTTTTGTGGGTACTCCAATAAGGCTACCCTTAATAGTTTTTTTTGAACAACCTGTAAAACTTATAGAAAGTATTATGAGAAGCAGTATTAGTTTATTTTTAGTCAATCTATCTACTCTTTGCTGTGAGTTTATGTTTTTAGTTTAACAATCTAAAACGTAATATGATGCACTTATTTTTTTAAGATTTTCAAATAACGTCTCTTGCCGACTTTTAAAATCATATCTTCAGTTAAATCAAATTCATGATTCATATCGGTTATTTTTGAATCATTTAATGAGACTCCACCGGCTGTAATCAGCTTTCGTGCCTCAGAGTTCGATTTTGCCATATTATTTTTTGTAATTAAATGCACTAAATATATTTTTCTTGGGTCTATTTCAAGTTCCACCAACTTTATTTCATCTATTTCAGGGATTTCATCCGGTAGTTTTTTCTGTGAAAAAATACGCTCAAACTCTTCCCTTGCTTTTCTTCCCGACCCTTCAGGGTGATACATATCTACAAGGGTCTCGCCTAACTCTTTTTTGAGAATCATAGGATTGATTGACGAATCACTCAATTGTTTTTTTATATCTTCTATTTTTTCAAAAGAAACTTCAGTAGCTAATTCAAAATATGCATGAATCAAATTATCGGGAATCGACATCGCCTTACCAAAAATTTCCCGTGCCGGTTCGTCTATCCCTATATAGTTACCGAGAGATTTAGACATTTTTTTCTCACCGTCCAGCCCTACCAAAATTGGCATAGTCAGCACAAGCTGTGCTTCTACCCCATAAGCTTCCTGAATAGTACGTCCTGCCAGCAAATTAAATGTCTGTTCTGTCGCACCGAGCTCGATATCAGCTTTCATAGCGACTGAATCATAACCTTGCATAAGCGGGTAGAAAAGCTCATGGATAGAAATCGGTGTGTTTGCTTTCATTCGTTTAGTGAAATCATCCCGTTCAAGCATACGGGCAACAGTAAATTTGGTTGCCAGATGCATGACTTCGTTAAAGTTCATCTTTTTAAACCATTCGCCGTTGTAACATATTTCGGTTTTGGATTTATCAAGGATTTTGAAAAACTGGGTTTGGTATGTTTCTGCATTTTTCATTATATCATCATAAGACAAAGAAGGACGGGTAGCAGACTGTCCCGAGGGATCACCGACTAAGGCAGTATAGTCACCAATAATGAGAACAATTTGATGTCCCAGCTCCTGGAACTGCTTTAATTTCCGAATACCGACTGTATGTCCTAAATGAATATCAGGTGAGGTCGGGTCAAACCCTTGCTTAACTCTTAAAGGCTTATTGTCGGCGATGGACTTTTTTAATCTATTTTGAAATTCTCCGTCAGGCAGAATATCTACTGCTCCTCGGGAAATTATTTTCCATTGTTTTTCAAATTCTTTGATTACTTCCGGACTAAAATCTTGATCCACTTCTGTAAACTCCTTATAAAACTCAGAACCTTTTTAACATTATCGGCATATAACAATTAAGTGTACTCTTATTTTAAGGGAATAAACGGAATTTATAAGAGATTTGAAATAAAAAAATGGAAATTTATAAGGAAAACGGGTTTTATCTTGACTTGGGGAAGGAAAAATCACAAAATTAGAGCCTTATGGGATTAGCATATTCAAAAGCGAGACAAAAAACAAATCGGATTCGTAATTCGATATTTGTACTACTGGGACTAATTGCGGTTCTGTTTATATTTCTAGGGTTCAGGACGTATAATATCTACCAAACAGAGTTACCGTCGTTTGAACAGCTGCATAATATTGAACCTAGTATTAAAACAAAAATATATGACCGTAACGGTATTTTACTAAAAGAATTTTATACTGAAAACCGATTGCTGACTCCCTACAAAGATTTCCCGCCTCACCTTGTCCAGATGCTCCTTGCCTCTGAAGATAGAGAGTTTTATGACCATTGGGGCATAAATGTCAGGCGTATAGGCGTTGTTGCTTTTAAAAATATAATCCAATGGCGTATTGCGGCAGGTGCTTCAACGATAACCCAGCAACTGTCCCGCATGCTCTTTTTAAATCGAAAACAAACTCTTGAGCGGAAAATCAAAGAAGCTCTCACAGCTATTAAGTTGGAGAGATCGTATTCTAAAAATGAAATTCTGGAGATGTATCTCAATCAGTATTATTTTGGTAAAGGTGCTTATGGCGTTGCGGCGGCGGCTCATGTCTTTTTCTCTAAAACTGTTCCCGAGTTGAGTGTCAGCGATTGTGCGATTATTATCGGTCTTTTAAAAGGTCCAAATATTAACTCTCCTATACGTCGTCCTGAAAAAGCAATTAAAGCAAGAAATAGAGTTTTACATTCATTGTATCAATTCGGCGGACTTACCCGTGAAGTATATGATTCGCTCAAAGCAGAACCGTTGGAAATATCACCTCCGGTTGAAAAAGTAGGCCATGCACCATATTTTACAGAAAATATTCGCAAATATATTATGAAAAAATATGGTGAAGATATGCTTTACTCGGGAGGCCTAAAAGTTTACACATCGCTTGATTTAGATTTACAAAAAGATGCTGAAAAAGCGATGTATAAAAAGATAGATTCTCTCAGAGCGAGGATAGGACGAAAATACAACACTGAAAATAAAACATATTCAATGGTTTTGCCTGATACGGTAGACCAAAACGGTAATTCAATACGGGTAATGAAGCTGATACAAGGAGCCTTTATTGCATTGGATAATAAAAACGGTGATGTGCTCGCTATGATTGGCGGCCGTTCATTTAAGGAGACCAAATTTAATCGTTCGGTGCAATCCAATCTGCAGCCCGGTTCCTGTTTTAAACCGTTTGTCTATACTGCCTGTATTGATAACGGATTTACAACGACTGAAATAATAGATGACAACCCTATTGTTCTCGATATCCCCGGTTCAAAACAATGGCGTCCGCACAATTTTGATAATAAGTTTAGAGGTCCGATAACAATGCGGGAAGGTTTACAATTTTAACGAAACCTGATTGCGATTAGACTGATATTAAAAATTAAACCTGAACAAGCTATATTTTATGCCCGTAATATGGGATTGACAACACCTCTGGAACCTGTTCCCTCTTTGGCGTTAGGCTCGGCTCAAGTTAAATTGATAGAAATGGTTTCAGCCTTTTCTGTTTATCCTAATCAAGGTATTCATATCCCGTACCGTCTCGTACACAAAATTGTAAACAGATATGGACAGGTTATAGAAGACAATACAGCAGTTCAGAAAAATGAAGTTCTTTCTGCTCAGACAGCATTTATCATGGCATCTATGATGCAGTCAGTTGTAACAGGCGGTACCGGTCGTGGTTCAAGGTGGCGTGGGTTTACTAGACCTGCCGGAGGTAAAACAGGTACCTCTAACAATTTCTGTGATAATTGGTTTATCGGATATACTCCGCAGATTACCGCAGGATGTTGGGTAGGGTTTGATGAGAAAATTTCGCTTGGACGCAACCAGGATGGAGCTAAAAACGGTGTACCTATCTGGACTGAATTTATGATAGCCGCCCATGATTCATTACCTGTTATGGACTTTGTAGAACCGGAGGGTATTGTACACCTTGATGTTTGTATTGAATCAGGTGAAATTGCTACTGACAGATGTGTTAAAGTTCGAGATGAAATATATATCGAAGGAACCGAACCGACTGAACCGTGTAGTTTACACCCCTCGGCAGGTCTTTACAAACGAGGCGGACTGCAGCCTGAAGATGAGTTTATTCAAGATGATACTTCTGATGAGCGTACACACTTTTAATCTTTTTTGATTTCTTTAAATTTTTCTGACTCAATAGCAATTACTTGACAAATATATCTAAAAGATTTACTATTCTCCCCTACCGAGGATAACTAATTACTTGATTGAGTAATTAAATAGCCTTTTAGCTGCCGGAGTGGTGAAATTGGTAGACGCAGAGGACTCAAAATCCTCCGATGGCAACATCGTGCCGGTTCGATTCCGGCCTCCGGCATTTTTTAACTTGTTGTACAGTTAAAGATTACCGCAAACTGCTCAAGTAAATCCTCAAATAGTTCAGTTTATTTTATTCTACATTTCCTACTCCTTCTTTCTTCTTATAAAACAACTCTTGTCGAATGCTATAAAATCTGTTATTATCCATAATACAGGGATAAAACTAACACAATGAAGATATCTAACAACCATGCACTAGTCTTACAAAATTTTTTATGTTCACCTAATGTAAGAGAGAATTTTAACACTTTTTTTAATCTTACATATTTTCTAACTCGTACCTATCTCAAGAAACTTGAAAGAATTGGATATAATTTATCCTCTGATAAAATTAAGAATGAAAATTATATTGATGATTTAGTATATGATATCTTAGGTTCGCTTCTCAGAAGCAGTCTTAATAGGCCATACTTTATTATCTTTGAATACTTTGAAAAACAAAATATCTTATACTATAAAGATATCGACCCTGAAATACTTTTTACAAAATATAAATCTCTTTTGTATGGATTTATTCACCAAGAACTTTCAAAAATACTCAAACTAGAAAACCTACAAACGGCTTGAATTGTATGTAAGTGGTGAAAGCTTCTCTACGGTTGAAACTAATTTCAGCAATCTTGACCTGCTTTATCGTCAGGATGACAACATAGTCAAGATCGGACTTCTTGATTTAGACGGTGCTGAATATATTCCACAAGGTAAAAACAGCATAATTATATTAGACGGTGAGTTTGAAATTGTCTCTGCAATAATTGTCGATGATAAACTCAATTCATATTCACCTCTTATAAATTCAGCAGCCAAAGGTAGTTTGATACCTACCGAATATACACTAAATCAAAACTATCCGAACCCGTTTAATCCGACAACGACTATCAGTTTCAGTCTACCTGAAGCATCTGATGTAAAGTTGGAAGTATATAATATTAACGGACAAGTAGTAACGACGCTTGCTAATTCATATTTTGAAGCAGGAGTTCATACGGTTTCTTGGGACAGTAAAGAATCTGCCTCAGGTGTTTATTTTTATAGAATAAATACGAACAGTTTCACTGAAACAAAGAAGATGTTGTTATTGAAATAAGAAATACTCGCTCTGAGGGGGACGACTCGATGCTGCAGCTGTAGCATTAGGCATGCCCGGTAGGTGATACTCTCCCCTATCGGGCTTTTATTAGTTGAAAATTACAACTAAAATCTACGTATTCAAAATGAATAGTTTGAAAGATTAAATACTCATTTATTGATATATTCAGATTTAAACTTTCAACACTTTAAGAAATTTAATAAGTATTTCATAAAACTATGCTCTTGCAGTTATTTTAAAAGTAACATTTTCTTTGATGCAAAATTATTTTCTGATGTAAACTTATAAAGATACAATCCTGACGATACAGGTTGGCCAAGTTCATTTTTTCCATTCCACGACACAGTATGGTACCCTGCCGGTATCTGTCCATCAATAAGAGTTTTAACCTTTTGACCTACTATATTAAACACTTCGATAGTTACATGACTTTTAGTAGGGAGAGAAAAACTAATTTCAGTAGAAGGGTTAAACGGATTCGGATAGTTTTGAGCTAACTCAAATTGTGTCGGGAGATTGGTAACTTCATCAGTAATATCTGTTAGAATTTTCTTGGTTAAGAAAGTTGAGTCAGTTGACGAATTGTTTAACGGCTGGATATCAATTTCATCGGAACTGACGATTGCTTTATTTTTTGTCAGACCAGAGTCAACGGTGAAAGCTAAAACAGTAATCGTTGCACTGGCACCTGAACTTAAAGTTCCAAGATTACAATGCACAATACCATCAAGCTCTGTACAATTTCCTATAGTAGTTGAATCAGAGATATAAGTTAATTGCGAAGGTAATGAATCTCGCAATATAACGTTAGCTGCATCATCTGAGCCTATATTTACAACAGTTATCTGATATTGAATTGTAGTATCAACTACTGCGGAATCTAAATCATCAGTTTTGTTAACAAATAAATCTACACCAACATTTTGTACTACAACTTCATTGCAATTAGAAAACTCCGAAGTATTATCAAAATAATAATTTGTCGCTGTTGATGTAATAAATAATGGAAGAGTCCCTGCGAAGTTAGTTGTCACCGCATAAAATGTTGCAAAACCAAAATTGTCCGTTTGAATTGTATCGCTAACAAGCCAGAATTCTCCCTGCCCAAGTCCTGAAAAATCACAATCGGTGTTGCTATAAAAATCGATAAGATATTTTTGATTTGGTTCACTTATGAGAGTTCCCGTAACTGCTATTTGTCTGGAACCAGTTAATATAGAAGTAAGTATTTCGGGTTTATTCTGTCCGGCATTAGGACCACCGTCAATATCGAGTGTATCATTTGGATTCTGAGCACTTGGATGCAAGTCAATTCCGCCGAATAAATTTCCGGATATAGAATTAAATCGAATGCTATTGAAATCATCAAATGTACCTGATATCAAATCAATAAAAACACCTATCCCATTATTATTTAAAATACTATTGGCAGTTATTATAGTATCTCCCCCGATAAAATTCGAAAACCCTTTGATATAAACACCATTACCGCCTTGAGGGTCTGATCCGTTGGACCAAATATAATTACCGTCCACTATACATTTATTTGATAATAATGAAATTCCGGTTCTACGATTATTCAGGATATAATTACCCAGATATTCTTCGAAATAGCCTCTTCCCCCTATATATGTATTAGGTGAATCAAACACATTTATTCCCCAAGTGTTCGGATGAACCATAACTGTGTCAAGTCCACGACCAATAATATTAGAGGTTACCCATGTACTCAAACTATTGTTGTAAATCACGACACCTGCTGAATCATTTGCCGAAATCAAATTACCTGCCCCTGTTAGACTGCTGTCAACATTTGTTCCTGTTCCGACAACGGTCCAATGTGATCTTGAAATAGCTACACCGTTGTATTTGTTTCCCATTGCAATCAATCCTGTTGTATCAAGACCTATAATATTCCCCTGTACAAAATTAGAGTTGGATGTGTCGATAGATATCCCTGATTTAAGATTAGCAGAAATTATGTTTCCATCAACTCTATCTCCACCGATCAAATTAGAGTTAGAAAGGTTACTAATTAATATACCATCCTTTTCATTCCCCGCGAATGCACCGACAGAATCAAGACCAATTTTATTTTTCGATACAACATTGTACTGACTGCTTGAATCAAGAAGTAAACCGGTTCCATAGTTAAGGCTAATGATATTTCCCCTAATCATATTATACTCTGAAGATCTCACATCAATTCCCTCGGTGAAATTAAACATAATAGTATTACCTGTTTCATTATCCATCCCTATGAAATTTGAATCAGAGTTATTTAGAATTTGAACACCGTCATCTAAATTCCCACCTTCAAGACCAATAAATTCAATACCGATTTTATTTCTTATAACGACATTGTGTTGGGAGCTTGAATCAAGACGTAATCCGGGTCCTCC
Source organism: Candidatus Zixiibacteriota bacterium (assembly GCA_024276275.1). GTDB lineage: Bacteria > Zixibacteria > MSB-5A5 > GN15 > FEB-12 > QQUK01. The sequence goes on from JAJRXM010000080.1 coordinate 75,143, forward strand.
ATTTAATGCAAATTCATTTCCGTTGATTTGATTATAGGCACTATTTACTATTTTCATTCCACCTGTAAGATTTTCAGAAATTTGATTTGAAGAATCAACAATACCTGCCCCGCCACCTATAAAATTTGAATCTGAACCTGCTGAAATGACAATACCATAATTTTTATTTCTTCTACCAAAACCATCTTCATCAATACCAATCTTGTTTCTTATTACTCTGTTATACATACTACTGGAATCAAGATGAATCCCATTCAACTCATTTAATGTCAGAAAATTTTCTTCTATAATATTGAAACGAGAAAGTTGCACTTTGATACCATTGGCACCGTTGTTCTTGATATAATTACTAATCTCATACTTCGTTCCGATTTGATTTGAATCAGAGAGAAATTGAATCTCGATACCGTTTCCAAGATTCCCTGCTAAGTCTTCTAAAAATGAAGTACCGATTTTATTTAAATCAATACTTGTATATTTACTGGCATTGTCTAAAAGTATTCCATTTCCTTTGTTTTCAATAATTTCATTACTTGTAATAATACAATAGTCAGCACCGTTTATGTGGATTCCATTTTTATTGTTGCCTCTAATCGAATTTGATTCAGCTTGGAAACCAATAGTAGTTGAATCAGCAAATTGACCAATGTAGATACCGTTTTCAACATTACCGAGTTCATTGCCTGTTTCGTTCCCAAATAGATCTTTTGGACTTTCACCTATTATGTTATTGCTTATCATATTATTGTAACTAATACCGGTTATACTAATACCGTCAAGTTGATTGTTTGAAACAAAGTTCTTTTCCCAACTTTTTTCCGAACCGATTATATTTTTAGATGATTGTATGAGAGAGATTCCGGAAAAACCGTTACCAAAGTTAACATTCGTTGTATCTGAAAAACCAATAGTACAACCTGTAATTTTGCAATTTGATACTTCTAACATTAGTATTCCATTACCGTCAAATCGACCGATGAATAATCCTTCTACCCAAACAGCGTCTGAAGTAATTACGAGTCCATCAACAGAACTTCCCGCATTTAAGCCGTCAAGCAGGACAGGAACATTACCCGGTTGTGAATATCCATCGATATAAACGGTATCATCAATATATGGAAGAGCTGTGTTTAATTGAATAATTGGGTCGACAGGTATATCAAATTCGATAGTAACGTTATCCGTCAATGCGTTTGATTCCATAAGTGCCGCACGCATTGTACACTCCGGGTCGCCATTTGTGGTAGTATTCCCGGTATTACATAACCCGTCACCGGGATTATTATCTACCGCATCACCAACAGAATTAACTGTGATAGTAGGCGGCGGTACAGGAATCATGAGCCACGCATTTATCTTCGCAAAAGTTCCAAAATTCCCATTTACTGCAATAATACCACTGTCATTAATATCAGCTGCTCTAAATAAATCAAATTGAGGAGCTTGAGGAATAAGAAGTTCTAAATTGTGAACTCCTGCTTCAAATCCATAGGCAGGTTCGGGTAACCAGAGTAAATTAGGTTGATCTCCAATGTTGGGATCATTGGAAAGACCAATGATTTCTCCATTGTTATTTATAGCTTTGCCAAGTAGAAAAGAATTTGGGGCTATGACATTCATCACACCGCTCTCCCAAATAAACCCGTCAAACCCACCTGCCGGTATTATTGACCGTCCTATAACTTGACCAAGATTATTCATACCTTCAGGTATTGTTGGATTAGCACCGAGATTGCCTAAATTAGTTGTAACCCCGTTTCGCCATATTGAAGTTTCGCTCGCGGGTGTTCCGGTAGTTCCTGTTACTTCGCTATTATCATTTATAAAAAGTGGAAACGGTCCAGAACTAATTACATAGAAATCTTCACCAAGTTGAGTTATTGTTCCATTATCCCACATATACCCTTCTTGTACTAATTGAAATTGAGCATTATATGATCCCATGCCTCCTACAATTTGTCCTGAATTATTAATGTCTGTTGCCCAACTATAACTGAGATTACCATGGTTCAGCGGTTTGGGAAGAATTGTAAAGACTCCGTTTTCCCACAAAAACCCTCTAAGATTATTTGTAGATATATGTCTCATATATCCTACAATTTGACCGGAATCATTGATTGCTGCAGCACCATTTGTAAATTGAAAGGTAAAAGAGTCAGGGGGTGTTAGTTTTGTCATCAAGTCATTGCCACCGTCAGCATCAAGGTCTGCATTCCAAACACCTGCAACGGAAGTAAGCAGGAAAAAATCAGATTGAGAGTTGAAACCAGCTCTGCAAATGAGTTGTCCTGTATTATTAATATCTATTATAGTGACGCTTTGATACATCGTGTCCGGAAAGCCAATATCAATATTGGTATACTCACCGGCTTGAAGCGAAGAAGGGATAGAAAAGAAAATAGCAATCACAAATGCGAAGAAAACAATTCGATAATGTTTCATAATAACAGCACCTCAATATGACACACAATTATAACAATTCATCGTCGCATTAATTTGCTTGATAATGAGTTCTATCTCAAAAGTAATCATGTCTAGTAAACAAACTTAGGGGGCCAATAGCAAAAAAATGTAACTTTTCCTGTATGGTAAGATACAATATAAAATGGATTATCAAAGTCCTTAATTCAGCGAATTGGCAATCTCTTTTTTCTAGCTTAGTACAAATAATTTAGAATTAAATGTCTACTCTTAGATGTTTATTGGTACTCTTTGACATTCAAAAGATACAAACCGCGTTATTAGGTCTAAAACAGCTCTTTCCAACTTTCTTTTACCTTGACAAAAATTGATATATAGGTTTATTACTTGAGTCAATTTATTATCCCAATTAACTTTATAACAATTAAGAGGAACTTTGAACATTAACCAACAATCACAAAACCCTGCCTTAGATAGCTTTGATAGAAAAAGTGTTAGAACTACCGGACAGCCCAAAAACGGATTTTCAGAATTGGGTATTGCACCGAGCTTATTAAAGGCAATCAACCGACTTAAATTTAAGACTCCGACTCCTATTCAGATGGAATCGATACCGGTTGGTATTTCAGGCGATGATATTATCGCCCTAGCCCAAACAGGCTCAGGTAAAACGATGGCATACGGAATTCCTATGCTGCAGCGTTTGTCAAAAAGTAAAAAAGGTACATCGCTTGTTTTAGTCCCAACTCGCGAACTTGCCGTCCAGGTAGAAGAATCACTTCAAACAATCAGTCGTACGTTATCTATTCGCTCTGCGGTTCTGATTGGCGGTGCATCGATGGTAATGCAACGAAATATTCTGAAAAATAATCCTCGTGTTATAATTGCTACCCCCGGACGTCTAATGGATCATATCGAAAGAAGAACGGTCAATCTGAATACGATTGAAGTTTTTGTCTTAGATGAAGCCGATCGGATGCTTGATATGGGATTTGTACCTGATATAAAAAAAATTATGCTCTCAATTCCTGAAAAACGTCAGACAATGTTATTTTCAGCAACAATGCCGAAACCTATTGAGGCTATAGCAAAAAAGCTAATGACCGATCCGGTACGTATCGAAACAGACCGTTCGGGCACTACTCCTGCCGAAGTCAGTCAGGAAATCTTTATGCTTAAAAATCAGGATAAAAGTAAACTTCTCGGACATCACCTAAATAACTGCTCCGGACCGGTTCTTGTATTCACTAGAACAAAACGTATGGCATCTAAATTATCAGAAAAAATTATGAAAATGGGTTTTGCTACTGCTGAAATTCATTCTGATAGAAGCCAAGGGCAAAGACGAAATGCTTTAGAAGGTTTTAAACGAGGAAGATATCAAATACTTGTCGCAACAGATATTGCCGCTCGCGGAATAGATGTAAGCGGAATTGAACTTGTTGTAAATTACGACATGCCCGCAAATTCAGAGGATTACGTTCACCGTATAGGTCGTACCGGTCGGGCAGGGAAAACAGGTCATGCAATTTCATTTGCAACATCTGCTCAAAAAGGAGATATCAGAGATATTGAACGGTTTATGAAAACCAAATTAACTATTTCTTCTCTCCCTGACTCTTTACCGTCTGAAAAAATGCTTTTAAAAGATGCGGTGCTATCTAAAATAGAGAACGAATTCTCCAGAGATGAAAAACCGTCCAAAAGAAAATTTTCTAACGATGGGTCATCTAATAGAAAAGACTTCAAAAAGTCTTCTTCAAGCAAGTTTTCCAAAAACCGTACTGAATCAAAACGGTTTGGAAATAAAAACGAGTCAAGCTTTGAAGATAAACCGTCTAAACGACGAGAGTTCAAAAAATCTGCCTCAAATAAATTCTCTAAAAATAGAACTGATACAAAACGGTTTGGATTTAAAAAAGAATCAACCTCTGATGAGAACAAACCGAACCGTAGATTTTCAAAAGACAGTTCATCAAAACGAAGAGATTTTAAGAAACCTGATTCTAAACAAAGTAGCTTTAAAAGAAAAGATTCAAAAAATCAGGAATATGTTCAGAAACATCTAAGAGGTAAGAAATCAGCACCTATTGATTTTAACCGAGATGAAACTACTGAAGAAAAACCTTTTTGGGCTAAGTTTAGCAAAGGTAACAATAAAAAGAAATCTGTCGGTCAAGGTTCCGGACGTAAAAAACGCCCTAAATCTAAATAGAGTTTCTCTATTTTACGACTATAAGATTATATTTAAAATATGAAAGCAG
>JAJRXM010000081.1 GCA_024276275.1 Candidatus Zixiibacteriota bacterium
GAAAACTTGATCATATACAATAGTAGTACAAACCTCAACAGGTATTGTAGTCGTGTCTCCATTGATAACAGTATCGACTTGAATTGTCTTGCAGGACTCCAGAGAGTCATCTACACGTAACACTTTTGCATCAACAGTAACAAACACGTCTTCAATCAAATTATTATTTACATAATCAATAGTATCTTTTACAAAAGGTCCAAAGAGTCGCCACTCAAAGTCAAACGGAGGAGGTGTAAGACCGATATCATCGTAATCTTTACGATCAAACCCTTTCCATTTAAACCGAACCCCTGTTACAACCCCACCTTCAAAAACAGAATTAACAAAAGGAGTATCATTACCAATGTTAAAAATTTGTGTTTCCGGAGGATTATCATTACGGCTAAAGTTTCTCCATTTAATAACGGAGCCTAGGTTTTCAGTATCAAACGCCTGTAAAAAGACATATTGACCCAAAGGATTTGATACCGGGTCTGTCGTATCGGCAGTCAAAGGAATGATATTGGTTGTATGAGGATCAGATAGAGTTTGAGAAATGTCAATCTGAACCCAATCAGAATCAGATACTGACTGTAAATATGATGTAACACTATCAGCAACAGTTAAATCAGTCGGTAATGCAGCTACGGCAACATCCGATTCAAGTGCGATGTGATAGCGATAATAGTCAATAAGACCATCAGGGTCGGTGCCTATCCAATAAATTTCAGGATTTCTAGAAAATTGTTGTCCCTCAGGTGGGATATTTACAAATTGAACAATCGGTTGCATATTGGCATTTACATCACCTTCAATAGTATCAGTACATCCACTAAATAGAAATATGGAAGTTGCAAAAATGAAAACCGATTGTAGTATAATTAAAAGTGTTTTCTTCTTATTCATAGTATTTTTATTCATCTATCTTACCCGGCTTTCTCTAAAATGCCATCGACATTGTAAAACGGTGAACTTCTGTCAAAACTCCAAAGTCTTGGTAGGCATAATCAAATCGAATTTCATTATCTTCACCTAAAGGCACTCTAATACCGCCTCCGGCAGTGAAACCATCTTCATCATAGTTAAATCTACTTCCGCCTCGTAAAGAAAAACGTTCTTTAAAAGTGTACTCAAGTCCGGCATTATATTTTTCGAGGTTGTCAGAAGGATGCGATCCCTCAGCAGCAAACGTAACCAAGTGATTTTCTTGTTCAATAACGTTAATAGCTCCGCCAAATTTAAAGTTAATCGGAAGAGGGAAAGAATTGTTAATAAATGTCATGTCCGGTCCAAAGTTTGAAATAGACATCGCAATTTTAAAGCCTCTAAAGCCGGTATCATAATTAGTACCGATATCAGCAGCCCATCCGGAAGCAGAATACTCATGAGTATATTGACCGATGTATTTAACAGAGATACCTACAGAAAAACGATCAGTTAAATATCTTCCATAACTTACAGAGAGAGCATAATCTTTCCAAGAGAATGTTCTACCGGTTCCGTCAATCGTACCTCTTTCGTATGTTCTTTCAATCATATCGCCTGAATTTAAACCATAGAAGCCGATACCTAAGACACCGCCGACAGATTCAAGCGGAAAACCGATAGCAGCAAACGAATAATTAACATCGGCAGGTAATTGTACCAGTGTAAAAGCAGCTTCATAGCCGTATAAGTTTACTAACCCTGCCGGATTGCAATAAACAGCAGTAATATCATCAGCAACTGCTGTAAATGCTTCTGCCATTCCCATAGATCTTGCTGATACCCCAAGCTCCAGAAATTGAGCTCCGGTTGTACCTACCTTAGCTTGAGCATTAACATTGGTCGGCATCAGAAGAGCCGTCAACATTAAAAGAACAGCAAGGCTCATTGACATCACACTCGGAAGTGTCAGTCTACCCTGTTTTGTATTTCTAGCCAAAGACATAATATCCTCTTTATTCTTAATAATAATTTTCGTCATTTATAAGTTAATTTCTAATCCTAATCTAATCTGGCGACCATAATCATAGTTACCCGGATTATTATCAAAGGCAGTACCACCATGAATAGTTCCGGATAAGTTATTATTTGTATCCGCACGACCTGTATTAGAATAGACTGTATTTATATTTCTATTATCAAAAACATTTTCAACCTGTAAAATAATTTTGTTATCTAGTCCGACAATTTTAAAGTCTTTAGTAAAACGAATATCAAAATTAAGTATTGACGGTTTCCGTAAAGAGTTTCTAGGAATGTCTTCACCAAGGTTAATGTTCAAATTAGGATAATCGATATTCGGTGTAAACGGTCTTCCAGTTTCAAAGAACATTTGGATATTCATCGACCAGCCGTTTGGAATAGTAAGACCAAATAGTTTTGGTTTAACAGTATTTGGAATAAATATTTGGAGTGAAGTTTTTAAGCTATGACGAACGTCATTAGTCAGAGGTGCTTCATCTAACGGATCACGAGAAAGTCCGAAATCAGTTTGATAATCAGAGTTTGTTTGTGATGATTTACCGAAAGCAAATGCATAAGTATAACTTAAGAGTCCGTTCACATAGCCGCCACCACGCTTATCCAGTGTAACTTCAAATCCGCGACCACGTCCGTAATCAGAGTTTCTGAATTGCTGACGGAAAAGACCGCCAACACGAACTGACTTGGCATTAATTTTATCAAATTCATCTTTAAAGTAACCGGATAAATCGAGAGAGTAATTTTCACTCATCGCATATTTTACACCAAATGAATACTGAATAGTTTTCATATAGTCTAAGTTATAGTTACCGATTACGGTATTCAAACTTGCTGAGGCTGTATTTCTTTGATACATGTTTACCAGAGCAGGTCTTTGGAAGAAATGTCCATAGTTAAAGTGGACTTTTGCTTTATCAGAAATCGGATATGAGAAACCTATACGAGGTGAGAATTTCTGTCTATCACCTAGAATAATACCGGCTCCTAAATCATCATTTCTGGCAATTTCTACTAAGTCATTTTTATCCTGAATAAAGAAATCCCAACGGAAGCCTAATGAGGCAATCATAGAACCATATTCAAGTTTATCACGGAAATAGACTTGACCGCCCCATGGGTCATAAGCAAACATATCTCTAAATGCTCCACGGTCAGGATATGGTCCACCGTCAGGTCGACCTGTATATTGCAGATAAGGTTTTTGAATTTCCTGATAAACTAAATCTTCTTTTTGTAAGGCAGCACCTATTTTTAACTCATGGTTACCGAGCTGCCAGAAAAGTTTCAATTCACTTCGAAGTGTTTTAACTTTCCTTTGATGCCATGTAGAATTTTCACTATAAGTATTCGGGTCATAGAATGAACGAGTACCGCCCGCATCCCAGACTCCGTTACCGTTTACATCAACAAAAGGTTCACCGACATCATATTGTGAATTTGGAAAATCATATAATCCGTTACCGTTTCTATCTAAGAACGGGATACCGGCCTGCCATTGTGAAGTAGGACCGTTATGAATACCGTCATGATTTAAATCCATATTAAATTCTGTCGTATCTTTTCTAAAAATATCAATGCCCGGGTCATATAAACCGTTACCGTTTAAATCTATAAAACTTTCACCGATAACCGAATCACCGTCAGTATACGGTTCCGGCGTACGTTTATTTATATTAGATTCAAGTTCAGCATCTAAAAGACCGTTACCGTTTTTATCATGTAAATAGTCACCTTCATCCCAGATACCGTTACCGTTTAAATCAATAAAAGGTTCACCTTCTAAGTTATCTAACATACCGTTATCATTAAATCTGGAATCAGAGAAAACAGTAGTAGCACCTTGAGAGTTGTTTTCGAAATTAAATTCACCAACAGTATATCCCGCACCGGTGAAGTTTGTACCATAATCAGTAGTATCAGGGAAAAGATTTATAATCGGTTCAGGAGCATCATAGACACCGTTCCCATTTCTATCTTCATATCTTTCCCATTCGTAATCAAATTTAAACTGATCAGGGTCTAAGCCATTTTCAGGATTATTAGGGTCACCGGGTTTTTGTGTTGTACCGTTTTGAGAGTAAGAACCGATGAACTCATAGTTCATATTTTTATTTACTTGTTGAGAAACTTCAAATGAAAGAGTACTCCATTTATTTACATTAAAAGGAGCTGTTTGAGCTGAGTATCTATAATCCCATCCGAATAAAGTCTGACGAGTTTGAGAATTTTTATAGGAGAAGATAACAGACATGCTTTGCACCGGACGGAATTTTACATTACCCATCCAATAATAACTATTATATTTTTTGCTAGGGACATTTAATCCTAAGACGTTAAAAGAACTGAACGAGCGGGCAGTAATATCTGTATCAAACCGATCATATTGATAGTCACCGTCATTGATATCCATTTCTGCGTAAAAGAAGTATGTAAGTTCTTTATCTTCAAAATAATCAATTCCTAAAGCCGGAAGTATTTTACTGCTGAAGATTGGGTCAGGACCGCTTAATTTAAAACGGATATAATCCATATCTTGAGAATACTTATTAAGACTGCTGTTACCGAAATCATCCGTAATGTATTGCATATTCAAACGGGTAACATCTTTAGAACCGACTTGTGTTTTAATTTTTACAATACCTGAAAGTGCGTTACCGTACTCGGGGTCAAAACCATCTTTAATAACGGTAAACTCCTGAATAGAACCGGATACTAATGATAAATTAGCTCCAGACTGACCTAAGCCGCCGAGAGGGTCACCCATCGGAACACCGTCAACAATATAGCCGACTTCAAAAGCACGACCACCACGGATAAAAACTTCACCGGCATTGTTTGTTACAACACCTGAGACTTGAGTAAGAAGTTCGTCAACTGTTGTAACCGGAGCAGTTTCAATTGCCTCACGACCAATAACAACTTCATTTTGTGTTTTGAATTTATCTAAGATATCATGTTTTGCTACTACTTTAATAGTCTTTCCGATATCAGTAACTTTTTTGGTCATTTTTAAATCTTGTTCATTAGTTAAATCAGAATTAATGATAATATTTTCTAATTCGACAGTGTTGTATTCTAAATGACTGATTCGAAGAGAATATGTACCGGGATCTAAACGTTTAATCAAAAACTTTCCGTCAAAGTCAGACAATGCACCAGTACTGGTACCTACTACCAAGACAGATGCACCTACAATTACTTCACCTGTTTCTTTGTCAGTTAAAACACCTTTTACCTGACCGGTAGATGCGGCAAAAAGATTAAGGGGTAAAATGGCAAGACAACCTGCCAGGATGAGAAACGATAATAATCGCCGCTTACCACTTTCAAACATAACTCGTCCTCCTGGATCTGTATAACAACTTATTTTTTTTCTCATTCTTATAATTTCACATCAGAATTGCAGCTACGATATACTTTTATTGAAAGACCTGTTATTACTCTCAACTCAGTTTGAATGAACTACTTACCTAATGGAATTCTCCTATCATATTTTTAATTATACAAAAGCGGAAGATAGCCAAGATTCGCCAGTAAAGTCAAGCGATTTTTTACTTGAATGCGACCGTTTTCGCTATCATATAGACTAAAACATCATCCAGTCTGTTTAATAAAATCTCTTTTTTCTAAAGATTTTTCTACAACTAATTTTTCTCTCTTTTCAAGTTCAGGTTTTTCACACTCTGATATTTCACCTCGAATTTCTTCGGTGTCAAATCTATGGACAAATGAATTGAAAAATAGTCCGGCATAACGGTAAAAATCTGATTCAATAATCTTATTTATCTTATTGTGTTCCACGTTCTTAGATGCTTTGACCTGCAAAGCGTCATGCTCTTTAACTCCATTTATTTTAATAGAGCCGTGTTGAAGTAACGCTCCGGAGACCCTTCTTTGAGCTGAAGCTATAATTTTTTCTTCTTGTGAAATAATTTCATTTTTAGAAAAGGAAGCAAAACAGGGAGCTTTATGGAAAAAGTCTTTTTCTTGTTCCTGTTTCGAAGAATTCCGGACATAATCCGAAACAATGCTCAGTTGATTAAGAAAATCTATCAGAATTACGGCAATTTCTGCTGATGCATCTGAAATAGAGTTGCTGATAACCTTGTTTTTAATTAAATCGGCACTTACAGCAATAGAATAGGTCAGTTCAGATTCATCATGATAGAGACCTCTACCTCCTGTCACCCGTCTGATTACAGGAGTGTTTACTACTTTATCGTTAATATATGCTTTTTCTTGTTGCTGGTTGAAGCCAAAAGTTATCGTACCGACAGACCATGTATACAGACGCACACAGATAAGCGATTGTCCATTAATAACTTTTTGAAACATCCATTCATCGAATGCCATATTAAAATATGGATCAGATTTATAATGGTCGAATGTAAGCATTTTCATGATGAAAAAATATGTGAAAACACCGAAGATTTCAAGCCTTAGAGTTAAATATATGTATAAAAAAAGGAGATATAATTTAAATTATATCTCCTTGAATAATTTTAGTAAGTAACTTTATGCTTTTTTAAGTCCCGTAATATCAATATTGTATTGTTTGATTTTAAGTCTCAGAGTTGATTCGGGAATGCTCAAAAGGTCCGCAGCATGTTTTTTGACACCTTTTTTCTCTTTTAGAGCTTTTTCAATAAATATTTTTTCGTGCTGCTCTAAATAATCATAAAGTCCGAAGTCAGCATTAAAATCAATCTCATCAGGAATTTCCAAACTGTTTAAAGAGTGAGCTTGGCTGGAAACAGATTGTCCGCTAATGTTTGAAGAAATTGATTCAAGTCGAATTTCAGTATCATCACCGGATAATAGAATCATCTTCTTTACTTCATTTTCAAGCTCTCGGATATTCCCAGGCCAATCATAATCTACAAACTTCTTTAGGACTGCTGACGAAAAAGTCTTGAAAGAGTCCTTTAAGAAATGTTCAATTAATAAAGGTATATCACCTTTACGGTCGCGTAAAGGCGGTAGTAAAAATGTAAGAGCTGAAAGACGATAGTATAAATCCTGACGAAATAGTTTTTCACTCATCAATTCTTTTAAATCTCTATTTGTAGCAGAAATAATACGAACATCAACTTTACGAGGAGCAGTTTCCCCAAGCCGTACAATTTCTTTTTCTTCTAAAATCCTTAAAACTTTTGCCTGAATAGAAAGAGGCATATCACCTATCTCATCCAAGAAAAATGTACCGCCGTCAGCTTCCTCAAAAAGACCTGATTTATCTCTATCCGCTCCTGTAAAAGCACCTCTGCGATAGCCAAAGAGTTCAGACTCTAAAAGTGTTTCAGGTAGAGCGGCACAGTTTACTGAAATAAACCGCTTATCTCTTCTGTTAGAATTATAATGAATTGCTTGAGCTAAGACATCTTTGCCAGAGCCGGTCTCTCCTTCTATAGAAAGGGAGATATTAGAGTTAAGCACTTGTCTAACTTGAGACAGCATTTCAAGCATCTCAGTATTTTTTGTTATAATATTCGGAAATGCCGCTTTTTGGCGTAATTGGTCTTTAAGCCGTAGATTATCTTCTATAAGTTTTTGTTTCTGAATTTCCGCCCACTTGAATGCGATAATATCTGAGAAGCCGACGGCAAAATTGAGTTCGTCCTGACTAAATGGATTCAAAGTGTTATTTCTACTGATTTTGTCCAAATAGAGATAACTGACCATGCCGTCACCCATCTTAAACGGTACCACAATCATACTTGCGACAACATCAGACGGTTCGACAAACAGTCCATTAATAAAGGGGTCTCTTCTACAATCAAGAACTATAGACGGTTTCGTTTTAGAGATTTCTTCACCCAATAAATTATTAAACCGATCAGCAAACTTTGCCATTTGATTTTTAGACATCGGAAATGATGTATTAATCGGAGATTCTGTAAACTCAGGTGTATATACTAAGGCTCTGTCTCCACCGGAACGATTTAGAAGAACCTCTAAAATTTGATCTAACTGATTTGTTTTGATATTAGAAATTTCTGTCGGAGTAATAAGGTTTCCAAATATCTTAAACTCATTCTCCTGTGAGATTGAAAATGCAACAGCCTGTTCAGACAAAGATTTCAAGAACTTCGAAACAGCTCTATTTTTTACATTATCATCTAATTCTGTATAGATTCTTTCGGCTTTTGAGAGAGATTTAAACCCTTCAGAAAGGTCTCCGTGCTGACAATAAAATATTCCGGCTTTGAACTCTGCTTCAGCAACCCAATGCGACAAGTTCAGTTTCAAAAATATCTTCTTTATCTCTTCTAAAGTTAATTTGATTTTGTTGTATTCTTCAGAATGGGCTTTTACTTTTATGTCAACCAATACGAGTAAGGTTCGCGCTAATTCAAACGGGTCACCTACTTCACGCATAAGTTCAGCAGATTGATTTATATATTCTACGGCATCATCGTGTTCACCTTGAGCAGAAAATATCTGAGCAATTACTTTTTTTGACAGTCCGACCTCTATCTTTTCACCGACCGAGATAGATGTTTCAAGAGCCTTTTGACCATATTTCATAGCATCTTCGATGTTATCTAATGCTAATTCAACTTCAGCTAAACGACGAACAGACTGCGAAACCATGTCAGAGCCGGGAGCTACTAAGAGTCCTTGTTCATAAGCCTTTAGAAGAAGAGATTTTGCTTTAAAGTTATCACCTTTTTCAAAAGCTAACTCACCGGCATATTCTAAATAAATAAATTTTTCACGTTTTAAATCTAACCGATAAATAATTTCCAAAGCTGTATCTAATGTTTTTGAGGCAAGATGGAATTTCCGTAGTCGCATTTGAAGGAACGCTAAACTGAGTAAGTTTATAGCTTGTGGGGTTTCCTCGTTGTTTGCCTTATTATATTCTAATACTTCTAAAGTTTCTTCTTCAGCAATCTTCCAATGTCCGGTAAAAGCTCTGATACGAGCAAGGTTACCGCGTAGCTGAGCAATTTTACGAGGATTGTTCCGTACATGTGTAAGACCATCCTCCAGAAATTCAATTACATCATTATAGTTACAACGTATAAATGAAATACCTGCTAAAACATTTAAAGAATCAGCCTGGCCGACATTATCACCGCATCGTCGATATGAAGCTAAACCGTCTCTTGCTCTCATTTCGGCATTTTTTAAATCACCTAAAGCAGAATACCCTTTGGATAAAATAAGCTGTATCCTACCAAAGCGACGATTTAACGAGTAGTTAGCTAACAGCTTAACTCCCTTAATACCATTTTCGATTGATTTTTTATAGTTACTTTTAAAGTACTCGGTATCTGCGGCAAGAGAATAAAAAAGGCCGAGCTCATATTCTTTTTCTTGGAAATCAGTAATGTCTAATTTAGAGAATTCTTCTATAGCAATTTTATGTTTCCGTTGTCGAAGTAGCTCTTCAACGGCTAATAGTTTTTCATCAAAAGCAATGTTTGGCGAGGAAAGATTCATAATAACTTTTTCAAGTTTAATTGTTTACTTAGTTTATTAGTTTACTAGTACGATAATTACCTCGAGAATTTAAATCTGTTTTAATTGCTTCGACTTGTTTTTGCTCTGGTAAAGATATTCCTCGGCTATAAAGCCACAGAGTACATCTACTTGACAACGAGAAAGTCAACGATAATTTTTCACCGGCACCTTCAGAACCACTCGATTGATAAGAGTAACCCGCCAAGACGCTAGATGAGTCGTTTGCTATACCGTCCATATCCCAAGGATTCGTATCTCCGGAACCGGACCCGTTACTATTGTCACCCTCACCCGCGAAAACCGTCGAAGAGAAAAAGCAGACCAAAATTGCCATGAGCATAATAAAACTTGATAGTGTAAAGCGTTTCATTTGCGTTCTCTCCTATTGTTAAGATAGTTAAACTACAATTATTATATTTATTATTTATTCTATTTAATTGTCTGTGTCGGCATGTTAGGTAAAGGTACTAAAAATAGTAATTAGTCCGACTTAACGCATTTTCTGCATCTGCTATAAACTACATAATATAGTCTTATTGTCAAGTAACATCTTTTAGTCGCAGAATTTGCGATTTGTTTTAGTTCTTTATTTTATTTGATAACCTGACAGACTATTAAAGCCGTTATACTGTTACGGCAAAAGAAGTTGTACTGCCTGAAAAACGCGGTCTACAGATATATCCCGCATACATTTCATAAACCCGTCACCTTTGATCGGACATATATTTTTTACACAACTAATACAGTCTAATTCTTCCTGATATAACAACACTTTATCAGATGCCATCGGAGAAGTAGATTTCGGGTCATCGGCACCCGACAGAACAACAACAGGCACACCTACAGCAGCAGCAATATGAGAAGGACCTGAGTCGTTACCTATAAACAACTTAGCGAGTGAAATCAGACCTGAGACCTCACGAATTGAGGTTACACCGGCCATATTTTTGACCTCATCAATACCGCACGCCGAGACAATTTCATCGCCTATTTTTTTGTCATCTTCAGTACCTACTAAGACTATTTTCAACTGCAACTCAGAAATTATTCTTTTAATTAAATTTATATAATTATCTTTACCCCAACGTCTTGATTCGGCGACCGCCCTAAATGCGACAGCAACATAGTCATATTTTTGAGGAAGGTCATAATTTTCAAGTAAAGAAGCTGCTTTTTGCATATCATCATCATTGAGGAAAATTTTAGGTTTCACATATTCGATATCTTTGCCGGTTCCTCTTCTTAAGAGGTTATAATATAACTCAGAACGATGTATCGAGTTTATCGGCATTGGTAAAGGTAACGGTTTCGAGAGAAGTAATCTTCTTCCATCGGCGATATACCCTATCCGTTCACTAATATCAGACAACTTAAACCCCGCTGCCGCTCCAAATGAAGGAGGCAAAACATATCCGATATCGTAGCTTTTATTTTTTAACAGTTCTTTAATTTTTGTTACAGAGACCAAACCGTGTACATATTTACTTGGTATAGTTATAATATCGTCAATGGCAGGGTTAGAAATATATAAATCAGAGAGATTTTCGGGTGTTAGTACTGTAAGATGTGCAGCAGGATATGCTTCTTTTGTCTCGTTTACCATCGGAAGAGCCATAAGGCAATCTCCTAAATGGTTCGGAGTTCTAATAATTATTTTTAATGCCATTAGTTTCTAAAAGTACCTTCTAGCTCAAACTTAGATTTATAATACTCTTTTAATTCAAGAAGTAATTTATCCTGCACTTCTAACGAATATATCTTACTTTTTAGTAATTCCAAAGTAGAAATTTGTCCATCTTTATAACGAAATGTGGCTATTTTGAGTTTATTTTTGGCAAGCTCTATTTGTTTTTGTAAAACTGCCAGTTTTCTAAAACTGACATCAAGTTTGTTAATAAGTGTTATAATTTGAGCTTTGGCTGATTTTTTTACTCTTTCAAATGCTATTTTAGATTTTTTTGCCGAAAGTCTGGCTGCTTTAATCTCGGCACCTTTTGAGCCGCCGTCCCAAATCGGTAATGTGAAATTAACTGACAGCCCCCAACTGTCTGTATTATTTTGACTAGAGATACCTTGTACCGCAATATCACCACGAACAAGCGAATAGTTTGCCTCTAAAGTTCCGCTTAGCCCATGTGATGATGCTGTGAAACTGGCGGCTCTATTTGCTTTGTCAAAATCATGTTTTGCTTTTAGCAATTGAATTGAATTATCCCAGCTGTTAATGTAAATTTTCTTTTGTGGCGACGATAGCTTTGTTGAGACTACCGGAATAGCAGTGTTAATATCTTCTGAGAAATCAATATCAAGCAGTAATGCCAGTTCTCTTTTTTTCTCAATTTTCTGATTTTCTTTATCAAATAATTCTAACTCGGCATCTAATAGATTTGATTCAGAAGTCAGCCAGCTTTCTTCTGATAGAATTCCTTCTGTAAATTTTGATGAGTCTATATCTTTTTGAATTTTTGCTGATTCAGCTTTATTTTTTTCTATATTGTATTGGAGTTTTGATTGTAAAATACCAAAATATGCTTCGACAACCTCTACTTTTAGTTTGGTTGTCTCTTCTATTTTTACTATTTCGGCAATTTTTAAGTCATCTTTTTTATTTTTTAAATCATTTTTGGGTTGGGAAGGTTTTAATAAAGGCTGTGTAAAGCTGAAATCAAACTGCCCTTGTTTATCAATTTGATTTACTTCAATAATATTTCTATTCGCATCAACTTGCGGTAGTTTGGAATCTTTATTAAACAGCCTGCTTTGTAAGGTGAAATCACCACCTGTAATCAATGATTGTTTGAGAGTAATATCAGCATCAAAGTCAAAATTAGTACGGCGATTTAAAGTTTTATCCGGCTGGCCCGGCAGGTAATCAAAACTTTCAAAAACACGGTACATCGGGAGCTTTCCGTTGATAGAAATTTCCGGAACATAGAAGTTGATTCTTTCAGCCTGATATTCCTGTTTGGCTACTTCTAAGTCTCCCTCAATAATAGCCCCTCTGTTCGATTGTCGTAAAGCAATATCTACGGCATCGGTAAGTGAGAGATCAATAGCATTTACTGTTTGAAAAGTTACTAGAAACAAAATAGCCGCAACTGTTTTTATATGGTTCATCTGTTCACCTTTTATAATTTTTATTCATACCGCAATGAATCTATCACGTTTAATTTGGCTGCTTTATTAGCAGGATATAATCCAAAGCCGACCCCAACTGCCGTTGATACACCGACTGATAAAATAATTGAATATGCTGAAACAATTGTCGGCCAATCGGCATAATACGAAATGACTTTTGCCAGCGTTAATCCGATAACAATTCCGACAACACATCCGGTAAGACATATTGTAACAGCCTCAATTAAGAATTGTCTCATAATATGTACCCTGGTAGCACCTACTGCTCTGCGAATACCTATTTCTTTTGTACGTTCTAATACTGTTGCAAGCATAATATTCATAATACCTATTCCGCCTACGAGTAGTGAAATACCAGCTATTGCCCCCATGACAATATTAAAAATCTGCTGTGTTTTCTGGGATTGTCTTAATAATGATTCCGGAACTACAATTTTGTAATCATCAACACCGTGATGTCGTCTGCTTAAAATTGATTCTATTAGTTTAGTAGCTGACTGTACATATTTTAAATCTGTGACCGTAATAGTAAGTTGGTCTACTTCAGGAATGTTATACTTGGATTCGTCAACCTTCATCATAAAATGCCGTCCACTACGAGTATTCGAGTTGTTTATCGTAGAACGTTCTAATTTTTTTGTCGCCGTTGAATATGGAATATATATATCTTCATTCAAGTTCTTTAATTCAAAGCCCTCTACCTTGCCACGTCCGATATATTTATCTGCCATTATACCTACTACGGTAAAGCTGACATCTCCAATTTTAATATCTTTGCCTATCGGATTTGAGAAAGCAAATAAGGCTCTTTTCGCCTTAGCTCCTAAGACACAAATTTGCGAGTAACTATCTAAGTCTATCTGATTTATAAAGCGACCTTTTTCAACCTCTACCGACGATGAATAAACATAGTCAGGAGTTGTTGCTACGACACGAGCGTTAACCTCTTCGGAGCCGTAATAAACAGACGAGACCGCCTCGAAACGTTGAGGTACAATATTTTTAAAGAGAGCATCGAATTTCAAGATATTTTCACCGTCGGCAATTGAAAGGCCGCTTGATTTGGAAAGACCTAAATCAGAGCTTAGGCTTGCATCGGGTATTTTTGCCTGTACGATAATATTATTAATACCTAAAATAGAAATCTGTTCGAGAGCTTCCTGTTTGGCACCCTCTCCGATTGATAACATCGCAATAACAGCCCCGACTCCAAAAATAACACCGAGCATAGTAAGAAGAGTGCGAAGCTTATGAGATAACAATGCATCTATAGAAATAGCAAACGTTTGCTTATCGAACATTATCGACCTTTTCTCCCGCGACTACCCTTATCACGTTTTGGTCTTTTTTTATCTTTATTTATTTCGGGTTCAGATGCCCTATCTCCGGGGAGTCCCTGTTCATCCAAGGTTGGATCCAACAGACAGATTTCTTCATCCCCGTTTAATCCTTCTAATATCTCAATCGACATAGAATTTTTCTGTCCGACATCGACAATCTGTTTGTTCTTATTTTTCAGATAGACTACTGTCTCACCCTTTTTTTCAAAGACAGCTTCAAGGGGAACAGAGACAATATTTTGACGTCTGTCAATGATAATTTTAGCTGAGGCGGACATACCGGGTTTCAATTCACCGTCGTTGTCAAGAATGGCGACATCGATATCAAACACATTAATTTTTGAACCTGATTCTTTTCGTCTTGCCAATGTACTTTTTTTGGTTATAACACCTTTATATGTTATGTCAGGAAATGCATCGAGTGAAATAATAACTTCTTGAGTTGTGTCAACCTTGCTTGCATCAACTTCTGATACAGTTGTCTTTACAATCATTTCAGAAAGGTCAGGTATATTTATAAGCCCCTGCCCGGGCCAAGGTGAGTCACCCTCCTGCACTTTGTCCATAGTTCCCCCTTTCCAGATTTCAAGATATACGACTAACCCCGGAATCGGAGCTTTGATAGTCATCTGCTCTAATTCACGTTTTGCTTTTTTAACTTTTTCAGAAGAACGGTCAACCTCGACCTCAGCTTTATCAACATCTGCTTTGAGTTGTTCGAGTCTGGCAGCAAAATTAAGTTCGGCCAGTTCGTATTCCATCTTTGCTTCTTCTGCTATACGGGGAGCTTCATATTTTTTTTCATCGTTGTTTCGTTTTGCTTTTTCCAAATCAAGTTTGAGCTGTTTTTCCTGAATCGTATATTCTTTTTTAGCACGCTCGAGAGAGTTTTTATTTATTTTGAGATTGGATTCGTTGTCCGACAAGTCTGTCATCTGCTGGGTAGCATCAAACCGAATAACAGGCTCCCCTTTTTCAATCATGCTTCCTTCAGGTGCCAACCATGTGATTTGAAGACCGCGGACTCTTGGGCTTGAAATTGTCATCGACCGTTTAGCGTCTATCGAGCCGTTTTCGTTTAAGTCTACAATAAACTCACCCTGAGAAACTTTCGTAATCGGAATCTCAAACGAAGTTGAAAATATCGCATTTACACCGTAATATGTAAGCAGTACAAACGCAATTAAAGCTACCAGATAATAATATTTTTTCACACTATAAACCTTCCTATAAATATGCCTAATATCTTTACAATATATCTCTTACTGAATTCTTATAATAAAGTTGCTAATTTTCGACATTAATTTTCCATCTTCTGTGTGTCCACATCCATTGCCCAGGATACTTACGGATGACATCTTCAAAGAATGTAAGATATTCTTTGGTCATCCTGACAATATCATCATTTTCATCAAGTGTATCTCACGGATATATACCCTCTGATGTAATGACTTCATATTTATTATATGCTATACGTCGCATCACCATCGGAATAATAGGACAATTTTGTTTTTTGGCAAATGAGGCAGGCCCTTTTGCCACGGATGCTTTACGATTAAAAAAGTCCAGTATTAAATTACCCGACGGGTCATGCTGATCGGCAACTATTCCGACAAAGCGTTTATTTTTGAGAGATTTCAGGATACTTCTCAAAGTAGAAGTTTTCACCGGAATTACTTTGATTTGTAAATTTGTCCTAAGCTTCGTGATTAAATCATCTACAAGCGGGTTTGTTTGGACTTTCGCGACAACATCTATATCATACCCCATTGCGACAACCCACCCTGCCGACAGTTCCCAGTTTCCAAAATGAGATGTTACAAGTATTGCCCCTTTTTGTTCATCCTGTGCTTTTTGAAAAGCGGAGGTGTCTTTACAAGTTACCATCTCTTTGAGATTAGCATGAGTAATTTTATTAAAGCGGGCTAGCTCTAAGAACGTTTGACCGATATTTTCAAATACCTGTGTTGCTATTTCATTATATTCTAAATCAGTTTTGGTTTCTTTGAAGGCCTGACGCAGGTTATCTATCGCAATTTTTTTTCTTTTTGGAAGCAGACGGCTAAATGTAGTTCCAAGAAACTTGCCGAATGAGTTTGCCGACTTGGCAGATAAGATATTTGCTAATCCAAATCCAAGCCTTGTTGCCCAATATTCAATTCTGTGTTTTACTGTCGCCATGCCTCGTCGTCATCATCAATATGTTCAGGGTTATCGGAGTCACCGTAGTCAAAATCAGTTGAGTGCAGTTTTTCTTCTTCTTCCCATTTTTTATAATACTCTCTTCTTTTTTTAAATTGTAAGAAAAAAGCATAGACGACTATACCTGCCAAAGCAATCCAGAAAAAAATTGTATCCATAAATAGACTCGCATAATTAAATTGTTTATGTAAAGAGCTCTCAAAATCATTTTGAAATTCATTCATTGTTGAACCGGTAGCAATATACATAGCTTCATCGATAGATTTTTTACTATTTATTTGTTCCAGAAATATTTTTACGGCATTTTTCCCATAATGTTTTAACATATATCTCACAGCTAAATATGACTCGGCATAAGCTACCTGTGCTTTGCCTTCATTAAAACGGTTGACAAGTTCAATATCTTGTAAACCTATAAACTGTCCAAACACAGAAGCTTTTCCCATTGCAATATTGTTAGACCAACCCCATTCTTCCGAGATGTACATTGCGACACCCTCGTTAAACCATCTGGGAGGATGATTAAAAAGAGATTTGTGAGATACTGCCAGGTGAGCATATTCATGAGCTAAAAGTTGTTCTAATGACTTGTTAAGATTAAATCGCATAGGTGATTTTATTACTATCATCTTTCGTTCGGGAATAGCAACTCCTGCCCCCCAATCTGGAAATCTTCCGCTTACAAGAGAATTGAATTCGTCCAAGTTGCTTAAGACATAAACAGACGGTTTATAAGGAAGCGAATCCTGTAAAAGGTTTATCATCTTCTGACGGGAGGAATTGAGTATTGAATCGGAGAGTTCAATATACTGCAACTCATCAAAGTAATATATAAAATGCTCTTTTTCTACCGGAGCGATATCAATTGTTGCTCCAAAAGAATTGCTGAAAGAAAAAGTTATAATTGATATTAACAAATAATAACAGATTTTTATTAGTCGCATATCAGAAGATAATAATTTATGATTGATTATCAAGCGGTTCATGCTCTTTACTTTAGAAATAATTGTCAATAATTCCAATGAGTTATTGACAATAATACGTAAAAGGATATGTTATACAAAGATTAACAGCATAAAGCGAGGTTTTATTATGAACGTTTTTGAATATGCAATGCAAATGGAGCTCGACGGAAAAGCATACTATGAAGAAGCTGCTACAAAAGTCGATTCTCCCGAGTTAAAAAAGATTCTGTTGGAAATTGCAGGAGATGAACAGAAACATTATATTCTTTTCAAGGCAATGAAAGACGGAAATGATGTAGAATATATAGAATCTGAAGCAACTACTATTTTTGCATCGGTAAAAAATATTTTCAAATCCCTTAAAGAAGAAAATAAAGATTTTACATTTCCGGATGATGCTAAAAAAATATGGGAAAAAGCCCGTGATGTAGAGAAAAAGGCCGAAGCTTTTTATCGTGAAGAAGCGGAAAAGCAGGAAAACACCAACAATGCCTCTATTTTACATAAAATTGCCGATGAAGAACACCGTCATTGGGTCACAATGGAAAACGTAATCAATTTTATTGATAGACCAAACCAATGGCTTGAGGACGGCGAATGGCACGATTCAGATAATATGTAATTATTTTTTTACTCTAGAACAACTTCGAAAAAGCAGTTATGACAACTGCTTTTTTATTTGGAATTTATTTCTATAGAAGTTTTCTTTATAAGCTCCCAAGCAGCATCGACATGCTGTCTTGTTACTTCGGTCTGACCTATTTGCATTCTGAGTGTATATTTTTGATGTAACTTTGTATGTGTAATAAAAAGCTTTCCACTTGCATTTAAAGTTTCCAGAATTTTTTGATTGAGGTTGTTTAGTTCTTCGTTTGTTAAATTTGCATCAGGAACATATCTAAAACAGAGTAAGTTTAATGAACGAGGAACCAGTAACTCAAACTGATCATGTAGTGTTATTTTCTGCTCTAAATCTTCTGCTATTTTGATATGATTCCGAATTTTTGCTTGTATCCCCTCAATCCCGTACGAACGAATGACAAACCATAGTTTTAAGGCTCTAAAACGTCGACCAAGCGGTATCCCCCAATCTCGATAATTATTAACAGTCTCTTTTTCATTCGTTTTTAGGTATTCAGGCATTATTTCAAATGTTTTAATCAACGATTCTGTATCTTTTACAAAATAAGCGGAGCAATCAAAATTGGTCAACATCCATTTATGAGGATTAAACACAAAGCTGTCGGCTAATTCAATCCGATGTATCATCCATTTCATTTCATCTAATACAAGAGCAGAACCTGCCAAGGCAGCATCAACATGAACCCAAATACTATATTTTTGACAGATTTCAGTAATTTTATCAAGAGGGTCGATTGCAGTTGTAGAAGTTGTCCCAAGAGTTACAATCACGCATAACGGTGTTAAACCGTTTTCAATATCTTGAGAAATAGCCTTCTCCAACTCTTCGGGTATCATCGCAAATGCGTCGTTTACTTCTATTTTTACTAAGTTTTCAATCCCAAACCCTGCAATTTTTACCGCTTTATCAATCGAAGAATGAGTTTCTGATGAACAGTATATTCTGAATTTCTGTTGTGCGAACCCTTTTTGATTGATGAGATAATCTGTTTTCTTTTCTCTTGCGGATAAAAGTGCCACCAGAGTAGCTGTCGATGCGGTATCTTGAATTACACCTGACCAGCTTTGTGGAATCGAGAGCATTATTTTGAGCCAATCCATGACTTTTTCTTCAAGTTCAGCTGCTGCCGGTGATGTCTGCCATACCATACATTGTGCTGCTAAGGTCGAAGTCAGCATTTCGCCTAAAATTGAGGGCGGCGAACTGTTTGCAGGGAAATAGGCAAAAAATGACGGATGCTGCCAATGGGTCATACCCGGTATAATAATCTTTTGAAAATCTTCAAAAATATCTTTAAATTGCTCAGGTTTTGTCGGTGGGAGTTCGGGGAGTTTATTAAAAATTTCTTTTGGAACTACTTGAGATTTTACCGGATATTGTTCGACATTTTCTAGATAATCTGCCATCCAGTCAACTAATTCATGTGCATATTTGCGAAAATCTTTTTTATCCATTGAAATAATGTAAATGAAACTTTAAATAAGGTCAAGGTTGTAAAAAAATTGTTTAATATTTAGCTTATTTTTTTAGTTAAAATATATATTATTGATAGTATAGACTTTTATTTAATAAATTTGCAAACAAGTCTTGCCCGATTGATAATCATTCAATATATTTGACCCGTTTAATGGGCTTTAAGGATGTTTTAAGTATACTATAGTCTATGAAAGTAATTGCAAGGTATGGAGTTTGGGATTTATGTCCACCGTTATGACGACTAAAAATGTAATATGTGTGCATTGCGGTGAGAATTGTACAGACGAATCTATTGCAATTGGAGATAAATATTTTTGTTGTAACGGATGTAAATTTGTTTACGAACTTCTCAACGACCACAATCTCAGCTCATATTATAAGATTGAAGACCGACCCGGCCTTAAAGTTTCGGATAGATTCTACGAAAATCATTTTGCTTATTTAGACAATCAAAAGATTAAAGAGCAGTTACTGGACTTCACCGATTCATCTCTGAGTAAAGTTACTCTTGTTATTCCTCAAATCCATTGTTCTTCCTGTATCTGGTTATTGGAAAATTTACAAAAACTAAATAATTCTATTATTTCATCAAGAGTTCAATTCTTAAAAAAAGAAGTTGCAATTACATTTGCTCATCAGCACTTATCATTACGGACGTTGGTAGAACTACTTGCCTCAATCGGGTATGAACCTCAGATATCTTTAGATGACTACGAAATACAGACAAAGAGGAAAAAAGGATCATCTCTAATTGTTCGTGTAGCAATTGCCGGTTTCTGTTTTGCCAATATTATGCTGTTTAGTTTTCCGGAATATCTCAGTTCCGACGGTTCTCTGTCAGAAAACTTTGTTCAATTTTTTGGGTATTTAAATATTTTGTTATCTATACCGGTTTTATTTTTTTCAGCCTCAATTTATTTCAAGTCGGCCTATTACGGATTAAGACAGAAATCCATTAATATGGATGTACCTATTTCATTAGGAATCTCAATGCTATTTTTACGTTCTCTGTATGAAGTCATTTCGTCGACAGGTCCCGGTTATTTTGATTCTTTTACCGGTTTAGTATTTTTCCTTTTGTTGGGGAAACTGTTTCAGCAAAAAACCTATGAATCTTTGTCGTTTGATTCGGACTATAAATCATATTTCCCGATTTCTATTATAAAATTATCAGGCAAGAAAGAAGAAATTGTTCCAATTACAGAATTAAAACAGGGCGACATGATATTAGTACGGAATAATGAACTTATCCCTGCCGATGCCAGACTTCTGAGTAATCATGCCTCAATCGATTATAGTTTTGTAACAGGTGAATCAGAACCGGTAGAAAAAACAGTAAATGATAAAATTTATGCAGGCGGCAAACAATCAGGCGGTATTATTCAATTGGAAGTGTTAAAAGATGTATCCCAAAGTTATATAACTCAGCTTTGGAATGATGCTAATTTTTCTAAACCTGATTCAAAATCCCTCTCAAATATGGCTAATCGGTTTAGCAAGTATTTTACTATTTCTATTGTCGCAATCGCATTAATTTCTGCCTTTGTATGGATGTTACTCGACCCGTCGAAAGCTGTTTTTGTTGGAATTTCAGTTTTGATAATAGCCTGTCCCTGTGCCTTGGCATTAGCGACTCCGATAACGCTTGGTTCGGTTCAAAGAATTTTAGGTCGTAACCGACTCTTTTTTAAAGACAGTAATACTATCGAAAAATTAGCATCTGTTACACATGTTGTTTTTGACAAGACCGGCACTTTGACTAAGTCAAAAGAATCATCTATTACATATACAGGGAAAGAACTCTCTGATATTGAAATCGGTTATGTTCGTTCTTTGGTTCACCACTCCACACACCCGTTAAGCGTAAAACTGTATGAATACTTACCGCATAATAATAGTGCTTCAATTGAAAAGTTTCACGAAACCGAAGGACAAGGAATATCCGGCTTTATAAATCAAACGGAGATAAAAATCGGGTCATCACTATTTTGTGGTAACCAAGAGATACCTACTGAAAGTAATAATTTACAATCAAGAGTGCATATTTCAATAGGCGGTTCCTATTACGGGTTTTATAAAATTTCATCGCAATACCGTGACGGCTTAAAAGATTTGGTAAAAAATCTAGGGGATAAACTTCAGATTACTATTCTTTCAGGAGATAACAGGGGAGAATTACAAGCGTTGCAAGATATTTTCCCACAGACAACTTCATATCACTTCAATCAGTCACCTCACGATAAACTTAGACATATTAAAGAGTTACAAAACATGAACGAACGAGTTTTGATGTTTGGGGACGGGTTAAATGATGCCGGAGCATTAAAACAGGCAGATATAGGTATAGCAGTAACTGAAAGTATGAGCTCTTTTTCGCCTGCCTCTGACGGTATTCTTGCCGGCGAGAAATTTTCCGAGATATTTAAATTTATCAGGTTTTCCCAAAGAGCAATTTCTATAATTTTAGTTAGTTTTTTAATATCGATTCTTTATAATGTAGTCGGTTTAGGGTTTGCTGTTATGGGTATATTATCTCCACTCTTTGCTGCCGTACTTATGCCGGTTAGTTCGCTTACGGTAGTAGGAATTATAATAATCTCAACAAAAATAGCAGCACAAAGATTAAGGATTTAAAGAGTATGTCTATTTTTTTTGTTTTGATAGGATTATCATTGTTAATTTCAGGTTCATTTTTGGTAGCATTTTTATGGGCTAACAAAAAAGGACAGTTTGATGATACATATACTCCTTCGGTTCGAATACTTTTTGATGATATAGATGAAAATAAGAAGAAGAAATAATATGATAGGATGGAGAGTTTTTAATGAATCTTGAAACGTTTCATTATGACAACAAAATCGTAAGGAACTTTGCCTGGGCAACAACAATTTGGGGAATTGTCGGAATGCTGGTCGGTTTAATAATTGCGACCCAATTATTTTGGCCGGAACTTAATTTAGGCATCCCGTACCTTACTTTTGGCAGATTACGACCTTTACATACAAATGCCGTTATTTTTGCGTTTGTAGGTAACGGAATTTTCATGGGTGTTTATTACTCTTTACAGAGATTATGCAAAGCTCGGATTTATTCTGATCTCTTGAGTACATTACATTTTTGGGGATGGCAGCTTATAATTGTTTCCGCAGCTGTTACGCTTCCTCTCGGTATTACATCGGGTAAAGAATATGCTGAGCTGGAATGGCCGATAGATATAGCTATCGCTGTTGTCTGGATTATTTTTGGTATTCAATTATTTGGAACTATAATTAAAAGACGTGAACGACATATGTATGTTGCCATTTGGTTTTACATAGCAACATTTATAACCGTAACAGTTTTACATGTCGTCAATTCGATTGAACTACCGGTTTCATTTATAAAAAGTTACCCCGTTTATGCAGGAGTTCAGGATGCCTTGGTACAATGGTGGTATGCTCATAATGCTGTGGCATTTTTCCTGACGACACCGTATTTGGGACTGATGTATTACTATCTACCGAAAGCCGCCAACCGTCCTGTTTTCTCTTATCGACTTTCGATTATTCATTTTTGGTCATTAATATTTATTTATATGTGGGCAGGTCCTCATCATCTGCTTTACACCGCACTTCCCGATTGGGCTCAATCACTTGGAACTGTATTTTCGATTATGCTGATAGCACCGTCTTGGGGTGGTATGCTGAACGGTTTGCTGACCCTTCGTGGTGCCTGGGATAGAGTCCGCGATGATGTAGTGCTGAAATTTATGGTCGTAGCCGTTACTGCGTACGGTATGGCAACCTTTGAAGGTCCTATGCTTTCGATTAAAAGTATTAATGCTCTTTCGCACTACACAGATTGGACTATCGCACATGTACATGTTGGTGCTTTAGGATGGAACGGGTTTTTAACATTCTCAGTTCTTTATTGGTTGATTCCAAAGATTTATAATACAGAATTATTCTCAAAACGTCTCGCCAACACTCATTTTTGGCTCGGATTTTTAGGTATACTGGTTTGGGTTATACCGATGTACTTCGCAGGTATTACTCAGAGTTTAATGTGGAAAGAATTTACACCGGAAGGATTTTTAGCTTATCCTAACTTTTTACAAACTGTAATACAGATTATACCAATGTATATCATTCGTTCTGTCGGAGGACTTATGTTCTTTGTCGGAACCTGCTTGATGTTCTACAATTTGATTAAAACAATGAAAAGCGGAACTCTGTCGGCTGATGAAAAAGCAGAAGCTCCTGCACTAACTAAAGAATACACCGGACCGAAAGAGAAAACACATCGCTGGTTGGAAAGAAAGCCTGCACAGTTTTTACTCTTTACTTTAATTGCGGTTTTAATCGGTGGTGCTGTTGAAATAATTCCGACTTTTATGATAAAATCAAATATACCTACGATAGAATCTGTTAAACCGTATACTCCGCTTGAACTTGAAGGACGGGATATTTATATACGTGAGGGTTGTTATAACTGTCACTCGCAAATGATCAGACCTTTCCGTTCTGAAACCGAACGGTATGGTGAGTATTCAAAAGCAGGTGAATTTGTATATGACCATCCATTCCAATGGGGTTCTAAGCGTACCGGTCCTGACCTTGCTCGAATCGGAGGTAAATACCCTGATGCTTGGCATTATGATCATATGATTACACCTGAGAAAATGTCACCGGGCTCTATTATGCCTCCGTACCCGTGGCTTGCTGAAGATCCGTATGATACTGAGGGTATGCCGGGTAAAATAAGAGCGATGACGACTCTTGGTGTACCGTATCCAATAGATTATGATCAAAAAAGTATTGCAGATATGAAAGCACAAGCTGAAAAAATTGTTGCTACTCTTAAAGAATCAAAAATATCTGTTAGCAGTGATAAAGAAATTATCGCTTTAATAGCGTACTTGCAGCGAATGGGTACAGACATTAAAGTTAAACCTCAAACCGGAAATTAAAAAGAGAGTATTATGAAAAAAGAAGCTTTACAATCGTTAGCCGGTGTTGAGGTTTATCCGATAACATCTTTAATAATATTTTTTGTCATATTTATGATAGTAGTTATATGGGCTTTAAGTCTAGACAAAAAGGTCATTTCCGAAATGGAAAAATTACCGCTTGATAACGATTTGACTGATGGAGAGAAAATAGATGTCTGAAGAACTTGATAAACTTTTAGACCACGACTACGACGGTATAAAAGAGTTAGACAATGACTTGCCGACATGGTGGTTATGGCTATTCTATGTATCAATAGGATGGGCTGTTATTTATATGATTTATTTCCATGTTTTCAACATCGGTTATTTACAAGCCGATGAATACTTGCAGGAAGTAAATTCCAGTTATGTTCGAGTCTCAGACTCTGATGCGAAGACTCTTGGTTTTTTAGACAGCTATCACTCCCCTTTCTATACACCGGGCGGTGATATAACTCCCCGTATGATCTTAATGGGTGCCGGACAGGTAGCATATGTAGAAGAAACTGCTGAAACTGATACTATCTCCTATGTTGCTTTTACTGACCTTGCTGACATTTCTGCCGGTAAAGATATGTTTGTAAGAAACTGTCTCTAATGTCACGGTGCTGTCGGTGAAGGTGGAATCGGGCCAAACCTTACTGATAACTACTGGATTCATGGTGCTTCATTTAGTAAAATTGTTAAAAGTATGAAGTATGGGTACCCTGCTAAAGGAATGATAGCATGGAGAGCCTTCTTAAAAGAAGATGAGATACTTAAAGTAGCAAGTTATGTTCTAACATTAAAAGGGACTAACCCTCCCAATGCAAAAGCTCCTCAAGGGGAACTTGTTGAAGAGTAAGTTGTTGTTGAACACATGAACGAAGAAAAGAAAAGTTTTCGAGATTCAATCGCAACCGCCGACAAACACGGTCGGCGGTTGTGGATTTATCCAACAAAGCCAAAGGGGAAGTTTTATTCAGCTCGGACATTTGTATCCTGGATATTATTATTAATTTTATTCGGCTTACCGGTATTAAAAATCAACGGTCATCCGGCTATGCTTCTCAATATTATTGAGCGGAAATTTGTTATATTGGGTGTTGTTTTTTGGCCACAGGATTTCTATCTGTTTGTTTTAGCTACGCTTACTTTAGTAGTTTTTATTGTTCTGTTTACTGCTGTATTCGGTCGTCTCTTTTGCGGATGGGCATGCCCACAAACTATCTTTTTAGAAATGGTTTTTAGAAAGATAGAATATCTTATAGAAGGGTCCGCTGCCAGTCAAAAACGGTTAGCAAAAGCTCCCTGGACATTTACGAAAATTTTCAAAAAAGGGTTAAAACATATTATTTTCTTTTCGTTATCATTTTTGATTGGTAATTTATTACTTGCCTATATTGTTGGTTTAGATGAGTTAGTGAAAATAATCACAGACCCTCCGTCACAGCATCTGATAGGATTAGGGTTTATGTTTTTATTCTCCTTAATTTTCTATGGTGTTTTTGCCTGGTTTAGAGAACAGGCTTGTACTATGGTCTGCCCTTACGGACGACTTCAATCAGTCCTTCTTGATAATAATTCTATAGTTGTTGCTTATGACCATAAACGTGGTGAAAAACGCGGGATCGTTGAACGTAAAGAAGATTTTTCAAATAGAGGTCATTGTATTGATTGTTATGCATGTGTCAAGGTCTGCCCTACCGGAATAGATATTCGTAACGGCACTCAACTTGAATGTGTCAATTGTACTGCCTGTATAGATGCCTGTGATTCGGTGATGGATAAAGTAAATTTACCACAAGGTCTAATTAGGTATTCGTCCGGAAATATAATCGAAAAAGGCGGAAAGTTTAAAGTAACCGGTAGAATTCTCGGATATATACTTACCTTATCATTTTTACTTATCATCATGACAGTTCTTTTAACAACTAGAACTGATATTGAAACATCAATTCTGCGGACTTCGGGAACACTATATCAGGAGACCGATGAAGGAATGATTAAGAATCTATATAACATTTCTGTAATCAATAAAACGTTTACAGATGTACCTCTTGAGTTTAAATTAAAGAATAAGCAAGGCCGTATATTATTGATAGGCAATACATCGGTTGTTCCTCAAAACGGTAGGTTTGAATCTGTCTTTTTTATAGAAATAGCAAAAGATGAACTTTTTACAACCAATAATTTAATTACCATTGAGATAATTTCCAAT
Organism: Candidatus Zixiibacteriota bacterium; assembly: GCA_024276275.1. GTDB lineage: Bacteria > Zixibacteria > MSB-5A5 > GN15 > FEB-12 > QQUK01. The sequence continues at coordinate 26,354 of JAJRXM010000081.1, forward strand.
GGTGTCGTACTTGAATAAGTAACTACTAACTTTATGGGACCTCGTTAATATGACTGAAGAAAAAAAGAATAAATCTAAATGGGGTATCGGAATAGCTTTGCTGTACGGAGGCTTTGTTGTTTTTATGCTTACCATTGTTATTTTCTCTACGATGCAGGACTTTTCTTTGGTAGAAGATAACTACTATCAAAAATCTTTATCGTATCAAACCAAAATTGACAACATGAAAAATACAGAAAAATTGTCGGTCAAACCGTTTGTAAAAATAAACAGTAATGAGAAGTCATTAACTGTAACCTTTCCGGATTCAGTTGCCAAAAACGGTATTAGCGGTACCCTGCTATTTTTCAGACCTTCTGACAAAAGAGCAGATCAAATGGTTCCGATAGACTTAAACAGTTCGAACCAGATGATATTGTCGACTACACGATTTTTAAAAGGGTACTGGGTTATGAAATTAAGCTGGGAATCCGAGGGAACTTCCTATTATCAAGAGGAAAATCTCACTATCTGAGATAAAACAAAATGGAACTTTGGTCGGCATTTCTATTTGGATTACTTGGAAGTTTTCATTGCGTAGGTATGTGCGGACCTATAGTACTGGCTCTGCCTGTTTCGCAAACTTCGAAATGGAAATTTTTATTTACTCGTCTTGTATATAATCTTGGAAGAGTTGTTACTTATGCTGCTATGGGTTTTGTAATCGGCTCTATAGGTGAACAGTTTTCATTAGCCGGTTATCAGAATATTCTTTCAATTAGTATGGGTGTTCTGATATTAGTAATGATATTTTTACCTGCCGTTTTTTTAAACAAGCTATTCCCGTTTCAAATTTTCACAAAGTTCTCAACAAAAATAAAACAATACTGGAGTATTTTGTTTAAGAACTCATCAGTCGCATCATTGTTTTTAATTGGAATATTAAACGGCTTTCTCCCCTGCGGTTTTGTCTACATCGCTTTAGCAGGTGCCGCATCAACAGGCTCTATGCTATCAGGAGCATCTTATATGGCTTTATTTGGACTGGGGACTTTACCTTTGCTACTCGTGCTTTCGTTCGCTGTAGGACTTATTTCAAGCAAAGTGAAAAAAGCTTTCACAAAACTTATTCCGGTCGGTGGAGTTATTATAGCAGTCCTTATTATTTTGCGAGGACTATCTTTGGGGATACCTTATATAAGTCCAAAAGTCATAGTTCATCAAACCGGTGAGCAAACAGTTGAATGCTGTCCTTCTGTTGACAAAAAGTAACACCATCATATAAAAGAGTGAATCGCACCATTATCCCCAAAATAATCTGACAAATCAGTTGCGATTACCTGCTGTATTTTATATAATTTCAGACATATTCACTATATGTAACGTATAACAAAGTAGTAAGATAAACAGATAAAATACCTTGAATTATAGGAGGTTACAGATGTCAAATGTCCTTGGAATCAGAGGATATGATTATATTGAGTTTTATGTCGGCTCAGCAAAAATGGTTGCATACTGGTACGCAAAAGCTCTCGGAATGAGTATCACCGGATATTGTGGTCCCGAAACCGGAATTCGTGACAGAATTTCATACTATATGACCAAAAACAATTTAAAATTTGTCATAACTTCACCTGTACAACCGAATTGTTATGAAATTTTTCAATTCATAAATCGTCACGGTGACGGTGTTAAACGTTGGTCTGTTGAAGTAGATGATGTCGAAAAAGCATTTTCTTATGCTACCAAAAACGGTGCAATAATGGTTGAACGGCCTCATAAACTTGAAGACCATAACGGCTCTGTAGAAGAAGCTGCAATACGTTTATATGATGACACCGAATTAGTTTATATAAATCGGGATAATTATAATCATATTTTTAAGCCGGGATTTTGCGAACCGCGACAAAAAATTAATATCGAATGCGAAGATACCTGTTTAGTCGGAGTTGATCACATTGTCGGTAATGTTCGTGAAAACGAAATGAATATCTGGGCTAGTTATTTTAACAAAACGATGAATTTTGAGACTTTTGTTGATTTCAAAGCCGGCGATATCGGTACCAAATATTCAGCCCTTTTGTCCAAAGTAGTTCGTTCGGCTGATTTTAAAATTAAAAATCCGATTAACGAACCGTTTGAAGGACTAAAAAAGTCTCAGATAGAAGAATATATCGAACAATATTACGGCTCTGGAGTACAGCATATTGCGGTTGAAACTGACAATATAATTAAAACTATCTCAGCTCTCCGTAAAAACGGTGTTGAATTTTTAGAAATTCCTTCCACATATTATGACATGCTTCGCAAGCGGGATAATTTGAATATCAAGGAAAATATAGATGACTTACAAAAAGAACATATTCTTTGCGACAAAGAATCGGAAGGGTATCTTCTGCAGTTATTCACAAAACCGATAGGCGACCGTCCTACATTTTTCTTTGAATTTATCCAACGTATAGACGGAGCCCAAGGGTTTGGAAAAGGAAATTTCCAATCTCTGTTTGAATCTATAGAACTTGACCAAAAGCTGCGAGGTAACTTAGACAAAACTGCTGAAGAGTTAATGCCTCCTTGCTAAGACCGAACATAATACAAAGGAACTATTATGCCTTTTATCATAAATTGGGTGAAATCCCCCGTGTGAAACATACAACTTTTTATAAACCGGACGGTAAGTCTCTTTACCGTGAAGAACTAATTTCTTCAAAAGGATTTTCCGGAATTTATTCAAATGTCTATCATCATCATCTTCCAACTGCTGTTAAATCTGTCAAAGAGATAGCTTTGCACAAAGAAACCGGTTGGGCTGAAGCACCTGTTTTATATTACCATTGCTTTTCCGGCAACAAAAAAACAGGTGGTAATTTCATAGAAAGCCGTGACGAGTATTTTGTAAATCCAAGTTGTAAAATATCTACCGCCTATGTAACAAAAGATAGCGACGATTTCTACCGCAATGCTTTGGCTGCCGAATATATTTTTATTCATCACGGAAACGGTGTTTTGCTCTCTCATTGCGGTGCTATTACGTTTTCTGAAGGCGACCAGCTGATTATCCCCCGTGCGACAACATATCAGTTGAAATTTGATAACTTTGAAAATAATAAAATCCTTATAGTAGAATCAGATACCGCTTATGAACTTCCCAATCATTTTAAGAATGCTTACGGGCAGATGGAAGAACATGCTCCTTATTGTGAGCGGGATTTTAGACCTCCGACGTTCACGGAGCCAAATACTGATGTAGGTGAATTTCGGATTATTGTCAAAGCAAAAGAGCGATACTTTGAACATATCGTACCGCATCATCCGTTTGGAGTAGTCGGTTGGGACGGATATTTATACCCGTTTGCCTTTAACATCAAAGATTATCATCCAAAAGTCGGAAGAATTCATTTACCTCCCCCTGTGCATCTTGCATTTGTAACAGGTGGGTTTATAATTTGTAATTTTGTACCGAGATTGTACGATTTTCATGATTCTGCAATTCCTGCTCCATATTTTCATTCTAATATTGATTCTGATGAAGTCCTGTACTATGTTGAAGGTGACTTTATGTCTCGCAAAGGTATCCAAGAAGGGTCATTCACGCTTCATCCGGGCGGACTGCCTCACGGTCCTCAACCGGGAAGAACTGAAGATTCAGTCGGTGCAAAAGAGACAAACGAATGGGCAGTAATGATTGACACCTATGCACCTCTTACCCCGACCTCAAATGTAAAAGATACTATTGATAAGGATTATGCTCAATCCTGGTTAGAATAGGGTTCTGCATTATATAACATGATAAAGATACCGCAGTTTGTAAAAAACTTAAGACCGTATAAAGCAGGCAAACCGATTGATGAGCTTGCCCGCGAGAAAAATTTAGTAAAGATTGTAAAGCTCGCATCTAATGAAAACCCTCTCGGTCCCTCACCTAAAGCAGTTGAGGCTATTGAAAAGGCTTTGAAAAATTTAAACCGATATACCGACCCTCTCTCGCATGATTTAGTTTTAGCGATAGCGAATAAATATAATATACAACCGAACCATATTATTTGCGGTCACGGTGCCGATGCGTTGCTTTCTTATATCGTTAATGCATTTACAACTCAATCTGATGAAATAGTTACATCTGAGGGAACCTTTATCGGTATTTATGTTTCAATTCGAAAGTATGGACGAAAATTAGTAACGGTTCCATTAAAAGATTATGCTTTTGACCTTGAGGCTATATACAATGCGATAACTGACAAAACGGTAATGATATACCTGGCAAATCCGAACAATCCGACCGGAACAATGTTTAACCGAGATGAGTTTGAAATGTTCATGGCTAAAGTCCCTAATCATATTATGGTTATTCTCGATGAAGCATATACAACTTATGCCGACGATAATCCTCAGTATCCAAATGGTATCCGTTATGATTACGACAATATGGTAGTGACGCGGACGCTTTCTAAAGCTTACGGGTTAGGCGGTCTTCGTGTCGGTTTTGCAGTCGGGCCTGATGAAGTGATTGAATCTCTTTATAAAATAAAGCTTCCGTTTGAACCCAATCTTTTAGCACAGCACGGTGCAATAGCGGCACTTGATGACGATGAGTTTCTTATAAAGACGAAAGAACTAAACAGAAAATCACTTACTTTAATAATTCAAGGCTTAGACAAAATTGGCATAAAACAAGTTCCGACGTATGCAAATTTTATTCTAACTCTTATGCCCTCTGAACAGTTTGCCAAAGAGTTTACTGAGGAATGTATGAATCGCGGTTTGATTTTACGCCATGTAAATACTTTCGGCATTCCAAACGGTGTACGGATTAATTCAGGAACGATAGAAGAAACTGAATTTGCGCTGGATATTATCGGAAAAGTATATAACACCCTTTGTGATAAATACAATGAAAAAGTAAAATTATAATAAGGATAGAAACTGATGAAATTTGTTTCATTTATAAAAGGACAGGAAGTTCGTGTCGGATTATATACCAACGACACCGTGTATGATTTAGCCGAAAACGGTAAAGCTATCGGCTTGGCAACTCCCTCGACAATGCTTGAGCTGCTTTGGCATGAAGAAGCAGGTATGGAAACTGCCCGTAAAATTGAAGATGCAATAAAAGCCGGTAAAACTTCTATAACAGCTGATACTATTACAATGGTTGCTCCTATTCCTAATCCTCCCTCATGCAGAGATGCTTATGCATTCCGTCAGCATGTTGCGACTGCCCGCAGAAACCGTGGTGTTGAGATGATACCTGAATTTGATATGTATCCGATATTTTATTTCACCAATCATAATGCGATTTATGGAGAAGGTGATGTACTTGTCGAAGATGACCATATGCACAAACTTGACTTTGAACTTGAAGCCGCAATAATTGTAGGGAAACGTGGTAAAAACATTTCGGCAAAAGATGCCGACAAATATATAGCTGGTTATACAATCATGAATGATCTCTCTGCCCGCGTATTACAGATGGAAGAGATGAAACTCAATTTAGGTCCCGCCAAAGGGAAAGATTTTGCAACTGTCATCGGCCCCTGGATGGTTACGCCCGATGAATTAGAACAGTACAAAGTTGAAACGGAATTTGGGAACAAATATAATTTACAGATGAAAGCATTCCACAACAGCAAGCAAGTCTCCGAAGGCAATATGAAAGATATGAACTGGACTTTTGCAGAAATCTTGGAACGGGCATCCTATGGTACTGAAATATATCCCGGTGATGTTATCGGGTCGGGAACTGTTGGTACAGGTTGTTATCTCGAGTTAAACGGTACTTGGGCTTTAGAAGCAAAAGCGAAAGGTGAAGAACATACGCCTATATGGCTGCAAAACGGTGACACAATAGATATGACTATTGACGGTTTGGGAAAGCTTTCTAACAAAATTGTTAAATCTAAAGAAAGTAATTCTATCTTAGCTAAGAAAAAACAGGTCTGACTTTAAACATGGCTTCAGAAGAGAATAAAAGGTTTATTTCAGTTGACCCTAAAGAAGCGTCAATACCGGAAATTCATAAACTTCTTTTGGGGGGTATCACTCCCCGACCGATAGCCTTGGTTTCGACAGTTTCAGAAGACGGTATTAATAATCTTTCACCTTTTTCATTTTATAATGCTTTTGGAGCCAACCCTCCTATTATAGTATTCTCCCCTGCCCGCCGAGGTCGTGACGGCAGCACAAAAGATACCCTGAATAATTTACATCAAATAAAAGAGTGTGTAGTGCAGGCAGTTTCGTACGAAATGGTACAACAGGTAAGTTTAGCTTCTACAGAATACGATGCCGATACAGACGAGTTTGTCAAAAGTGGCTTAACAGCTATCGATTCCGATATTGTAAAACCGAAACGAGTTTTAGAATCACCCTTTCAAATGGAATGTGTAGTACAACAGATTATTCCATTAGGCGAAAATAAAGGATCCGGCAACTTGGTAATTTGCGAAGTTGTCAAAATTCATGTTGATGAAACTATAATGCAAGATGGTGTTATTGAACCGAATCTCATACGCCTTGTCGGTAGAAGTTCGGCAAACTATTATACAAAAGCATTTGATTGTTCCATGTTTGAAATTGAAAAACCAATTTCGACAATAGGCATCGGTATTGATTCGCTACCTGATTTTATAAAACATTCTAAAAACCTGACCGGTAACGAACTCGGAAAGTTAGGCAATATAGAATTGCTACCGTTGGAGACTGAAATAAAATCATTTATTACTTCGTATAAAAATCAGAAAATTAACATAAATGATATCCCCAAGTTGCTCAACGGAACTGATTATCACGCTGTTTATGCTGCCGGAGTTGCTATAAATCACGAGGACAAAGTAAACAGCAAGCGTATAATTGAAATTTCCGCAAAAAAAGCACTAGAGCAAAACGATAACGCATTTGCCATACTTGCCCTGCTTTCCACAACTTTGATAGATAATTAACGGAGAATCATTGTGTCTCACAATGCTCATAAGTTACTCTGGACACCCTCTGCCGAACGAAAACAAAACTCCAATTTACAGTTGTTTATGCAGTATATTTCCGAGAACTATCAACTGACATTTTTAAGCTATAATGAACTCTATCAATGGTCAATTACAGATTCCTCTTTATTTTGGGAAACTCTTTGGAAGTTTACAAATGTAAAAGCATCTCAAAAGTTTACATCTGTCTTAGAGCGAGATACAATTAGAAGTGCTGTTTGGTTTTCTGATGCACAACTAAACTTTGCTGAAAATCTTCTGCGATATAAAAATGACAATACTGCAATAATTTTCCAAACTGAAGACAAAGAAGCTATATCAATAACATATTCTGAATTGCACAAACAAGTTGCATCAGTTGCTTCGGCACTAAAAAAAGCAGGTGTCAAAAAAAATGATAGAGTTGCTGCATTTATCACAAACTGCCCTGAAGCAATTATAGGAATGCTCGCGACAGCCTCGATTGGAGCCGTTTGGTCATCATGTTCTCCTGATTTCGGTTACCAAGGAGTCCTTGATCGATTTGGTCAAATAAAACCAAAAATTCTTTTTGCGGTAAACGGTTATAGTTATAACGGGAAAAAATTCTATTCAAATAATGTGATTGAACATTTAGCGAATTCAATTAATCAAATCGAAAAAATTGTCATTATTGATTCAATCAATTCAGTTAGTTCGTTAAACCATCCCAATATTGTACCATGGGATAAGTTTATAGACAAAAGTGCAACCGAATTATCATTTGCACAACTCCCTTTTGACCACCCTTTGTATATTATGTATTCATCAGGTACAACCGGTAAACCAAAATGCATTGTACATGGTGCAGGCGGAACATTACTGCAGCATCTGAAAGAATTAATCTTACACACAGACCTCAAGGAAAATGATGTTATTACTTATTTCACGACCTGCGGTTGGATGATGTGGAATTGGTTAGTTTCATCATTAGCAGTAGGTGCGACTATTTATCTGTATGACGGGTCCCCTTCGTATCCGAACTTATCTGTGCTCTTTAGAGCTATAGAAAAACATAAGATACATGTTTTTGGAACATCACCTAAATTTCTTTCCGCATGTGAAGCCCGAAGAATTAAACCTAACAAAAAATATAATTTAGATTCTCTGAAAACAATTCTTTCTACGGGAGCACCTCTCTCAGAACAGAATTTTGAATATGTATATAGAGATATAAAGCAAGATGTTCAGCTATCCTCTATATCAGGCGGGACAGACATAATTTCATGTTTTCTTCTCGGTAATCCTCTGCTGCCTGTCTATTCCGGTGAACTGCAATGCCGAGGCTTAGGAATAAAAGTCGAGATGAAAACAGATGAAACTGAACCTACTAAAAACAGAATCGGTGAACTTATCTGTTCGGCTCCTTTTCCGTCAAGACCTATTTATTTTTGGAATGACGAAAATGGACAGAAATATAAAGAAGCTTATTTTTTAGAATCAGAATTATATTGGCAACATGGTGATTATATAGAAATCAATGAACGAGGTGGAGCTGTGATACATGGTCGCTCGGATGCGACCTTAAACCCGGGGGGAGTACGAATAGGTACTGCGGAAATATACGGACCGGTCGAGTCTCTTGAAGAAGTCGAAGAAGCTATTGTAATCGGAAAACAGATAAACAATGACACGCAAATAATTTTATTTGTTGTGCTTTCAAACGGATTATCCTTAACTCGTGAATTAAAACAAAAGATTAAAAAAAGTTTGAAAACTAATTGCTCTCCCCGTCATGTACCTTCTGACATTTTTCAAGTTACCGATATCCCTAGAACTATCAGCGGAAAAAAGGTTGAAATAGCAGTGCGGAAAATACTGCATGGCGAAGAAGTTACTAACAAAGATGCACTAGCTAATCCTGAGTCATTGGAGCAGTATCATACATTTTTCTCATAAAGAAATTATTGCTTTTAAATTGAAAATTTGAGTATATTACATAGTAGATTATTTTGGTACAGATTCCTGAATCACACTTGGAGAACATAAAATGAACGGAAACCAATCTTCGCCCGGTCACTCACTTGAAAACCGTGAAAAGTCAGATTTTTTTAAACGGTTACATCAAAACCCTGCTATTAAAAATCTCCCACAACATTTATATCAGTTTATTGTAGACCAAAACTACACTGCATATACTCCGATAGATCATTCGGTTTGGCGGTATGTTCTTCGTCAAAATCATCGTTTTTTAATTGAACATGCTCATGAGATTTATTTTGAAGGTCTTGAAAAAACCGGACTTAAAATAGAGGCTATCCCCTCTATCGAAGAAATGAATGAGATATTATCTAAAATAGGATGGGGAGCTGTATCTGTGGACGGTTTTATTCCTCCTGCTGCGTTTATGGAATTTCAACAGCATCGGGTTTTAGTTATCGCTGCTGATATGCGACAGATAAAGCATATAGAATATACTCCGAGTCCTGATATTATTCACGAAGCCGCCGGACATGCCCCGGTAATTGCTGACCAAGAATATGCTGAGTATTTACGTCGTTTTGGAGAAATCGGTGCAAAAGCAATGTCATCGAAAAAAGATTTCGAACTTTATGAAGCGATACGAAAACTTTCAATTTTAAAAGAGACCCCCGGTGCCTTACAAAAAGATATTGATGCTCTAGAAAAAGATTTACTATACAAACAGGAGCACCTTGGTGAACCGTCTGAAATGGCACGATTAACCAGGTTACATTGGTGGACTGTCGAGTATGGTCTTGTAGGAACTTTGGAGTCACCCAAAATTTATGGTGCGGGGATTTTATCTTCGATAGGAGAGGCATCGACCTGTTTGACCGATGCGGTCAAAAAGATTCAATATGATTTATCTACTCAGGAATATGCTTTTGATATTACTACTAAACAACCTCACTTGTTTGTAACTGATAATTTCAAAACACTTATTAATGTCTTGGAAGAGTTTGCCGATCAGATGGCTTTTCGTGTTGGTGGACTTCAAGGAATAAAACAAGCTGTTGAGTCCGAAAACACATCTACGATTGCGTATAGCTCGGGCTTGCAAGTATCCGGCATATGCACTGACTTTCTCGTTGACAATTCGGACAATCCTATATTCGTCAAAACTACCGGAAAAACAAACCTTTCGATTGGTTATAAAGAACTAAAAGGGCATTCCATTGAGTACCACAAAGACGGTTTCAGTTCACCGATTGGGCAACTAAAAGAATCTACAAAACCTTTTGAAGATTTCAACAATAACGATTTGGAACAATTTAAAATTATAATAAATACTAAAGCACGTCTTGAATTTGAGTCCGGCATTATTGTAAACGGTTTATGTACTCAGATTACTTATAATGATAAAAAACCTATTCTTATAACATTCAGAGATTGTACGGTTACTTACGGGGATGAATTGTTATTCGACCCGTCGTGGGGTACGTATGACATGGCTATCGGGTCAAACATTTGTTCGGTTTTTTCAGGTGCTGCCGACAAAGATGCTTATGAACAGCCTACTACAATTTCAAAAACCCGAGTTATTAAAGTTTCGTATACCGAAAAAGATAAAGCCTTGCACAGATTATATCAATTAGTTCGTGACTATAGAAACGGTAATAATGATACATCTGTTCTTGAAAATGTGTGGGATGCCTTAATAAAAGAGCATGATTATGATTGGTTATTAGCAGTTGAATTACTTGAAATAATAGTAGAGGAAAAAGTATTAACTGACTTAGAGCCTAAAATTCGTAAGTTTTTAATTCAGAAGGCAAAAGATAATAAAGAATTGCATAAACTAATTTATGACGGAATAGATTTAGCGAGTAATCCTCTAAAAGTCATGTAAGTTCCTCAAAATAATATCCTCGATAACTGTACCACTAGGCTGTGCTACTGATGTATAGATAAGTTCAGCAACAGATTCAGGTGACATCATTTCACTTAGGTTCTGTTCGCCGGGTACAGAATTCCAAATATCGGTAGCAACTGCACCCGGATAGATATTTATAACCCGAATATCTTTCTCCCGAAGTTCTTCCCGAATAGATTTCGTAAATCCGTCTAAAGCAAATTTACTCATACAGTATGAACTCCAATTTGGGAATCCTTCTTTTGATGCTATCGAAGCTATATTCACAATTGTGGCACCCTTTGGCATTATAGAGTGTAGTTGTTGAATAAGTAAAAAGGGAGCAGTAACATTTACATCAAAAGTCTTCTGCCAATTTTCAAGTGTCATTTCAGCAAGAGGTTCAACGACAGCTATCCCGGCATTGTTCACTAATAAATCAAGTTGAGTTATATCAATACTCTTGGTGAGTGAAAGAACATTTTGAGGGTTTGATAAATCTGCCTCAATAATAACAGGTTCCCCGCCGTTCTTTTTTACGTACTCAGCAGTATCATTCAGCATTGGTTTATTGCGTCCGGTAAGAATAATTTTGTTTCCTGAAGCAAATTTACTCGCTATAGCTCTACCTATACCTCTGCTTGCTCCCGTGATAAGTATTGTTTTCATTATTATCTTTCTGAAATGTCTTTTCTGATAGTAAAGCGATTATTGGCAGTTTCCCACAAAGAAAGTCTGTTGAGTTGATTGCCATATAGAACAAACAGTTTATCCCAAAGGGTTAGACATATATTTTCACCGGTTGGGATTGTATCTTTGAAATCATCTGTTTCTAAATTAAGATGTTTATAATTCCATTGATGCAGTATTTCTTCAAGATGTGTCTGGACAATAGCTAGGTCAAAAATAGCTCCCGTATCCTGATTGTATTCACCTTCTAAAAGCATCTCTACTTTATAGGTGTGACCGTGACCGTTTGCATTATTACATTTTCCATAAATTTCTTCATTTTCAGAATCAGATAATGATTGCACATGAAGACGATGGGCGGCATAGAATTTAGTTTTAACGCCCATAAACATTCTATCATTTTGGGTATATTCTATAAAGAAATAATCATTTTCATTTAGCCGAATTCTGTCAAGAGGCAATTCTTTACGCAGTTCAGAAAAAAAATGTTTTGCCAAAGATTCGGTTGTCATCGGCATTCCTTGTAGTTCGGTAATGTCTGTTGTAAGATTTCGATGATCATATTTTCGGTAAAATTTATTTAAGAGAGGTCTGATTTGTGAATGTTGTACCAACAGATTACTTTTGGCATCAGGTTGTCCCCGAAATGTTAAACGAAGATTATAATGATGTCCGTGTCCTGATTTGCGGGCTGAGACACCAAACAGTTTTTCATTTTCTGTTTCTGATAGATGAGGAGAATATGTTCGGCGGGCAGCACAAAAGTCAAGATGATAACTTCGTTCGATAATCCCGCTTGTATAAGCTGTTGCCTCCAGTTCGTTATCATCACAAATATGACAGATAACAAGTTGTGTCGATTCATTTTCGAATAAAGTAACGGCATCTTTGAGCAATTCTTCAGCTATCTTTTCGAATGTCGGAACCTCTTTGTCAAAAGGTTTGATATCCGTATTTAAAAATTTATGATCATATCTCTCAGCTAATAACCTATTTATTTTTTCTTTGATTACAGTCACATTTAACATCATGCCGTCTTTATCTGAAACCGGACCGTGAAATATAAATGTCACGACAAGATTATGCCCATGACCATACTCCCCTTTTGACTCATTGCCATATAGAGCTATATTCTCCTCATCGGATAAATCTTGGTTATACATCCGATGCGAGAGGGCGATTTCAAATTTTTTGGCTACCGTTATATACATAATCTATTTTATCAGCGAGAAAAATTCTGCTCTCGTTGAGGGGTCATCATGAAATTCACCCAAAACACATGATGTTACCATCGACGAGTTTTGTTTTTCAACACCCCGCATCATCATACAAAGATGTTTTGCCTCTATGACAACAGCAACTCCCTGAGCGTTGGTATATTTATTTATTGTTTGAGCAATCTGTCTGGTTAGTTGTTCTTGAATCTGTAACCGTCTGGCAAATACATCAACAATTCGTGCAATTTTTGATAACCCTAACACTTTTCCACTTGGGATGTAAGCAACGTGACATTTTCCTATAAACGGTAATAAGTGGTGTTCACACAGAGAATATAATTCGATATCTTTGACCAATACTATTTCACTCGCGTCGGATGGAAATAAAGCACCATTAATAATTTCATCAATATTTTCTTTATACCCTTTAGTCAGAAAGCTGAATGCTCTTGCTGCCCTTTTTGGAGTAGATTTTAACCCGTCTCGGTTGATATCTTCGCCTATTTCCTCTAATAACTTTGAATATAATTCTTCCATCTATAATCCTTTAACGTATTAAAAACTCAAAACATACATATCATCTATTAAGATATACGTACAAATATACATTTATTTGCAATAATTCTCAAGCTGAAACATAAAAAGCAGAGAATATTGATATTTCAAATATATCCCATAATTGCATTAATAATTATCTGTATCTGCCGACAAAACAACAAGATAGACGGAACTACATAGATACGCAGCACCAATATAGATATTTTTGAAATAATGTTAGGCTTTGAAAATGACTGCTTTGTACTTGACATCAGAAACTAGTTTGTTATCTTTTTCACAAGACAAACGTTTTTCAATTATACTTTTTTTGATTTTCATTAAATAAAGTTACATGAGTAACTTTGAAGGAGAATATAATGAATAAGATGATTACAGCGTTTATAGTGCTAATATTATTACTGATCTTTTCACCGAATAAATCTTTTGCCCAAGATGAAGCCGGTTGTCAAACAGATAAGTGTCATAGTACAATGGGTATAAAAAAGTTTATTCATGGGCCTGTCGGTGCCGGTATTTGTACTGTATGTCATACACCGGTAAAAGGTAAAAAACATAAATTTGAATTTGCCGCTCAAGATGAAGAACTTTGTTTTAGTTGTCACGACGGCAAACGTGATATGTTACTTGAAGAAAACGTCCACTCCCCTGTTGCTGACGGAAACTGTGTCGGATGTCATGATCCTCATCAATCTGATTATCGGTTTACTTTAAAGGGTGATGCATCTAACTTATGTTTTACCTGTCATGATAAAGCTGATTTTGAAGATAAATATGTACATGGTCCTATCGCCGCAGGTGACTGTAATGCCTGCCATAATCCTCACGCCTCTCCAAATGAATTTCAGCTAAATACACCAAAAGAACAACTCTGTATTAGTTGTCATAAAGAAAAATCTGAAATAATGAATAAAAAACATATTCATAAACCCGTTTCAGAAGATTGTACGAATTGTCATAACCCGCATGCCAATAAAGAAGAATTTATGCTGGGTGCTGCCGGTGAAAAATTATGTTATACTTGTCATGAAAATATAGCTACTTACCAAGGAGCCAAATATCAACATGAACCGGTAGAAAACGGGAGATGTCTTGATTGCCATGATGTCCACGCATCTGATAATCCTCGCATGTTTGTAAAACCACAGGAAGCCCTTTGTTTCAGTTGTCATACCGATATGAATGAATATGTTTCCGCACAAGAATTTAAACACGGTCCTGTAATTGAGGGTGACTGTAATGCATGCCATGATCCTCACGGTTCAGAAAATTTTCGAATTTTGAGGAAAAATTTCCCTGAAGAATTTTATATGCCGTATGAAACCGATAATTATGCTATCTGTTTCCAATGTCATAATCAGGATTTAGCTTTAAATGCTAAGACAAAAACATTAACTGATTTTCGCGACGGAGACAGAAATCTGCATTTTCTACATGTAAATAAAGAGAAAAAAGGTAGAAGTTGCAAAGCATGTCATCAGGTTCACGCATCATCACAAGCTAAACATATTCGTGAATCTGTACCTTTTGGTAAAATCAGCTGGGAATTACCTGTTACATATACTAAATTAGAAAATGGCGGAAGTTGTGTAGTCGGATGTCATTCTCCAAAAGAATATAACCGTAAAAAATAACGGTAGTTGATGAAACTGATAAAGTATGTAGTTATATTTCTTCTTATATTTTCCTCTGCTCTTCATGCACAGGAAATAACAAAAGAGGAGAAACGTGCGGAAAGAAAACAAATACGCCTTTATCTAAAACATGCTGTTACATTTTATGAAAACCAAAAACTGGATTCAGCATATATATTTATAGATTCACTTCTCCAAATCTCTCCGAAAAATGTCGACGCATATTTTTATAAAGGGCTGATAGAATTAAAAAACGGAGATACAACAAAAGCTGACACAACTCTTACAGAAGGAATGTCAGCTAATCCATTATCTACAAGAATAAAGTTATTACTCTCGCGTGTTAAAATTGAACAGCAAGATTTCCAAACGGCATCTGAACTACTTGAAGCAATTCTCAAAATCAAACCGAATGAACCGGAAACATTGTATCTGCGAGGGTTAACATCATTGTATCAGAATGATACTACTACGGCACTCGACTATTTACAACATTCTCTAGAATCCGCACTTAAACGAGGGAAATAATGAAGATTTTTTCTAACATAAAAAATGCTTCTATAAGTTATTTTCTCATATTTCTTATTGCGGTTTTATTTGTTCCGTCAGCAACTGCTGCTTTTCGGTATCTGCATGAAGGTATGAAACTCCCGTCTATCGACAGCAAAGATATTTTAACCGATGAGCAGGTATCATCGGAGAAAATTATTAAAGACAACAATATGTTGATAGTAGTATTTTGGGCTACCTGGTCTAAACGTTCAATAGAAGAGCTACATGCCTTAAAAGAAATTAGATTACAATACCCCGATGCCCCTTTTAAAATTATAGCGGTAAATGTAGAAAGCCAGATAATGTCTGCTGAGTTAAGACAGGAAGTAATTAACTACTCTCAAGAGCTTGACCTTCCTTTCCCTGTAATTATCGATAATAAGCTAGAGATATTTTATCAATTTGGAGTAATAGCGGTTCCATCGACAGCCATTACAGATACTATTGGAGTTATGAGGTATGGTCCTGCCGGATTTTCATTAACAACGCATGATTTAATTATTGATTCTATTGATGTAATCTTAGGGAAAAAAGATATCGCTGATACTACATTAGTCTTGAAAAAAGGGTATTTACCAAATTTGAAATCATCAAGATATTATAATTTAGCACTAAATCTGAAAAATAAAAGAATGTACGAAAGAGCTCTTGCCAATGTCGAAATTTCGATACAAAACGATTCTTTGTTCCCGGTTCCATATAGCTTAAAGGGTGAGCTATATATCGCACTACAAGAGGACGATAAAGCTCTTGTTAATTATAAAAAAGCAGTTGAGTTAGATTCGACTTTTGTAGCCGCATGGAGTGGTCTCGGTGAACTGTATTTAAAAATGGGACAAATTGACTCCGCCGTTATATCATTAAACCGTGCATTAGCATTGGATGAATTTTTTACACCTGCTATGATGAATCTTGCTCTTTGTTATTCAAAGCAAGGGAACAATGACAAAGCTCTTGAATTATTAAAAACCGTGCTGGAATTTAATCAGCATGAACCATACCCCTATTACTATCTAGCTCTTATCTCTCTCAATAATTCAGACAAGGCTCTAGCTGTCCAATCTTTCAAAGATGCTCTTGAGATGCTCTACCCTGCCCCGTAGGTTGTTGATAAAATTCCTCTATTTATATTAAAATAAAGTTATCCACATCTTAAAATAACTTTTTTCTCGTAATCTTATAAGTATGTTTGAGTTACAGCAAAATGGGTTTGTTTCATGCAAATTTAGTTTTTTTCGTTTATCCTGTTCCTCTTGGTAAATTTATTAAGTGTCTCATAACAGATGAGTGAGTAGTAAAATGCGTTGGTTGTGTAGAGGATTTGTAATACGAGAAATGTTTTCTGTCGGTTATTGAAACTGTAAAGTTCGCTTTGGCGAATGAACCTAAATTTCTGTAAAACAAGAAATAATAAAATACGTCTATATCATAGATTGACAATGCGATTATGTTGTTTTATAATAATTATGATTCATGTTTATAAATAAAAGGAGAGAACAGGTGCGACAATTCCCGAAAAGAAAAACCATGATTTCGGCTTTACTGATTATTATCACTCTTTCAGGCTGTCAATGCGGTAACAAACCGACCGAACCGGAACCGGTAGACAAAGATTATCCTATTTATTTTAGTAATTACTTTGGAGTAGGAGATAAGGTATTGTTTAAATATTACCCTGATTCTCAAAAAATAGATTCCGCATTAATACCTTGGACACCCAAAAGGGGGATTTCTGTATCTGCTAATGGTAAGTTGCTTTATCTGTCGCTTGACGCTTCAGTTGTTGTTATAGATGCTGAATCTTTTGAAATCGTTCAGGAGTTACCTTACAAAACTGGATATGCTGTTGCGGTTTCACCTGACAACAAGCTAATTGCCATAACTGGAGATACTCTCCGTATTCTTCGTACATCAGACTATCAAGTGATTTATAGTGACACTTTAACAACTTATAGAGGAATTTTTTCAAAAGATAACTTAACTTTCTTCTGTGGCTTTTACGACTCTGTCAATTCAGGTTCAGCATATATACTTACTATTAACGAAACTCAATTCATAAAAACGACAAAATCATTTCCTGATAGAAGTGTAGGTACTTTAATACCTACCTCTGATAAAACGAAATGGATACTATATAATCTCATTGGTTCATACTGTGCCGCATTTGATATTTATGACATCGCTCTTGATTCAATAATTTTTACTGATACTCTCTGCCCCGGTGGCGGTACGGCAACTTTATCAGCAGATGAGAAAAAAGTGTATTATACAGCTCCCGGTTCTCCATTTCAAGGAGCAAACAGCCCATTTATAAAAGTTTTTGATTTAGAAACAAATATGATAGAAACAATAATTGACAGTACTATATTTTATGCTGACAGTTTTGCATGGGCTCTGCCGAATGATGTCATAGCAACACCGGATAATAGATACTTAGGTGTCTTAAATGGTGTTATGGCATTATCTGTTTTTCATTTAATTGATTTACAAACCCTTACAGTTGTTGACAGAAGAGATTATGGACCTAATGGCTATGGGTTTACCCAAATGACAATGCAGAATAAGTAATAAATAAAAATTATAAATATGGAGAAATTATTGTGAGAAAATTTTTAATGATTCTAAGCGTATTGCTTTTAATAGTATTAGTAAGTTCGAGTTTTGCTCAACATTATTATGGTAATGGACAGCAGATTCCACTACAAATTGATTCAACAAAATTAGTATTAAAGTTTGATTCTTCTTTTGGACCTATAAACGAGGAAGGTATTTTAAATTCTATCAACCGTATTCTGACTGCATATATTGAAGATCCTGTAAATGATGGTTTTATTATATGCTCACTATCAACATCTAACAATTACTTTTCTTTTATTGACTCTCTCAGACAAATAAATACTATTGATTTTGTAGAACCTTTTTATATTGGTTTTGATAGTTCTGGGATGCTTGTAGGCACAGCATTCTATGTTGCTTTTGATTCTGAACTAAGTTATGCTACAATTAAAAGTATTTGTAGTTCTAATAATGTTACTGTAGGAAATAAAATTGCAGGTTTATATAACGTCTACGTTTTATACAATAATCCTATAATAAATCAATCGACTGTCGATTTAGCAAATCTTTTTTATGAAATGCCGGTCACTAGATATGCTCATCCTGAGTTTGATGTTCGGATTGAGCCATTATCATACAATTTATATGATTTCTATCATGATTACCAACCTCACACTAAAAAAGTTATCGGGAGTTTTAATAATGCTTCAGTTTGGGATTTTGCTGGTCTTACAGAAAATATAATAAATGTTGCAGTAATTGATGATGGTGTTACAAGCCATGAAGATTTACCTGCTTCAAGGATATTACCTGGAAAAGACTTTGCACTTGGTGGTTCTGATGCTACACCTGGTCCATATTTTGCTCATGGAATGAGTGTAGCTGGTATTATAGGAGCATCGCATACAACAGATGTTATAACTGGTCAATTAGCATCTACTGGAATGATTTCTTTGAACCCTAACACAAATATAGTTCCTATTAAAATTTATGGTGATACGGATTTTGATTATTATACCCCTATGCCTGACAGTGCCATAGCAGAAGCGATTTACTTATCTTGGTATGAGTATAATGCAGATATATTATCAAATAGTTGGGCTTACACGAACCCATCTTTTTACTCCGATGTCATAGCTGATGCGATAATGGAAGCTACCCTGATGGGTCGTAATGGTTTAGGAAGCCCTGTTATTTTTGGATCCGGAAACACGAGAAAACCTATAGGTGTGAGATTCCCTGCTTTAGCTCCGGCATCTTTTTCAGTGGGTGCTACTCAACTTGATGACTATATATGGGGGTATAGTTCTTATGGACCCACTCTTGATATTGTAGCACCAAGCGGTAATACATGCCTTAGAGGTGATGTTTGGAGTCTTGATCAAATGAGTGGAAATGGACTTAACAATAGTACATTGGTTCATTTTACTAATTGCAATTTAGGCGTTACTTGGGATTGTCCGCCATCAGGTAACGATAGAGATTATAACTGTAAATTCGGTGGTACTTCAGCCGCAGCTCCGATTGTATCTGGAGTTGCATCTTTGATACTTGCTAAAGACCCCACTCTAACTGCCCAGCAAGTCTATGAAATTCTCAGAAATACAGCTGTTAAAGATTTAGATTGGGGAACAATTCCTGATACACCAAACGTAGAATATGGATATGGCAGGGTTGACGCATTTCGAGCAATTCTGTCGCTTTCCAGAGGTGATGTAAATAACAGCAGAGGTATGATTGATATAAGCGATTTGGTATTTATACTACCATATATGTTTGAAGGAGGCCCTGCTCCATTTCCAAGTATATTATTAGCCGATGTCGATTGTACAGGAGAAGTTGATATTCAGGACTTAGTTTATTTAGTTGCATTTATGTTTGACGGTGGAGCAGCTCCACCTTACCCTTGTTACGAATTCCAATAGCTAATTGTTTGTTTTAACCTATCCAGATCGGGGTCGAGAATGACATTAGGGAATCCCAACGACAAGTTCAGGGCGATTTCTATACAAGAGTAATGGCGGAACCACTAAAGGATTCCGCCCTACTAGACCGATTTTTTTCTTGCATAAAAATTGAAAATTACCATATTAAAGTACACTAGAAAGGAGGTGGTCTGATTTTGAACTATAAGACATGTGAGGTGGCTGCTGCGTAGCTGCTTTTCCAACATCTGTTTTATCGTTGGGAACCAGAGATGCAAATCCCAACAGTTTACCGAACCCGGCTTTTATTAGTCGGGTTTTTTTATAAGCTATAATCCCACTTATCCTATTATCTACCTTTATTTTATAATAAATATGCTAAATACTGACAAATAGTAGATTAATGTATCTATTGTGCTTTTTTTCACAAACTATGACACAATTTTGACAATTAAACTGTTTAATAAAGTTAATTCTTATTAAACATTTAGCTGATAGCTGAGAGAGACGTAAGGAGATAAAATGGAATTTGGAATAATAGGGACTTCAATCTGGCAACAGAATATGAAACTCCTTGAAAAAATTACCATAGAACGAGATAATAAAGATGAAATCCTTAAAAATCTCAAAGAAGCATTAAACTTAGATGAACTAATTTATCTTTCTACCTGTAATAGGGTTGAAATTATTTATACAATCAATGACTCATCTCACAACAATCATATTCTGCATCGCCTTATTGATTTCTTTTTCTCAGACGGCAGCGACTTAAACTTTTTCCCAAATGACTTTTATCATTTCAGAGACAAAGAGGCGATAACACATCTTTTTAGAACTGTCTCCTCTTTGGAATCTTTAGTCGTCGGCGAAACTCAAATAACCGGTCAGTTTAAAGATGCCTATCAAGATGCTCTCGCCAAAGGACATGTAGGTTTTTATTTACATACGCTTGCCGATGAAGCTCTTACTGTAGCTAAAAAAATTAAAAGAGAAACAACAATCGGCAGCGGACATCAATCAATGGCATCACTTGCTGTACAAGAGATTAAAAATCATCTGCATAATCAAAAAGAGAAAACAATTGCTTTAGTCGGTGCCGGTGAAATGACCGGTAAATTCGCCAAATACATCACAAAAGATAAACTCGGTAAAATTTTATTTGTAAATAGGTCAATTGAAAAAGCAGAAAAGTTCGCAAAAGAATTTAACGGCACCTCTGTCTCTTTGGAAGACTTTAAAAAAGCTCCTCAAAAAGTCAACGTGATAGCATCATCAACGGCATGTAAACACGCTATTTTTGATTCAGATTTTATTGAAAAACTTCCACAAACTGATCAACCTGTATTAGCGATAGACTTAGCTATACCCCGCGATTTTTCTGATGATATCGACACAAACAAAAATATAAAACTTGTCGATATCCCCGCATTAAAAAGTAAAGCAAACGGTAATCTCCGCAAGAAGTTTGTAGAAGCAGGCAAAGCAAATAATATTATCCGAGAATCTGTATATAAATTTGTTAGCAACCAGCTGGAAGTATCAATCAAACCGATTTTCCATTCTTCTTTTAAAGAATCAATTCAGCTGGCACATAATGCCTTAGATGACCTATTTAAGAAGAAAGTAACATCGCTACAAGATGATGACAAAAATGCGATTAAAAATTTAGTAACAAAACTTATAAGTAACGCATCATTTCAGCCGTCTAAAGTTCTCTCAGAAAAGATGGCACAGGCAAAAACAAATTTAAACTTTGAAAAAATTCATAACAAAGACAAGGAAAAAGTATGAGCAGTCAACATCTTGTCATAGGTTCCAGAGGTTCAGACCTAGCTTTGTATCAGGCTAACTTTATAAAAAAAATACTAACCGAACAATTACATTGTACCGTTGAAATAAAAATTATCAAAACTACCGGTGATAAGATTGATACTATTTCGTTCGATAAAATGGAAGGAAAAGGTTTTTTCACAAAAGAATTAGAAGAAGCCTTACTCAATAAAGAGATTGATCTGGCAGTACACTCACTAAAAGACTTAATGACAGTCCAACCTCCATCACTAAAGCTTGGTGCTGTCGGTTATCGTGCCGACAGACGTGAGCTGTTACTGATAAAAAAAGATTCAACAACCGAAAACGGAATCATTCCTGTAATAGACGGCGGAGTTATCGGGACATCATCCAATCGTCGTAAATGTCAAATAGCCTATTACAATAGCAAACTTGAGATAAAAGATTTACGCGGTAATGTGCCTACCAGAATCAACAAACTTCGTGACGGTCAATACGATGCTATCATGATTGCTGCTGCCGGAGTTAAACGATTGGAACTTAATGTTTCCGACTTGACTGTACTTGAATTAGATTCTGAAATTTTTATTCCTGCTCCTGCTCAGGGTATTTTAGGTATTCAAATTCGAGATGATAACCCTGAAGTAGAAGCGGTCATTTCTCAAATGAATGACACAAACGATTTCAAAGCTGCCGCATTAGAACGTGGACTTTTAGCTAAATATGATTCCGGTTGTTCTCTGCCGCTTGGAGTTTTTTCAGAAATATCAGGAAATACTTTTAATCTCAAAGCAATACTTGGAGTTTCTGAAAATGAACAATGGGTCGGTCTTAAGAAGATTTCTATTACCGGCACAAGTATTGAAGATGTAATTGATAACGCTTTTGAAGAACTAAAAGCAGGGAAAGTATGCTCAAGCT
Source organism: Candidatus Zixiibacteriota bacterium (assembly GCA_024276275.1). GTDB lineage: Bacteria > Zixibacteria > MSB-5A5 > GN15 > FEB-12 > QQUK01. The sequence continues at coordinate 48,986 of JAJRXM010000081.1, forward strand.
AGGTATTACCAGAGATGCAAAACAATTAGTTTTATTAAAACAAGAAGCAGATAAAAGAGATATAGATATAATTCCTCTTCCTGTTATCAAAACAAAATCGCTTATTACAGCAGAAAATCAAATCCCTGACCTGCAAGATTTTGATTGGCTCTTTTTTTCTTCTGCTAACGGAGTTCATGTTTTTTTTGAGTATCTTGATAAACAGCTTCTCCCTCATTCTATAAAGATTGCCGTAGTAGGAAATAAGACAGCCGATGCTATCAAATCGTATGGAATTGATACTCATTTCCAACCGACAAAAGCATACGGAAAAAATCTCTTTGGCGAATTTAAAGAGATGTACAACAATGAACCTTTACGGATTTTATATCTCAGAGCTGAAGAGATTAACTATGACCCTCGAGATTTATTTTTTATCTCTACCATTGATTATTTTGAGATTAATTGTTATAAATCTGAAGAAAATGCGGTTAACAAATCAGATATTGAAAAACTAACTGAGTCTGATTATTTATTGTTTACTGCCCCCTCAACTGTATCATCTTATGAAAACCAGTTTGGAAAGCCAAAAGCAAAATTAATAGCTATAGGCAATACAACAAAAGATGCTATAGAACATAATAATTGGAAAACAGAAATTATTTTAGATAAACCTGAGATAGACAAAGTCCTGGAGTATATATAATGGAATTATTCTCACGTCCTCGACGCTTACGGCAAAATAGTTTAACCCGTGAACTGACTGCCGAAACAACACTCAATGTAAATCGGTTGATACAACCGTATTTTGTTTGCGACGGCAAGAATGTAAAAGATGAAATAAACGGTCTCCCCGGTATTTTCCGTGAGTCTGTAGACTCGTTAACAAAAACTATCGAATCAGATTTAAAACTCGGTATAAATAACATCATGTTGTTTGGTGTAACCGACAGAAAAGATGCCTTGGCAACATCTGCATCTGATGAAAAAAACCCTGTAATACAAGCAATTAAAGAACTCAAAAAACAGTTTGGAAACGATTTGCTCATCGGCGCGGATGTTTGCTTATGTGCCTATACTGACACAGGTCATTGTGGTGTTACCGAACATGATGTGATAAACAATGATAAGTCAGCAGAAATACTTTCGCTCATGGCCTTGCGACTGGCCGAGTCCGGATGTGACATAGTAGCACCCTCTGACATGATGGATGGGCGAGTCGGAGCAATTCGAGCTACTCTTGAAAAAAATGACTTCAAAGATACCCTCATCATGGCATACACAGCAAAGTACTCTTCCTCTTATTATGGTCCTTTCAGAAATGCTGCCAACTCTGCTCCGGGTAAAGGTGACCGCAAAGGCTACCAGATGGATTTCAGAAATCGTTCTGAAGCAATGACAGAGCTTGAACTGGATGAAGCCGAAGGTGCTGATATTGTCATGGTCAAACCTGCCATGGCATATCTTGATATAATCTCAGATTTCAAACAGAACACATCTCTACCGATAGCAGCATACAATGTGTCCGGAGAATACACTGCTGTAAAACTATTAGTTAAAGAAAATTTAGCAGATGAAAATATTATGGTTATCGAAAATCTTACCGCTATAACAAGAGCGGGAGCATCGATAATCCTTACCTATCACCTTCGTGATATTTTAGAAAACGGATGGCATAATGCTTAAAACAGATAAATCACAAGAAATTATTAGAAAAGCTGAAAAAGTTATACCTGCAGGAGTAAACTCTCCTGTTCGTGCTTTTCATTCAGTTGGTGGAGTTCCACGTATTATCAAAAAGGGTGAAGGTGCTTTTCTTACCGATGTTGATGATAATGCATATATAGATTTCTCTGCCTCCTGGGGACCGCTTATTTTAGGACATGCCGACAAGGATGTTGTCAAAGCGGTTCAGGACCAATGTGAAAACGGCATGACCTACGGTACCTCAACAGAACATGAATTGAATTTAGCCCAGTTTATTGTTGATAATGTCGAACCGGTTGAGAAAATCCGTTTTGTTTCATCGGGAACCGAAGCAGTCATGTCGGCAATCAGACTCGCAAGAGGATTTACCGAAAGAGATTTGATATTAAAATTTGAAGGTTGCTACCATGGACATTCAGATCATTTGTTAGTATCAGCAGGTTAAGGATTGGCAACATTTGGGACACCTTCTTCAGCAGGAGTCCCCGAATCAATTACTTCTCAAACTGCTGTACTTCCTTTAGACGATGAAGAAGCTCTTGAAAACTTTTTTGCAGAACATGGAGATAAGCTTGCCGCTGTAATTATCGAGGGTATCCCTGCCAACAACGGACTACTGATACAGCGTCATGATTATATCAGATTAATCAGAGCTTTGACAGAAAAACATGGAGCTTTGATGATTTTCGATGAGGTCATTACCGGTTTTAGATTAGGCTTGGGAGGTGCTGCTGCATATTACGGTATCACACCTGACTTATTGACCTATGGAAAAAGTATCGGCGGAGGAATGCCTGTTGGTGCCTTTGGAGGTAGAGCCGAGATCATGGATATGCTATCACCATTGGGTCCTGTCTACCAAGCAGGTACACTCTCGGGTAATCCTTTGGCTATGGTAGCAGGTTATACTACTTTAAAAAAACTAGAAGACGGTAAAATTTATAAAGAGCTTGAAGAAAAGAACAGACGATTTGTAACCGACATCACTGAACAACTCAGAGATTGCAAAGTAAACATTGCCGGGGTAGCATCTATTTTTTGGATTGTATTTCAACCGGAACTCCCCCGTTCAGCACAAACAATAAATAACGCCGGCATTACGCACTATAACAGAATTCATGAAAAGGTTCTTAACCGAGGAATATATCTACCTCCTTCAGGTTATGAAGTATGCTTTATTTCATCGGTGCATCCTGATAATATGCTTGCCAATACCGCAAACACTCTTGCCAATATCATACGTCAGGAGGCTCACTCATGGAACAACTAAATAACAGCAACTTCATAAAAGCATGCTACGGTAAAAATGACAGCTCTGTTCCTATTTGGATAATGCGACAGGCAGGACGGTACCTTCCGGAATATCTTGAGGTACGTTCCAAGGCAACTTTCAAAGAACTTTGCCAATCCCCCGAGCTCATAACAAAAGTAGTCAAACAGCCGATTGACCGATTTAATCTTGATGCTGCTATATTGTTTTCTGATATTCTAACATTTTTAGACCCTTTGGGTGCCTCTGTATCTTTTCCTGATAACGGCGGTCCAAAAATAGCCGACCCTATAACAACTCCTGATGATTTACAAAAGTTGCATGACTTTGATATTGCTAAAGAACTAGCATTTTCTCTTAACGGAATCAAAGCTATCAAAAAAGCATTACCTCAAACACCATTGATAGGTTTTGCAGGTTCCCCCTTCACGATTTCCTGTTACTTAATAGAAGGACAAGGTTCAAAATCTTTTGATAAACCGAAAAAGTTTTTACATCAATATCCTGATGCCGCCAATCAACTTTTTGACATGCTTGCTGATATTACCGGAAGATATTTGAATGAACAGATTAAAGCAGGTGCCGATTGTGTGCAGTTGTTTGGAAGCTGGGACGGTATTTTATCCAGAGATGATTTTTATGAGTTTACGGTAAAACCTGCCAATAAGATTTTCGGACAGTTAAAAGATAAAAATGTACCTCGTATTATGTTTGTAAACAATGCCGCTCCATATCTTGATTTAATAAATGAAATTGATTGTGAAGTAGTCGGTATCGACTACCGGATGGATATCAACCAAGCGGCATCTGTGTTACAGAATAAATCCGTACAAGGAAATTTAGACCCGTCTGTTTTATTCGGTTCACCTGAACACGTTAAAGAAAAAACATTACGGCAATTACAAAACTTTGAAAATCTTGATAGACTGATATTTAACTTAGGACATGGAATTCAACCGAAAACACCGATTGAATCGGTTCAAACGGTTGTGGAAACTGTACAAAATTATAGGTGAAAACTATGAGCAATACTACACAAGCTACCTCAATTCCTATTGAACTTCTGAGGAAATATGACCGCCCGGGACCACGATATACAAGCTATCCGACCGCACCTGTTTGGTCTGATACAGTAGGTAAAGATGCATACATTACAGCATTACAAAATGCCTCGAGTAGAAAAGATGAACCGTTTGCTATTTATTGTCATATTCCCTTTTGTGAGTGCCGATGTTATTATTGTGGATGTAATACCGTTATCACTCGGAACTCAAAAAGAGTTCGTCAGTATATCGACACACTAATGAAAGAAATAGAAATAACATCAGGACATTTACAAAATCGAAAAGTTGTAAACCAATTACATTTCGGAGGCGGTACTCCGACATATTTAACAATCGAACAGTTTAATGAGATATTAGACTCCCTCGAAAAACACTTTATGTTTACAGAAGATTGCGAAAAATCAATTGAGATTGACCCCAGGGTAACATCCAACGAACAGATAGCAGCACTGGTTAATCGCGGATTTAATCGTATCTCTATGGGTGTACAGGATTTTGATGATGACGTACAAAAGGCAATCGGAAGAATCCAATCGTATGATTTGGTAAAAGAGAAAGTTGATTTTTGCAAGTCTTTAAAATTCGAGGGAGTAAATATCGATTTAATCTACGGACTTCCGAAACAGACTGTTGAAAGTTTTACAAAAACTCTCACAAAAGCTATTTCGTTACACCCTGACAGAGTTGCTCTTTATAGCTTTGCCTATCTCCCCTCTGTTAAAGCAAACCAGATGAAAATCATTGAATCAGAGCTTCCTGTAACAGAAGATAAATATAAGCTCTTTGCGTTAGCTATAGAAATGTTTACTGATGCGGGATATTTACAAATAGGCATGGATCACTTTGCCTTACCGAATGATGAGCTTACTATCGCTCAAAACGACGGAAGATTACATCGTAATTTCATGGGGTACACAGTACAGGCTTCACCTGAAATGGTAGGCTTCGGAATGTCATCAATCGGATATATTGATAATTCTTTTTTCCAATCGCATTCTACTCTTTCTAAATATATCGATGCTATTGAGAATTCCGAACTTCCTATTTTTCGCGGTATGATACTTAATAAGGATGATCTTATTTGCCAATACGTTATTAGTTCATTGATGTGCAATTTTAGATTGAATTTTGGTGATTTTAAAAAGAAATTCAATATATCGTATCATGATTATTTCTATGAAGAACACAAATTGCTCACAGAATTTATTAATGATAATTTCATAGAGACACAAAATGACGGATTAATAATAACATCTGTCGGGCGCACTTTTATTCGTAATATAGCTATGGTTTTTGATACATATTTAAATAAAGCCGGTAATAAGAAAAAACCTACTTTTTCAAGAACAATTTAAGAGGTCGTATGGCAACATTTGAGTCTGATAAAACATGTGTGATTTTACTGGGAATGGGCGGACCGGATTCTCTTGATGATATAAAACAATTTTTATTTAATATTTTTTCCGACCGTGAGATTATTCGATTACCCGGTGGTTCTTTATTTCAAAAACCGTTTGCAAAACTTATCAGTCGATTACGATATAAAAAAGTCCAACATAATTATAGTCTCATTGGCGGTTCTTCTCCACTGTTAAATTGGACTCATTCTCAAAAAGATCATCTTGAATTTATCATTTCCCCGATTCATTCTCCGTTTGATGTTTTTATAGGCATGAGATATTTTAACCCGACTATTGAAACAGCAATTGAACAAGCCTCTTTAGCTGAATATAATAAAATTATTTTTCTTCCGATGTATCCTCAATACTGTAAAGCAACAACCGGCTCTACATTTAACGAAGTAAGTCGGGTATTAAAAAACTATCCGCACATAAAACCAATTTTCATTCAGGATTTCCACTCAAATGCTTAATACTTAAAACTTATGAAATCCTATATAGATGACAACATACAGGAAGATGAAACACTTCTTTTTTCAGCACATTCAATACCTCAAAAATTTGTAGATGAGGGTGACCCTTATGTTACTCAAATAGAATTTACCGCTCAAAATGTAGCTGGCAATAGAAACTATTTCTTATCATACCAAAGTAGAACCGGTCCGGTAAAATGGGTCGGCCCTGACACAGTTGATGAAACCAAACGGCTTTTATCTGAAGGGAAAAAACTTTTTATCGTCCCTATCAGTTTTGTGTGTGACCATATAGAAACAATGTTTGAGCTTGATATAGAATTAAAAGAACTTGTCGGTGACAATGGCAATATAAGACGAATGCCGATGTTCAATGATGACAGGAACTTTGGGGCGTTACTTGCCAATATCGTATTGGAGCATCTCAATGACTGAAAAAAAATATGATGTCATAATTATAGGCGGTGGGATTTCAGGATTATCGGCACTACATTTTTTAAAGCAAAAAAACTCCTCTCTTTCTCTGAAATTATTCGAGGCAGATTCCCGTCTCGGCGGCACAATCGGTACTGACAACATTGACGGCTTTTCATTAGATTGGGGACCCAACGGTTTTTTAGACAGAGAACCTCTTACTTTACAAATGATAGACCAACTGAGATTAACCGATTCATTGGAACGTGCCAACGATAATGTCGCAAACCGTTTTATTCTTCGTGGTGGGAAACTTCGCCCTGTTCCTATGTCACCTCCTAAATTTTTAACCTCAGGCATTCTCCCTATATCCGGAAGATTACGAGTTATGCTGGAACCGTTTGCCAAAGCCCGTCCTGAAGGTATCGATGAATCAATATATGATTTTGTAAAACGGCGTATAGGCGTACAAGCTGCTGATTACTTAGTACAGCCGATGGTATCTGGTGTCTATGGAGGTGTAGCTGACAGGTTGTCACTTCAATCATGTTTCCCGATAATGCGGGAAATGGAAGATGAGTACGGTTCTTTATTTAAAGCTATGATTCAAAAAGCAAGAAAAGCTAAACTAGAAAAGAAAAAATCAGGTTCACCAAGCGGTCCGGGTGGTTGGCTGACTTCATTCCATGGCGGTTTATATAAAGTCATTGAGCAATTTCTTGATAAATATCAAAACGATATTTCTTGTAACATGCCGGTAAGTAAAATAATAAAACAAAATAGTGAGTATATAGTAACGTTTGAAAACGGCAGTAAATGCTTAGCAAAACATATCATTTTAGCAACTCCTACATATAAAGCTGCCGATATCGTTATAGACTTATCTACACAGCTAGCCCAAATATTTAATTCAATTCCAAATGCACCTATTTCTGTCGTCTGTTTAGGATATAAAAAAGAAAATATAAAGCACAAGTTAGACGGCTTTGGATTTTTAGTACCGAAAAAAGAGAATCTCAAAATTTTAGGATCTATCTGGACATCGTCGATATTTGAAAATCGAGCTCCCGACGGCATGGTGCAATTTCGGACTATGATTGGCGGTGACGGAGACCATGAATCTATAAATCTTTCAGATAACGACTTACTTGATGCGGTACAATCGGATTTAGATGCGATAGTCGGTATAAACGGTAAACCGGAATTGTTTAAAATATACCGTTGGGCAAAAGGAATTCCTCAATTTAAAATTGGGCATGCTGAGATTATGTCAAGACTTGAGAATGAACTGGTAACTCAAGGGCATATATATGTTACCGGTAATGCTTATTACGGAATCAGCTTAAACGATTGTATTAAACAGTCATACAAAGTTGCTGAACTTATACTTCAATAGACTCGTCAGGTATATCACTCTCCTGATGCAGATAAACCCATCCGTCATGAGCAAACCAGTCGTTTGCTTCTTTTCGTTTTTCATCAAAGACTAAAAACAATACTTCATCACCTGACTTTACTTTTGTTTCTGCCGTGACAGGCTCTGATTTTTCATCACGAGTGATAACAAGCGGAAGTAAAACTTTGTTAATCACTGCATCCTGACTATCAGAATTTACAAGCTGTACCGATTCTTCAGTAACAGATTTCCAAGTTTCAACTTTTACGGTCTTTTTTCTTAATCGTACATTCCATAAATCTAAATCACGTTCAATACCGAAAAGAAGATTCCCCCCCGCTTCATGCACCATTTCGGTTGTAATATGACCACCGTTCATTTGGATAGGCATTATTACCTGAGCAACTTTTAATTCTTTATGGACTTTTTTAATAAACAGATAATTAACTTCATCATTTGGCGTCAAGGCGATTGCATTTTTCATATTACTGACCGACCCGCGGGCAAGAAGGTTTTCATCAAAAGCATTTCCAAACAGAACTTTAAATTGCAGTTCCTCAGCTTTTCTGACTGCATCGGAATTAGAATCTATAAACAGTATATCATCTTCAGTTTTTTGTAATCCCTTTGCCAACTCTATAGCGACAGGATTTGCTCCCAGTATAGCATAACCGTTGTTTGCCTTTCTACTCACTTTCAGTAACCGAGCAACTATCGGACCCGAAATTCCTTGAAGTGTTACGGTTATAGCAATCACTAAAAAGACTAATGCTCTTAATAATGAACCGCCTTCCATCCCGGCTTCATCTAATGCGATGGCAAAAAACGAGGCAACCGCCGCCGCAACAATTCCCCGCGGTGCCAGCCATGAAAGAAATGCTTTTTCATTAAACTTAAGGTCTGTACCCACAGTTGAGATAAAAACATTAAGAGGTCTGATGATAAACATCAGCAAGCCTACTACAATCAATCCGGGAATACCGAGCATTTGCAGTTCCGCAAACTTAACATCTGCCGCTAACAGAATAAACAGCATCGCAATAAACATCGTTGTTAATTGTTCTTTGAATTCAACAAGCTCATGTAATACTCTATTTTTACTGTTACCTACTACAATTCCGGCAACTGTTACTGCCCCGATTCCACTTTCGGGTTGAAAATAATTTGACAAATGGTATAAAGCCAGTACAAATGTTAAGACAAATATATTTTTCAAGTGAGATGGAATAAGTTTTTTAGGTTTTATAATATACGCAATACAAAACCCACCGACTGCACCGATTAATGCCCCAAATCCTAATCTTATAAATAGGTTTACTGTCCCCGAGAAAAATGAATTTCCAAGAGGATGTACTACTACTTCAAGAGCAACTATAGCTATAATTGCACCTATAGGGTCAATCAGTAATCCCTCTGCCTCTAATACTGTTTTTACATTACTCTTTAACTTTATTCGTTTTAAAAGAGGATTTACAACAGTCGGTCCGGTAACTGAAACGAGTGTACCGAATAAAAATGACAACTCCCAATTCCAGCCTAAGATATAGTGAGCTGAAATAGTAGCCCCGATTATCGTAATTACAGTCCCTACTGTAATCAACCGTCTTATAGCTTTTGATTCCCTAGTGATTCGCTTGATTTCAAGACTCAAACCTCCCTCAAACAAGATTACTGCAACAGCAAAACCGACTAATAAATGAAGTGAATCATAATATAGTTTCGGGTCTATAAGTTTTATTCCTTCCGGACCTAAAAATGCTCCGGTTAGCAATAAAAGGACAATACCCGGAATTCGTAAGTGATGAGCCAGTGATTGAGCAACTAACCCTACAAACAAAGCGAGCGATATAGTTAATGCAATATCAAATGTGAGCATAAATTCCCTTAAAATTATATCATGATAACCAACTATAAGAATAAAATACAAGTAAAAAAAATAGCCCGCTAGTAGAGGGGAAGTAACTAACGGCGGGCCGGTAGAAAAACACTAATTTTACGGACAAGCGACTGGAGCCGGTCCGGATGGATTTCCAAACATATAGCTTACCAATTGTACCATATCAGAAATATCTATTTCTCCACTACCGTTAATATCAGCCTCTTCGAAACAAGGCGGAGCAACTCCACCCCCAAAAGTATAAGAAACTAAATAGACTAAATCAGAAATATCCAAAGAGACTCCTAATGTACCGTCATCAGGTCCACCGTCGATATTACCTCGGATAACAATACAGCAGGACGGTTGACCTGAACCGAATGATACATTTAACACAGAATTCGTAGTCATTGAATAGTTTAACACTTCAGTAGAATCAATAAATCCCGAAAGGGTATCCGTTTTATAATAAACATCAAAGTTACCGACAGGTAAATAAATTGAATACTGACCTACTAAGTCTGTATTATTAAATAGCGTATAAACTGTATCATTGGTACCGGTATATGTTGCTATAACTTCAACATTTGAAACCGGTGAGCCACCATTATCAAGAACTGTCCCTGACAACACAAGACCGGTATCTAAAGTAATATTTAACAAAGTATCAGTAGTAAATGTCAGGTTTGTTAAACGCAATGCTGTTAAATAATCAGCAGTAAGCGGTTCAAATTCCACATTATATGTTCCAGGTTCGACGACTACGGTAAAAGCACCTGACGCATCGGTTTTATCTCCAACGATAGGAATTTTAACTCCGGTAGCAGCAATTTTAACATCTATATCAGAATTCACAATCGGTCCACCGCTCGCTTTTTGCATAATCCCCGATAGAAATAAACCGTCTGCTAAAACAACATCCTGATTATAATCTGCTGACACAACAACACCAAAAAATTGTGCAGGTGCTAAACCGGTAGCTACTTGTGGTTGGTAAATAAGATTATAAGTACCACTAGGGACAATAACTTGATAAAATCCGCTCGCATCGGTTTTATCACCTGAAGTTACCAGTTTTACCCCTGTTAAAGAGTCAACAACATCAATATCAACAGTTTGTATCGGATTAAATAAAGAATTCGTTACAGTACCGGAAATATAAAAACCCGGTTGTAGTATATAGTCCAGAGTTGTTGCTCCCGAAATGATCACTCCATAGTCATCAAGTGGCACAAAAGGGTCACCTGCTTGAGGAGTAACATTAACATCATAAGTACCTAACGGCAATATTACAGAATAAAAACCGGTTCCATCAGTATTATCTCCCGGAGTAACTTGAAGAATACCGGTAGAACTATTAGTAAAATCTAAATCAGCATTTACGGAAGGACCACCACCAAATTGCGAGATCGTTCCGGAAACTTCATATCCTAAAAACATTGTAACATCAATTGCCGTATCACTTGCTATAACCACATTGCTAAACTCAACAGGTACCCAAGGGTCAGCAAAAAGCCCTACCGGACGGTACCGAATACGATATTCGCCAGGTGGAACTGTAATATGGTAAAATCCATTAATATCTGTATTGTCCCCCGAAGTAACTAACTTAATACCGGTTGCCTGTTCATACACGTTTAAGTCAATATCAAATATCCCTTGACCTAAATCATCTCTCACAAAACCGGTAAGATTATAACCTGCCGCTAACATAACATCAAAAGTTGTATTACCGACAACGCTTATACCGGTAAATGTTTCTCCGAGATGTCCTTGAACAGATGGTACAAATTCTAAACCATACGTCCCCGTAGGTAATCCTGCAATAGAGTAAAATCCTGATGCATTGGTAAGTGTCGAAGGAATTCCAATCGGATTCCCTAAAGCATCATACAGTAACACTTGTACTGCCGATAAAGGTACTAAAGATGAATCAGTCACCGTACCGGATAAAACAAATTGTGCTGAAACAGTCGGAGCTGTAAAGATAAACAAGCTAACAACTATTACATAGACCTTTTTAATCATTTTCTGACCACTCATATATAGGGGCTCCTTGTGAATATATATATCTCTTTTTTTTACTTTAATAATACAATTGTACGAGAATCACTTCCCTGTGAAGTAACAATGCGGTAAAAATACACACCTGAAGCAGTCTTTTTGCCTTGCTTATTACTGCCATCCCATTGTATGGCATATTCTCCCGGACTATATTTCCTATTTGTTAAATTTTTAACTTTCTGTCCTAATATATTATATACATCAATTTGCACATCAGTAAGTGATAATATTTCAAAATATATGTTTGTCGTTGCATTAAACGGATTAGGAAAATTCTGTTTTATTATAAAATTATTACCGTCAGAACTAGCCGGTCTTGTAAATAACTTTAAAACTAGACTACTGTCATTCTGCAATAATAAATCTGAAAATCTGCCTGTCCGTAAGTTCGTTTCTGCGGGCGGTATTACAACAATATTATATTCGCCTGTAGGTAAAACAGCTTCTGCATTCCCGTTTAAATCGGTAATATCATAGGGGGTGTATAACTCCAAGGAATTAGTAGCATCTATTATATCAATATCTACAAAAGGGACTACTTGATTTGAATCATCAATTACTGTAAAAGATGTTAAGAGACCTTTATTTAAGACTATCTGCCCTACTGATGAGTCAGCAGAAAACGCTATAGGAGTTATCTCTTTTGGAATATAGTGTGAGCCACGTGGAGGTAACAGGGTAAGGTCAAAACTTCCTTGTGGAACAAAAAATTAAAAAATCCTAAACTATCTGTAATATTATTGAAAAGACTTACATCATATTTATAATTCTGTGTAACCAGAGACAGTTCAACATCACTAATACCTAGTAATGAATCATTTACAACCTGCCCTGAAAAATTTACCCGAAGTGTTTGAAACATGACAACTTCAATGAGAGTATCCCGGCTAATATACACATTGGGTATAACTATCTGTTCGAAAGAAGTTCCCAATGGAGGATCAAATTTAATATCATAGAGACCTTGAGGAACTGCTACAATTGCTTCACCTGCCTTATCCGTTTTATCATTAGGAGTAAATATTTTACCCGGGGAGGTTGGATATTTAAAGTCAACATCTGCCTTTGCAATCGGAGTTCCTAAGGTATCAATAATTCGGATTGAGCATAAAATTCCCGCTTCAAGGACTTCATCATAGACAGAGTCAGATACTAAGTTGAAACTGTCAAGAAGTACTCCGACATATCTTGAACCTTTAGCCGGAGCAAAGCGTAATTGGTAGAGACCGGTATCAACAGCTATATTATAATACCCCAAAGTATCAGTGCTGTTGTTTGATGTAAATACTTTAGCTCCAGTGACAGCATCACGTAAGTCAATATCTACATCAAAAAGAGGACTACTATTTATATCAGTTACGGTTCCGGAGAAAAGATTTGTAGACAACATAGTTATATTGATAACCGTATCATTCGTAATCTGCACAGTATCAAGCTGCACTCCCTTAAATCTACTATTCACAGGAGAATCATATCGAATACGATACAAACCAGGCGGAACAACGACCTCATAAAAACCGTTGGTAATAAACGTATTATCATTTGGTGTAAAAACTCTTCCCCCACCTATAGAATCGACATCTAAATCAACATCACCGATAGGATTCCCAAGAGAATCAGATACAATACCTGAAATAGAGATACCACTTTCAAGAGTAACATCAAGACGTTCACTATTCGTAAGATCAAAATCAAATATCTGTTTACCTAATAGTCCACTACCTGAACGAGGAGCAAAGGTAACTTTATAAAAAGTAGAATCCAGCACTGTAATTGAATACCAACCGTTGATATCAGTATTATCGCCGGGTGTTAGAAGCTTTATTCCTGTTTGGGAGTCGATTAAATCTAAATCTACATTATTGACAGGGTTACCATTGCTATCATACACATAACCGGAAATAGTTGATATAGCATAAGAGATATCAAATGAAAAAATTACAATGATAATAAGAGTTAATAACTGTTTAATTCTGCTGGACATAGTTCTTTCTTAAATTATAAAGCTTAAATTAAGTTTTGTATATGTTGCTGTCTCCTGACCGGCACCAAAAGCATCACCGGGAGTAAAAGTACTAAAAACTAAAGTAGGTTCAACAATATCAAATAACAGAGGAAATGCAGTAATAAAATCAATACCGGAGCCTATATCATCGGAGAATCCATTTGGATAGGCAGGCGGACCAAACAGATTACTTCCTTTAATTCGGTCATCAGGAAAATCCTGTTTGTAATTATGATACACAATATCAAATGAAATGTTTTCAACCGGATATATTCCAAATCCTATAGTAAGTATTCTGAGATTGCTTAATTCGGGATCAAGCAAGGTTCCATAATAATATAAGGAACTTTGACCGTTGAAGGAAGCAACATTATCTTGATAGGCTGTTTGGCGAAAACGTTCATTGACTAATGGCGTAGAAGGATCATCACCTGTAGCAAAGGCATACGCAATAGTTATAGAAGGATTGTATGACATATCTGAATTAAAAATAGTAGCTCCAATATCATATGCCTTCCCTTTAGACTCTTCCCCTTTATCTTCACCTCTCATAAATGATAGTTCTGCCCACGGTTTAATATTTTTCATATCACCAAGATAACGAAACCCCAACCATTTAGGTTCTCTATTACGTATATCAGTATCCTACCTTTTTAAATAATAAGCAGACAGTTGATTATCCTTTTGGAAAAACCAGGTAACTTGTCCAAAAATATCAGTCCAAGTATCAAATTTAGGTTTAATTGGGTTAATTGCTGTTATATAAGCCGACTCAAAAACAAGGTTATTGTTCCCGTAATAGAAAACACGTACCGCATCCATATAATCATCAAATAACCATTCACGGGGTTCATCAAAATCCTGACGACCGACAGCTACCGCTAGACCGGAATTAGCTATGTTATGCCAAAGATAATACAACTGTGTTACATTTGCTTCAAAATCTCTTGACGGTAATCCTTGTTCACTTGACAGCACAAATCGTTTTCGTAAACGTATCTGAGCAAAAGCAGAATGAGAACTATTTAGGATGCCTGTTAATTCAATGCGTAAATCATGTTCAGAGTCATCCTGGTTAGTTTGATCAATTGTAGACAAATCATATTCATTTTTGTCTAACCAGTTTTGTCTGTATTTTATAACAGAATTAAAATAATCATTTAAAGTGTATCCTTTTCCCAAAGTATAAACAGAATTATGCCTTAAATGACCGAATAAATATTTTTCAACTTTATTCATGTTACTTGTAGCATCGCTAGCATCTGTTTTATTATTCAGGATAATAATCAAACCGGACACTTCTATCGTATCAGGAGCATTCCCGTCAATTGCAACTCTCGTTACAGTACCTTTTATTTTGTGATTTTTCTTTACATCACGAACTTTTATTTTAGTCGCTTTCCAACTTCCGTCCTTACGAACTCGACAGGTAACCTGCACCAGTTGTTTTTCTTTCAAATCGGAAATCGTGCTTTTAGTAGTACCGTCATCGATAAATTCTGTTTTTGAGGTAATATCAATTACTTTTCCAAACAGAGTAATTGTCTTTTCTTTTAAATCAATTTCTTCAATCAAACCGCGTAGTTTAGGTTTACGTGGTCTAGGGAGTGGTTCAATATCAGTAGCAATGAAATTTTCCGATTTTTTATGATACCCTTCAATTTCATAAGCTTTACCCGCTTCAATTTTAAGTAACATATATTCAGGTTCTTTTGCTTGCGTTACTACCCCACCACAAAGAATAGTTACAGCTATTGTAAACATAACTTTCAACATTCTTTTTTTTTGAATTTCCATCTTCTTATAATTTCCTTTCATAATTTCCATACTAACTTTCCAGACAACCTATTGCTTTCCGTAACAAATGAATTGTCAAAGTTCTCCACCTGGGTCTGAAATAATAAATTGCAGCCAGTCGTAAAAGTGAGGCTGACTGCCACCAGTTTGCTCGTTGTAATAACAATACATCGGCATCATATTGATCCTGAAATAATTGCACACCTTCTAAAAACTGTTCCGCATATTCAGGAGACTGATGAAGCCGTAAATACAAATGAGCAATAAAATTACCATAATCCAACGCCGGATCTCCTGAGGTGATATTATCAAAATCAACAAGTGTTGTTCTATCCTTAGAACAGATAACCTGTTTATCATAAAAATCACGGTGTATACATTTTAGAATAGTTATCGGTGTCAACTGATTGACCGCATTCTCTAGTATGTCATACGCCTCTAAAAACAACTTGACATCACTAGGATATATATTTTCTATAATCGAAATTTGCTTTGATAAGTTCCGCAATTCATGCATTACCGAAAATTTGCTTAAACCTTCCGATGGGACAGAATGCACCTTCTTTAAAATTTCAGCTGCTTTTCCACATCCTTCTTGAAACAAATTCTGACCTACTAAATCATGCAAAGTGGTACCGTCAACTTTTTCCATTAGTAAAGTCCCCTCTGATTCATCATACCCATATATTTTTGGTATTGAGAGGGTATCATTTACAGAGGAGCCGAGTCCATATTTTTCCAGTAATTCTGACTTCTCATATAGTGATTTGATTTTATTTGGTTTTACAAGTTTCAGTACAAATTTGTCTACTTTTTTATTTCCGATTGTAATATTATTGTTCGTTGTTAATTCTAGGACAGCTCTACGTTCTAATCTATATCCTAAAACTTTGATTTTCTTAATTTTGAATTTTTCTTTGTCTTCATCGCTTGTAAATAAATGTTCAATTGAATAGCTTTCTTCATCATCTGAAAAGATATGAGTTAAAACCTTCAATTTCGGGTCATAAGGAAAGAACAAAACGATTAAATTGTATTCATCAATAGTAAAATAATACTTTTTATCTAATTTCTTTTTATATTTTTCGAATTCCTCTTTATTATGAAACAATTTCCCATAATAAATTTTATATGTATCAGACCCGTTAAAATATACATGATATTGTATTACCAGTGCTTTTTCACGGTAATACAAACGTGTCATATATACTTTTTCTACATTTGATTCCTTTTCTGATTTCTCTTTTAATCCCTTTTGAAAAATTGAGAAAACCAAATCAGAATCGGATACAAACTTAAAGTAGTTAAATTCCATATGTAGTTCTGTCTTTGAAAACATCTAACACAACTTTCAATGTTTTAAGGATTTTCTCATCCCAATTATTTTCATATAACCTAAAAGGTTTCACAGATAATTGTAATAAAGAAATAGCAAGCCACGATGTTAATATATTTCGGTTAATAGTATCATTCGATTTTTGACAATACGCTGAAACAAACTCTGCTATATATTTACTCGAATCAAATTTACTACTATGTATTTCTTTATACACTAAATGTGCGATATAATTGCCTATGTCTTCAGTCGGGTCGCCGAATGAAAAACGGTCAAAATCAAGCAAACAGATATTCTCTTCAGAATACAATATCTGTTCATACGAAACATCACCGTGTAATAATACTTGTTGAGAGTTAATTTGTTTTTCCAAGTGTGTATCAATTTCAGATAAAATATCTTCAACTATGTTTTTTGCATTCGGGAGAATTTCAAGAAGTGCATAAGCTGTCGACTTATAATCGTCTTTTATATCCTTAAAACTACCTATATCTACCTTAGAGCTATGAATATCAGAGAGTAGCAATGCTGTCATCTTATTGATTTTTGAAAAATGTGGAGTTTCAATTAAAGAAGAAACATCATCTGCTTTTATCTCTTTAAAAATCATAAACTGTTTTTGGTTGTCAAAATAAATAGGAGCAATCACCTCCGGTATTTTCAGAGCAATAGTACTGAGCAATCGAGAGACATCTTCTCCTCTTTTAGACGTGTCAGACTTTATATAATATCGAATTGTCTCTTTGTTCCCTGTTTCTAACTGGGTACACTCTGTTTCTAATTTGATCAATGCTCTTTTTTCCGGTTTGTACCTTACAATAGAATATATCATTTTTTTATGAGATATTCTATATGTATCTTTTTGAAAATAGGGGTCGTTCTCATATATAACACGCCTGATTTTTCTCGCATCTAAAAGTGAATCTAGTGACTGAAGTTCTGTATCTTCTGAAAAAGGATAAAATATAATTCTTTCTTTGTCAAAATAAATGACGTTCTTATCTGCTTGCTTTTCTTTACAATGTAATCCGAGAGCTTTCTCTTTTGCCGGTTCATAATTATCAACTGAGTATGCTTTTGCATAATAATAATTTTCAGTTTTGCTACCGTTTATTTTATCAACGGTATCAACTTTGTAAGTAACGACACAACTGGTTGATTGTTTATATCGAATATATAATATCTCATAGGAGACAAAACTAATATTTGCTTTTTCACATAAGTCTCTCAGGGAGCTTTGTATAAAATCATCGGCAAAGATGTAGCTTACACCTATAAGTTCTGAATCAACAGGTCTCTTTTCCTTGGAGTCAACACTTGTATGTTTTTTTGTAATATCCATAATTATTTTAAAATCTTCAAACTTTCATAAAGAAGTTTCATTACTTTTAAATACCAATTTTTCCTCAATCTTCTTAACTCTTTTGTTGCAAGTCCTACTAATGCACAACCGGTGTAAAACTTCAGTTCATTCATATCAATTTCTATATTATTGTTTTTTCTATATGAATCTAAGAATTGATTAAAAATATCCTCCGATGAACTGATTAGCGATTTTAATTCCATTTTTTTTAACTGTGCGTAAAAGCTTCCCAAATCCGCAACAGGAGAACCGATTGCTACGCTGTCTAAATCAATAAGCCAAGTTTTTGATTCACCGAGCAATATCTGCCCCTGATGAAAATCACCATGAATTACTACAGGTTGAGAATTTTCCATTTCAGTTAATTTACGTTTAAGACAAGTTCTAATCTGCTCCAGCTTTATTTTTATCTCATCGTTTCCGCAAGAGAGAATTTTACAAGAACGTTCAAACTGGTTCAAATAAGAAGCAGCATCTTTATCTATAAGGCCATTAATCTTTAAAGTATGTAGTTCTGATAATGCCTTTACGACCAAATTCATCTCAGAAGTGTCTAAGTCTAAAAGTTTTTCGGCAAAAGAAACGCCAGGTACTATTTCTTGAATTAAAAGAGAATCTTTCTTTGAATAATGCAGTATCGGAGGTACATCAAATGAATTTGTTTTGTCCATACTCCTAATCACTCTTAAAGTACCTTCAAACGAATCTTTTACTTTTTCAGACAGCTCTATTCGGGCAATTACATTTTTATAAGTATGAGACGCATAGGTCAGAGAATTACAATTCACTACATATCTTGTTTCCGGCTTGTATCTTATAACTTTTTTGATAGAAACCGCTTCGTCATCGGTAAGAGGTGTTAGATTCAGTTTTTCATCAAATGGAAACTTACAGACCAATATATTGGAATCCATAAAAAGTGCATAGTTGTTTTTAGAATCTTTTAAGCCGACAATATCTTTTGCTACTTTCAAAAATATCTCATTATTCATACATCTTATATAATATCTTTGTAATTCCTGAGACTCATCTGACTTAACTAAAAAACTGACAATGTAACTTTTTTTAGGGCTGTATCTTATATGTGATATTTTAGAACATTCCAATTTTACATCTTGAGGTATTGAGAAAGCAGACCTAACAAGATGCAGTAATTCCTGTGGATTGATAAGTTTCTTCAACGGAAGGTTCTTATCCTCGGGAATCATCAGTTCGTTTTCTGTAGTATGCATCATTTTAATCTCTACTATTTATTATTTAAACACGGAAAAATGTTCTTTAAGCATCTTTGCGTCTATTGAAAAGAATTTTTTAAATGCACCTTCTTTGCTTAGAAGCTCCTCGGGTGTTCCTTGCTCAATCATTCTTACGTCGTTAATAAAAATAACCCAATCTGCTAAAGGAAGGAAATTAATTCTATGAGTAATAATCAACATAGTTTTATCTTTTTTAAGTCTTTGCAATATCTCTTTGGCATCTTTTTCCGCATGAACATCAAGACCGGTAGCAGGTTCATCAAATATCATTACCGGTGATTTTCGCATAGCAGCTCTGGCAAATGAAATCTTCTGTCTTTGACCGCCCGATAATGTCAGTCCGCCTTCACCGACCAATGTTTCATACCCTTCTCTAAAATTCATAATAAAATCATGAGCTCCTGCTAACTTAGCGGCTTCTATGATTTCTTCAATACTCGCTTTATTTTTACTAAAAGATATATTTTCAGCAATAGACGTTCTAAATAAAAATGTTTCCTGAGCAAGTGGAGATATTCTTTTTCGCAAACTTCGTACTTTGTAATCATCAATATTTTTACCGTCAATGGTAATCTCACCACTTGAAGGCTTATACAATCGCAAGACTAATTTAGCTATAGTTGATTTTCCGGCCCCTGTCGGACCAAAAATAATAGTCGTCTTTTGCTTAGGGATAGAACAGGAAAAGTCCATAAGTATTTGCTGTTCAGGTGTATATGAAAAATTAATAGATTTAAATTCTATATCACCTTTGATTTGCTGTGCGGACAACCCGTCAGCTTTTTCAAGGACCTCGGGTTCCATTTCAAGCAGCTCAATAGTTTTCTCGCCACGTATTGTTGCTTTTGCTATTTTAGCAGATATCTGGGCAACATTTTTTAGCGGGCGATAAATACCTCGTAAATAGGACAAGAAGATTAATAAATCTCCGGGAGAAATTTCTTCTAACATTGCTTTTTGAGCACCGACCCATAAAACCGCACACATACCGACCGCAGTAATAATATCAACAATCCGTGCGTAGTTCGCAGTTAATCGGGCAGTTTTTACATTTGCCGATATATCTTTGTCTATCGAACGTCCGATTAATCTTTCTCTTCTCTTTTCTTGTGAGAATGTTTTTACCTGCGAAATCCCGGCAAATGTTTCCTGAACAGAGGCTACGATTTTTCCATACATCAACCGCTGTTTACGGGCCGAATCTTTTATTTTAAATGAAAACTTCATGGCAGTTAAAGCAAAAAATGGAAGAGCTGCTACTGCTATAAGAGCAAGCTGCCAATCAAGCCAAAACATAATACCAAACATTCCGATTATAAGAATTATCTGGCTTGCTAAATTGATAACCATAGATATAAGTAAATCCTGCAACAAACTTATATCACTGGTCATTCGGGTCATTAATTCACCTGTCTCACGATAATCATGATATGACAAAGGTAGTCGTTGAACGTGTGAGAATAGTTGCATTCTGATATTGGCAACAAGATGGTGCCCGACTATTTTGGAATATATTCCATAAGTGTATGTCAATAAACCACGCAAGACGGCAACAAGTAAAATTCCTAATGCTGCTAATGCCAAAACAGTCATAGGGTCAAAATTATTTAAAAATGACAGTACTTCATCAGTTTTTATTTTTCCACTTTTAATTAAGACATAATCAAAAACTATTTTCAGCGGCCACGGACGAAGTAGAGATAAAAGAGTAACACCCAGCAGAGACATAGACCCGACAACAAGACGCATCTTATGTTGTTTCAAATGTCCGCCGAAATGTTTAAAAATTCGCCTCAGCGATTTAAATCTAATTTTCGGTAAATTATATTTTATCCGCATGATCTTTTTTTGTCTCTTCTTCTACTAACTTAATTTTTGCTATAGCAAATATCTCTTCCACATCGCTTAATCGTGATTCCCAGGAATGTTTTGTTGATGCTTCAAGCAATGCCTGCTTACTTATTTTCTCACGTAAGACGTTATCATTTTTCAGACGTATAATAGCAGAACTTAATTCTTTTATATCTCCAGCAGGTACTAATAATCCGTTGACTTCATGTTTCATCAAATCTGATATCTGTCCTATTTCAGATGCAACAATCGGTTTTCCGGCTGCCATATATTCAAATAGTTTCAAAGGTGAGAAATAAAAGTTATCAAGTTTTGGATAGGGTGCTGTTACCACATCAAGTCTTGCGATATGAGCAGGAATAGTATCATGAGCAACAGCTCCGACAAATTCAACTTTATCACTTACTTGCAGTGACTTACAGAGTTCCTGTAATTGTTCAATATATTCCTTTTGACCGCCACCGACAAGACAAAGCCTGATACTCTCATCTTTTTTTTGAATTTCAGCAAACGATTTAATCAGCAAATCAACACCGTGCCAAGGTTTGATAGAACCGACAAATCCGACCACAAACTGACCGGTAGATTTATCAGAACCTTCAATTGATTTATTACCGTTTATTTTATAGTTATCAATTGATACACCGTTTGGAACTGTTGTTACTTGTGATTTTGGAGCAATCCCTAAAACATATTCTTTCAATTTATCAGAGACTGTAATAATATGATCCGCTGTTGTAAATAAAAATTTCTCTACTGATTTTGCTAAAGCTAATTGGTTTAACTGACGAAACTCCGAGGCCTCTAACACCAAAGGTGCATTAACTTCTAGAATAAACGGAATCTTATTGTTTTTAGCAAATACCAATCCGGCCGTTGAAAATATAGAATATCGTTCATACAACAAACTGAACTCATGTTCCTGATAAATCGAGGCAATCTTCTGGCCTATTGCGTCATTACGATAGTAATCTGATGCTTCTTTAATTGTATGCTTATCTTCGTTTTTTTCTTCTTTACCGTTCATGAAATCTATGTTGGCAAACCCGGGAAGTTGATATACGGGATACTCATGGTTGTTTTCAACATCAGAAACAATCCTCGAGGCAGCAATAACAGGTTCATAACCTTTGGTCACAAGAGTCTTGAGAAATTCACGAATATGAATCGAGGCACCTTTTGTCCCGCCATACGGAATACCTCTATCAGAAGACAGATATAATACTTTTACTTTTTTAGCAGCCATACTTTTAGTTTGCCTTAATCGTGTTCATTTTTTCTGTTTTATCTTTATTCATTTCTAAATCTTCTACAAACATTTGTAACAGTTTTCCTGCGTTGTTTTTTAATGAAAATCTGCTTTCAGCAACTACTCTTCCTTTTTGAGCATATCCTTCGCGAAGCTGTGAAGACAATAAAAGTCTCTCCAGCATTTCAGATATTTGAGTCGGATTTTTCTCATCTGTTAATAATCCGTTATATTCATGCTCGATAATTTCAGGAATACCGGAAATAGCGGTCGATATCGACGGAAGACCTACTGCTAATGCCTCAAGCAATACAGTCGGAAGAGCATCTATATTATTATCTTTTGCTATAATACAAGGCAGACAGAAAACAGTAGCCTCTTTCATTAACGTAATGACTTCTTCAGAATTTCGAGAACCCAAAAATGTTACATCATCCTGAAGTTGTAGCTCTTCCTGTAAAGCCAAAAGATTACCCTCTTCAGGACCTGACCCGGCAATAATACACTTGAATTCGATATTTTTCTCTTTAAGTATTTTCAATGCCAGCAACAAATCATCAAATCCTTTTTTCTCTACTAGCCTGCCGACACCTAAAATCATGTTTTTCTTTCTATTTGAATCAGCAACCGGTTGCAATACATCCAAATTAACACCGTTATACAAAACTCTAATTCTGTCTGTATCTATTTCAGGTGCCTGTTCTGTTAGATACCTTTTATTAAAATTTGTAACTGTAACTACAAAAGCAGCATGGTGCATCTTTTCAAGAAGATAATGTTCTTCCATGTCATAGACAAAAATATCTTTTGCATGAGCTGTAAAACTAAACGGAATACCACAAATACGATTAGACAAATAAGCTATTGTACTAGGAAGTGAAGCGAAATGTGCATGGAGTCTTTGGATGCCTAAAGAATGAGCCTTTGATGCTATCCACGCTGATTTCCATATATTATCTATACGGCTTGTATCTTTGTTTTTTAAGGCAGAGTTTACTAAGTTCCAAATATTATTACTATATTGTTCCAAATAGTCCCACTCGGAAGATATCCAGTTTGACCATTTTTTTATATCAAAATCATCAAGGTAGTAAATCTGTGCTTTAAGTTGTCCGATTTGAGGATGAAACTTTCCTTCGTTCGGCTTCTTTAAAGAAAACACTGTTACTTCGGCTCCCTGTCTTTCCAACTCTAAAATTTCATTCAGAATAAAAGTCTCTGAAATTCGTGGAAACATCTTAACTACATATCCAACTTTCATCTTAACATCAATCCTTCGTATTAAAATTTATGAAGCAAGCGACTCTTTAAGAAATAGTTTCCCGCAAAAACCGGCGAGATTGGAAGTACCGTTTAACTGAATCTGCCCTTTTTCTCTTGCTTCAACAAGTGGTAAAGATTTACTGCTTAGTTGTGAAAATATCTTTTTTGTTAATGACTCCGCAGTTACATCATCTGGGTGCAGCATATCTACCAAGTTTAAATCGTGCAGTCGTGTAGAACGAATAAGTTGCTCATGACGATGCATGACTCTCGGAATTAGTAATGCTCTTTTGGCACAACCAAGAAGTTCCGTTACAGTATTATACCCGGCAGTACTCACCACCAAATCACTCTTTTTAAAATAAGAGTCCGCATTATTGATAAACCGTTTAATAGTTACAGGCAATCCTGAGGCCTCTTTCCTAAAACGTTTCACTAAATGCTCTTCCAAAAATGAACCGGTAAGAATAACAGAATCAAATGTGAGATTGTTTTTCTGTTCTCGTAACATCTGTAAATAATTACCGATAATAATCTCTCCGGCACCATCACCACCACCGATTGTGACGGTGACCAAAGAATTTTTGCCAAGGCTCCTTGGAGGAGTATTGCCCGGCAAGTTTTTGACTATATAATTGCAATAATATGTCTTAGCATTTAATTGACTTGAAAACTTATATTCTTTTGTCGTCTCGTATACAGACGGTGAACCATACACCATGATAAAATTATACAACTCATCTAAGACTTCATAAATCCCATCTTTATTCCAAAGTTCACAAACATTTTCAGATGAATCTATGATGTCTCGCAATCCTAAGAGTTTCACACAGTTTGAACCACTCTTTTTAAGCCATTCAAGAGAAGGGAGCATTTCACTTTTCATCCCCAAAGGTGAATGATCAACCAGCAATAAATGCGGATTATAATCTTGGATTGTCTGCAAAAGGATATTTGTTCGTATGTTTAATATACGTCGATATGTTGTTCCGAGAGTTCGAGCTTCATATTTTTCAGGACCTACTTTTCGAACTGCAGGTAGTTTAACATAGTCTACTCCTGGGGGAAGTTTAAACCTGTCTACAACCGGAGAACCGGTTACAAGCAGAATAGATAATTTAGGGAAGTTACTTATCAACGCATTTGCAATTTTCAAACAGCGTTGTAAATGCCCCAGTCCGAAAGTATCATGTGAGTATATCATCACTCTGAGACCATACCCCGAAGTTAACTGACGGAGTCGTTCAAAGTTTTCACTTTGAACATCAAAATCCAAATGGTGATATGAATTTTGAGTTTCAGATTCTAGATGATTTGAATTAAGAGTGCTAACTAATTTATGCATAAATTCTCATGTTAAAATTATAGTCTACCATATATCTCCATTTTACATGCAAAAACAAAGCCAACTTATAATAATATCGGTATAATGTTGTAATTGATTAACTTAGAGAATAAATAGGTAGGTAGAGGTCTAATATTCTAACGAGATATTGGTTCATATAAACCAATCGGGTTATTTAATCTACGATATTAACTATTTTGAATATCTCATGCTTTTTAATTCTATACCTGAGAGCTTCTCTACCAAGATGTAGTTTCCGAGCAGTCAGACTTACATTGCCGTCAAATTGACGTAAAGCATAAACTATTATCTGTTTATCTAGTTCTTCTAAATCTAAACCATTCTCAGGAATACTTATATCTATATCAGTAGCTGAATTAATTCTGATTTTCTTCGAATTAGCACCTGATAAAATCGGGAGGTTTAAATCTTCAGGATGAATTTCAGTATCGCTTTTCATAAATGTTACCCGTTCCATCAATTGTCGCAATTCCCTCGCATTGCCGGGCCAACTATACTCAATCAGTGCTTTTTTCGCATCATCAGATAAGATTTTTTCAACTTTGTACTTTTTACTGAAATGCAGTAAGTAGAATTCAGCCAAATCGCAGATATCCTCTTTACGTTCCCTCAATGCAGGTATTTCAATTGTCAGGTTATTCAGACGGTAATACAAATCGGCTCTGAATTTTTCGGTATCTTTTAAATCTCTATTTGATGCTGCGATAATATGTACATTTACATCAATATCTTTTAATCCGCCGACACGTCTAATAGTTTTCTGTTCTATAACTTGTAAAAGTTTTACTTGAGTCCCGATAGACAGATCGCCTATTTCGTTTAAAAAAATAGTTCCACCGTTGGCGGTATCAAATAACCCGATTTTAAATCTGTCGGCTCCGGTAAAGGCACCTTTTTCATAGCCAAATAATTCTGCCTCTTCAAGACCTTTCGGTAATGTTGTACAATTCACTTCTATAAACGGTTTACCGGAAAGTTTTCCGCGGTAATGTATTATTCGAGAAATCAAATCTTTTCCAACCCCTGTTTATCCTACAATCAAAACCGGTGGATAATCAGAGGCAGAAGGTAAATCCATCGTTACAACACTATCTAAAACCTTTAAGATTTTTTGCATTTTTTCAGAATTAGCAATCAAGTTGTCATCTTCAGCTTTCTCAGCTTCGATTTCATGATAATAAGAAATCTCTTGTTTTAAGCGAGTATCGTTAAGTGTCCGGTCAATCGCTAACACGACTTCATCAATATCCAATGGTTTTCGAAGAAAATCAGAAGCACCAAAGCGTAAGGCTTCGACTACAGATGTCATAGTAGCGTAAGCTGATGTAATAATTACAGAAATACCCGGGTCATATTTTTTTATTTCCTGTAGGGCTTCGATACCTGACATCCCCGGAAGTTGTATATCAAGAAGAACTATATCTACCGGATTTTTTTTCAGATATTCTAATCCATCTTCTGAAGATGTAACCGTGGAGCAATCATGTTTTCTTTCTTGCAACGCTCGACAAATAGATTTACCGAGTAAAATTTCATCTTCTATAAAAAGTATTTGTGCCATAACACCCTATCTACATCATTTAAAAGTAAAACGCAACCATCAATTTTTAGACGGAAGCTTTATGATGATTTTAGTACCTTTGTTCTCTTCACTTTCGATTGTTAAGACTCCGTAGTGTAAATCGATAATCTTCTTAGCTTGTGCTAAACCCAACCCGGTGCCTTTTGCTTTTGTTGTGACAAAAGCTTGAAACAATTTCTTTTTCACTTTTTCAGAAATCCCACACCCGTCATCTTCAATGACAATGATAACTCTTACAAATCCATCATCATCTTTTTCTTCTTTTGTTATGAGATTTATATTTTTGCTATTAGCTTCTAGAGCATTACTTATAAAAACGGCAATAACCTGCTCTAGTAATATCCCGTCGGCATCAATTTCAGGAACCTCCCTATAACCGGTAAAAACAGCTACCTGAGCCGATTCAATTTTATTCTTTACAGCTAAAAGAGCCTGTTCAACAATAGTATTAACATTTATTTTTTCCTTTGTCATCGGCAAAGGCTTGGCAAAATCCAAAAACCGTTTTATCCACAAATTTAATCTATCTATTGATTCAATAATATCATCAAAATATTCGACTAACTCGGCATCTTGTTCTTTTTTCCCTCTTAAATACTGGATTGCCGCACGTATTCCCGCCAATGGGTTTTGTAAATTATGAGCTGTATATGCTGCAGCCTCACCCAATGCTAAAATTCTTTCCTGATTACGATACCTGATTTCATACGTTTGTAATGAACGTGCCATATTGTTTATAGATTTGGCGAGATCGCCCCATTCATCCTTTTGAACTTCTTCAAGACGAGTCCTGAAATTACCTTCTGAAATTTTTTGTGTAATCCTATTAACCGATTCAATCGGACGTAACAACCATCTTTGATTTAGCATAAATAAAATAACTATAAGCATAACGACTACTGCTACAGATGATGCTATCAGCAAGACCGCTTTCTCCCCGGCTTTAGTCGAAGAATCTATATATTCAGAAATTTGATTTTGATATAACTTATTTATTACAAAAATATCATCACTTACTTCATCAACAATCTCGCTTAACCTCCGTCGAGACTTATTCTTATCAAATTTCTTTTGTTTATTTTCTTTATTTAAAATAATACCGTTTAAAATCCAGGCAAGTTCAACAGCTGTTTCATCAAGAGCTTCAACATGATTTCGCTCTTCTTCAATTAGAGGAACCTTGTGTAGTTCTTTAATTTTTATTTCTACATCAGCACCTAATTCGATAATTCTCTTAGCAGATACATTCTCATCGTCGATATAGTCGCGTCCTAACGTAATTTGACGATACATCATAGAACGAAGATTCTGCACATCCATTGACCGTTCTTGGATATTTTTCAGATTGACCGCTGTTTTGTTCCATCTTTTTATTGCACTAAAAGAAATACTGCTGACTATGATAAAAATAATCAACAGTATTCCATAAGATATAAAAAGTTTCGATTTTACAGTCATAATAAGATATGATACTTCTATCTATACGCTTTTACAAGAATTCTTCTTTCGGAAAAACCCGGTACTTTTCTTGCCGGCTTTAATTCATGGTCTCGATGCGTTCCGAGAATTTCTACTTTGGAAAAACCGGTCTGTTCTAATATCTCTAAAATGAAATTTTTTGTCGGAAGCATATGTAAATGACCTTTTTACTCATTTTTCGGACTAATGCCGATAATTCAGGATGTTCCAAAGGTACAGCTTCGACAAATTCCAAAAATGCGACATCATTAGTTAAATCATATACACGGTCTAAAACTTTCATCGGGAATCGTAAATGATGAAACACCGCCAAAAAGAGAACATAATCAAACCGACCTAAGTTTTTTCTTTTTAAACTGAGAACATCTGTCGACATAAATTCAACTTTAGATTGAAAAACAGATTTTACAAATTCAAACTTTTCTTTTGCTCTCGGACTTTTATCTACAGCAATGATTTTCGTAGCACCTCTTTTTTCAAACTCAAAAGAATAGAAACCTTCGTTACAACCTATATCCAAAACTGATTTACCGGTAAGGTCTTTAGGCAATCCCATTAACTCTATCTTTTTCGATTCTGATTCTCCCGTTTCACCTTCTGTAACTACACCGTCTGTAAGGGGAATCGATTGATACCATTGAAATTTCCGAGCTTCCTCTTGTATAACTTTGCTATCCACCTGACAATATCCTCTCTTTATGAATAATTTTCTTTAAACCACAAAATTGTTTTTTTTAATCCCTCTTGAAAAGGCTGAAACTTCTTTAAGCCTAATATATTCTTCACTTTAGTAGGATCGGCAAGAGTACATGGATCATCACCCGGTTTTTTCGGAAGATATTTCGGCTTTATATTCGTTTTTAGAATTTCCTGAATTCCTGCCAGTAAATCATTCACCGAGGTCAACTCTCCCGGGCCGACATTAAACACTTCCCCGACAGCCGATTTTTTCCGTGCCGCCAATCTAAACGCTTTAACAATATCACCGACAAAAACAAAATCACGGGTCTGTTTGCCGTCTCCATAAATAATCGGCTCTACATTACTTAAAACTTTAGTGGCAAAACTTGGAATGACATTTGAATACTGAGAACGTGGGTTCTGACGGGGACCGTATACTGAGAAAAACCTCATCGAAACAGTTTCAAGTTTATACAAATTCAAATATAAATCACAGAGTTGCTCACCTATTAACTTTGATAAGGCATACGGTGAACTGCCTTTGACTATCATTGATTCCTTAAACGGTACTTTATTTTCAGAGCCATAAACCGATGCCGATGAAACATACACAACCCGCTTAACATTGTTCTGCCTTGCCGCCTCTAATACATTTTGTGTACCGATAATATTTACTTCGGAGGTTTCAATCGGGTTGTCAACAGAATACGGAACCGACGATATCGCAGCAAGATGATATACTGTCACCGCATCTTTCATCGCTCGCTTTAATGCAGCAAAGTTGCGAATGTCATTATTTACAAACTTTACTTCTTTATAAACTGATTTGATATTTTGTTTAATGCCTGTTGATAAATTATCAAACACGACAACATAAAAGTTACTTTTTACTAAGTTTTCGACAAGATGCGACCCGATAAAACCGGCACCACCTGTAACAAGAACTTTTTTCTTATTTGATTTCTTGATAAAGTCCACCTTAAATTAAGATGATTATTCATTTTGCTTAATTTAATACATATATCAAAACAGTTTTTTTTACAAGATATTTTTTTTGGTAAGTATTATTTTGCACCTTTGCACTATATATAGGAAAATAATTTATTCTGATAAATAATTTTGATAGATTTTTAAAAAATTCTGAGTTTTTTTGAAAATGATGAACTGGGAATAAAATTATTTTAACTAAACCATCTTTTTCTTGAGAGTGATGTTGTCTGTTATTAACCTATAAAGATATATCCCTGACGAAAGTTGGTTACCATTATCATCTTTCCCATTCCAAGTAACAATATGGTTGCCTGCATAATATATTTGGTTTGTTAATGTCCGAACTTTCTGACCTGCAATGTTTATAATATCAATTGTAACATTACTTTTATAAGGGATAGTAAACTGAATTTCAGTTGTTGGATTAAATGGATTCGGGTAGTTTTGGTGTAACTCAAAACCTTCAGGGATGTTGTCTGTGTAATTATCTTCTATATCGGTAGCAACTCTTCCGAATACGTATAATTCTCCAGCAATACTGCCTAATACAAGATGATTATTACCTACGGCAATCTGTCCGCCACCCGGAAATGTCCATACTTTCGCTTGAGTTCTAAGGTCAAACGCAAAAGTAGAGTCTCTAGTTGCAACAAACAATAACCCGTTGGCAATTACAGGAGGTGACCAAAATTGATTATCTGTACCGTATTTCCAAATATTTTCCCCTGTAAGCTTATCAGAGAATAGAGTGAATCTTGATGTATATAATATAATCTATCTTCACAAATTGCAGGAGTTAGTCCTTGAGTAGTAATAGTAAATCCTGCACTCATTGTGCTTGGGTATGGATGATTATTAGTCCAAAGTACTTCATGAGTTATCATATCTACAGCAAAAACATTACTAGGGTGTTCAAGAAAAATTATTTTTTCCGTCGTATCTATGCATGGTCCACCACCGATATCAGAAGGAACCGGGTATATAATTGTATTTCTCCACAACATTTCTTGAGGGTCACTTGTCCATCCGGAAATACCCGCATTCCAAATGTAAAAATTGTTATCCCCATGAATAGCTGGAGCTTGAAAATCATAATCGCCAAGTCTTCTCCACCAAATAAACTCACCTGTTTTCGCATTAGCTTTTGTCAATCCACCATAAGAGCCAGACAGAAATAAAATACTATTATTTTGAATAACCGGTCCGAGTTGTTTACTAAATTGAGAATAAAAAGGAAGTCTCCATCTTCTTGAGCCATCAAGAAGATTATATGAATATAACATTCCTCCAATATTTACAACCTGCACATAAACAGCACTATCATAATATATTGGAGGATCTATTGTATGAATACCTGAAAAACTCCATCCCCAAATAATTTCACCACTATGAATATCTATACATCTGATGGAAATAGTAGGGTCTGCTGGTGAATATTTCAATCGATTTGTAACTACAATTCTCTCTCCAACAATTATTGGAGGGTTGAATTCGAATGAATCTACTTGATATCTTCTACTCCATTTAAGTTCAAGTGGCAGATCTATCTTATCTTTATCATTATAGCCAGTGTGTTGACCATTGTATTGATACATAGTCCAGTCAGATTCTCCCTCAAACGAAATATCGCCTGCTGTCAAGATATTCGGTAGTAGTAATAGAAATATATAAATAAATTTTATCAGTTTATTCAAAAAACTCCTCCCTTTCCAAAGGATATTAAAAGGTAATAGAATTTTCAGATTTGTCAAATACGTTTGAAATTTTTAGTTCCAATGCAATTTAAACATCCCAATAAACATGTCAGAAAATGAGAATTTAAACTAACATTGAAAAATATAATATTATTTACTATAGACTAAAGGATGATTTAGGCATTAAAAGCTGGGATACAAGGATTCGAACTATGGGTGTTCTCGTAAGTTTATGTCTATCAGACAATTCGCTGTATCCCCCTGAAAACCATAAGTTTAGTTGGATCAAGTAGAGTCAAGTTGCATCAAGTTGGTTCAAGTAAAATGAAGTTCCCCGTTAGAA
>JAJRXM010000008.1 GCA_024276275.1 Candidatus Zixiibacteriota bacterium
GCCGTTCGGTCGGTTCGGCTAATGATTTTTTAATATCTGAAAACCTGAATCCTTTGTTTAGAAGAACCCCGTCGGCACCGGTTTCAAGCATCCGCAGAGCTTTTTGTAACGCCTCTTCAAACTTCCGGCCGATAGACATAACCTCGCCGACTGATTTCATAGCTGAACCAATACGTTCTGAAACACCTCGGAATTTTTTGAGATCCCATCTCGGTGCTTTGACAACAATATAATCAAGGGAAGGTTCAAAGCATGCCATCGTCACCTGCGTTACCGAGTTTTTTATTTCAGTCAGGTTTTTACCAAGGGCTAACTTTGTAGCAACAAATGCCAGAGGATAGCCTGTTGCCTTTGAAGCAAGAGCAGAACTTCGTGACAGTCGGGCATTGACTTCAATTACCCGATAGTCCGATGATTTCGGAGAAAAGGCATATTGGATATTACATTCACCGATAATTTTCAGATGACGGACAACTTTTATAGCAATCTCACGCAGAAGATGATACTCGTGGTCATTGAGTGTTTGACTTGGGGCAACAACAATAGATTCGCCGGTATGAATTCCCATCGGGTCTAAGTTTTCCATGTTGCATACTGTCACACAGTTATCGGCATTGTCGCGGACGACTTCGTATTCTATCTCTTTCCACCCGGTAAGATATTCTTCAATTAAAATTTGATTAGTATGTGCAAATGCTTTTTGAGAAGCCTTTTTAAGTTCTTCTTTGTTGCGACAAATCCCTGAACCTAAACCTCCGAGAGCAAAAGCAATACGAATCATAACCGGATATTGAATTTCCTCGGCGACTTTGAGAGCTTCTCCTACGTTAGAAGCTGTTAAACCTCGGGCTGTTTTAATTCCGATTTCATCGAGTCGTTTTACAAACCGTTCTCTATCTTCGGTATCTAAAACCGATTCAATCGGAGCTCCTAAAATTTTGATATTGTGCTTTTCAAAGATACCTTTTTTATAAAGTTCAACGCCGCAGTTAAGAGCGGTTTGACCGCCAAAACCGAGCATGATAGAATCGGGACGTTCTTTTAGAATTACTTTTTCTACAAATTTTGGAGTAACCTGAGTAAAATAAACTTCATCGGCAAGTTGTTCGGATGTTTGGATTGTGGCTACATTCGGATTTATTAGAATAGTTCGGATGCCCTCTTCTTTGAGAGCTTTTATTGCCTGTGAACCGGAATAATCAAACTCGCCCGCCTCACCTATTTTGAGTGCGGAGCTTCCTAAGACTAAAACCGTTTGAGCTTTATTATAACCGGAGTAGTTTTGATTCACTCTGTTTTACCTGTTCGAAAAATTCATCAAAGAGTCTTTCAGTATCAACCGGTCCCGGGGTTGCTTCGGGATGAAACTGCACCGATGAAAACGGTTTTGTTTTGTGACGGATACCCTCGATAGTTCCGTCATTTCCATTTTTAAACCAAATTTCCCAATCAGAAGGCAGTCCGTCTTCGCGTACTGCGTAACCATGATTTTGCGATGTAATAACACAACGATTATATACGGCAGGTTTTCCGTTAGCTGATTCGGTTAATTCTAAACAAGGTTGATTATGAGACCTGTGTCCGAATTTAAGTTTGTATGTCTCGGCCCCTATTGCCTGAGCTAAAATTTGATGCCCGAGACAGATTCCGAATATCGGTTTGCCTACTGCCAATGACCGCTCGACATTTCGTATTGTGGTTTCATACATTTTTGGGTCACCGGGACCATTTGAAATAAGGATACCGTCAAAATCAAGATTCATAAAATAATAATCGTAGGGAACCTTGGTAACATTCATCCCCCGTTTTAATAAGGAACGAATTATATTGACTTTACATCCTGAATCTATTAACACAATAGTCGGTGCTTCATTTGGGTTTTTGCATTTATATTCAACAACTTCTTTGCAGGAAACAATAGCACCCAAGTCGGTAATATTGGGGTCATGAAACTGAATCGGTTGATTTTGAAATTCAATTTTTCCGAGCATGCTCCCTTTTTGACGTAATTTTTTTGTCAATGCTCTGGTGTCTATATCAAAAAGAGCCGGAATATTTTCTGATTTCAACCAATCTCCCAAAGACTTTACAGCTGAAGGATGTGAGTATTTTGCTGAGTAATCAGAAACAATAAGACCGGTAATATGAATTTTATCAGATTCAAAACTTACAGGTAGTCCGAAATTATCTTGAATAAATGCAGGAACACCGTAGTTGCCTATAAGAGGATATGTAAGAACAAGAATTTGTCCGGTATATGACGGGTCTGTCAGGGTTTCGGTATAACCGACCATTCCGGTATTAAAAACTACTTCTCCCGAAACAGAGCTTTCAGCACCAAAGCTAAAGCCTGTGTATCGGGTTCCGTCTTCTAATTCCAGAAATGATTTTTGTGTCAAAAAAAATCCTTTACATTGTGCTTTGTATAGAAACTCTTTTTTTGGCTAAGGTTTGTTGTGTATATGTAATTGATGAAAAGACCATCATTCACCAAGCCTGACTAATTTATGACAATGTATACAAACAGACAAGCGATTTTTATTTTTAATCTGATATTTATCAATTTTTAATTGAAAACTTGTTATCTGCTGTCAGCATATTCGTTCACACAGTTAATAAATTTTTCAAATAATTGAGAATCACGGAGTAATAGCTCATCGGTAATAGGTAAAGCCGGGTACAGTTTCAGAACTGAAGAGGCAAACAAACCGTCGCCTTGTTCTGAAACAAGATTACCATTTTCATATACTTTTGTTGTTTTTAAACCGCATGAGGGGGATTTAGATTTTAGAATTATTCCTGAAATTTCTTTGAAGTCATTTTTGAGAATTCTTTTATTGCCGAATTCTCGCATTGCTTCAGTCCAATCTTTCCCACTCTTCTCAGCGACCATGATAAGATTTTCAGACTGCCGTATGAGATGAAGCTTTTCACGGGGTACCGGCATTCCAATTTCAACTTCAGGACAGATAGGCAAAAGAACTGCTATTTTTTCAAGTTGTTCTATGAGAGAATCTGCTTTTTTTCTTTTCCCGTCATAGCGTACATTTTGTCCAAGAAGGCATGATGATATAGCTATTGTTATTTTTTTTGAGTCCATCTGTAATCTCTTCACAAGCCATCAATGGCAGAACCACTAAAGGGTGTAACCATACTATTTAACTTGATTATAAATATCAAAATGACGCATGTATCGGTGGCAACTCTAAATGTTCATTTAGATATCTTAATAACATTTCTTTCTCTGATTTACGAGGATCCTGAACAGAACAACAGACAATATTAATCGGACCAAATTTTTTCATTATATATTGATATCGTTTCCAGTTATTGTCAGTCCCTTCTATCTGGGCATAACGAAGATGTCGTTCCTTAAATGAATTCTGTGTTTTACCTATATAGACTATATCACTACAACCTTTTAATCTTGGTATCGTTTTTGTTGTATACCAGACATATACAATGCTACGTTCACTTGTTGCTGTTTTACAATGGCACATTTCTTTAAACTGCTTAATAAAAGATACTGAATCAATAGCGTTTAACCCAGATTCGAAAAATTTAAGGTTATCTTCAGGTTTAACAAATACATCATTTTTTTTCATCAAATTAATCCTTTATTTAAAGTTAATCTATGTACAAGTTTAAAAATTCATTATTAAAGAATATTCAACGTACCCCAAGAAGGTACGCCACCCGACCATCTTTAAAATACTAATCAATTCTATAATCGAAAAGCTGTTATTGATTCTGCACTTGATTTAATCGAACAGACATGATAGAACGCACAATTATTGGGCGTTATTTGTATTACATCAACTGCTGACATTTCATATCGTACTGAGTCTCAACAACTTACGATTATCGGCACGCTGTATGCAATAAGAATTAATAAAAAGAGATAACTTAAGGAGTTAAAAGATGAAAAAATTAGTCAGTATACTTATCATACTCGCATTGCTCTGTAGTTTTGATGTGGCAAATGCCGGTCCGTTTAGTTTAAAAAGAAAATCAATGCTTGAAATTAAGCTTTCGGCACGTGATTATAGGAATAATCAGTATGCCTCGACTGTACTCGATAGAAATTCGTTTGAAAATGTAAATTTTTCAATTGGCATCAACCATTGGACTTCTGAAAATTCAGCTATGACCTTCTCGATAGCAGCTTCTGAAGTTAATACAGGCTACTACTATAACGATTTTGGAGTTTTAGGTACCAAAAGCTCGCTTGTCCCGATATTCTGGGGAACAAGACTTTATATGACTGATATGAACGGTGTGATGCCTATCAAACCGTATATTGCTCTATCCGGCGGTCCGGTTATCGGCATAAATAACTACAAAGATTATGGGGATGTTGTCTATTTTGAAGACGATGTCTATCTGACTTTTGGCGGTTATGTCGGTGGAGGTGTTGATGTAATGTTTGGAAGCAAAACATCTATCGGTTTCCAGGCAGGTTATAATTTTTATGCCGATTTTGATCGACAAATAGGCGACAGAAAAAACTTTAGCGGAGCTGAAATCGGTTTATCACTTGGATTTTTATTTGGGGATAATGACAATCAAGAACGAAAACGCAGACATAAAAAACGAGTCCGAAAGTTCTAATATTATATAGAATTTTTTGACCTTTATATAAAAAGAAAGATGTATCGAGCCGGTACATCTTTTTTTGTCTCATAAAATTGTTAAAAGTATTACATTGGTTCCTTACATCCGGATTATTTGTACTTTATAAAGTATAAATTATAGACAAAACAACACTCCAATCCTTTTTTGAACCGGGAAAACATTTCTTTGAAATCTAAGAGCTGTAATTATTTATTGAAAAGTTTGTAGGGAATCAGCATCGGAACTTTTCTTTGATAGTCCCTGTAAGCATCTCCAAACTCTGCAACTATTTTCTTTTCTTCGAGCTTGGCACCGATAATCAGATACAAAGTTAGAATAGAATTGGCTATCAGTCTGGTAACACCCAAATGTTCATATCCCGCCCAAAGATACAGAATAATTCCAAAGTACCAAGGATGGCGTACATATTGTAGAATTCCGCTTAGAATTAATCCTCCTGATTTACCAATTCCCTGCGTTGTTGATTTTTCAGCTATATGTCTGATGCCTATAAATTGTAACATATCATAATTTTTTGTTCCCAAAATAAATGACAACAATGATATTACAATAAGCAATAACCGGATAACATGCCAATAGCCATCCCAGCTAAATACAATTGTTTCTTCATACATCGGTTTATACATCCAAAGAAGTACAAATGATATTGTAGCAAAGACATTATAAAACAATCGAAAATAATCATATTTGTTTTGTAATTTATCTTGTAGATAAATTGTAACCGAAGGAGTAATAAGAAAACTATGTAAGAAACACCATGTAATCCATAGAAATGCTATGATATAATAATCCATAACCTATAATACGAAGATAATTTCATTTATATAAGTAAAAATATGTATATGGTATTTTTTCTATTATAAAAAAACCGGCAAGAACTAACTTGCCGGTTTTACTTATTATTTCAATAACTTATTTCAACAACAACATCTTTTTAGTATCAACTAAATCATTCGCTGTTAATCTATAGAAATACACACCACTAGACATTGACGTTGCATCCCATGTCGTGTTATGTGTTCCTGCTCCAACATGACCTTCAAATAATGTAGCAACATTCTGTCCTAGAAGATTGAATACTTCAAGCTTGACATCTGATGCTACCGACAAGTTAAACGATATTACTGTCGAAGGGTTGAATGGGTTAGGATAGTTTTGACTAAGAGAAAATTCCGCAGGTAATAAATCTTCTTCGGCAGTTCCTTTATACATTACATTTGGTGTAGTCAATGAAATAACACCAGCACCTATCATTCTGCCCATATGAATATATCGGAGGTTGCGATAAGCTGTTATAAGATTATTACGTTCTGCAAAATCAGCTTCAGCTTTATTTGCTTCATACACTTGATAAAAATAGAGTATAGCTTGTGAGGCGGTTGCTCCATCATCTGATACTATTTTATTTTGACTCATCTTATTAGATGCGACATTCAGCATATTAATTATAAGGTTCTTCCTCACATAAGATTCATAAGTTCTTGGGTGAGTGTCCAATAACCAGGTTGCTAAGTCATCAAAGGTCATCGGTTCTGCCGGTATACCTTTATAAGTTACATTCTCAACCTGTATTTAATATCCGTCGGTCCGGCTATAGTAATGGTCAAAAATTTTCTGCAACCAAAGATTGACATCATCTTCTGTAAACTGGTCAACTCTTGGTCCATCTTCGCGGAGATCTTTTAGGTATACTTTCCACCACCAAATATGCCGAAGTTTTTCAGCGACACCTTCAAGTAATTCAAAATTAACTTCATAAGAACCACCACTTACAGTAACAGCCTGTAGTTCGTTATCAGCTACAAATCCAAGAGGAGTTGTTATACCAACAGTATAATCTCCGGGGCTTACATCGGTAAATTCATAGTAACCGGTTTCATCGGTATACGCTGAACTTACTTCTTCATCAGCGGCATCATATAATGTTACCGGAACTCCCAACATACCATTTGAATTATTTGTGACTGCTCCAAAGATATGACCATTTACCGGAGGTATATCAACAATAGTACCCTTCACAGTTAAGAAAAAACCGGCAAAGAATATATTGTCATCATCTGAAGGGTTGATGCTATGAACAGATATAAGTACATCACCCTCTGAAACAAATGGCTTAAGGTCATACAACTCGTCATCGGTTCTAAATCCGTTTGAGGATGGGGAAGCAAAAGGAGATGGGTTGGCGTTAGTGTCATCTAATCCGCCAACAGTAAGAAGAGCACCGTTTTCTCCTGCTCCGTCATCCTGACCACCTGCTGATGATGTAAGTCGACTTCCATTCACATCAACATTACTTACCTGACCGACACCTTGATAACCGTATGAAATTCCGAGAGACATATCTAAAACTAAGTTTGGGTCACTTAGGTCAAGCGGATCAGCTAAACTGACAAAAAAGTCATCACCGTCAATATCTTGGGCTCCAAAAAATAGAGCAAGAGTATTGTCAGAAGTCTGATTCGGGTCATCAAAGATTACTACAAGAATCTCACCGTCTATTCCTGATGGATTCACTTCACTAATAATGAAATCAATTCTACCTGCCGCGGCCGCATCAATCTTTGGTTTTACCATCTCAGTTACATCTGCCCAGTGATTCCACGATGAGATACTGCTTGGTGTAGAAATGTCCCATGTTACACCGGCACCGTCAATTGAGACATCTCCTGCGTTTAACATACGATTATTAAAACCGGTACTTGCAGCACCCATAAAAGCAGACCTGACTGTTGCTCCGGCAGGTTTTTCTACCTGGATTACTCCTAATGAGCCATTTGTTCCAAGACCATCTATTGACCAACTAATATTTCCGGTTTCATTCACAACCGGTACTAAAGAACCTAATAAGACAGCCGAAGGTCCTATCTTATTATCATCTTCCCCGGGTGCTGCAATAGTAATTGATGTAAATGCTAAAAGTATAAAACTTATAGCTATCAAGAAGGTTACTGATTTAGAATAATTATTTCTTACGTTCATGTTCATACTCCCAATTAGGGTTACAAAAACTGTTATCAATCGTTGCAAAGATTTCCAAACAAGTTATCAATTATCATCATCGTTATAAAATAAAAATTAGATAGAAACAATGTGACAAATAATAAATTGCATAGCTCATTCTTTACCTAACTCATCATTCTGCTCCTTTTCATTCTTAAGGTTTTGTTTCAAAAAATGCATATCACTTGAACTCTACAAACAATAAATGTTTATAGTTCTTCCTAATAGACAGAATAACCCTAAAACCCAATCACAAACTTTGAAGGACATCAATAAAGACAAAAGTAATTTTGTCATTAGTCTCATAGTGTTCAATCTCTATGAAGTATTCTTATTTTATTTATATTTAATTTCTTTGCAGAGATTAATTAAGATGTGTGTGAGTGCTCGGAACTTGTCAATCAAAATAATCCCTACGTATATATAACAGTATAGATTATTTTATCCACTAATGCAAGAAAATTTATCGTTCAGGCTGCCTGTACATAATAAGTAAAAACTTTATATTGCATATAGAACCTCTTGATTGATTTATTCAATGGAAAAACAATCCATAAGAGATTGATGCCTTGATGATCAGATTGAGAACCTTGTGCCTATTGATTAAGAGAACTTAAGATTCATCTTTGAAATCAGAAACAGCTACAGCTATTGGGTGCAGAAAAGTGATTGAATCGATCAAAAGATCATATGTCACACTCCACTTTCCAAGTTCCAATGAATTTTGACATGGTTTAAGTGATATAGCTTGACCTTTCTTGATTTTCCCCACTGATAATTCTTCTTCTAAATGTTGAGATTTATTACGAAATTTCTTTATTGGCTTTATCATATTTGTTATATGTTTAATATCATTTGAAGTAAAGCACAGTTCTAGACCTTGATATTTATCTTTACTTTCGTCAATGCTTTTTAGAAATAGAACTGCTCTATGAATAGATTGTATACAAATTTCAAATTGAGTACAACTGTCAAATACTTTATTCCAAGCTATTTGATCATTCGTTTCTGTAAATTCAATCATTGATTCCCTACCTCCATTGTATGATTTAATTGCTTGGTCAACAAGTCTAATGAAATTCATTGCTAAGCCATGAATGGAATGTTCTTTAAACCCAGCATTCTGAAAAATATACCTCATTACATACTCACCTGAAATAGGTGATAACTTTTTTAGGATAGGGGCATTAAAAATCTCTTCTTTTTTCATACTTCTCATAACCTCCGTAGTCCTCTTTGACTTAGATTGAATTTAGTTTATATTAATATTGAGCTAACTAATTGTTATGCAATAAAAAATACGCCATCAGGGATTCGAACCCCGGACCCACTGATTAAGAGTCAGTTGCTCTACCACCTGAGCTAATGGCGCATTTATATTCTATAAACCTACATAGACATCTCTATGTTATTCCGACAACTAAAGATTATATCGATTATATACAGAATTCGCAATAAGAAAAGCAGAAAAAACCCACAATTTATAGGCAAAAAATACTCACTAAGTAGGGATGTTTTTAAATATGGCTAATCAGCCATCAAGTATATACGATTAATTAGCATTTTTTCTAATAAGAGAAATCCAGCTATAATAAAATCATTGCAAGACTGGAGTTCTCTGTATATAATAAAGTAACTAAAATGGACTAAAATCGGAGGAGAGTCAGTTTGAAACATTTTAAAAAAAATACCCTGTCCTTTTATCTATTCTTTATTTTCCTGCTATGCTTAAACTATACCGGATTCGCATTTGACTATCAATTAAATCCTGTTCAATCTATAAGATTCTCTGATACAAGCATTCAGAGTTGTCAGGTAATTGATTTTAATAATGATCAGTATGATGATATCGCTGTAAAAAATGGAAACCAAATAAATATATACTCTCCATTTCTCGATTCGATACTCTGGTCAATCTCGTTAGAAAACTCCGAAGATACATGGCTTGTCAATGATTTTGATTTAGACTCTTCCTTGGAAATTGTTACATTTGATAATTACGATACTCTAAGAGTTTATAATTTTAACGGGTCAATTGTTAAAAATACTTTGGGACTAATGCGTGAAATTGCTCTAAGCGGAAGTACCGAATACACTGACTTTGCCATAGAAAACATAGATTCAGATCCTCAACCGGAAATAATTGTATCAATCGTCACTTTTTGCTGTTATGATATCTGTGGAGCAACAACGGGCTATGAACAATATAGCCGATCTATGTTTGCTGTTGACGGTTTGAATTTTACCAAAGAACAAATTTTCCCGGTATTTCCATACTTCAGCGGCGGAACTTCTTTTGATTTTGGAGATTTTAATGGAGACGGTGAAATTGAAACTATTTCAGATGGCTACGTGACTAGTGCATATTGTGAACAAAACCCTTATTGGCATGTTATTAACAACACTTATTACAACTTGAATATTTTTAATAATGCCGGACAAAAGCTATACTCCAAAATTTCTACAAGTAATTATGTTACAATGGGACTTGATGTAAACTTGAATATCCCAGGAGAAGAGCTGGTTATTATAAGCAGAGACCTCTTGTTTGGCGATTCAAGCACTACCGAAAATGAATTTTTATATATAGCAAAAATTGTTGATGAAAAAATTACAATTCTAAACAAAATAAACAAGACCGAATATAATGACCGCATTTTAGAGCTTCCAACAATGTCAGGATATTTCGGCATTAAACTAAAGATAACAACTGCCTGGCATGTAATAAATGGAGAAAACGGCTCTGTTGATTCTCGTATCTTTGGTTTAACACAAAAAGGATCGTTTTACAACGGAAGATTTACTACAACTTCCGAACAAGTTTTGCAGATAATGCAAAGCTTGGGTGAT
Source organism: Candidatus Zixiibacteriota bacterium (assembly GCA_024276275.1). Lineage (GTDB taxonomy): Bacteria > Zixibacteria > MSB-5A5 > GN15 > FEB-12 > QQUK01. The sequence goes on from JAJRXM010000008.1 coordinate 10,486, forward strand.
TCAATTACTTTATTTTCATCAGACCAGTTAACTGATATTTCTTACAACGATACAATAAATCTTCCGCACAACTACCAAGTCTTTCAAAATTACCCAAACCCATTTAACCCAAGCACAACAATAAGTTTTAACTTACCTGAAAAATCACATGTGTCTATAGATATAATTAATTTGAAGGGACAAAAAGTCTATAAAATTACTGACCAGTCCTTTTCCGCCGGGAGTCATGAAGTTATTTGGAATGCTGACGGTTTTTCTTCCGGAATATATATTTACAGAATTACAACTGAAAACTTCACATATTCAAAGAAAATGCTTTTACTAAAATAAATATGCAAGTGTAGAAATATCTTTCGTAGGAAGTAGACACACAGATAACCAATTCTGTTGCATTATCAGCTTGCAAATAAAAAACCTCCTATTTCTAAACGATTATAGAACATATATTTTCACTCCAAGAGAAGAAATGGTCAAGAAATTGGATCATTATTTTAAAAACCTCTTAAAAATAACCAAGAATATAAATCAAATGGCAGAGAAATATAATTTTTTCAAAATTGACAATAATATCAATAACCTATAAGTTGATAACATGAAATTATCTAACTCAGTAACAAGAGAATTAAAGTATTATGTCTATATCTATTCTCACCCTATCACAAAGGAGATATTTTATGTCGGCAAGGGAACAGGAAACCGACTCTTTTCACATTTGAAAGATATAAAAGATAGCCAAAAAGTAAAATATCTGAATGATCTAAAGAATCAAGGGATGAAGCCTACAATTGAAATCCTAATACATGGCCTTAAAGATGAAACTACAGCCTTAAGAGTTGAGGCATCAATAATTGATCTGTTGGAGGTGCATAATTTAACGAATAAACAGAGTGGTTGGAAAAGTGCCACATTCGGTAGAATGACGATTGAGCAGATTATTTCAACTTACGAGAAAAGAAAAGTTGAAATTTTAGAACCATCTATATTAATTAGAATAAATAAACTGTTTAGATACTCAATGACTGAGACAGAATTATATGATTTTACCAGGGGACATTGGAAATTAAACCCCGAAAAAGCCAAGTTTGCAAAATATGCTTTTTCAATATATGAAGGTGTTATCCAAGAAGTATATATAATTCATTCTTGGTTTAAAGCCGGCACTACATTTGGTACTCAAAGAGAAAACAAAAAATTTGATAGAATTACTAAGAATAGACTTTCTGAAAGATATGAATTTATTGGTAATCTTGCTGAAGAAGAGATCAGACAAAAATATAGATACAAATCGGTTGCTCATTATTTTAAAAAAGGGAGTATGAACCCTATTATGTATCTTAATATTGATTAGTTTATCATTATGATTAGCTCTCAAGTAGTCCTCTGATAGTATATTTACGCTGATATTTTGATGAGGATTTTATAACTTATTGCTATGCAATAAAAAAGCTCCGGTGGTAGGACTTGAACCTACGGCAGGCTGATTAACAGTCAGCTGCTCTACCAACTGAGCTACACCGGAGTATAATAGGCACAATATATAATATCTAATCGGGATATTGTCAAATCCTTTTATACCTCTTCTCAAAATAACAATAACCCAATGTAGACCAAAAACTTACAAGAAAGAAGAGACTAAAGGTTGCTTTTTGGCAAATTTTATCAAATATTACCCTTGAAAAAGAATGGTTTTTCAATAACAAGGATTTGAATTTGAAACGGATTTCAATAGTATTAACTATTGCACTATATTTACTCATCTCTCATACGATGGTTCTTTGTCAATCCGAACTTGACCAAAACAATACAATCTATAACTACAAAAAAATTCACAAAAATCATCCCGATGGAACTCTCGGAAAACTCTCACTTTCTGCCGGTGCCTCATATCTCTCAATTAAAAATCAACCCGGTGAACCGATAATTGATGCACAAAAATTTAAAGCTGATATCGGCTGGATTATTTCAGAATCATTTACCCAACGTCAGTCATTTATGATTATCAAAGAATTCCAAACAACATATAGTATCGGTCTCGGTTTCAGTTACTACTTTAGTAACCCTCTTCAACCTTCTGTTCGGATCAATCCTGACGGAAAAATTGGATCACCGATATTTTTATTTGATGCGAACTTTTTGCTAAGTAATTTAGAACAGACAAAAACTCAGAAAAAATATAAAGCTCAAATACTTTTCCCTCTGTCACCGTCGTTTTCATTTTTTGCAGGATATACTTCTTACAATGAAATCAGACCAAAAGATAATGAAAAGATTTTTGGAGGGTTACATCTGTTTTTATCTTCATATAAACCTACCTCCCGCTATTCCAATCCCGACTCTCCTCTATCCGGGATGTCAATCTCTCTTTCGGGTGGTTCTGGTGAATATGGTAATTTTGGACAACTGGGATTTGCGGTACCGGCATCTCAGTCAGTCACAGTACAAGTCTCAGCTCGTGGAGATTTTTTAGAAGCACCCTTTGACAAAGTCTACACCGGCTCGCTTCAGATACGATACTATACAGGTAAGTAATTTACACACATATACTTACCTTTTTCTTTTAACCATTTTATTTTGTTTTGAAACCGATTTTAAATACTTCCGTATAAATATTTGATTGTGATTCAAATATCAAGTAAAGGAGTATCAAAATGAAAAAAA
>JAJRXM010000082.1 GCA_024276275.1 Candidatus Zixiibacteriota bacterium
AACCGAAATTGAAACGGTTATCGAAAAAAGTCTGGATAAATAAACCGAGAGCTGCGTAAAAACAGAAAAAAATGTAATTTTGTAGAAAATTTCAAGAAGAAATAATTAAGAAATGTGCATCATTTTTATTGACAAGTTCCGATGTTGGACTTTTTCTCTTCTTAACTTGGTTTTCCAAGTTTTTTTTAAATAAGGTAGAGAACCTTGATAGCCATTTGAACCAATAGGCTTCGGAATAATTTCTGGTATATCTTGTTGATTAAACTTAAATTCAAAACCAGTTTCTTCGTCTATAATTGTATGTTTATTATAGGCTTCCCTTCTCTTCGCTAATCCAAGCTTAACCATTGCAGCAGTTACAAATACATTATCCTTAGCTAATGCTTCGAATTTACCTAAATAATTATTACATTTTTCACAACTGATATTAGGAGAAAATTTACCTCCCAAATATTCAGGTATTAGATGAGACTTTGAGATATTGTCTTTACTTCCACACCAAATACTGCAGTCTTTCAAAACTTTATACCTCCTGTTTATTAACAAAGTTGTGTTAAAATAATATAGCAATGTGAATCTACTATATCAATCTCTATTTCAAGATTTTTACGAGGGGGAGTGGAATGACATTGTAAAAAGATGAGATTGCCACAGCCAACAAGTCACTAGTGTGACAAGTTGGCTTCGCAATGACAGCTCTATTCTTAAAGGAGTATAAAAATTCAGGAGCAACCGACTTCTGCCCTATAATATTTCAAAATCCCTACACATCTAAAGCAAAATACATACATCCAGTAATACATGATGAACAATGTTGGATTCCTGATCAAGTCGAGAATGAGAGGAGTGTTATGCTATTACAAAAAGGCTACAATTAATATTAGCACAAATGGCTTAAGCCATTTATTTATAAAAAGCCATTTCGAAGTAACAGGCTGTTCCCATTGATGTTATCTTCTATAATAATGAGTCAAACACAGTTTGTAGGTTCCCTTTATATGCGAAACGAACCCATTTATTTAAAAGATGAGATTACCACTGCAACAAGTCACAAGTGTGACAAGTTTCCTCGCAAAGACAGAAGTATGGAAGGGCTGGATCCCTGGTCAAGCCAGGGAAGGGGTTACGGTGGATGGCAGATGCTCTCGTCTGCCCTTCAACTGGATTCCCGATCAAGTTGAGAATGATATTGTTAAAAGATGAGATTACCACGGCAACAAGTCACAACTGTGACAAGTTTCCTCGCAAAGACACTATTGATAGAAATTTTTAGGCAATCTATTTCGGTAAAGTCATTTGGTCGGCGAGTTGGGTGTAGTTATGCAGGCGTTCTCTGAGTTGCAAAAGTATCGTTTTGTATTGTGATGTATCTGCTTCGATGAAGATGTTATTTTCATTACGATATAGTTTTGAGTATTGACCGACCTGTTCAAAATAAAAATAATTATTATTAATATATCCGATACGATTCCAAAGATTTATAACCGCAAACCCGGAATCACTGTCAGGTAAGTTTAATAAGTCACGACCCCAGCTTTCAATTTCGTATTCTCCACCAAGCAGACCGACCAAAGTCGGGATGATGTCAACCTGAGAACCTACTCGTTCAATTCTCACAGCAGAGTCTCCCAGTAGCTTTGGAGAATAGATAAGAAGAGGGATATGGAAGATATTCGGGTCAAGAGACATCTTAGAACTTTCCAATAGGGAATGGTCAGAAACAAACAGAAATATTGTGCTGTCAAAAATCGGTTTGGTACGCATAGTTTGCATAAATTGTCCGATAGCAAAATCTGCATATATAATCCCGTTTGCTTTTTGTGAGCTATAAGAATTGCCTGTAAACCGAATTGTAGATGAATCGGGAATATCAAACGGTTCATGGTTTGAAAGTGTTAAAGTTGTTAATTGGAATGGACGGGGAAGAGTATCTACAATTTCATTTATTCTTTTAAATAGTATATGGTCCGGAACTCCCCATTTAGAAAAAGACTGGTCGTATGTAAATGATTGTTCGCTGTAAAAAGCATCATATTTTTTTCCACGGAAAAATCCTTCCATATTGTCAAAAGCTATATCACCTCCATAGCAAAAGAGGTTATAATATCCTTTGGAATGTAAAATTTCTGATAGCGATATAAAGGGATGTTTTGATTCATATCTTTTTAGAATAGACCGACCGGGAAGAGCAGGGTAGGAACATAGTGTTGCGGCGAGTCCATAGTTGGTTCGGAGTCCGTTCACATAAAAATTCTGAAAAAGAATTCCTTGGTTTGCTATTGAATCAAAGTGAGGTGTTAGATTGTTTGCTGCTCCTAATACAGAGGTTCTGTGACCTGACCATCCTTCCATCATTACAACGATTATGTTAGGTTGAAAGTCAAATCTTTTGTCGCTACTAATTTTTTGCTTGAGTGAGTTATTTTTATCGGTAAATACGGTTCTGTCTCCTGAAAGCATTTGCTGTACTTTTGCAAGTGCTGTGTCGTGAGGAACAAAACGAAATCTTTCGGATTCATCCAAGAATGAAAGACGCGGGTCATGTTCGGTTTCATTATAATTTACAACTAGAGTATAGATACCGTTGAGAGCTGATTGGTTTAGAGTATGATTGTTAGAAAAATAGGCTATACCCCAATCCATCGGGGCAAGTGATATCCGTCCTCTAATGCCACCTGCAAATAATAGCAGAAAACAGACAAACCATATAATACGATTCTTGATACTATAAATATCTTTTTGAAGATACTTTTTTAAAATCTTAAAGTGTAGAAATACAAATAAAGCAGAGGAAACAAACCAAATAGAAATAAACTTCCAAAAGAATCTATCTGCATTGACAAATCTATTATTGATACCCTCGTTTCCGGTATACTCATAAGCCATAAAGTTTAGACGTATATTAAAATAGTCATAGAATATAATATCAGCTATTTGTCCTAAAAAAATAATAGGAAATATAATATAGACATATAGTGATAAGCATATCTTAACTTTCCTGTTAGTAATATCAAACCAGGGAAGTAGAAACAGCACAGGAGTTAAGAGAGCTAAGATAATTATCTGGTCAAACCGAAAACCGATGAAATATGATGTCAAAATCTCGGTATAGGTAACAGAGTTATAAAACTGTTCAGAAAAGCTAAGATGAAACACGAGTCGGTAGAAAGCAAAAAAGAGAATAAGCAAAGCATAGAGCCATAAAAGGTATCTATACTGTTGGGGGAGTTTAATTTTTTGAAAAAAGGAATTGCTATCGTAATTCATTTAGAGAATATGAGAGAGAGTATATCGCTTGTCAACTAATTATGGTTAATCTGCGTTCTCAGTCTTTACAGCAGTACCGTAAGCAAGTAGTTCAGCAGCTCCCGACATTATACCTGAAGTGGAAAAACGCAGCATAATGATAGCATCGGCACCTAATTCTTTAGCCTCGGTAGTCATCCTGTCAATAGCCTGTTCGCGGGATTCAGCTATGAGTTTTGTATATTCGACAACCTCACCGCCGATCATTGTGCGGAATGCGGCACCGATATCCCGACCGATATGTCTTGCACGTACTGTATTGCCGCGTACTAGGCCTAATGTTTTTACAATTTTCCTGCCATGTATAAGTTCACCGGTAACTATAATCATTTCTTAACCTCCTTATAGCGGTCATGTTTATAAGCAAATAAACGTTCACGGCTAAAAGAAACAAGTAAAATTACAGCACCTAAAGCAAGAACTGTAACAGCAATTTTTACAAGAATCGGGACAGAGGGGTTATAAAATAGTTCTGATATAAATTGAAACAGACCGTAAAACAGTAATCCAATTGCTCCGATAGAAAAGAGAATCCAACCAAACCCACGTTCCATTTTTTTATATAATGACTGCCAATAGTTTTCCCACACTTCATCAGGCAAATCGGCATAAGACATGATACCTGTCATCTCTTTTAATGTCATAAATTCCTCTAATTCAGCACGTAACTCTTCGTTTTCAGAAAGTTCCTTTTCAAAAGCAAGACGCTCGTTCTCAGGAAGCTCACCATCAACATACCCGGCTAACATTTCCCGTTTATCTTTGCTCATAATAGGACCTCATAATTGTTGCCAGTTTTTTTCTGGCGTAGTACAGACGTGACATTACTGTCCCCTTTGGTATATCGAGTAAGTCTGCGATTTCGTCATAAGACATATTTCTAAAATGCTGCAATGTAATTATCTCTCTATCTTCATAATCTAATTTCAAGAGAGCATTTCTTACATAAGCGGCAGTTTCTTTTTTTACCATTGTATCTTCCGGATTAGTGGAGTCAATCAATAAGAATGAGGCATCATCAACATCGACCATTTTGTTCTCACGTCTGCTTCTTTTTGCGAGCCATGTTTTGGAAAGATTTGAAATTATACGGTAAAACCAAGGCATAAAAGGTTGTGAGTTGTCATAGGTGTTGGCAGAGCGATAGACACGAAGGCATGCCTCCTGGGAAATGTCATAGGCATCATCTTTGTTACCTACTAACCCGAGGGCAATTCTGAAAGCGGTTTTTTTATGCTTGTCTACAAGCATGCCGAGTGCCTTTTTGTCGCCTGATTGAATATCCATAATTAATGCTCTGTCTGTACACATATTTTCGATTTATTCCATATTTACTTATACTACTTCAGAAGTTTGTGATTATTCAAACTAATTCCAATTATTTCTGTTTTTCAAGCATAAAATTCTGTAATTTTTGTACATATGATAAAAAAAATAGAAAACAAATCAGAAAAAGCTGAAATAACAGACCGTATTTTACGAGATTTACCGAATTGGTTTGGAATTGAAACAGCTATTGTCGAATATGTAGAAAATGTCCAAAGAATGCCATTTTGGGCTGTATTTGAAAATGACAAAGCGGTCGGATTTATAGCTGTGAAAGAACATTTTGAAAAGTCTGCCGAAATTTATGTTATGGGAGTATTGACGGAAATTCATCGAAAAGGGTATGGAAAACAACTTGTCGATGAAACCGAGAAGTATCTTAAATATCATAATTTTGAATTCTATCAAGTGAAAACCCTAAGTGATGCACATCCGCATGAAGGTTACGGGAAGACTCGACAGTTTTATCTGTCCTGTGGTTTTATACCTCTTGAAGAGTTTAAGACTATATGGGGCGAGGCAAACCCTGCTTTGCAGATGGTTAAGAAATTGTAAGTCTTTTCTGAATTCTATTGAAGCATACTTCGACAGGCTCAGTATGACAAATTATAACTTGTTGACCCAAGTCTCCCTAAGATTGTTGAAGGATATAATGAAAGGCAGGTTTAGCATTAGCAACAAATACTATTCGGGTAAAGCGACCATCCGTTTTAATTCAGTTTTTTTCCCGACAGGGTCTAGGTGGACTACATTTATGATTGTTCTTCTGTCGGAGCCTGTTGTTTTCTGAACAACAAAATGATTATCTGCCTCGCGGGCTATCTGATGCAGATGAGTTATAACGAGCAGCTGACTGTCAGTAGCGAGTTTTTTTATCTTTTTGCCGACTTCGACCGCTGTCTGACCACCGATACCCGCATCTACTTCATCAAATACTAGTAGCGAATTAGGGAGCTTTTTGTTTTTCTTTTCGGCTGATTTTAAGGCAAGCAGGACTCGGGAAATTTCACCGCCTGATGCTGTTTTTACCAATGACTTAAGAGGTTCCCCTACATTTGCTGAAAATAAAATACGGGCAGTTTCGAGACCGTTTTCAGATGGCTTTACATACATATCATCTAAAAGTACTCCGTTTGGGTCATCTTCATAGATAAACTCTATTTTAAAACCTGAGTTTGAGATAGCAAGTTCGGAAAGTTCTTTTTGAACGAGTTTTTCTAAATACTCCGATGCTTTTTTCCGTGTTTCAGAAAGTGCTATCGCTTCTTTGGAGTAGTCATCAAACTGTAATTCTGTTTCCTCTTCCAGTTTATCTATATAGCTGTCAATGTCGGTTGGGATATTTTCTAAAGAGAGGTGAATAGCTTCTAAGGCTGATAAAATTGATTCTTCTGAACCGCCATATTTTTTCTTTAAGATATATAGTTCATCTAAACGATTATTGATTTCTTCTATGCGATTAGGATCGTCTATTATTGATGCACCGTATTGGTCAATAAATTGTTTTAAGTCTCCAACGCGGTAGACAATGTCAGTCAGTTCTTCTATTTGTTTTGATAAAGATGAATCTATCTCTTGCATTTTTTCAAGTTCTTTTAATGCTGATTGTAAAAGAGAAAGAGAAGAAGTATCATCGTTTTCAAGAGTTTCAGAAACAAGGTTAGAGAAATTCATTAAAGAACGGGAGGAGTCTAAAATCTTTTTTTCGGAAAGCAATTTTTCTGTCTCACCAATTTTAATGTCAGCTTTGCTGATTTCGTCTTGTTGAAAAAGTAACAGCTCTCGTTCGTTTTTAAATGCATCTCTTTTGCTTATTGTTTTTTTGAGACGTTCAGATGATTCTTTCCATAGATGATACTTCGTTTGAACTGAATGTTTTAAATCATACAGATTGGCAAAGGTATCTAAAAACTCAAGATGGTTCTCTTCATGCATCAAAAGTTGGTTGGCGTGTTGTCCTAAAATTTCTGCTATGGGAGATGTTAATTCCCTTAATTCCGACAGAGTGGAGGGTATGTTTGAAATATATATTTTAGATTTTCCAGAAACCCTGATTTCCCGACTGATAGTAAGTAAGTTGTTTTCAATATATTCATCGAACTTAGTTTTATATGTTGTCGGCATAGATGAAACATTAAAAACAGCATCAACTTTTCCGAATTTTTCACCGTATCTAATAACATCGCGGTCGGTACGCCCTCCGAGAATAAGCGAGAGGGCTGTTACTATGACAGATTTACCTGCCCCTGTTTCGCCAGTTAAAACAGTCAAACCTTTTTGAAAGGTAAGAGTTGTTTTGTCTATTAAAGCTATGTTTTGTATCTCTAATTGTTTAAGCATTTTTTGATAAACTTTTTATTTCATCCAGTATTATATCGGCACGTTGTTGGTTTCCCTCAGATTCTGCTTGTGCAAGTTCTATGTGTAGCTTTTGAATCTGTCTTTTCCTTTTTTCAGCTATAAAGAGCGTTACAAAATTTGAAATCTCATCATCTATTTGGTCAGGCTTCCATTCCTGATTGGCGACCTCGGTAATAAGAGAAATAAATTCTAAATCAGTCGTATTGTCAATCATTTGACGGGCATCAATTTTTCCGTTTGTTTTATATAATTGAATAATAGCAGAATATAATCGAGATAATTGTTTGGAGTCAAAATCATCGGTAGAAATTCTCTCAAATATTGACTCTATATTATTCGGGTTGCTGAATAGGAGAGACAACAACGAAATTTCAATTTTGCTGTGTCGTTTTTGACGATGTGAAACAACTTCCTGGTCACTTTCTTTTTTAGAAACGGATTGTAAAAAGATTTGAGGACTTGTATTGAGCCGCTCGGCAGCATCGGCAAAAAAGAGCGAACGACGGGTCGGATCGTTAATCTTCATACCTATTGATACAAACTCTTTTATGAGTTTTTCTTTACCGATAATACCTGACTTTTCTATGTCAATATCTACGACTCTGAATTGTATGAACCCGATAGCTTCCTGCATCATTTGTTCGATTTTATCTTTGCCGTACTTTTTGGCAATAGTATCTGGGTCTTCACCTGCTATAGGCTGGATTATTTTGACTTCCAGTCCTGCATCATAGAGTGAATCGACCGAACGAAGTGCTGCTGCTCTGCCTGCTGAGTCAGAGTCAAACAAGAGATAGGCAGTTTCGGCAAAGCGGGCGAGAAGACGTGCCTGCTGTGAGGTGAATGCGGTACCCGATGATGCCACGACATTTTTAATGCCTATCTGCCAGAGAGATATAACATCAAAGTATCCCTCGACAATATACACCGCATTTGAGTCTCGAATATCATCTTTGGCAAGGTTCAGCCCGTATAAAACATTACTTTTGCTGTACAATGTTGTTTCAGGTGAATTCATATATTTAGCAGGTTCACCTTTTTTTAAAGTTCTTCCACCGAATGCTATTGGACGACCGGAAAGATTCATGATTGGAATCATTAATCTTTGTCTAAAGCGGTCAAAATGTTTTTTTGTTTTATCTGAAAAAAGAACTAACCCAGCCTTGTCTAGAATGTCAGATGATATATCTTTTTTCTTAGCGTAATTGATAAGCCCATCCCATTCCTCACCTGCAAGACCAAGTTTAAAATGTTCTATAGCTTCAGAGTTTATATTTCGGGTAGTTTTAAGATATTTTTCTAGAATAGTAGTATACTTTTTGGTATGCAGAACTTTTTGGAAATACTCTAATGCCGTCAAGTTCGCAAAGTTTAGTTTATCTATTAAATCTTTTTTATAGTCCGATTGGTTATCTTCTTTAATTGTGATATTAGTTTTTTTAGCAAGAAACTGAACCGCTTCGACAAAAGACATTTTTTCATGTTCCATCAAAAAGGTAAAAAGATTACCTCCTTTACCGCATCCGAAACAATGGAAAATCTGTTTGTCGGGGGAGACATTAAACGACGGTGTTTTTTCGGTATGGAATGGACAGAGGGCAAGATAATTTCGTCCCCGTTTTTTCAAACGAAGAAACTCACCGATAACTTGCACTATATCGGCCGCCTCGCGTATCTGTTCTATAGTTTCTTGTGGTATCATGCTTACTCTTTTAATTTCACAACAGTAACCCCGGCTCCGCCTTCGTTAAAATCTCCGAGTCGAAGTGAGGCAACCTCTTTATGCTTTCGTAAGTATTCAGTCAAAGTTCTTTTTAAAATTCCAGCACCTTTGCCGTGGATAACATATACCTGCGACATACCGCTGATAATAGCTTGGTCTAGAAATTGATCTAATTTCTCGGTAGCTTCTTCAGCGGTCAGACCTCTGAGATGAATTTCACGTGAGGCGGGTGGTTCATTGTCGTAAGTTACATTCGTTCGCTTTGAAGATACTTCTTTGTTTAGAGGTTCAATCTTTTTTAAGTTTCGTAATTCTACGGTTGTGAAGATATTTCCGATTTTTACTTTAGCTTTATCTTTTCCGACCAAGCAGTCAATTTCACCTTGCTGACGTAAAGAGATAATTTCTACTGAATCACCTTTGGTAAAGAGACCCTGCACTATAGTTTTTTTCTGAGACTTTTCAATTTGTGAACGTACTTTGTTTTCCCGTTCTTTTAAAGAACGATGAAATTCTTTTACAGATTTTTCCGATGCTTGGGAGCTTCTGATTTCAGCAACAAGTCTTTCTATCTCTTTGCGGGTGGTGAGCAAAAAGCTAGATGTTTCGGCAAGAGCTTTTTCTTTTTCAGATTCAATTTCTTTTTTCAGGTGGTCTGTTTGTGTCTTATAGAATTTTTCTAAGAGTGTTGCTTTTTCAAGTTTTTCAGCAAGCTCTGTTTTATCTTTTTTAATAACATTCAGCTCTTCTTCAAGTGACGTAATAAGTTTATCGAGAGATTTTTCTCCGCTTGAAAGAAGAGAGACCGCTTTTTCACAGATAGATTTCGGCATACCAAGACGTTCGGCAATTTCAACAGCGTACGATGACCCCGGTATACCTACCCGTAGCTTATATGTAGGGGCGAGCGTTTCGCGGTCAAATTCAAGTGAACCGTTTTCAAGCTCGGAGTATTCCATTGCAAGAGTTTTAAGCTGAGAATAATGAGTCGTAATTATCATACGGGCTTTTCTCTCAATGGCATATAGTATTGTTGCTTCGGCAAGGGCAGATCCTTCATTTGGATCGGTACCTGCTCCGATTTCATCGAATAAGATAAGAGTGTTACCGTTGGCTCCTTGGAGACCGTCGATAATGTTTTTTACATGAGAGGAAAAAGTCGAGAGTGAAAGTTCCAGAGATTGTTCATCGCCTATGTCAGAAAAAATATCAAAGAAAATTCCGACTTTGGATTTTTCATCACAATAAATATGCAGACCTGCCTGTGCCATTAAAATTGACAAGCCAACCGTTTTGAGAAGTATAGTTTTACCCCCCGTATTCGGTCCGGTTATCAGGATTGCCTGACGGTCATCATCAAGAGCTAGAGAGTTCGGAATTACTTTAGACTGATCATCAAACTGCAGCATTAAGAGTGGATGTTTGACATTTAGTAAATTAAACGAAGGTTCATCAATAATTATCGGGGAGTTTCCTTTTATTTTATTGGAAAAATTAGCCGAGGCATGGAGAGAATCAAGGGTTCCGATTATATCAGCATTGGTCAAAAGAGATTCAGCACGGATGCCGATTTCTTTTGTTATAGCCTTAAGTATTCGTTGAATCTCCATACGTTCTTCTTGATAAAGCATGTTTATTTTATTATTCGTCTCTACAGTTTCTTTCGGTTCGATAAAAAATGTCGAACCGGATTGTGAACGGTCATGTAGTATTCCCATGTCAGCTTGATAATTATTTGTCGGGACTCCGATTACATATCTGTCATTACGCATAGTTACGATATCATCCTGCCAGCCCGATTGTTTAGACTGTTTCGAAAGTAATCGGTTGAGCGTGTTTATAATTTTTCTTTTACTCTCATTAAGTTCTGAGCGGATAGATCGAAGTTTTTTCGATGCGGAGTCTTTGACAGTACCGTCGGGGTCTATGGCGTTTTCAATTTCTTTTTTTAGTTCAGGAAATGCCCGTAATTGTCCGAGGTAGTCCGCAATAAGAGGGAAGTTGTCACGATCATCGGAAGAATATCTTTCCAGTTCAATTGAGATTGAAACCAGTTGTAGAACGATAAGCATTTCTTTCGGTTCTATAAAATAATTTTCGACCTCTGTTTTATTTAAGAAATGTCTGCATTCTTCTGTGCGGTACAAAGGGAAGGGTGTTCCGAAATTAATAATATCTTTCATTTCAGAAACGGCCTGTTGTTTCAGGCGTATCTCTTTTAAGACAAATAGCGGCTCGATTGCCTCTATTTTTTCAACCCCATAGGGTGTCAGACACTTACCACGGATAGTGGAGAGAACTTTTTTAAATTCTAAAATTTCTATACTATGTTTATTCATAACATTAAAAAAACCGACCTTTCAGCCGGTTTAATATACATATATAGCGGACAATTGTAAAACAGGTAAATTGTCTATCTGATATTTGATGTAAAAAATCTTTCAATTTGATATAGTACCCGATGAACTTCTACCCGGTCTTTATCAAGCATACTTCCGTTTGTTGTTTTACCGGGAGTTTCCAGCAAAGTTTTTTCTATTTGTCGCATAAAATTAGGGCTTTTCGGATGAATTTTAGCAGTACCTTCATATAAAATCGGTATTGTTTTTGCCATAGCCGGTCCAAATAATGAATTTTCAAAAGCGATATAAAAAGCATTAGGGAGCGGTAGTAAAAAAGCAATAAAAGTCAAAAATCCGACTGCGACCCAACCGCGTAAAAATCCTACCAATGCACCACCCATTTGGTCTCTACGGCCGGACGGTTTCAAGTTGGCTATTTTATAAAAGAGAAGCCCAAGGATTTTAAAAGCTGCATAAGAAATAGCAAGTAACAACACAAAAGATAGGAATGCCGAAATAAGAGGTGAACCGCCTATTTTTTCATATACCCAAACCGCAAATTGATCAATATAATTTACCGAGAAAATTATTGCGGTAAAAAAGATTATAAAAGCCATCAGTTCTCTAATAAGACCTTTTTTGGAGCCTACAATTACTGATGCTAATAATAAAACTAATAAAACGATGTCAACCCAATTCATATAATACTCCCTGTTATTTTTCCTTTTACTAACCAAATATAGAAAAGTTTTAGGTTTTTAAACAAGATAAAAATATGAGAATTAGTTTAGGCAGTTAAGAGTTTAATAGAAATATCTTTGATTCGTTTTCCGTCAGCTCTGCCTTTGACCTGAGGTATGACAATTTTCATTATTAAACCAATTTTTTGAGGAGAATCAGCCCCTGATTCAGCAATAGCATCTTTGATAAAAGCGGTAAGCTCATCATCGGAGAGTGGTTCCGGTAAATACTCTTTGATTACAGCAGCTCCGAACTCCTCAGATTTAACCAGATCGTCACGCCCACCGGCTTTAAACTGTTCAATTGAGTCATTACGTTTTTTGAGGGCAGAGTTTAAAACTGCAATACAGTCGTCATCGGTTAATTCTTTGCCGATTTCGATTTGCTTATATTTTAAATCAGATTTAAGGCCCCGAAGAACGATGAGTTTTTCTTTTTCACCGGCCTTTAGAGCCTTAATAATATTTTCTTCAATTGTTTTATACAAAGACATTCTTAATATTTATTCTGTATATATTTAGTTCTACGGTTTTTACGTTTAGCAGCAGCTAGTTTACGTTTTTTCTCGTCAGAAGGTTTTTCAAAGTGTTGATGTTTTTTTATATCTGTAATAATTCCTGTTTTTTCGCAGAATTTATTAAAACGACGTAACGCTTTTTCAAAAGATTCATCATCACGAACTTTAACACCGGTCAAGTAACAACACCTCCTTCAAGAGGAAAAAGTAATAAGTTAAATGTCTACAAATAAGATAACTAAATAAAGTTATCGGTGAAACTCTTAATTTGTAAAGCATGGCAATTTAATAGGTTTTATGTTAAAACAAAGATGTTTTTTATAAAAATACGGTTTTTTTTTGATTTCTGCGTATAAAAACCATGCCGTTTACTACCTCACATCCTGCCGCTGTCTTATTGTTAAAAAATGCCTTTCCGAGATATATCTCTCTGACAGGTCTGATTGCCGGAGCAATGTCACCGGATTTACTCTATTTCCTTGAGATGAACACGGTTAACCGAGGAGTAAGCCATAGCTGGAGTGGCCTGTTTTTAGTATCTCTGCCGCTTGGTCTGCTTTTTTCGTTTGCATTTCACTATTTGTTTAAAAAAGAGCTAATCCTAAACTTACCAAACCGACTTTTGAAGCATTTTTCCGGTTTAGCTGTCTCGGAGTGGAAAATTAATAATGTACGCACTTGGATTATTCTCATTATTTCAGTTTTAATCGGTGCAGTTTCTCATTTTGGGTGGGATTCCTGTACCCATTTGGACGGGGAAGTTGTACAGTTTTTTCCTGTACTACAAAATAATATTTCAATCTTTGGATATTATATTACTGTCTTTCACTTATTACAGCATGTCAGTACAATTCTTGGTGCGGGAGCAGTTCTGATTTATTTTTCATTTCAATCAAATCTTCCACCAAGAATAAATACCGAGAATAAATACCCGACAATTCATCGGATTTCATTTTGGGTTATTACAATTCCTGTTTCTGCTCTGTTTGCTTTTACGGTGCTGCATTTGTATATCTATTTTGCTCCCGAACGTATAGCAAGTGAGAGAACAGTTTTTGGTCTGGCAGGCTGGGCAGGTTTTTTCTATTTGGTGATAGCCTTGGGGTTGTTCAAACGGTTTAAAAAGATTACTCAATAAACTCTAGCTTGTCTTTACCTCTGTCGGACATAAAGTGATAATGCAAATGGTCAACTTCCTGCCCGAATCCATTGTTAATAAGAATTTTAAAATGGTCAGCTATACCAAGTTTGTCGGCAACAAGTTTGGCTGTCTCGTTTAATATTTGTAGTGTTTCTGAATTTGTTACAAAGAAATTTTTGGTTTTAACTTTTGGGATAATCAGTAAATGCACCGGAGTTTTTGGAGCATGGTCGGCTATTACGATGACTAGATCGGTTTCATAAAATATCTTGGACGGAATTTCACGGTTGATTATTTTCGTGAATATTGAGGACATGGTTGACATTCCTTTCTTTTATTATGAGCATGACAGAGCATAATAATAATACCTCACCCGCTTGCCAAAAACAAGATTTCATATTATATTATAAACTGTAAAATATGTTAAAATGATAGCTTGTATAAATTTATAGGAGAATGTGCCAATGTCAGGTCATTCAAAGTGGTCGACCATTAAACGGAAAAAAGGGAAAGCTGATGCCGAACGCGGCAAAATATTTACCCGTTTAATTAAAGAAATTACTGTTGCTGCCCGTGAAGGTGGTGGAGATATTGAAGGCAACCCACGTCTGCGTACTGCGGTTGCAGGAGCAAAAGCTGCCAACATGCCTGCTGATAATATCAAAAGAGGTATCTTAAAAGGAACCGGTGATCTCCCCGGAGTTGTCTATGAAAGTCACAATTATGAAGGGTACGGACCGGGTGGCGTTGCTGTCTACATGGAAGCACTTACCGACAACAAAATCAGAACTGTTGCTGATGTTCGGCATATCTTAACTAAGTACGGCGGTAATTTAGGTTCCAATGGTTGTGTCGCCTGGTTGTTTGATAAGGCAGGAGTGATTATTATTGATGGTGAAGCTACTGACGAAGATACCATTATTGAAATTGCGACAGAAGCCGGTGCTGATGATGTTATCAACGAAGATGGCGTTTTTGAAATTCGTACTGAAGCATCTGAAATTGACAGAGTTCGTTCTGCTATCGAAGAAAAAGGTATCGAAATGGTCTCTGCTGAAGTGACGATGATTCCTCAAAATACTGTTAAACTGACTAAGGAATCTGAAGCAAGTTCAATGTTAAAAATGTTTGAGCTTTTGGAAGAGAACGAAGATGTCCAAAAAGTGTATGCGAACTTTGATATTGATGAAGCACTGCTTGAAAAGCTATTATAAGTAAAATACATATGGTTTCAAATTATAAATAAGTCATACTGAGTTTGTCGAAGTATGCTCCACCAGAAGTGGCTATCAACAAGCCATTATGGCTAACGATGTATAATCAGAAAATAGATGAGTATGTATGAATACTGAAAAAATAGTTCAAGCACACTACACCAAAGAAAATATGGCTGATAAAATTTTCTCGACTCTTTCGGAATCGGGTGTTGATATCAATAATCTTACAAGAGAAGATATCGCTTCGTATGAAGAATTTCATATCGGCGGTAGAGAGGCTACCAGACTGCTTGCGGAATATGCTTCGATACAATCTGAAAAGTCGGTTTTAGATATAGGGTGTGGAATCGGCGGTCCTGCCCGAACTTTAGCTGCGGAATTCAGTTGTACCGTAACAGGTCTTGATTTGACCGAGGAGTTTGTGAAAACAGCACAAATTATTTCTGATAAATTATCTATGTCGGATGAGGTGAATTTTTTACAAGGAAGCGGAACAGAACTTCCGTTTGATGACAATAGTTTTTCAGCAGTATGGACACAACACATGACAATGAATGTTGAAAGAAAAGATTTGCTCTTTTCTGAGATTTCAAGGGTCTTAAAGCCGAACGGAAAATATGTTTTTCATGAAGTTATCAAAGGGGATGAGGTTGAATTATTATTTCCGGTACTGTGGGCAAGTGATCGGAAAGGGAGTCATCTTATACCTGACAAACAATTTTGTGATTTAATCAATTCCACTGGTTTGACTCAAGTGAAAATTAAAAACCATACAGATTTAGCACTGTTGTTTTTTGAGCAGATGCAGAAAAGTTCTCAAGAATCTTCTGAAACAAAAACAAGTATCAGATCATTTCTAAATAAAGATTTCCCTGAAAGAGCGAAAAACGTATATCAAAACCTCAAAGAGGGTAGAATTAAAACTCTCATGGGCGTTTTTGAAAAATCTGCCTAAGTCACAAATCTTATCTGTCTGCCTGTTTTTAATTGATATTCTTAAAGAATAACTCTATGCTTTAGTATGCGAATTTTAGGAATAGACCCCGGTTTAATTATTACAGGTTACGGACTGCTTGAGATTGTAGATAATTCGATTCAAATTGTCGAAGCAGGAGTTATCCGTCCGAATAATAAACTTCCATTTGAGCAACGGCTTCTTGAACTCGGCAATGAGCTTGATAATGTAATCGCACAGTTTCGCCCCGATGTTATGGCTGTAGAAGAACTATATTCAAATTATAAACATCCGAAAACATCTATAATTATGGGGCATGCCAGAGGTATAATATTTTACAAAGCCGCCGAGGCAAAACTTCCTGTAACACCATACGCTTCTACAAAAGTTAAAAATTCACTAACAGGTAATGGGAGAGCATCTAAAAGACAGATGCAACTTATGGTCTGCTCAACGTTGAATTTGCCTGAAGTCCCGGAACCTCCCGATGTAGCCGATGCTCTTGCGGTCGCATTGTGTCACTTACGAACATTACAGCATCAGAAAGTTATTGAAGTATGATACACGCCATAAAAGGAAAACTTACACAAATTATAGAACAGTCGGCATATATAGAAAACAACGGTATGATTTACGAAATACTTTTACCGTCGGGTTTAGCAGAACGCTTAAAAAGTAATAGTGGTATCGGTAAAGAAATAGAGTTTAAAACTATATATTTTATTGAGGCGGGTGATAGAAAGTCTAACCATTATCCGAAGCTTGTCGGATTTTTAGATGCTGTTGATAGGGAGTTCTTTTCGCTGTTTACGCAGGTTCCTGGTTTAGGTGTCAAAAAAGCTTTGAAATCATTGGTGCTTCCTATAAAAGAAATCGCTACCGCAATCGAGATGAAAGACAGTTCGGCATTAAATAAACTTCCCGGAGTCGGAGGAAGGTTAGCTGAGAAAATCATAGCGGAACTGCATGGGAAAGCATCGAAGTTTGCCCTGTCAAAGACAGATGAACCACTTGCAGTTATCCCAACCCAAAAAGCAATGGAACCGCTTGAGGCAGAAGCTGTCGAAGTTTTAATTCAGCTCCAGTACAAACAGGAAGAAGCGGAAAAAATGATTGCACGTGCTGTTGAAAATAATCCGAAAATCAGCAAAGTAGAAGATTTGATATCGATTGTTTTTCGAAATGAAATGACTGGATAGTCAAAAGCAAATTTTATATATTGATTTAGTTAAAAACCTTAATATTTAGGTACAGTATTGTCACGTGAACGGATAGTTTCGGGAGAACAAGTAACCCCCGAAGAAGATAAAATACAGCTTTCACTTCGTCCTAAAAAACTCTCTGAGTATATAGGACAGAAGGAGATACGCGGAAAAATTGAAGTTGCACTTCAAGCCGCTAAAAAGCGTTCGGAATCATGTGAACATATTCTTCTTTATGGTCCTCCAGGGCTTGGCAAAACTACTTTGGCTCATATTATTGCCAATGAAATGGGGTCAAAGCTGTATGCCACCGCCGGTCCTGCTTTGCAACGGACAGGTGATTTGATGGGGATTTTAACTAATCTTAACGACGGTGATATTCTGTTTATCGATGAAATTCACAGGCTCTCTGCTACTATCGAAGAATTCATGTATCCTGCGATGGAAGATTACAAAGTTGATTTTGTCGTTGATAAAGGTGCCTTTGCCAAAGTTATTAATGTACCGTTAAAGAGATTTACTCTTATCGGTGCTACTACCAGAGCAGGAATGCTTTCAGCACCTCTCAGAGACCGTTTTGGGCTGTACTATCATCTTGATTTCTACCCGCCTGAAGAGTTGAAAGAAATTGTTATACGCTCGGCTCGCTTATTGGAATCAGAAATTGATGATGCTGCCTCGGAAACTATTTCGATTCGTTCACGTGGTACTCCGAGAATTGCCAATCGCCTGCTTCGTCGTGTTCGGGATTATGCCGATGTAAAATTTGACGGTCTTATTAACGAAGATATTGCTATAAAAGCTTTAGATGCCGAGGGTGTTGATACACTCGGTTTAGATAATTTAGACAGGAAACTGCTTGAAGTAATAATTCAGTTTTACAAAGGCGGTCCGGTAGGAATCGAGGCGTTGGCGGCGACATTGAATGAGGAAGTTGATACTCTTGTTGATATGGTCGAACCGTATTTGCTGAAAAACGGTTTTGTCCAACGTACTAAACGGGGCAGAATGGTTTCAGATAAAGCGGTCAAACATCTTGGGCAAATACTTCCGAATAATTCTGACCAACAATCGCTGTTATAATAGTCCTCAATTTCGGATACTTTCTTGTCGATATATATAAGGTGCAATGTTTCGACAAGCTCACACCCTGCAGGGTGTTCAGCATGAGAGATTATAAGTAGTTTAGTAGGAGTGTAATATATGTCAGATGAACAATATAAATTACTTTTAGATTCAATGAGTGACCAAATTTTTGGCGAACAGGATAATTTTGATTCTGAAAAACAGCCTGAAATTCTTAGGAAACTGATGAAGGAAACAATCAAGTTTCGGGATAAAATCAAAGAAGATACAGGCTATATTATTACTGTTGAAGATACCCGCAAGGCACTTGAAGCATTGGAAGCTCATTTGCAGAATGAAAAAGCCCCCAAAGATTTAACATCCGAACAAAAAGCCCTCGCCCAAATTTTAATTGATACGGTTGTGCTATATAATTATGGGTTTTAGGTTATTAATAACTATGACCCTTCGACTCCGCTCAGGGTGACTTAAAAGACAACAGCCTAAATAGTAAGTCATGCTGAGCTTGTCGAAGTATGCTAACTTAAATTAATAATTGATGACACTATCTGCCTAATATAGTATATACTCCTCATGGATATTTCACTTTTTGATTTTAATCTCCCCGAGGAACTGATTGCTCAGGTACCATCCCGCAATAGAGATGAATCCCGACTGCTGGTTTTAAATCGGGCAGACAATTCTATCAAGACAAAATCTTTCAAAGATATAATTTCATATTTTCAAAAGGGTGACTGCTTAGTTGTTAATAATACCAAAGTTTTTAAAGCACGTCTGTTAGGTAAAAGAAAAAGCGGGGGCGAGGTTGAAGTATTTTTGGTTCGTCGCGTAGAAGTACCTAATCATTGGACAGCGTTAGTCAAACCTTCCCGTCGGCTTAATGAGGGAGAGGAAATTCTGTTTGACAATAATCTTGCTTTACGATTACTCAAAAACAGTGGTGAAGGGAAATGGGATATTCAGTTTGATTCCGATAAATCTGAAGAGCAAATAATAGAAACATTCGGGCATGTGCCGCTTCCGTTATATATCAAACGCTCCGATACGACTAATGATGTCAGTCGTTACCAAACAATATTTGCCGACACGAATCAAACCGGAGCAGTAGCCGCCCCGACGGCAGGCTTTCATTTTACCGATGAAATAATTGCAAAGCTCAAAGAGATAGGTGTCGAGATTGCCGAACTGACTTTGCATGTCGGACCGGGGACTTTCAAACCTGTCTCTGTTGACAATATTGAAGAGCATACTGTTGACCCTGAGTATGCAGTTTTGTCATCCGATGCGACTGATAAGATTAACAAAGCTCGTCAAGACGGCAATAAAGTTATAGCAGTCGGGACTACCTCGACCAGAACTTTAGAGTCAGCTCAGATTGACAAAGAGGGTAACTTGATTCCGTTTGAAAAGTTTGTCGATTTGTATATTCAGCCTGGGTATAGATTCAAGGTAGTCGATCATCTGATTACTAATTTCCATCTTCCGAAATCATCGCTTCTTATTTTAATCTCTGCCTTTGCCGGTAGGGAACAGGTACTCGATGCCTATCAAACTGCTATCGAAGAGAAATATCGTTTTTACAGCTACGGCGATGCTATGTTGATTTTGTAGATGTGGGTTTTGTCGATTTTGGCAGACGAGGGCGTCTGGCATGCACAATGCCAATCATAACAATCTCACAATGTCATCCCAAACTTGATTTGGAATCCAGTTTTTTGAACTTTTTTGCTGTAATTCTATAAGTGTTTTTAGGTTACAAGGAAATGGGTTCGTTTCGTTCATTTTTTATTTTTTTTATCTTTTTCCTTCTGCTCTAATTTTTCTTTGAGTTGTATTTTTTGTAATAAATCATACGTTCTAGCAAGTTGACGGTCAAGACGCATTTCATAATAAAGGATTTTAGTGGCAAAATTTTTATCAGGGATCGAATTAACACCTACTAAATTCGAAAATTCTTTTGTATCGGGTGATGAAAAATCTAACGGTTGGGCATTTTCATTGTTTCTCATCTTAAATTTATGTATTAGTAGTTCTCTCTCAATTTTTTCATCAAGGTTGTTGAGCTGTTTGTTGATGTGGGCAGTTTCGGCAAAGGCAGCACGTTGGGTACGCCAGAGGCAGTTGGCGATTTTTTTGATAAGGTATTCCTGGAAAAAAGATTGAGGATTGAGTTCGGAACGGAGGTCTTCGATAAGTAAATCGTAATCTACTTTGTTCTCGGTGTGATAATTTGAATTGATTATGAGTTTGTTAGAGTATAGTCCGAATGTTGTGGAGTTTCGAGATGCGATTTCTTTGCCTAGTTCGGTTGTAGGTCCTGTCGATTGTTTGGTGTTTTCACGATTGGCTTTAATTTGTTTTGGTAAGGTCATATTTTTCCTCTTATCTGATTTTATAAATGATGAGGAAGTTGTTTTTTAGGGGGAAGTTGTAGGGAAAGTGTGGGGATGATCTATTTGAATATATTAAAATTCGGTTTACAACCATCTTTGCCATAGACCTCTTCTAAGGCATTAAGATGCTCTTGAGAAGCAGAAGACTTTATGATATCTAAATACTCAATAAATTCATCTTTATTTTTTAGTGAAAATATCTTTGTATCATAATTTAGCTCTGTTTTTAATGGTTTCTCATTTAACAAATCGTTACATTCATTGTCAATAAATATAGCATCGCAATAAGGAGTGACAATCTCTAAAGTATGAATGTCTTGGAACATTCCTTCTGTAGGATATTTTTTTTGACCAGCATTTGCACGTCTCGCTAAGGAAGCTAGTAGCATAGATGATATTCTAACAAAAGGGATATACTTTACTGCATCTGATTGAAAAAAATGCATGCTTTTTATTGCGGATTCTGACTTTGCAAGACCATCACTTTCAAATGATAAACGTGCTGCATCGAAGATATCGACTACTAATGGTCCAGAAATATTTTCAAAAGTTGGTTTGACTTTCCCGTTTGATATTTTTTCTAAATTTAATAAATGGTTATAATACATACTAATTGTTGTTGTTCCATAAGAAGACGCTTCAGCATTAAACCAATCATAAAATGTCTTATTTTTTTCTTTTTTCCATCTATCAAAAGAATTCTTTAATATACTACTTTCTTTATCGCGTGTACTTTTGTATTCATTCTTAGAATCCGCTATATACTTACGAGGGAACGTAAAATAGAATTTATCATGCCACTTATTAATGTAATTATGAAAGATGTCTTTTGAACAAAATTCATACCTCTGAAAATTTTCATTCCGATTCCACAAAGTAGCAACTTTATAAGTTTGATGTTTTTTTGTATCGTGAAAATTCTTAAAACTACTATTATATGACAATCTCTCATATATCTTTTTAATTAGATAGTAATAATCTGACATTGCAGATTCGTGTGAATGTGATGTAGATTCTGGGCAAATAATTAATTGCATTTTGACTAATTCATCAATTTTAGAATATAACTCAAACCAAAACTTGTAATGTTTATCTTCTTTTAGTCTTTGGTATTGTGGCATTTCTTTATTTAATAGAAATAAGAATTTACTTACAACAAATTGATCTAAATAGATAACTTTTTTAGTTAACGGAGGTAAATTAAAAGAACAAGACTTTTGAGAATTAACAGGATAATCACATAATTTACATCTTCGATAATACTTGTTATCGTTAATAGTGCTTATACCAAAATAAGTCTCATTACAGTTTGGACAATTTATAAATGGCGAATGACTAAACATAGATTCCCTGATTATAATTTATAATTATATAATTACACCTTCTGTATTTCAAGCATAGATGTCGTACGAAATCTTATGATTAAAATAATTTTTGTCAATCTGTTTTTGATTTTATTGCAAATTTGTGACATTGACAAGGATTTGGATTCCGTGTCAAGAGGCTGTGTCACAATAGACAATGTCGATTCACAAACCCACTTCGTGGATTCAGGAACCGACACAACATGTAAAAAGACTGGTTCCCAGCCTTCGCTGGGATGACATTAAGGAAAAGATGAGATTGCCACACTCCCTGCGGTCGTTCGCAATGACTGCTCAAAGTATTATTATCAATAATTACGGCGGTTGCGTAATGTCACTCAACAGCTTATATTCTCCAAATGAAAACAGTAGCATTAATAGTAGCAGGTGGTAGCTCTGAGCGGTTTGGAGGTGAAATGCCCAAACAGTATATCGAAATAGACCGAAAACCGCTTTTGTCACATACGATTGAAAAGTTTGAAAAAGCCGATTTTATTGATGCGATTGTCTTAGTTGTTGCTGAAGATTACTTAGCGTTTACATCTGAAAATATAGTCGACCGATTCAATTTCCAAAAAGTCGCTAAAATTGTGTCAGGTGGGAAAAGTAGGCGGGAATCTGTTTTGAATGGGCTGAAATCTTTGTCAATATCTACAACTCATGTCGCAATTCATGATGCCGCCCGTCCGTTAGTATCAGTCGACGATATTAACAAAGTAGTCAAAATGGCAAAAGAAGAAAAAGCAGCGATACTCGCATCACAGGCAGTAGATACAATTAAGCAGACATCGGGAAGATATATCGAAAGAACGCTTGAGCGAAAAAAACTATATCATGCTCAAACTCCACAAGTATTTGAGTACGAATTGATTTTGAATGCTCATCAATCTTTTAACGGTGACGAGTTTCTTATAACCGATGATGCCTCGCTTTTAGAATTGCAAGGTGTGAAAGTGAAAATTGTAGAACCTACTTCTGTTAATTTTAAAGTAACGACCCAAACAGATTTTCAAATGGCAGAAATGATATTACAAAAGGAAAAAAATGTCTAATATACGAGTAGGTCATGGATTTGACGTACATAAGTTTGCTGAAAATCGAGCACTTATTATCGGAGGAGTAACTCTCGCACATGAATTTGGTTTAGACGGTCCCTCCGATGCCGATGTTTTGACCCATGCAATAATGGATGCACTCTTGGGAGCGGCAGGGCTTTCTGATATCGGTACGTATTTCCCACCATCTGATAAGAAGTTTAAAGATGCTAACTCTCTTGAGTTATTACAGGAAGTTCATAGGTTACTTTGTGAAAACGGCTTTTCAAAAATAATCAATATTGATTCGGTTATTATGGCAGAAGAACCAAAGATGAAAGAGCATATACCTCAGATGAAAAAATTACTTGCTCACATTTTAGGTATTGAAACTACCCAAATCGGAATCAAAGCAACCACTACCGAGCTGTTAGGATTTGTCGGTCGTAAAGAAGGAATCGCAGCCTCGGCTGTCTGTATGATAGCATCAGATGTTTGATAATCTTGACACCATAAATGAATGGCTTGATATAATATTTGCCTATGGAGTTTTGTGGGTTTATGTCGTTATATTTTTAGCCTGTTTTATCGAAAATTTATTTCCTCCGTTTCCCGGGGATACTTTTATTGTTGCTGCGGGTGCATTGGTCGGGATAGAAAGATTAGATTTGTTTCTCGCATTTAGTTCTGTTGTCTGCGGTGGAGTTCTTTCGGTGATGGTGATATATATTTTCGGAAAAAATAAGGGGTATAATTATTTTAAAAAGAAAAACTATAAGCTGTATTCAGAAGAAGATATTGAAAAAAGTCATATTTATTTTCAAAAATATGGGGCATTAATCTTAATCTTTTCCCGGTTTGTAATCGGGTTCCGTTCGGCATTGGCGCTTGCTGCCGGGGTCGGACAGTATCAGGTGGGGAAGATGTTCTTGTATACTATAATTTCATATATATTATTTACATCATTGCTTATGTATTCTGCTATAGCGTTTATTGAAAATTATGACGGTCTGGCATCATTTATAAAAACTTATAATTGGATTGTGCTGCCGCTCTTGATTATCGCCGTTGTTTTATATATACTGAGCAAGTTGAAAAATCAAAGGGATTTACAAAAATGAAAATACTTTTATTAGCAGGCGGTGAATCAAACGAAAGAGCAGTGTCTCTTGATTCAGGTCAGGCAATATATGAATCATTGCAAAAAGTTGGACATATTGTTTATGCGATAGACCCTGTTTCGGGCAAATCTTTATTGAACAGCGACGGGTCTTATATAGACTATCCTACTGATGAAAGCGGACGGGCAATAGTTCCTCCGAAAGCATCGGGCTGGTCATTGGCAAAAACACTCGGTTCTCCTGCATTTCAGGATATAGATGTTGTCTTTATTGCGATGCATGGCGGGTTCGGCGAGGACGGTATGCTTCAATGTTTATTGGAAATTGCCGGTAAGCAACATACCGGTTCAGAAATGGAAGCATCGGCAATTGCTATGGATAAAGCGATAGCAAAAAGACTTTGTATCTCCGCTCAAATTAAAACAGCTCAATTTATGCTCTACCGATTAAGTGCTTCGGATATTCCTGATGAAGTTCTAAATGAGATAGATGACAAGTTTAATTATCCTGTAATAGTCAAGCCGAATGACGGTGGCTCAACGATTGCTTTATCTAAGGTAGATAAAAAAGAAGAGTTGAAAGAAGCTCTAGAAAAATGTGCTGCTGAATCACCGAATGTGCTTATAGAAAAGTTTATATCGGGCCGTGAGATAACTGCTACTGTGTTAGACGGGGAACCTTTGCCGATTGTTGAAATAGTTACCCAAAATGAATTGTATGACTATGAAGCTAAATACAAAAAAGGGCAAACAGAATATATTGTTCCTGCTAAAATCTCAGATGAACTGACTAAAAAGATACAAAAAGCAGCCTCGGATATTTACAAAATCATAGGATGTAAGGGTCTTGCCCGATCTGATTTTATCTTAGATGAAAATGATGACTTTTATTTTCTTGAACTAAACACTCTCCCCGGTATGACAGAACTTTCGCTTGCTCCGATGGCAGCCAAAGCAAGCGGGTTAGAGTTTGAAGACCTTATAAATAGGATGATAGAGTCCGCTCTACAAAAAGAATAAACAACTATGTCTGAAAAATTAACTCCTAAAGCTCTTATTTTTGATCTTGGTTCGACTCTAATTGAGTATGAAAAAATTCCCTGGCCTGAAATGGCTCCGCATTGTATGAAAGAAGTCGCCAAGTTCTTAAGAAAGAAAAAAATAGATATTCCCGATGATGAACAATTTGTTGAACAGTTTGAAGCTTTGAAAACAGAGTATAGAAAGTTGGCATCGGACAAATATATAGAATGGACAATTCCTCAGGTAGCTGAGAAACTACTTAAGAATATATCTATTGAAGCAGATGAAAAATTAATTGACGGGATGTTTGAGGCTTACTATAAACCGATAGAAAAAAATCTATCTGTGTATGATGATACTGCCGACACTCTTGAATTGATAAAAAATAAAGGACTGACAATCGGATTGGTTTCTAATACAATCTTTCCCGAGTCGGCTCATCTTAGAGAATTAAAACGATTTAAAATAAGTCAGTATTTTGACTTTACGCTGTTTAGCTCAACCTTTGGTTTACGTAAACCTCATTCGGATATTTTTATCAAAGCAGCAAATTTAGCAGGATATGCACCTTCTGAGTGTGTCTATATCGGTGATAGATACTTAGAGGATATCACAGGACCTGAATCAATCGGAATGCCGGCTATTTTGAAAAAACTCGATATTCGGGAATATCCTTCTGATATGCCGGAAACTATTCGGTCTATTTCCTGTTTATCTGAGTTACCAGAACATATTGATCTGATTGAAGAAAAAGAAGAACTAGAGACTCAAAAGGAATAAAAATGGATAAATCAGAAATTCTTTTAAAAGAAATTACCGAAGCAAACGGTGTCTCGGGGTATGAGAGTGAAGTTAGAAAAATCATGACCCGTGAGTTAAAAAAAACTGCTGATTCGATAGAATACGATAAAATGGGTTCTGTACTGGGTATAAAAAAAGGCAGCAGCGATTCACCTCGTATTATGACAGTCGGACATATGTATGAAGTCGGATTTATGGTGAAAGAGGTAACGCCCGAAGGATTTATAAAGTTTTTACCTCTTGGAGGTTGGTGGGGGCATGTTGCTTTAGGGCAGAGGATGAGAATTATAACCTCAAAAGGTATTGTTATTGGTGTCGTAGGTTCAACACCTCCGCATCTTTTACCACCAGAAGATAGAAAAAAAGTTTTAGAAATTAAAGATATGTTTATTGATGTCGGGGCTACCGAAAAATTTAATGTGCAGAAGAAACTTGGTATTAGACCGGGGGACCCGATTGTTCCTGACTCTGAATTTACAATTTTATCTAATACAAAAACATATATGGCAAAAGCATTTGATAACCGTGTTTCTTGTGCGATTGTGCTTGAAGTCATGGCCAAACTCGGTAAAGCAAAACACCCTAATACAATTTTAGGGGGTGCTACGGTACAGGCAGAAGTCGGACTTCGTGGAGCCCAAACAGTTGCCCATCTGGGAGACCCTGATGTATGTATTATTGTTGATACCGGTATTGCTCAGGATATTCCACCCAATAATTTCTCAAAAACTGAACGTCTTGGGGCGGGTCCTGTAATCCTGATTTATGATTCCGGTATGATACCGAATCTAAAATTACGTGACTTAGCAATGAAAACTGCTGAATCGAAAAAAATACCATATCATCTTTCATATATGGTAGGCGGAGCTACTGACGGTGGACGTATTCATATGAGCCGTTTCGGGGTACCGTCTATAGTCATTGGACCACCGATTAGATACATTCATTCTCATAACGGAATTTTAGCCCGTGCCGACTATGATAATACAGTTAAACTTTTATTTGAATTGATTAAAAAACTTGATAAAAAAATGGTCAAGTCTTTAACGGAGGATTAGAATAGAAATGGCATTACGATTTAAAAATTCATTTACCAGAGTGAAAGAAGATTTTAAGCCTATCGAAGAGGGTAAAATCAAAATCTATACTTGCGGACCGACTGTTTATAATTTTCAGCATATCGGAAATTTCCGCACTTTCATGTGGGGGGATTTATTACGCCGATATTTACAATACAAGGGCTATGATGTTACATATGTCATGAATATAACAGACATTGATGATAAAATTATTCGGGATTCTCAAGCACAAAAAAAATCACGTAAAGAATTTATCCAAAAATATGTCGATGCATTTTTAGAAGATTTAGATTCTCTCGGATTTCTCAAACCGGATGTTCAGCCGTATGCTACCGACCATATTGACGGTATGGTTGAGATGATTCAGCAATTAGTTGCAAGAGGATTTGCCTACGAAATTGACGGAAACTATTATTATAAAATTTCAGCCTTTAAAGATTACGGAAAACTCGCCAATCTTGATATGGACGGACTCAAAGCAGGGGCAAGAGTTTCCGCTGATGAATATGAAAAAGATTCAGTTTCTGATTTTGCTCTTTGGAAAGCATGGCAGGAGTCAGACGGTGATATATATTGGGATACTCCGATAGGGAAAGGACGACCGGGCTGGCATATTGAATGTTCGGTGATGTCGCAAAAATATCTCGGCAACCATTTTGATATTCATACCGGCGGTGTTGATTTACTTTTCCCTCATCATGAAAATGAAATTGCTCAATCGGAAGGCTGCACCGGTTCAAAGTCAGTTAACTATTGGCTGCACGGGGAGCATCTGATTGTAGAAGGCAAAAAAATGTCAAAATCTGTCGGTAATTTTTATACCCTTCGGGATATAATGGAAAAAGGATATGCAGGGGTTGTGGTGCGGTATCTTTTGGCTTCGACATATTACCGTCAACAGTTGAACTTTACATTCCAGGGGCTTGAAGCTGCTCGGAATTCTTTAGAACGGTATAATGATTTTATTACAAACCTCCAAAGTTATAACGGCGGTGATTCTGATAATTCCGCAGAGGCTATCATAGCAAAAGCAAAAACAGGCTTTGAAGATGCTCTTGATGATGACTTAAATGTATCAGGTGCTTTAGGAGTAGTCTTTGACTTTATCCGTGATATTAATCGTCTCAAAGCTGAAAATAAACTTTCAGTAGAGGAACGGGATAACGCATTGGCAACAATTACGGCATTTGATTCGGTTCTGAATTTCAGATATCATATCGATAGTGATGATTCCGATAGTTCTGAAATTGAGGCATTGATACAAAAAAGAGCTGATGCCAAGAACAATAAAGACTTTGCATTGGCAGATAAAATCCGTAACGATTTACTGGAGCAGGGGATTATCTTGGAAGACAGCCGTGAAGGTACCAAATGGAAGAAAAAAGTCTGACTTGCTTAAATTAGTCTGTATTTTGTCGATATAACTTTTTTAAGAGAAAAGTGAAAAACTATTTGACATTACTGAATAATTTAGTTCATTGTGTCCTATATCTTTAAGCCATTGTAGCTCAGCAGGCAGAGCAATTGATTTGTAATCAATAGGTCGGGGGTTCGATTCCCTCCAATGGCTTTTTTATTTTTGAGGGAAAATGTCAAAATCAATAACTTGTCCTAATTGTCAATATGGTATATCAATAGAACAATCATCTAATTTAAAAGATTTTAAATGTCCGTCATGCTCATTTCGAATTGAGTTATTGCATACAAATGAGACAATAGTTTCTACGGCAACTGAAAAATATCAAACCTTAAAAAAGGTAATTAGATATACGAGTTTAGTAGTCAACGTTGCTTTGTTGTTAATTCTCCTTTATGTTATGTTAATTGATAAAAGTAAAATTTGGAATACTAATGAACTCATAGCGGGTTGGTATATAATAGTTGTTTTATTATTTACTATATTTAATTTATTTTCTAAGAAAGTGGTACTGAAACAAGTAAATATTACTCTATACTTGTTTTTGTTTATAATCGGTGCAAGTTTAATGTATGATAGTAATTCAACTGGAATTATAATTATAGTTCTTTCATCTTTGTCTATGTATGCTCTATATTTAAAAAAGTAACTGTAATATAAGATAGGGCAATGCCCTGTCTGTACAACTCTTTCAAGACCCTTCGACTCCGCTCAGGGTGATTTGAAAGAGCAAAATTCATTTAAACCACCCTATTCAAATCCAAATAACTACAATATCAGCAACATTTTTATCTTGAATACGTATTAAATAAAAACAATATTACGCAAAATTATAAAGGGATATAATAGATGAATGTTGTTACGGTCAACGAATTAACAAAAGTATATCATACCGGAATGAAAAAGGGTGGGATAACCGCACTCGACTCTGTTTCTCTACATATTGAACCCGGGGAGATTTTTGGTCTACTCGGTCCAAACGGGGCAGGGAAAACTACTTTGTTTAAACTGCTTCTCGGTATCAGCTCTATAACATCAGGTGAGGCAACACTTCTGGGGAATACGCCGTCTAATCCAAAATCGAGAATGAAAATTGGATACTTACCTGAAAATCATCGTTTCCCCGAACATTTAACAGGCTTGGGACTCATAACGCTTACCGGAAGAATGTATAATCTTAAAGAAGATGTTATCGCTCAAAGAGCCGATGAACTTCTTGAAACGGTGGATATGACAAAGTGGGCTGATACAAAAATGAAAAAGTATTCCAAAGGGATGCTTCAGCGGGTCGGGTTAGCTCAGTCGATGATAAACGACCCTGAAGTGCTTTTTTTAGATGAGCCGACAGACGGTGTTGATCCGGTTGGAAGAGCAGAAATAAAAAAGGTGATGTAAAAAATTCGAGATGACGGAAAAACTATAATCTTGAATTCACATCTATTGTCAGAAGTGGAAGCTGTTGCCGACAGAGTTGCGATATTACAACATGGGAAGATTGCCAAAATCGGTACTGTTGACGAGATGACAAATAAAAAACTACAATATGAAATTCAGGCAGAGTTTCGCGAGATGCTGTTTGACATTCCATCAGAGATTGGAAAATTACAATCACTCTCAAGAGGACGATTGGTCGTTGAACTGGTTGATGTCTCTAAAATCAATTGGGTTATAGATTCGCTTCGTCGTAAAAAAGTTGATATACGAGTTGTGAAACCGATTAAAATTTCGCTAGAACAATCATTTATTGATACAGTAACTCACAAGAAAGAGGGTGTCTGATGAATGGACTTTTTAAAGATACCTTGGCAGAACTGTTTGATAAAAAAACAGTCTATCTCTTTTTTGTGATAACTTTTATTGCGATTCTTATAACAGCTTTTTCCGGTTCATTTGAAATGTCTATAAACGGTAACCCGCAGGGAATGGGGTTAGACGAACTTGGAGTAGATGTTGACAAACCGTTATTGATGGGGATTAAATTCTTAATGTCTCTTTTGACTTTTCTCGCGGTTATGTTATCAGCCGGAATTTTGCCTAATATGTTTATAAAGGGACGTTCAGATTATTTTCTATCTAAACCAATCTCCAGAGCATCGTTATTATTTAAAAAATTTCTCTCGGTATGGATTATCTATGGAATTTTGGTAACAGGATGTGGGTTACTTTGCTATTTGAGCGGTGCCTTAGTACATTCTCTGTTCAATAATTATATTTTTATATTGATAGGTCTAGTTTTTTTAGAGCTTTTTATATGGCTTTCAATCAGTTTTTTTATAGGCATTTTCACCGGGAAAACGGTCACAGTTATAATGGTGCTTTTTATTACCTGGTTGTCACAACTTGGTGTGTCGATGCTGTACAGTTCTCAGGTAATAGCCGGAATCGGGTATGAAACAGTAGGGGAAATAGTCGATTATATTTATTATGTTTTTCCGAAAATATCTGAAATGTCATCATTGGCAGAAGGTGCAATTTCAAATTCAGCATTATTAAGTAGCTATGTCCTGTATTCATCTGTCGGTTTTGGCATTGTAATGCTGTTTTTCACTCAAATTTTGTTTAAACGAAAAGATTATTGATTCAGTTTTTGATTGATTTCTATTCTTAGTTCATGTAAATTCTACTATGAATGATACCAATGAAAATCAAAAACTGATAGAAACACTTCATATTGCTCTTCAATTAGAAAAAGAGGGGAAAGCCCTATTTCTACAGGCAGCATCTGAAACTAAAAGTAATTTAGCAAAACAGACATTTGAGTTTTGGCAAAAGAAGAAGATAAGCATATTGAAAATATCAAACTTTTCTATGACACTTTAGTAGATTCAGACATAAGTCAGCTACCTGATATAGAAGAGTCAAATGCTGAAGAAAAGTTAGAAGCATTTAATCTAAAACTTGAATCGTTGCGTGAAGATTTTAAGCCGACCTTTACAGATATCGAAGCATACAACTTAGCATTAAAATTTGAAAATGGGGCAGAAGAATTTTATAAGGAGCAGCTGGATAATGCCGTTGACCCTAAAATAAAAAAATTCTATAAATGGCTTGAAGCAGAAGAGACAATGCATTCCCGTCTAATAAATTCCTGCCTAAAATTCGTAGAAGATCCGACCGGATGGTTCCAGAAAAGAAAAAAGAACTAGAAGGAATATTTGATTTACTATAAAATAACCAGAAGTTTGTTTGGCTTAAAATCTAACTAACGTTGTTGAGGAATTATATGCCATTATCGTTATTTAAAAAAAATGAAGATAAGAATCTAAAGGAACTTATAAGTTTCTTAAGTTTTCCGTCTGTATCTGCAAAATCAGAACATAAAAATGACTTAAAAAAATGCGCTAATTGGTTAAAAGACCATCTGAATACAATCGGATTTAAGACAAAAGTTTATCCAACCGGGGGACATCCATTAGTGTATGCTGAGTACATTGTAGATTCAAAACTTCCTACGGTGCTTTATTACGGACATTATGATGTTCAACCACCGGAACCGTTAGACTTATGGAAAAGTTCTCCATTTAAGGCTGATATTCGTGACGGGTATATTTATGCCCGCGGTGCTACCGATGATAAAGGGCAAACCTGGTGTCACATAAAAGGGTTGGAAGCTGTTATTAAAAAAACAGGAACTCTGCCAATCAATGTAAAGTTTTTAATCGAGGGTGAAGAAGAAGTACATTCTGCTAATCTTCCGGCTTGGCTTAAGAAAAATAAAAAAATGCTCAAGGCTGATATCGCTGTTGTTTCAGATACTGCACAATTCAGCAAAACATTACCTGCGGTGACCTTTGGGTTGCGTGGTATAGCATCATGTGAAGTTTTTGTTTATGGACCGAACCGTGATGTACATTCCGGTTCTTACGGTGGAGCGATTGCCAATCCGGTTAATATACTTTGTCAAATGGTCGGTCAGCTGCATGATAAAAACGGTAAAATTGCTATACCCGGTTTTTATAAAAAAGTTAAAACAATGACTAAATGGGAAAAAGCGAAATTTAAGAAACTTCCGTACAGCGAAGCTGCCTATAAAAAAGGTCTTAAAATACCTGCTCTGCATGGAGAAAAAGGATTTACAACTTATGAGCGTACCTGGGTTCGTCCTACTCTTGATGTCAACGGTATAACCGGCGGATATCAAGGTGAGGGAGCTAAGACAATTATTCCGTCGATGGCATCTTGCAAAATCACAATGAGATTAGTACCGAATATGGATGTAAACGAAATCTGTAAGCTTTTAGAAAAGCATTTATTAAAAATTGCTCCAAAATCTGTTCGGGTAAAAGTAGATAAGCACGGCGGTGCATCTGCGGTTGAAGTGCCTACCGATGGTCCCTGGCTTGAAGCTGCCGGGCGTGCAATAAAAAAAGGTTTTGGTAAAGAACCGGTGTTTATGAAAGAAGGCGGTTCTATTCCTATAGTCGGTGATTTTAAGAAGATATTAGATGTTGATACACTCCTTATCGGATTTGGACAGCAGGATGATAATATACATTCTCCCAATGAGCGATTTAGAATAATTGACTTTGTTCGAGGATGTAAAACTGCGGCATTACTACCGAGTGAGTTAGCAACGGTAGAGAAATAAATATTCCGACAAAAAGAGACTTTCAGTTGAAAGTCTCTTTTTTTATGATTAGTATGTACATATGTTTCATACATCTCAAAAATACAATTCCGTTTTTATTATTTCAGTTCTGCTTATACAACAGATTTTAGGGGCACTCGCTTTTCCAATTTCAAAGTATGGTCTTGAGTATATTGAACCTTTTACGTTTGCCTTTTATCGGTTTCTCATAGCATCAGTAACTTTACTTTCAGTAGTGTCTTTTCAAAAATATACTTTAAGAATTAAAAAGTCCGATTATGTAAAAATAATGGGGCTTGGAGTTCTTATAATTCTTTTAAATCAAGTTTTGTTTTTAGTCGGACAGTCATACACAGCATCATCTCACGGTTCACTATTGTTTGCTACCATGCCTATTTGGATTCTTGTAGCTTCTTTTTTACACTTAAAAGAAAGACCTACCTTAAAGCGTATCTTCGGTATATGCATCGCATTGAGCGGAGTAGCAGTTGTTATGACATCTGGGGCAATTACTCTAGGAAGTGAATTTCTCTTAGGAGATTTACTTATTCTACTGGCAGTAATTGCTTGGGCATATTATACCGTATTTGGAAAAAAGTTGGTTGAAAAATATGGAGCACTTCGCATAACAGCTTATTCTCTTAGCTTTGGTTCTTTATTATATATGCCTTTTGGAATATATAAATCTATTAATTTTGACTATGGAGTTATACCGCTTGAGGCATGGTGGTCAGTACTCTATATGGCTATCGGAACATCTGTATTTGCCTATGTTTTGTGGTATTGGGTTTTGAAATATATGGAGGCGTCTCGCATAGCAGTTTTTCAAAATATACAACCTTTTATAGCATCAGGAGTGGCTTATCTTTGGTTAAGTGAGCCGATAAGCACTGCATTGGTTGTCGGGGGATTAATCGCAATTTCGGGTATTCTTATTGCTGAGGTATAATATTAAAAAGACGGAATAATAATTCCGCCTTTATATTACCAAGATATATCTTACTTACCTTCTAAACTTTGAAAATTCTTAAATTGAGCCGAATCGGCAAATGCTTCCGGGAATTTTATATATGTCAGAATAGAGTCAATCATGTGGACATGATTTCTTTCTTCATCCGCTATAGTAATCAGAAGTTTTTGCTGTTCTGCATTTTTTTCTTCAAGTGCTTTTTCACGATAAAATGATTCAGCTTTTTCCTCGATTTCCATAGCTTTCATCCAGGTAGCTTCTTCATTAACACCAAAGACTTTTTTCTCTGTAGATTGAGACATTTCTGTGAATATGTTTTGTACTTCTTTCAATGAAGAAGCTGAAGATGATATGATTCTTTTGGCTTCATCAGAATCACCCTCTTTTAGTGCTTTAAAAAAGTGATAATGTTTTTCTTCTTCTTCAGCCAGTAGGACAAAGATTTTCTTTAGGTCTTCATTGTCTGAATTACGAGCATTTTTTTCATAAAATGCTTTACCATCCAGTTCCATTTTCATGGCAAATTCTATAATATTCATACTGTAACCTCTATAAAAAAAGTGCGGAAGGTTATTCCATTCCTGCACCTTTTAAGTTTTCTTTAGAAAAAGATTTTTCCATTTCAGCATCTGTGAAAACACCGTCTTTGCGAATAAGTTTATCATCAAAATATATTTCACCGCCACCGTAATCAGGGCGTTGGATTAAAACTAAATCCCAATGTATTGATGAGTCATTGCCGTTTGGAGCTTCATCATAGCATTGTCCCGGGGTGAAGTGGAAAGAACCTGCGATTTTTTCATCAAACAAAGTATCTTTCATAGGGTGTAAAATAAACGGATTTACGCCGATAGCAAATTCACCAACATATCTGGCACCTTCATCGGTATCAAATATTTTGTTCAGTTTTTCATTTTCACCGTCGCAGGTAGCTTTTATTATTTTACCGTTTTCAAAAGTAAGGGAGATATCATTAAAAACAGTTCCTTGATATAACGAAGGTGTGTTGTACGTAATTGTACCGTTGATAGAATCACGAACCGGAGCGGTATATACTTCACCGTCAGGGATATTACGTTTACCGTCACATTTAATACACGGGATACCTTTGAGTGAAAATGTAAGATCGGTGTTCGGAGCTTTTATATGAACTTTATCGGTTGCTTCCATTAAAGCAAAAAGTTTGTCCTGTGATTTAGACATTTTGGCATAATCAGCACAGCAAACATCAAAATAGAAATCTTCAAATGCTTCCTGAGATGTTTCTGCAAGTTGTGCCATGGCATTGTTTGGATACCTGAGAACAACCCATCTGGTACGTTTAACCCGTTCTTCCAAATGAACCGGTTTGTAGAAAATCATGTTCTGTTTGTCCATCTGTTCACGGGGAACATCGGCCATATCAAACGGATTGTCAGAACCTCGAAGGCCGATATAACAGTCAGCTTTTTCCATTAAGTGCAGATGCATATCAGCTTGTGCTTTAAATTGGTCATCGGAGGCGTTAGCGACCCAATGACGTAAAAGCGACTCATCGTTGTAATACCAAAATGTAGTAGCACCTTTTTGAGTAGCCAGTTTAATAATTTGTTTGCCCAGTTCTAGTGTTTCTTTCCCTTTGATTTCAAGGTAAAGTTTTTCACCTTTTTGAATTTCTGTAGAATAATCTAAAAGTTGTCGAGCTAAAATTTCGTTTCGTTTATCTTTCATTTTTATCCCTTGTTAAATTAAGTTCTTACCAAGAATACAGCATCTTTGAAAAATAATCAACAAATTGCGAATGAAAATCTATAATAAATACATTTTTTACAGAACAATTGTAAAGAAGGATTGTTATTTTAAGTATGAATAACAAGCAGCTGCATATAGGAACTTCCGGATTTTCTTACTCTGATTGGTTGGGTAATTTTTATCCTCAATTTTGTCCAAAACTCGACTTCCTGCAATTCTATAGTTCGAAATTTAAAGTGGTTGAAATTGACTCTACATACTACGGAATTCCAAGTGAGACTACTATTAAAAGGTGGTGCAAAATAACTCCCGATGATTTCCTTTTTACCGCAAAATTTCCAAAAGCAGTAACACATGAGGGGGATATTGGTTATCGTATTTCAACAGCACATCATTTTGTCGATTCGATGAGATTGTTAGGAGACAAATTAGCAGTATTATTATTACAATTTCCCTATTGCTGTAAACCGGATCAATTAGACATATTACTAAAAATACTCTCTGAACTACCTTCTGACATTCGATTTGCAGTTGAATTACGAAATAAATGCTGGTTAGATATTCCTACGTTATTTAAGAGACTCAGGGAGCAGAATATAGCTTTTTGTCACATAGATCATCCCTGGATGCCAAAATCTGATATTCAGACTGCTGATTTTTCATATTTTAGATTTTTAGGGGATAGAAGAAAAATTGAAAAAGATTTCAGTTATGTGAGAAATGAAAGAGAAACAGAACTCGTATATTGGAAACAAGTTATAGATAATCAACTGGAGGATGGAAATGATTGTTTTGCTTTTTTCAATAATCATTTTTCGGGGCATTCACCTTCTACGGCAGAATATTTCATATCTCAATTTAAAAACCTCTAAAGTAAAACTTTAAGTTTGGGAGGTAACTTGTTTTAGCTAATAGCTACTGCAAGTCAATATCAGAATTTTTAGGGGTTGAGGGGTACCTGATAGTTTAAGTGTATATAAAGTAAAATTCAGATATTCCGATAATAATGATTAAAGATTAGTCTCTGCTATTTTATCAAAATAGCAATAAAATATAAAGGGTGTTGATATGGATACAGCGGTAGCAGAAAAAACTGAACAAATTCATGGTGGAGCTGTCGAAGAATTATTACAACTTGTCTCATTTAATATTGGTTCGGAAGAATTCGGTGTTGATATACTAAAAGTACAAGAAATAAATAGAATGGTGGAAATCACAAAAGTTCCTCAAGCACCTCATTATGTCGAGGGTGTTATAAATTTACGTGGTAAAGTTATTCCTATCGTAGATTTACGTAAAAGGTTTAATCTTGAACTAAAAGAATATGATAAAGATACACGAATAGTAGTAGTTGATATTAATGGCAATATCCTTGGGATGGTTGTCGATTCAGTTTCTGAAGTTTTAAGGTTACCAGCAAATACAATTGAACCACCTCCTGAGATCGTAACCGGAATTAATTCTGAGTATATTAAAGGGGTGGCGAAGCTCGAAGATCGTCTACTTATATTTTTAGACCTTTCTAAGGTTATTGATATAAGTGAGATGTCTGGATTCTAAGGATAGGGAAATCCAGAAGAATAAACCGGCTTTAGGGGAAATGGCCGGTTTTTTTATTGCATTTTTGAGAGAATTTGAGGGAATGATTTTAAATCTTCCTGTATGTCTAAATCTGACAAAACTTGGAGCTGTTTAGTCTTTAGAGATAGGCTTTTACAGTTTTTTAATGTTTGGTCAAGTACGGTTGAAGTTCCCCATCTGATATTCTGAAACATTTCGCTGTAGACTTTATGTATTCCAAGCAAGTAATAACCTCCATCATCGGTAGGTCCAATGACTACATCATTTGTAGATAGGATGTCAAAAGCACAATCAATTATATTTCTATCTAAATCAGGTATATCTGCTCCTATTAAAATAGCTTTATCAGCGTGCAAATCAGAGAAGATAAACTGCAAAGCGTTTTGCATTCTTTCACCCAGGTTATCTCCGTTTTGGGGATTGTAAAATGCGAAATTATTATATAAAAGTTGAAAATCATTGATACTTCCAGTCGGAGTAATGAAAGCACCTAATGTATATTGATTATTCTGTTTGGGTAGACAGTTCTCACATAGATTGTCTAAAAGAATTTTGTAAACTTCAAGAGCTTTCAGATCACCTAATGTTTTAGCCAGTCTTGTTTTTACCTGTGATAGTTCAGGATGTTTTGCCATGACAGCGACGATATTATTTGACATATAGCTCCCGAACTCCTTTATATGAAAAGTACAGATAGCCGATGAAAAATGTCGCTAAAAAGGGTAATGTGAAATACAAGTGCATATCAAATGCGATAAGCAGAGCAGAAAAAGAATAACAGGTTAAGAATAATTCTAAAAATACAGTCTTGTCAATAGTGGCAAAATACGAGGTCGGCACTTCCTGAGGGAGAGCATCCGTTGAGCCGGATTTAGGTGTACGGATAAACGCAGATTTTCGTAACAATAATGCGGAGAAAAAAGCCTTACTGTTATTTACTGCCAGAGCAATTCCGAGAGATGTCAGCATAGGGAGTGTGAATATATCTTTCCACCCTTTGTTGCTATTACCGTGTTTATATGCATACGAATAAAAGAGAGACATTGAACCGGTGCCTGCAATGAAAATGGGGAAGTCTATCAAAAACAGTTTGAGTAATCCTGATTCCATGCGAATATACAAAGCCGGAACTAATAACAAAGCAAGCATCAATAAAACGGGAGAAATTGATTTACTGGTCAGATGGAAAAAAGATGCTATTTTTACTTTTAGCGGTAAAGAAGATTTTAGTATTGTCGGTAGAAGTTTAATTGCTGTTTCTACAGCACCTTTTGCCCAGCGATATTGCTGAGATTTAAATGCAGAGATTCTATTCGGTAATTCAGTTGGAACTATGTAACTATTGTCATAGATGAATTTCCACCCTTGTAACTGAGCCCGCATTGATAAATCAAGGTCTTCAGTTAATGTGTCAAACTGCCAACCTCCTGCATCTGCGATAGTTTCTTTTCTCCAAATACCGGCGGTACCGTTAAAGTTGAACAATAGTCCACCAAAATATCGTGCTTGTTGTTCAACAATAAAATGAGCATTTAAAAACAAAGTTTGAGCTCTGCATAAGAAAGATTCATTAGAATTTAAAAATCCCCACCGAGTTTGTACCATCCCTATTCTTTTATCATTAAAAAATCTCATACTGTATGTTAGAAAATCTTTGTTGGGAAGATTGTCCGCATCAAAAATTGCAATAAATTCTCCCTTCGCAATTTTGAGACCTTCTGCTAATGCACCTGCTTTATATCCAGTTCGGTCTGTGCGATGTATATAATTAATCAAAGGTAGGTTTTGATTATTATTGTTGAGATTATCGATACATCTTTTAATAATATCCGAAGTTTCATCGGTTGAGTCATCCAGGATTTGAATTTCTAGTCTGTCATGCGGCCATTCAAACATAGAGACAGTTTTAATAAGTCTTTCAGCTACTAACTTTTCATTGTAAATCGGAAGTTGTACGGTTACATAAGGAAATTCGGAAATGGCTATTCTACCGTTTGGTATCGGTGGCTTTGAGTTTTTATGTTTTGCATAAATGATAATCATCCAATAAAGATGAATACCGTAAAAAGAGATATAAAACAGAAGGAAAAAATAAAACAGAATAAAAAGAGATTTCAATTTTTGTTCACTTTCAGGTTCATAGTATGCTTATAGATTTCATAGAGAAGTAAAGAAAAGAATAAGATATAACTTGTCAATGACAACAGCGGCATTTGTGACCATATTCCATTTTCATAGTATCCGACAAGCACATGATAGGACAACATAGATGTCCCTGTAAGGACTATAAAAGCGATACTTCTATAATATATCATAAATGGGAATATCCAAAGAAGATACCAGTTAAAAATAGCAGGCGTTACTATAACATAAACTGTGAAAATTATAAAACATTGTAATATCGGATTATTTTTAAAACGGGGTAGTAGCAATAATGGAAGAAATGCTATAAAGAAAATAGCAAAACAGATATATCGAGCAGTTTCAGGAGAAAAGATATATTGCAATAACAAGTAAAGAGAACCGTTATACTGCCAACTGTCTAAATAAACAAACAGCGAACCGAAGAGGTCAAAACCTGAACTTAAAATAAAGGGGAGATAGAAAATTAGAATAGTAGTAGAAAAAACAGCAATGAGTTTTAGTTTTTCAGTTTTACCTATATAGAAAAATATAAAAGGGATAAAAAACAAGATGTAAAATTTCACTAAAACACCTAAGGCTAAAAGTAACGAAAGAGCTATGATATGTTTTCTGTAATCTTTAAGCAGTATCAACGAACCGAGTAAAAAGGGAAGTCCAAAAATATCAAGGTGATTGGAGAATAAAAATTCAATAATAATCATCGGAGAAAATAGATAGATACAATACGACCAGTCAGGAAGTTGATATTTTTTTATAAATTGATACATCAGAAATAGTGACATTAGTTCAAACAACAGTGCGAGTAATTTGAAGCCTAAAATTGAATCTCCCCCTATTAAATAAGATGCCGCAAAAAGATACTGA
This sequence comes from Candidatus Zixiibacteriota bacterium, assembly GCA_024276275.1. Taxonomy (GTDB): domain Bacteria; phylum Zixibacteria; class MSB-5A5; order GN15; family FEB-12; genus QQUK01. The sequence continues at coordinate 40,028 of JAJRXM010000082.1, forward strand.
CTGACAGGTGGATAAATGGTCACATTCCAAGGATGATTTATAAGAGGGTAGATAGTAGAGTCCGCCAGGGGAGTGTTGTACATATCAGTCGGGGCTATAACAAACGGATTGTAGTTGTTGACTATCAGTTTCCCCTCCCAAATATACCTGTAGACATCATCGGAAAGATAGGAAACTTCACCTGAGAAAAATGAGACAGAAAATCTTATAAGCAAACCAATTACGATAAAATAAATAAAAAGTTTTTTATGTGTTTTAAACGAAAACGAATGTCTCTTAAGGAGATATAAAAAGAGAAGATATATCAGAAATATGACCTGAGATATTATGAGAAATTTAACTATATCGGGTGTCTCATTTTTTGGGAAAACGAGGTAAAGGAATAGTGCTAGAAAAGAAAGAGGTGCTGTTATTAAAAATAATTTCATTTTTTTAATAGCTCCCGAAATATCAAATACAATATTTTACATCCCGCCTTAAGAGAACCGGAAATAGTACCGGATATTTTAGAGTGTCCTAATCTGCTTCGATATGAAACGGGTACTTCAGTAGAGGCTAGCTTTATTTTTGCTGCTTTAATTTGTAGTTCAACAGTCCATCCAAAATTTTTATCTTCCATCTGTAATGCTTGAAATGATTTCCATTTTATAGCCCTAAAAGGTCCTAAGTCTGTATATTTTGTACCCCAAAACAGCGTGATTAATTTGGTCGAGAGCCAATTTCCGAATCTTGCGACAGGAGTTAACACAGATTTTGATTCTGGTTTTAGCATTCGAGAACCGATGACAACTTCAAAATCGTGATATACAATTTGGTCCAGAAGTAGCCCCATCTCGTTTGGGTGGTCAGAATAATCACCGTCTAAGAAAACTATGATATCAGTATCTTTATTTACTTTCCCCAATCCTTTTAAACAGGCGGCTCCATATCCTTTAATCGGCTCAGAAGTAACAATAGCACCAAAAGAATTTGCAATTGAAATAGTATTATCAGTTGAGCCGTTGTCTGCTACAATCAGTTGATCGACATATCCAGGAACTTCTTCTAAAACTTTTCCAATTGATTCCTCTTCATTTAAGGCAGGAATAACAACAGCTACTTTATTGTTACGATACAAACTTGCTGTTTACCTTTCGATATCATTCAAGGACCAGTCATACGAAGAGAAACTAATTGTCCAATGTTTATCTTGTGAGAAATCAACTTTTAAAGAATCGTCTAAGTATTGATAGGTGAAATTTAAAACAGCATTCTCTACGTCTGTTGTATTTTGAAATTTAATTTTGTCATATTTTCCGACAAAATCCTCCCAGAACCATTAGAATAATTCCGATGCTTCAATAGTCTGATTTTTGTAATCTATGTTATGACGATTAGGATTATTGATGAACTGTGCAGAAACTAAGTTAAGCATACTGTCTATAATTTCACCCCTGAAAGGTTGATTATAAAGAGGTGGACACCCGACAGACGCACAGTTGACGGCAAAGTGAATTCGTGCATCTTTAAAAGTTGGTCTTATTAATTGGTGTTCGATATAATCAAGAGTCAGTTCCTGCTCGGCAACATACCATTTTTCTCAGTCCAGACACCATCGATGTTTTGTATTGAGCTTAGAGGGTAATGGTCAATTATTGAACGAAGGGTAATGCCGTTGTAGGTATTTATCCAAAAGGCTAACTGTTCATCTTGCGACATTTTTGATAATTGTTTTTTACTGACTCCCGCCAATTGATTGATAAAGTGATCAAGCTCTGCTCTGTTTTGCTTAAGTTGTAAGTAGTCGACTTGTTCTGATTTAACATACGTTTTTAGGATTGTGCTGTATTTTTGATAGTTTGGGTCAAATGTTTCTTTTTTAACAGAACTTTTTTGCGAACAACCTACCGTAAGAACGAGTAATATAATCAGAAAGTATTGTTTTAGCATAATTTCCTCTTGGATCAGGTGATTTCTATAATTTAGATACAACTATCTTGATAATGCGTCAACTAATAAACGTAACATTAAATAAGCTGAACTGTTCCTTCAGTGAGCCAAAAACTACTCTGTTAAGAAAAATAAATCTTTTACCGTAATCTGTATTAATATATCTTGTTATAATAAGAATATGGATAAAATAAAATTATTATATACAGACATCGGCCGAGGACATCCTTTTTATCTGGACGGCATTGTAGAGGAACTGAACCGTACTGGGGGAATAGACTCTCGGCATTCAAAATCAACTGTTTTCGAACATGCCAACGGTTTAAGTCTTAAAATGTGGCAGTTAGTACGGACATTATATATTCAAGGCGGAAAAGATAATTTTATTAGTTCTATCTATAAGAAAATAAGAAAAAACAATGATTATAATAAACCGTCAACATCGATAAATATATTAGGTAAAGATTTACGAAAAGACTTCTTATATGACATGTCACCTTTACTCGTTGCCCATCCGATACTTGTTTCTATTTTAAATGGGAGAAAAAATATATTCTATCAACACGGAGAATTGATAACTCCTCTTGAAGCAGTTGTAGGAGGAGCCGAAAAAGTATTTGTCCCGATAAAATCAGCTGCTGAACCATTTTTAAAAAGATATACTACTGAACAACTGATTATTACCGGGCTATGTATTGAACCTTCAATAGTTCGCATGGCAGCAGATGCTTATGAATCCAGGCAGAAGCGTTTAGAAACTGAGACATCATTAACCGGCTGTTTTATAAGTTCAGGAGCAGAGCCGTTATCTCATCTGAAAATAATAATCAGTTCTTTAATATCGCATTTACAAGAAAATGGAAAAGCTATTCTGTTTGTAAAAAAAGATGGAATGTTGGAAAAACGCATAGAAAAATCTTTATCTTCTCTTGATATTGAGTTTCTACAGTTATCATCTTTGGAATTTGTTCCTTATGATTTACCTCCATTGACTATTGTACAATTTTCAGGTAGACGTGATGAAAATCGAAAAACATCCCATTTCTTTTCAAAATTTGATTTTCTCGTTTCACCGTCACATGAGCGAACAAATTGGGCAGTAGGGCTTGGTTTACCTATGTTTATTGCTGACCCGCCGATAGGACCGTTTGCACCTCTAAATAGGCAGTTTCTTATCAATTCTGAAACGGGGCTCCCTATAGACAGAAAATTAGACAGTAATATATTTGCATCGTTACTAAAAAACATGCATATTAGTGGGAAATTAAAACAGATGTCAGAAAACGGCTGGGGAAAACAGCCAATCGATGGATTCCAAAATATAGTTTCATTTATCAAGAACATTTTGTAATAAAAGTCGTATAGAATACAAACTACAGTAAGAGGATTTGAATAGTCTATTATGATAAAGTTAATAGGAACAGACGGAAATAGATTTTATAATTTTATAGTTGAAAAGAAAAAATATATTCTCGGTAGAAATCAAGATGCTGACTTTTGTGTTGCACACAAAACAGTTTCAAGAAACCATGCCATCCTCGAATTTGATGATTCTGAGAAAGCATTTTACTTAAGTGATAACGGGAGACGCAACGGAACATTTATAAATGGGGAACAGATTCGTAATAAAACAATTTTTACTTCTTCAGATATAATTCAGTTTGGACAGGTAGAATTTAAGGCAACCGATTCTGATTCTACTCCAAATCAAGGGACGGTACCTATAACTCATAATTTGTCGCAAATTGATGCGGAAAAATCAGTTTTTCTTTCTATAAATGAAGCGTTAAAGCCGTTACCTACCAAAGTGACAGAACTTCCCGATGTTTTACCTACAATGTTTGAAATGGCAAAAATTTTAGTTCTACATGAACCGAAAGAAAACATGCTTGAGAGGTCATTAAAATTAGTATCAAAAGTTATACCGGCTGAGCGGTTGGCTGTTTTAACTCATACTGACAGTGGGGAAGTAGTAACCTCCGCTTTATTATTACCGAGTGGAAAAGACCCGGGTACGTTTAATCTTTCTACGACGATTATCAATGAAATCCTTACTGAAAAGAATTCTATCCTAATCAATCCTCAAGAGGATGACCGTTTTGCCAAACAGGAATCAATTATAATTTCTGAAATAAAATCGGCTATGGCGGTACCGTTATTTGACGATGAAAAAGTTTTAGGAATACTATATGTTGATACCACTAACCCTCTCCATAGGTATAATAATGATTACTTGAGGCTGATGGCAACCTTTGGGAATTTGTTAGCTTCACGTTTGTTAAATTATGAACTGATTTATGAACGTCAGGAGATGAAAGTAATGGAAGCTGAGCTTGAACGGGCAGCTCAAATACAAAAAAATCTTCTGTTGCAAAACGCACCTGCCTATCCTGAATATGCCTTACATACTTTCCAAGAACAATGTAAAATGGTCGGAGGTGATCTTTTTGATATTGCGGAGCTTCCCGACGGTCGTCTTTTGTTTTTAGTCGCTGATGTAAGCGGTAAAGGAATGGGGGCATCGCTGTTGATGTCTAATATCTTAGCATCTTTTCGGATATTATATGACGACAAAGAGTGTGACTTAGTGAAAGCTGTTAAACAAATATCAAAACAATTGGTGGCATATAGTCGTGCTGAAGATTTTGCGACACTATTTATTGGGACTATTGATAATAAAACGCATAAACTTTCTTATGTAAATGCCGGGCATAATCCTCCTGTGTTATTACGAAAATCCGGTGAAGTAACCTATCTGGAGCCTTCCGGAATTATGATAGGTGCCTTTGATTTTGCTGAATGGACTGAAGATTCTCTAGACATGCAAAATGAAGATATGCTTTTGGTATTCACCGATGGGGTTGTTGAAGCAGATAAATATGGTGAATTGTATGGTGATGAACGGCTTGAAAAACTTGTTAAGAAAATGACAGAATACGCCCCTAAAAAAGTAGTTGATATTGTAGTGAAAGATGTGTTAGATTTTGTTTTAGACTCACCAAGATCAGATGATATAACAATGTTGGCATTAAAAAGGAATTAACAGCATGTTAGAAACCGGACAAATATTTGCTCATTTTAAAATCATAGAGAAAATCGGCGAAGGCGGTATGGGGGCAGTTTATCTTGCTGAAGATCAGAAACTCCATAGAAAAGTAGCTATAAAAATACTTCATCCCGAAGCATTTGATAATAATGAAAAACAGGAACGGTTTAAAAGGGAAGCAAAAACAGCCGCACAAATTTCTCATGGGAATGTGATGGCTATTTATGATATCGGAACCGCTAAAGATAAAAAAAGCGGTAAAGATATTGACTACATTGTTATGGAATATATTGTAGGAAAACAACTTTCAAACTATTTTACGACTAATACTCTATCGCTTAATAAAATAGTCCGGATTGCTGAAAAAAATATGTAACGGATTAGCGGCTGCTCATAAACTTAATATTGTACACCGTGATATAAAAGCTGACAATATAATAATTGATGAACAAAACGAACCTAAAATATTAGATTTTGGTTTGGCAAAACCTGTTGACCCAATGTTTGAAAGCTCTGACAATGATAACACCGATACCGCAGATAACGATTTAACTAAAGCAGGGAAGATAATCGGGACAGTTACGTATATGTCTCCCGAACAGGCTAAAGGTGAACATGTTGATATTCGTTCTGACATATTTTCATTCGGTATTCTTTTGTATCGTATGGCAACCGGTGAGTTTCCGTTTAGCGGTCCGACTCAGGTCTCTACTATAGCAAAAATTTTAGAAACAAAACATGAAGCTCCTCGGATAAAAAATAGTAATATCTCTTCGGAATTAGAACGTATTATTGATAAATGCTTACAGAAAAATTGTGAAGATCGATATCAGGATACCCGTGATTTAGTTGTTGACCTCAGAAATTTACGTAGGCAATACGATTCAGGATTTACCGATACTATTTCAACTGAACTTAATAAACCTGAAACCGTTACAAAATCTGCTGAATTAAAGTTGTCAAAAAAACCTATTTGGGCTCTTGCAATAGTTGCGGCAGCTGTTTTAGTCGTTTTGTTTGTATTTGTCTATCCAGGCTTTAAATCCAGTAATGAGGTACAGGCAAAAAGTAATTCTCTTGCAATTTTAGGATTTGAAAATAAAACCGGTGATACAGAACTCGACTGGCTGCAAACAGGTCTTCCTGAAATTTTACTTACTGATTTGGCACAAACACAGTCATTGCAGCTCATATCTCTCAAGCGAATAATCGATTTTTTACCTCCTGAGAAAAGGAATAACTATACCTTTGATGAATGTGTCAAGGCGGCTGATAAATTAGGGGCACTACATATTTTATCCGGTTCTTTTTATAAGTTAGGTGAGAAAATTCGTATAGATGCCAGAATTATAGATGCCAAAAGCGGAGATATTGTAAAAACACAAAAAGTCATCGGCTCCGATCCGTTTGAACTAATTGATAGTCTGACTTCTAAAATTGCAATCGCTTTAAATATGCAAGACGAATTCAAGAACGATAAATCAGTTTCACAGTATACATCTTCTCCTGAAGCATATAAGTACTACCTTGAAGGAATGGAGCTTTTTGGGTTAGGTAGAGATGAATTAGCACTTGAGAAATTCCATAGCGCTATTGAAGCAGACTCAGCATTTGCAATGCCGTACATGCGTATAGCTATGACATCCGTTTTTTCCGGTCGCCAACAAAAAGGCATAAAGTATTATCAAATGGCAAAAGATAGAGAAGAGTCTTTACCTCTTAGAGAAAAGACGCTTCTAAATGTTTATACAGAAATATGGCTCGAACAGAATTTTAAAAATGGCTATGTTAAAATGGAGTCATTTGTTGAGCAGTTTCCTGATGATAAGGAAGGACAAACTATTTTTGGCATTTTAGTTAATGCCTTTAATCAAGATACAACAAAAGCATTTGAACATTTAGATAAAGCTCTGGAAATCGACCCCGCATTTCATTTGGCTCTTTTACAGTATGCACAGATGTATATAAATCTTAAAAATTATGATGAAGCTCTTAAGTACGCCCACAAAGCTAAAAAGTATCATCCCGATTCTCCGGATGCCTTACGTATTATAGCAGTTATTCAAACTCGTATGGGGAGATTGGATGACGCTATTCAAACCAACTTAGAAGTATTGGATAAATTCCCAGAGAATACCAATGTATTAGACAACCTTTATGCGATGTATATTAAAAAAAGAGATTTTAACAAAGCCCGACAGTATATAGAAATGATAAAAAGAAATCACTCTGATGATAATCTTTTAATGAGTAATTATTATTATAATATGTCAAACCTTTCTATTTGGGAAGGTAATCTTAAACAAAGTTTTGTGTATAGAAAACAAGCCGTAGCCAAAGCAATTGATTCAAATGACAGCACTTCAGTAAGTGCAGCTTACAACTCATTAGGTAGATATAATAATTATTTTGATAGAGATGTAGAAGCTATAAGAAATTATCAGGAAGGTAATAAATGGTATAATTCTTTCCAGAATTTTGAATATTATCTTGCTGTCACAGCAATAGATAGTTCGTATGCTCCAAAACTTCGTTCTGAATTTATAGAAGTATTAGAAAAATTTAAAACAAGAGTACCTTCTAATCTTTGGTATATATCTGATAAGATGTTGGAATTATATGATGCCGGAGCTGTAAAAGATACTGTCAAAGGTTTAACTTTACTGACTGAAATGTACGAGCAAAATCCGAATACAACTTCAGGCAGACAAATCGGGCAAATAGAAATTGAGCTGGGATACTATCAAAAAGGGTTGGATAGAATTCTTCCATTTATTGAGGGAGAAAGAGAAACATCAAATGCCTTTACTTATTTGTCACTTCAGTATTATGCCGGTTATGCCTACGAGCATTTAGGTGATACAGAAGAAGCTATTAATAGATATAAGGAAGTTTTAAAATACTGGGGAGATGCTGATATCAAATTTAAAATCTTAACTAAAACAAAAGACCGACTGGCAAAACTTACTACATAAATATAATGAACTCATACTTTATTTATAAGCCCGCATTTGCGGGCTTTTTATTTTGTAACTAATATGCTTTGAGCCTATATTATGTAAATGGTTAAGAGAGCTATATTTTTTATTAAGCAGTTTGACGTAAATCTTTGGGTGTTAGCATTAGGTTGGTTTGTCGGGGCAATGGGATTTGCTGTTGCGATTCCGTTTATTTCAATTTATTTTAGTAGAGAAATCGGATTTTCGTTATTTGAAATCGGAATATTCTTTGGTGTCTTAGCAATTATACGTTCTACTTCTCAGTTAATCGGTGGAGAGTTTTCAGATAGAGTCCAGCGAAGATATCTTTTAGTCCATACTCAGATTATTCGTGGAGTTTCATTTGCAGGTATAGCTTTGGCTATATTTTATGACTTAGGCTTTTGGTGGATAGCTTTTTTCTTGGTAGTCAATTCAATTTTTGGTGCCGTGTTTCATCCTGCTGCCAATGCGTTGGTCTCAGATATTTTACCCCCTTAAAAAAGATTAGAGGGTTATGCAATCACGCGTTCTGCCGGCAACTTAGGTTGGGCTGTAGGTCCGGCAATCGGTGGATATATGGCAGGTTATTCTTATGGTCTATTATTTGTAATTGCTGCTATCGTTACAATAATCTCCGGAATTGTCTTTGCACTATATTTAAAAACGGAAAATATGGTGCAAAACAAAGATAAATTTACCTTTAGAGATCTTCTCGCTATCAAAGATGATCGAAATTTGGCATATCATTCAGCTTTGATTTTTATCTTATATCTTGTCGTGGCTCAATTGATCGCAACTTTTTCGGTATATGTTGTAGAAATTGTAGGTCTTTCTGAAACTCAACTGGGCATGATTTATACCGTAAACGGATTGTTAGTTGCAACATTACAAATTCCTATTACACGATTGTTACAGCATAAAACATTTACATTTCAACTTGCTGTAGGAGCTTTTATATATGCATTAGGTTATAGCTTTGTCGGTCTTGTATCTACTTTTTCTTATTTTTTGTTTGCTATAATTGTAGTTACAATCGGAGAAATGTTTATGTCGCCACCTTCACTTGCTCTTACATCTAAAATGGCACCCGATGGTCGCATGGGTAGATATATGGGGATATTCGGCTTCTTTGTAGCTTCTGGATGGTCTTTTGGACCTATGTACGGAGGATTTCTTTTAGAACAATTTACCGGGAATCCATTAGTGGCATGGATGTTAATCGCATCACTTGGAATTGTTGCCGGAATTGGATATATGTTTTTAGGAAAAAAACTTTCAAAAGAATTGAATATTAAATAGATGCTACATTATGATAACAAATTTACCTACAAAAGAGCCTTGGTCCCATTCTATTACATAATAATATAATCCCGAAACGACTTCCTGAGTATTACGTGTAATCATATCCCATTCAGCACGGCTGGATTGAGGGTCTGAGGAATCGGTATTATGATCTAGTTTTTTAATCAAATCACCATCGATTGAAAATATTTTGATAGTACAAACCGGAGGTATATTTACAAAATGAATTTGTCTGGCACGGTTATCAGGTCTATCTTTTTTTGTCCGTCCTTCTAAGCCTTCTCTCCGATAGTTTCCATCTTTTCTATACGGGTTCGGGTAGGTATAGATATTTTCATAGTTATTTTGTGCTACATCAGAAAGAGAGTATAAAGGATAAGCACTTTTAGCTCCGATAGAAAGTGAAGATTCCAAAGATGCCAAGCCGACTTCCGGAGAGCCAAAATCGAAAGCTGTGATATTTACCCACCATTCAACAGTCGGGAGTAAATTATCAATTGTAAGTTCATATTCAAAATACTTCAAATTTCCTTCTTCAGTTAACTCATCAGCTAATGCAGAATCAGGATTTAAGTTTGATGGATATGGTTGATTAGGAAACCTTTTTTTAATATCTGTATCAACACCTAACTCAGATGCATTGTAATCTTGTGCTTCAAAGTAAAATATTGAATCGGGGAACCCCGGAACTTGAAATAGGTTGTTTTTAGTCCAAAATTCAGGATTAAATGATGCTCCATAGCTTGCCCGAAGAGATTCAATAGAAAAAGGAATATCTTTTAGTACAAATCCGGGTTCAGGAAGTTTATTTACTTTGTAGATATATTTATTGTAATTTTCTCTGTCAAACGATGAAGCCAAAGAGAAGCTTGTCTTTAAGTTATCTCTACCTATATAAACTCTGTATCCTTCAAAATCATCATTTCCGGAAAATTGATCTTTTGCATTCTCAGACCGTAACCCGTTAAATAATACTTTTATTTTACCAACGTCCGGTTCGAGTCTAAATGTCGGAGCCGGCGGAGGAGAGGCACCTTTAAAATCAGGAGTTCCGTCGCCTTCGTAAAAAGTAGTATCACATTTGTCAGGTTGATAAAAAGTAATAGTTGTGTCAACATTATTAATAGTTGTATCAACAGTTACTAAAGTTGAGTCAAAACAGGCTACACGAAACTTGCCGAAGGTCCCGTTGTTATCAGTATCAACTCCTGGATTATCATAAACCCATGATGCCCATCGAGAATTTGCGGCAAGAGCAGAGAAATCTAATTTATTATAAAAAATATCAGGGTTTAGAGGATCGTGAGTCAAAAATGCTCCCGGATCATTATGGAAATCTTCACCGCCGACAACAGCAAATGTTATAGGGAGTTTTTCTTTTGGATTTATGTTAAAAGGACCAAAGGACAATAAATAACGTGTATCAAATCCGCTTGAATAAATATCGGCATTAGATGGAGGAGGTTGGTAGTCATCATCAGTATGATCAACAGCAGTGTATAAGAGGTCGTAGTCAAATTCTTTATGTCGTAAGACATAGTATTTGTCTTCATCACTTGTCGGAGTGCCTAAACGACCGTCTCCCATTCTTCTGAAAGGGTCATTCACTTTATCTATTTTTCTTGGACCAAAATCCTGGCTCGGAACACCATAATCAATACGCCACCAGTTAAACGAATAGTTAAGAGAATCAGACGGTGTTCGTATTACACGAGTACCCATTACGGAACGGGGAGACTTGTCATCCCAAGCACCGTCTGTAGGGTCTCCATCATTATCAGCATTGTAGGCAATATTAACGGTGTCTATGAAACCATTACCTTCAGGGGCATCAAATTCTCTTTTGAATCCGACAATATCATCATTCCATCCTTGTGGACCGGCGTTTGTTGAATGCCAAGCATCGCCGTCGACAAATATTCCCATATACACATTTTCTAATTTATTAAATCCGATATTTTCAATCTGCAAATCAAACAATATAAAATCATCTGCATATTCATAACTCCAAGCCATAGAACGCTGAGTTACTTTTATATTTAAAGGTTTATGATTTCTACTTGTTTGATCCGTACCGGTCAAGTTTACATCTGTTACTGTATCATAGTATACACAAATAAAATCTTCTTCTGAATAAGCATCATCAGAGTAAAATTCTGAACCTTCATCAATAGAAATGAATCGAAAACTATCATTAGGCCTCGGCCAAAATTCTCGAACATCATACCAATCTTCTGTTCCGCAAGAAACTAAAGTATCTCTGCCTACAATAGCTCCTATCCAAAGAGAACCTACCCATAAGTATACAATATCAGAGTTTTTTGGATAGATACATGATTGAACAGGTTCATCGGTAAACACATCATTTACAAGTGCGCCAAATGACCCAAACGTACCGTTGTTGGCTACCGCTAATTGAAGATTTCCACGATTATGAACTGCGTAATATACAATAGGGTCTGACGTAGAAGAATATGATTGTCTAGACTTCCCGATACTATTGAGTTTCGGGCTTACCTCTCTGGAGAAAAGAGAACTATTTGTCGATATTATAGAGAAAACCGTTATAAATATAACGGTATAACGGTTTTTTATTATCTTAAGCTTATTCATTATTTTCGCATTACATGATAATGACTAATTCACCTATTTGAGTTTCTTGACCATCCGCTTCAACCGTCCAATAATAAAGTCCTGAAACTGTTAATTGAGTGTTTCGAGTAATCAAGTTCCACTCTTCATTTCCTGAAGTAGGGTCTAGCGGGTCAGAATCATGGATAATCTCTCTGACTAAATCACCGTCAATTGAGAATATTTTGATTGTACATCTAGGAGGTAAGTTCGCAAAATTAATAATTCTAATTCTATCACGAGCTTCCTGTATACCTTTGGTTCTTTCATATCCGTCTTCTTTATAATTACCGTCATAAAGGTATGGATTCGGATAGACGTAGACCTTTTTATTTTGTTTTAGATTTTCCTCAGCATTTGTATTCGGATATGCAATTTTAGCATTCAGAGATTTAGATGACTCTAAAGCAGCCAATCCGGACTCAGGAGAACCGAAGTCAAAGGCAGTAACATTGATATGGTAAGGAACTGTCGGCAGTAAATTATCAATAGTAGTTTGATATTCAAAATACTTTAAGTATCCATCTTCAGTTAGTTCGTTCGCTAGAGCAGAGTCAGGAATTAAAGTGGAAGGATATGGTTGATTTGGATAAATTTTAGTTATAGGAGTTGTTACACCGAATTCAGATGCGTTAAAATCCTGAGCTTCAAAGTAGAAAATAGAATCACCTATAATAAGGGGATTATTCCTTGTGTAGAAGTTAGGGTTAAATGTCGTAGTAGCGGATGTATCACCATAAAGTGCTTCCAATTCATTGATAGTAAACGGTTTTTCTAAAAGGACAAATCCTGCATCAGGTATTCTTCTAGAATCCCAAACAAACTTATTATAATTTTCTAAATCAAAAGAAGCGTGCATTGTATAACTTGATTCACGTTCATCTCTAGCAAAATATACACGGTATCCTTCAAAATCAATTATACGTGAGAATACATCTTTTGTATTTTCAGATAAAAGTCCGTTAAATCGAACATGAACTGAACCTAATTCAGGAGTAAGCCAGAACTTAGGAGCAGGTGGAGGAGAAGCACCTTGGAAATCAGGAGTGCCGTCACCTTCATAATATAAAGTATCACAATCACCGTCTATAAAACCCCAGAAGGTATCAATAACTATAGGGTCAAACGAGAGTGTATCGTATGCTAAAGTAGAATCAATACAGCATACTCTGAATTTACCAATATATCCGTTACCGTCGGTATCTAAGCCGGGGTTGTCGTATACTCGAGCTGCCCATGAAGCATTAGTAGCCAATTCTGTGAAATCTAAGTTTTTATAAAAGGCTTCAGGACTATCAGGAAGATTATCTAAATTATTAACATCGGTATGGAAATTTTCACCACCTACATAAGCAAAAGATACCGGTAAACGTTCTCCCGGATTAATGTTAAATGGACCAAAAGATAATAGATAACGGGTATCAAGTCCGGTTGCCCAAGCTCTTGCAAGAAGTGGATTCGGCTTGAACCACAAGGTATCTTCATCACCAATAGATGCAATTTTATGTTGATCATAATCAAATTCACGGTTTCTCATGAAATAGTATTTGTTAGCATCGCCTTCAGGTGTTCCTAAAGCACCGGTACCTAAGTCACGAAACTCTTCTTTTAACTTACCGACAAAAGAACGTTCACGAGGTCCAAAATCAGTTGAAGCATTACCACCTGAAATCCACCAGTTATAAGATACTTCCAGCTCTTTGGCCGGTGTTCTAATAATTCTAGTTCCTGTTACTCCCAGAGGTGAGTTTTGATCAAAGTTTCCACCGGTCGGGTCACCGTCATTATCAGCTAACCAAGCAATATTCACTGTATCAATAAAATCACAGTCTCTAAATTTTACAGAGTCCGTTTCAATAAACCCTGAGATATCATCGAGGTAAACATTTTGAGCAGATGTTGCTCCGACATCTCCGTCAACGTAAATACCCATATATACGTTTTCTAATTTTTGAACACCGATATTTTTGATTTCATAATCAAAAAGTATAAAATCATCAGCATAAGGATATGACCAGGCAAAAGATCTCTGGGTAATTTCAATATTAAGATGAGTATGCTGACGACCAGAGACGACATCATTTGAAATACCTAATGAACCTGTATCTCTGTACACCATAATATAATCTTCTTCAGAAACAGCTCCCTCAAATAAAGAATCAATATCAGGGAATAAAATTGAGCGTTTTCGAATTCTTCCACCAAATTCGTCTGTTTCAGGAATAAATTCCTCAAAACCGCTGTTCCATCCGTCAGCAGCAGTAGATACAAGAGTATCACGACCTACTACAGCACCAATCCAAAATGCCCCCGCAAATAAGTAATCAATACTTGATGCTTTTGGGTAAATACAAGATTGTACAGCCTGCCCTGTAATTTGATCTATCCCGTTACCAGCTGGAAAACCGGTTCCGAAAGTACCGTTGTTGTTTAGTCCTAGCTCTATTCTACCGACACGGTGACCGACCATACCTAAAGCAGGAAGTTCGGAAGTTGATAAATTGTTTAACCGTTTTTTATCGAGTGATTCCAAAGAAGAACGGCCAAATGATGTCGAACTTGCTAATAATGAAATCATCACTACGCATACTAAAAGAAATCGTGTTTTGTTTCTCATTACACCTTACTCACATTATATATTATTTTCTATTTTCTACTATAAATAACGAATAAAAACTGTTATTAGTTTAATTCTTTTTAACAAAGGGAGAATATAATATAAAAAATCATTACATGGCAAGCATTTATAGAAGAAAAATAAGAAAAAAGCGGTAAAATTACCGCTTTTTTATAAAAATCTATATTAACTTAACATCCGCAAGGCGGAGCCCCGCTATTAAACATAAACGCAACGAGTAATACTATATCAGAAATATCCACTCCCGAGCTGCAATCAATATCAGCTAGATCAATTGGAGACGGGGCAGGACCACCGTTAAAGAAATAGCCGACAAGTTGAACAAGGTCAGAAATATCTATCGTACTGTCATTATTTACGTCGCCACGCATTAAACAACTAGATATCATTATCTTACCGGATTTAAAGGCAGCATCATATGTTAAAGCACTCCCTGAAAATTCTGCAGAATACTGGGTACTTGTGCTGTAGCCGTCAAGTGATAAAATAACAGAATCTCCCGGATTTGCAGAAGAACTTACTGTAAAATATATTTTAAGTATATCCCCTTCACCTGCAGGTAATTCAGGCGTGTTATTTATTGGGTTGGTCTCGAGTCGATATGTAAACCGCTTGTTGAAGGCATCATAATGAATAAATTCCTGAATATCAAAATAGTCAGTTCGGCATCCGAGAGTAGAAACAGAATCAAATGAAAGTGCAAATAATCCTTGATACTCTAACGGAATGTATATTCTACCAAGAGGAGTGTTATTACGAATACGTATAGTAACCTCAACTTGCATACCTGCTTCAGTTTCAATCGAGTCAGTAGAAATTGTATCAGCGAGAGCAATAATATAATTAGGTTGAGCTAATGTTATTATATCACCGTCAGCATTAATTTGTAAGGTTACGTCAAACATTCCTGAAGAATCAAATATATGTGACGGAGACTGTAGCGTAGATGTAGTACCGTCACCGAAATCCCAATCCCAAGTTTGTACATTTAATACCGAACTACCGGTAAGGTTAACCGAAAGTGGAACCCAACCCCAAGAAGTATCTACAGTAAAATTGATTTCCGGATTAGGAGCATATATTCCGACCGCTTCCCATGCTTTAGAAACTTGAATAGTCCATGCAAATGTAGTGTCAAGATCACTGGCGGCAGAAATAGTACCAAAAGCAGCTTCTTCGTAAGTAGAATTTTCGGTCCAGTAAAAAGCATTTGCCTGATGAACTACTTTCATCGCATTTTGCACACCGATTCCGCCTACTGTAATACCATTGTGAACGCCACCGTCAGATAAAAGATAGAACCACTTGTTGCCAACTCCGCTATTTGTATGAACTCCACACCAGTCATTGTTCCATTGAGGAGTACAGTTGACTACATCAAACCAATAAGGGTCTGACGTGCCATAAGTATCGGGGTCACTATTATTATGCGGGTTTGAAAGAGATCTGAAACCGGAACTTGAAAACGAGATATTTTCTCCCATTGTCCAATCAGGTGTATCATATTGTGGATGTGCAAATTCAAATGCGGCCCCCATCATATCAGAGAAGGATTCATTTAAGGCACCGGATTCTAATTGGTAAGCTAAATTTGAGGTAAACTGAGTGACAGCATGACCCCATTCATGAGCAACAACATCGGGACTTCCTGCTAATGAATTTAAACCGCTGGAAGCACCCCAAATTACAATTCTGCTGCCATTCCAATATGCATTGTTAGTACCTTCGGCAGTATATTCAACTGTTACACTCATCGCAGCACCGTTGTTATCAAAGCTGTTTCTACCCATTGAGGATAATAACCAGTCATAAAATAATCCGGTATATACGTGACCGTCAACCGCAGCGGCTTGTAAAGGTGATGACCAGATATTGTCAGCATCTGCCGCTATTGTTCCCGGTAGCGAACTACTGGAAATAGATGTTCTAATTGAGTTGCCTAACGGAAATTGTCCGTTATGTCCGTGTATATTATTTGAAATTTGCCTGGTATTGTCAATCAACCGATAAGTCGACCCGTCAAAATCTGTATCTATATGTGCATAGGCGTTACCCATAACGCCAAATCCGGTACCTATTTCATCAGAACTCATTATTCTATTCGCTTTATAAATTATTTCACCGGTATGAGCGTCAACAAAATACTCCCACCGCCCCATCGGAAAATCAGAAAGTAAAAACATTCTCCAACTCAGGTAAGTTTTACCTTCCCATGGAAAAACAACAAGTTCTGCTTCGTTAGTTGTACCAGTACCAAAAAAAGACTGTAAATCAGAAATTGAATTATTTACTGCTTCAGAAGAAGATATAGTAGGAATCTGATTTATCTGTATATCTCGAACTAATGTTCCGTTGATAGTCTTAATCTTATTTTCATTATCAAAGTGAGTAAATAATTGACCGGTTATGACGCGAACGTCATTATAAAACTGATTAAATTTAATATGTGTTTTGCCTAAACGGTCATGTATTACTTTGTCGACAGCCAGTTCTTGTACCGGGTTCGTTAAGAATAATGAAGATTTATGAGTTTCAAAAAAACTAAATGAAGCAGAAATCTCATTCCCCAAAGCTACCGCAGACGATAACTCTCCTTCAATATGTATTGCTCCCGATTTATTGATTTTTAAAAACTCAATTGAGGGGACAGATTGTAATGATTGTTTGGATGAGACACTTGACGCAGCACTTTCAATCAGAATGAATGCAAAAACATAAAACAAATTACCTAATTTCATCTTCTTCTCCAAGTTAATCCTTTATTAGTTTTTCTAAAAACAGTTCACAGGTGCAGGTCCACTTGGATTACCAAGTGAATAAGAAACCAAATATACAATATCGGTTATATCTATTGTTCCGGAACCGTCAACATCGGCCTCTTCAAAACAAGGAGGAGCCGGCCCGGTAGGGTTTCCGAATGAATAACCTACAAAATAGACTATGTCTGAAATGTCAATTATGTCAGATGCGTCGCCGTCGACATTTCCTCTAAATCCGGTACAACAACCACCGATGGAAATTGCTCCGTTAGTGAATCTTACATCATAGTTTCCGAGTAGAGAAACAACTTTCGGGACATAAGTATTACTGCCGTTTGTATAGCCGTCTGTAGCTATTACATTTATGTCACCGTTTGCAGATGATGCACTAGTTGTAAAGTATAATTTTAAAATTGCACCGTCGCCGATAGGAAGGTCCGGAGAAGTGCCGGCATTTGAGGAAATCAATAAAAAGTTGAATCGTTTACCCCATGAATCAAATTGATTATAATTTTGTTCTTCGAAATAATCCGTCCGACATCCAAAAGTAGAAACTGAATCCAAACTTAATAAAATATCACCACCGTATTCAATAGGAATCTCAATAGAACGTGCCGGAACAGTATTGTTTAAAGAAATTGTAATTTCGACTGAACTATTAGGAGTAGTTACTATAGAGTCTGCTTTAATCGTATCGCCAAGTGCGACAATAAAACTTGTTTTATTCGTTTGCCGAATATCACCTCCGGCATCAATTTCAACTCCAACTGAATAAAGTCCTTGGTCAGCATAAGTATGACCGGGAGACTGTATAAATGCAGAATCACCATCCCCGAATGCCCATTTCCAAGTATCAACCGAGAGTCCTGATGATGCTGTAAACTGTACGTTTAACGGAGCCCATCCGAAAGTTGTATCGGCAACAAAAGAAATTCCCATAATTTGGTCAACTGCTCCCTGTAAGTCAGGTAGAGGACCAATCAGCTTAGAACTTGCGGTCTGTGGAGTAGAATAGTCAGTCAAGAAAGCTCTCATTTCATTATGATCTAACACTCTTCCATGATTTGCTTTATTTACTCCCTGTAAAATGGCACATGCACCTGTAATAATCGGTGAGGCAGAGGAAGTACCAGCAAATGATGAAGTGTAAAAATTATCATTATTACTTCCGGAGAGGTCACCATAACCTAAGGAATAAACATCCCATGTTCCAAAAGCATGAACATCTACTCGTTGTCCGTAATTAGTGAAAGATGCCGGAGTATGAGATGAATTAGAAGCACCTACAATAATAGCTCCCGAGAATCTAAAGTTCGGGTCAAATAGTGAACCGTATAATAAGAAGTCATCAAAATCTTCAGCACCGTTACCGGCAGCTTCGACTATTATACGACCCATAGCTGAGCCTTGCAGTATCGCATCAAAATTTTCCTGCCAGTATTCCATACAAACATATCCGTCTTGACCTTCTCCGCTTGCATCCGGACCTGGGGCATGTAATTCAATTAAAATAACATCTCCGGTATCAGAGTTGTTTATTGCGGTAGTTATAGCAGATGCTGTTGACATAGAACCGATTGATACAGTTCCTAAATTAACTTCAAAAGCAATACCGGTCATTCCGAAAGTATTTGAATCAGCGGCAATTTCACCTAAAACTGCTGTGCCATGGTCTAACCATCCTTGGTCATTAATTCTATTACCGGCAATGTGAAAATTATCGATTCCGCCGTGTAAATCTTCATGTGTTTGATTCCAGTTTCCTTCGATATCAACAACTTTGATATTTTCTCCTCTACCTCCTGGAACTCCCCAAGCATAATAAGCATCTATGCCGGTTGGAGCAGCTTGCAGGTAATACTGTCCCGATTCAAAACTTGCTGTTGCCGTTTGTTGGGTAGTAGTGGATGATTTCCCTTTACCCAAAGTAGCAATATCAGGAATCGGTGGGAAATATGCAATTTCAACTAAATCTAAAGCGTTCAGGGCATTTACTTTAGCAATCTTTTCAGCACCCGTCATCGACTCATCAAGGCTAATTCTGTTATAAAGGGATAAATCGGGTAGTTGGATACCTGAGCGTTCCATTCCGAATTTTCTCATTTCATCCAGCTTTTCTTTAGACTGCTTAAAATGTTGTTTGACAGGCAGCATTTTTCCTTTATAGGAAATAATATCATTTACATTGTTCCACTCTGAGGATGCGCGTAAAAAACCGCTTTTACTGAGTTTAGGCTGGATAGTTCCTTCTTTAAATTTTACTACAATTTGTGAAGTATTAAGATTAACGGGTAAAGATTGGTAAAAGGGCTTGGGTAAAACTACTCTTTTCAGTTCATGTTGTTTAGCATCAGTAGTATTTGGAGTAAAGAGGGTAAATAAACCAAATAACAAAAATGCAATATAAATCCTTGAAACTCTCTTTGGCATAAGAAACCTTTGTTGTTTAGGTAGTTAGATATGTACTAAGAGACAACATACTGAAAAATAATTATTTGGCAATATATAATTGAAAAGTGTAATATTTGCGAAAAGCTATAAATCGGGTGGAGGAGGGCCTGAATTAAACATATATGTCACTAAATAGACTAAATCGCTTATATCTATTTGATTATTTAAATCGGTATCACAGTATAAAAGTGAACAAAAATAAGGTTCGTTGGGGAGAAACATAAAATTTATAAGACAAATTAAGTCTGAGATATCGATATCACCGTTTCCGTCTAAATCACAATTCAGAATATCAAGAGTAATGCCGCCCTCAATAACAAATACAATAGCGGGGTCAAGCAGTCCAATAACAGTCGAATCGTAGTGAACCGCATCATAACCTAACGAAGTATCAACCACCTCAACCCAAACCGAACAAGAACTGTTAACCCATAAAGTACAATTTAAATATGTTGTATCAACGACTGTGTCCGGTACAACTCCGATAGAATTGCCGAGCGGGTCGGAAAAGTCTGTCGGTATTTCAATTGTTAATTCGGATCTAAGAGATAGCATAGTATCAGGTGCATTTGTTGTAATATATGGAATTTTTATAGCAATTCCACCTTGTTGAGGAAGTATACCGTCTTGGTTACCGGCGGGAAGAGAAAAGAGGTCAGCGATACATCGAAACCAATACTCACTTTGATCACCGGATTTATCTATTGCCTCGATATATTCGAAATTTTCAACAAGAGTTCCGGCCGTTTCATAACCTAGCCCTGAGAAATCAAATGAGATTAAATCGGGGCGGCTAGAGCGAAGTACAAACTGAAAACCAAATATCTCTGTATTAAAATTATCAAAATAGATATTGAGTAATCCTGTTTCTTCTCCGGTGGATACGAGTGTATCAGGCACTATCATAACTATTTCTAACTGGTTGTTCTGTGATTGAGTTTCGGAATTAGTTATCAGAGGCGTAATAAAGATACATAATAACAAACTAAACAAAATTTTAACCGGCATCCTGATTCCTTGCAATTTACAGTTATTTTTTTGATTAGCTATTATTCTATGTATATGTTCTTTCCGTAAAATTTACATTTGATTAGTACTATCAATAAAATATAATAAACAGCCGTATTGTCAAGAACTAATTACTTGACAACACATATCTCATCGTCTATGTTAAATTTATACAAGTACATTTTCTCTATCAGCTATGACTGACACGAGTCCTAATTTAAATAGTAAAAACAGACATATAAAATATAATATCAACCTAACCTTTTAAAGGAGAGTAGAAATGACATTCACTCGTGTTTTTCTATGTAAGGTAATATTAACATCTTTGCTGTTTTTCTCAACAATTACCGCCCAAATTATTACTCTTGACAATGTCAGTGGTACATATAATCCAAATGCTTTGCTGGCAGACGGGTCAACAACTCAAGTTTTTCAAATTCGGCTCAATAACAACGGTGTAGATACATACGGTGGGATTGATAACGGATTCATCATTTATTCCCCCGATGGTGCGGCATGGACTACATTTGTCGGTGATACCATAAGTCTCGGTTGGGATGTCATGTTTGACCTTGTTTTTGCAATTCAAGGTAATGAAAATGCGACAGGAAACGGTGCTGATACTGTAGGCTTTGGAGGAGCGAAACTTTCAGGCACCGGATTCCCATCAGGCTTTAATAGCGTCTCTTATAGTATTACTATCGGACCGCTAAGTACCGGTGACCATTTAAAAACGATTGTCCTAGATTCTTCTTTCTATTTGCCGACAGGTGTATGGAAATGGGCAGGTCCTAATTATATCCCAGATTGGGGAGGTCCATATAGTTTTAAAGTTATTGACCCTACTCAATGTTCCGGGGGAGACTCCGATGGTGATTTATTCCCTGCAACATGTGATAATTGTCCTGATATAAATAACCCTAACCAATTAGATACCGACGGTGACGGAATCGGTGATGATTGCGACAACTGTCCTACTACTCCAAACCCTGACCAATTAGATTCAGACGGTGACGGAATCGGTGATGTGTGTGATGATTGTACAGATATTGACGGTGACGGATTCGGTGACCCTGGATTTCCAAATAACACCTGTCAGGAAGATAATTGTCCTGATACTCAAAACCCAAGCCAACTTGATACAGACGGTGACGGAATCGGTGATGCTTGTGATACTTGCCCGAATGACCCTGACAATGATATAGACGGTGACGGTGTTTGTGGCGATGTTGATAATTGTCCGACCACTTCGAACTCATCTCAAATTGATTCAGACAATGACGGTATCGGTGATGACTGTGATACTTGTACGGATACCGACGGTGACGGATTTGGTGACCCGGGATTTCCGAATAATACCTGTCAGGAAGATAACTGTCCGACAATATCAAACGCAGACCAGTTAGATACTGATGGTGACGGTATCGGTGATGTTTGTGATAATTGTCCTACTGTAGCCAATCCAAATCAGGAAGATGCTGACAACGACGGTATCGGTGATGATTGTGATACCTGTACAGATACCGACGGTGACGGATTTGGTAATCCGGGATTTCCTGCCAACACATGTCAGGAAGATAACTGTCCGACAACTTCGAATGCTGACCAGTTAGATACTGATGGGGACGGTATAGGAGACGTTTGTGATACATGCCCGAACGACCCCGACAATGATATTGAC
>JAJRXM010000083.1 GCA_024276275.1 Candidatus Zixiibacteriota bacterium
GAATGTAAGTAAATCAAAATCATTTGATCCTGAAAGCTCACCGTATTTTACACCGATTGCTTTTCTTGGATTAGGTATTGCTCTTATTGTTTTATTTTCTGCATTTATTTTCTCAACTGAAATGCTTCACGGTTCCGATGTTATCCAAGCCGGTATTTTCTTTCGTTCATTTTTAGTTGACTCTGTATTGCAAAACGGTGCTGTCCCTCAATGGAACCCATATATCTTTGGTGGGCTGCCGTATATGGAGGCTTTTCATGGAGATCTTTTCTACCCTCTTTCATTTATAAAATACTTTATCTCGGTCTATCGTGCCTTATGATATGTTTTGATTATTCATATCTTCTTGGCGGGTCTTACAATGTATAGTTGTGCTAGAGAATTCAAACTTACAAAAGTTGCTTCTATTATGTCCGCTATTATTTATATGTTTGCTTCTTACTTGATTTCACTTGTTTCTCCGGGGCATGACGGTAAGATATTTGTTACTTCGTTATTTCATTTGACTATACTTTATGTAAATAGAGGTTTTGCTTCAACTGAATTTTTAAAAATGTTTTTCAATTTCTCAATGCTTGGGATGATTATTGGACTTATCATACTTACACCTCATCCGCAGATGTCATACTATTCTCTTTGGGCAATTTCATTTTTTACCTTGTTCAAGTTAATTACGAACTTTATGAAAACAAAATCAGTTCCGGAGTTTTTAAAACCTGCTATGTTAACTACCTATGCTGTGGTAATAGGGTTGCTTTTATCAGCCATTCAGTTTTACCCTGGTTATAGGTATACTACAGAGTTTTCTCCTCGTACAGACTCTAAGTCCGGTTGGGAATGGGCAACCTCTTGGTCTTTACATGAAGAGGAAGCTTTCTCCATGCTGGTCCCTGAATTCTCGGGTGTAAATACAGCGAACAAAGACTATAGTCGCTCTACTATTTATTGGGGCAAAAATATGTTTAAAGATAATTCTGAGTCTGTCGGGATTATCGGTATTTTTATGGCCCTACTTGGGTTGTTCTTTGTCAGGAAGAAGGAGTCATACTTCTTTGGCGGGTTAGCTCTCTTTGCATTTATATATGCGTTGGGAGATACTACGCCATTTTTTAAGATATTTTATCTTTTAATTCCAAAAGTAAAAGCTCTTCGGGCACCGTCTATGATTATGTTTTTATTCTCATTCTCTATTGCAATATTGGCGGGTATGGGGTTACAAAAAATTATTGATGACAGTAGATCATTTAAAGAAAAATATCTCAAGCAATTTAAAATATTACTATTTGGGTTTCCTCTGCTGCTTTTTGTCCTGGCATTGTTATTTACTATGGACGGCAAGGGGATGCTTAACGGTTGGATTTCTCTGTTTTATTCTGATGCTCCGCAAACAATGGTTCAGCAGGGAATATCAAAGGCTGATGTTGCATATATGAACCTTTCGCAAATACAATCCGGATTATGGATGTCATTTTTATTCTTAGCCTTAACGGCAGCAGCTATTTGGGTATACCAATCAAAAAAAGCAGGGATTATTATCTTATGTGGGATGCTGTTTCTTCCGGTTATAAATTCTGTCCGGTTTAATAAACGGTTTGTCTCTAAAACAGATCAGGAAAAAGTATGGTCTGAAAGTCAATTCACTAAATTCTTTACTCAGAAAAAAGAAAAATTTAGAGTAATGAATTTTGTTAGTGGAACTATCAAAGAAGATTTTCTTCCGCATTTCGGTATTGATGTTGTTGTCGGATATCACGGCAACCAGCTCAAGTGGTATGATAAATTATTAGGCGGACCAAGTAAACAGAATCAGACTAATCCGCATTTCCTGAATTTAGTCGGTGCTAAATATCTACTTCTTCCTGCTAATCAAGGTTTCCCCGAGAATTATTTTGGTGACAAACAGGTATTTCAAGCTGCCAATTTTGGGCAGTTTCAGGTAGTTCAAAATAATAATGCTTTGCCGAGAATGTTTTTAGTCGATAAGTATCAGGTTTTTAAAGATAATTTGGAAATAATACCTAAGGTAATGAACGGTCAGGATGACCTTTCTCAAATAGTTTATTTGGAAGAACAACCAAAACTGACTTATTCCCAAGATTCAGCAAGTACTGATTCTGTCTGGGCATCGGCATATACAACAGATGCTGTGACATTAAATCTTTCAGTTAAACAAAATAAAATCCTTGTTTTGACCGATAACTATTATTATGCCTGGAAAGTCAAAATCGACGGTAAACCGGGCAAAGTTTTAAGAGCATACGGCTCATTTCGGGCTGTAGAAATTCCTGCCGGCACTAAGCAGGTTGAGTTTTTCTTTGAATCCGAAAGGTATGCAGCCGGGAAACTCTCGACTAGCTTGACAGCTTTGTTTCTGTCAATTATAATTGGTTTTTACTTTGTGTCGGGCTATAGAAGAAGAAAAAAGAAAGAAGTGGTAGCTTAAATCATGTCGCAATCTAAACGGGCGTTAATAATTTTCCCAACATATAACGAAAAAGATAATATCGAAAAAATCGTTCATGCAGTTCTTCCTTTGGATGCTAGAATCCATGTCTTAATCGTTGATGACAGCTCTCCCGACGGTACCGGAGAAATTGCTGATAGATTGGTGGCATCGGAAGAAAAAGTAAATGTCCTGCATCGTGCCAACAAAGAAGGACTCGGGAAAGCATATATTGCCGGTTTTAGATGGGCTATAGAACAGAAGTATGATTACATATTTGAAATGGATGCCGATTTTTCTCACGGTCCTGAATATATAAGAGATTTTTTAAGGGAAATTCAAACAAACGATTTAGTCCTTGGCTCCAGATATATCTCAGGAGTAAACGTTATCAACTGGCCGATGTCCCGTCTTCTGTTATCATATTTTGCTAACATGTATACTCAAATTGTAACAGGTTTACCTATCAAAGATGCTACCGGCGGTTTCAAATGTTTCCGTAGGGAAGTACTGGAGTCTATCAATTTAGATGATGTCAAAGCATCGGGGTATTCATTCCAAATCGAAATGACAATGCGGGCATGGAAAAAAGGTTTTAAAATTAAAGAGATACCGATTATCTTTATGGACAGAGTAGCAGGTACATCAAAGATGTCTAAAAAAATAATGCGGGAAGCTATTTGGATGGTATGGATGCTTCGAGTTAAATCAATGTTTGGAAAATTGAGTTGATCCGGTTTGAGTAAACAAATTGATTTGTCTATTATTCTCATAACATTTAATTCGCTACCTGCTTTAGAACAATCTCTAATCTCATTAACAAAATCAAAAAATCAAAATTTTGAATTAATTGTTGTGGATAATAATTCTAACGATGATTCTATCTCAACAGTATTGTCATATTTTTCTGATGCACAAATTATAAAAAATGATTTTAATGCCGGTTTTGCCAAAGCTTGCAATATGGGAGCCAAGAAAGCTCAAAGCGATATTCTACTGTTTTATAACCCTGATTTAGAAGTTGATACCGGTAGCCTTGATGTAATAATAGATTTCATGCAATCTACTGAAAATGTCGGTGCTGTCTCCGGTAGAATGAGATTTCCTGATGATACATTTCAGGCAACCTGCCGCAAATTTCCTGATATGACCAATATCTTTCTTTCGCGAGGTTCAGCCCTTTCAAGAATTATCCCGACTGAAAAATCATACACGTTGCCTGATTATGATGAAGACAGAGAAGTCGATGCTGTTGCCGGTACATTTATGGCAGTACGAAAAGAAAGGTTTATACAAGTCGGAATGTTTGATACTCGGTTCTTTATGTATATGGAAGATACCGATTTGTCATACCGTTTGAAATTATTGGGCTATTCGAATTATTTTTTACCTCAAGCCGGGGGAGTGCATTTATGGGGGAAAGGTAGTTCGGGAGGACATCTAATACGAAGTTATTATCATCATTTGTCAGTTTGGAAGTATTTTTTAAAGCATTTTCCCGGAGGATTTTCTATATTGTTCTTACCGGTTATTCTGTTGGGTAATTTTTTACTTTCAATGCTAATGCCAAAAAGATAAGAACAGAGAATGTCGTATTTATTTGAATTTACCTCTATCACAGTAAGTTTGTTTACTGCTCTGATATTAACTCCAATTCTGATAAGAATTAGTCATACATACAGGATTTTAGATTATCCCGGTGAGCATAAACGACATAAAAGGCCTGTGCCATTATTAGGTGGAGTAGTATTGTTTGTTTCGGTATGGATGTCGGTTTTTATAAGCAGGCTTCTTTTTGCCGATATGTTTAGCGGTTTATCTGTGATAATTCTATATATATTTTTTGGATCGCTCATCATATTTTTAGTCGGTCTATCAGATGACTTAAAACCGTTACCTGCATGGATAAAACTTATAGCACAAATCGCTTCGGCATTGTTGTTATATCTTGGTGGTGTTGATGTGGAATTTTTAACAACACCGTTTGGTTCGATTGAATTAGGGCATTACTCAATAATTATTACAATACTCTGGGTCGTCATGCTCACGAATGCGATAAATTTAATTGATGGGCTGGATGGTCTCGCCACAGGTGTTTCATTGATTGGTGCTATTACGATGCTGGTTATCGGTATCATGTATCAGATTGGTGGTATCTTAGTGTTTATTTTAGCCTTAATCGGTTTTTTTCTGATTTTTCTCTATTATAACAGATATCCTGCTAAAATATTTTTAGGTGATTCAGGGTCGATGCAAATCGGCTTTTACTTTGCGGTCTTTTCATTATTGTTTCCTCTTAAATCATATACATTTTCAGCTCTATATTTACCTCTGTTGGCGTTAGGTGTTCCTTTGCTTGAAGTCATTTCATCCTTTACCAGAAGATTGATGAGTGGGAAAAATATTATGAAAGCAGACCGTCGTCATCTTTTTCACTATCTTGCTCTGTTTGGTTTGTCACCTTCCCGAGTTGTTTTGGTATTCTATTTGTTGGCAATAGTTTACGGAGCTTGTGCAATAGCGATGTTCTATTGGGATAGAGTTATAGTCTTTGCTATTTTACTCTTTTTTATGGTTGTTATTTTCAGTATTTTCTATATCTTTATATCCAAATTAGCCTCACGAAAAAATTCGTATGGTAAGAAAGAAATATAAAATTTGGTGGAACTAAATGGGTGCAGGTCCATATTTAGAGTTTGAAAAACCGATAGCAGAGCTTGAAAAAAAGATTTCCGATATGAAAGATTTTTCTATCGGGAGCGATGTTGAGCTAAGCAGCGAGATTGCCTCAATGCAGAAAAAACTTGATAAGCTACGCACCGAGATTTACGACAACCTTACTCGCTGGCAAAAAGTCCAACTTTCCAGACACCCTAAAAGACCTTATACGCTTGATTATATATCTGCTATGTCTACTGATTTTATTGAATTACACGGCGATAGATATTTTGGCGATGATAATGCTATGATAGGCGGCTTTGGAATGATTGATGATCAGAAAGTCATGTTTATCGGTCAACAAAAAGGAAGAGATACTAAAGAAAAATTATTTCGTAATTTCGGTATGGCTCATCCTGAAGGATATCGTAAAGCTCTCAGACTTTTTTACATGGCTGAAAAATTCAATGTCCCGATAGTGGTGCTGGTTGATACGCCGGGAGCATTTCCGGGAATAGCTGCTGAAGAACGAGGACAGGCAGAAGCAATCGCCCGTAATATCAGAGAAATGTCTCGGATTAAGGTTCCGATTGTTGTTATTATTATCGGCGAAGGTGCCTCGGGTGGAGCCTTAGGTGTTGGAGTAGGTGATGTTGTTATGATGCTTGAGTATTCTTGGTATTCAGTTATTTCACCGGAAGGATGTGCTGCTATTTTATGGAGAGACCCTGTCTACGCTCCTGATGCTGCCGATGCTTTAAAAGTTACTTCACCGGATTTAATCAATCTTAAAATTGTTGATAAAGTTATTAAAGAACCACCCAGTGGAGCTCAAAATAATCTGAAAGAAGCAGCCGAGTATGTAAAAGAAGCAATTTTGTCTGCTCTAAATGAACTCAAAGAAACTCCGGTTGATATTTTGCTCTTAGATAGACTGCAAAAGTATCGACATATAGGTGAATACGAAGAATAAGAATGGAGAAAACAAATGGCACTTTCTAAAAACTTATTAGATAAATTAGTTTGTCCGAGTTGTAAAAATAAAATGATTTATGAAGAGAATAATGATAAATTAGTTTGTCAGAATTGTTCTCTAGCATATAAAGTTAATAATGATGTCCCGGTTTTATTAGCTGATGAAGCCGAGAAAATATAACTAAAGGTAAAAAGAATGAAATTGTCAAAATTTAGTGAAGAAAACCTTATTGTTTTTAATTTGAACGCATCTACCAAAGAAGAAGTTATTAAGGAACTTGTAGATTCTATCTCTAGCTCTAACATGGTTCATGATTCAGAGTTGCTGTATAAAGATGTGACCGAGAGAGAAAATCTTGTTACAACCGGAGTCGGATATGGTGTTGCCTTCCCACACGCAAAAACAAAAGCTGTCAAAGGAATTGTTATAGCATTTGGCCGTTCAACTGAAGGTGTTGAATTTGATGCTATGGATCATAAGCCGGTAAAACTCTTTTTCTTAATTGCTGCTCCGGAAGATGCCATCGGAGCTCATTTAAATGTTATGGCTCGTCTTTCTTTTTTAATGAAGTAAGAAGATAACCGTCAAAAACTTTTAGAAGCTACTTCTCCGGGAGATGTTTTAGCATTAATGGATAACATTGATTAATAATTATTTTATCGGCAAGGATGCCACATAACGAATGAATAAAATAAGCAATCTCTTTACAAGACATTTTCGTAATATACACTTTGTTTCGATTATATTAATTCTTGCTATTTTATTTATTGCCGGAAAATTTGTCAATCCATATCTTAACCAAGCGGTCTCAGCTGTTTTTTATTCTCCTTTTGCGAAAATTAAAAATAATTTTTTAGAGTTAAAATCTGTGTCTGAGGATAACGCTCGTTTATCGCAGACACTTATTGATGTTTCTATGAAGATAGCATTTTACGAAGAGGCTACTCTGGAAAACGACAGGTTACGGTCAATCTTAGGTTTTGACCCTCCCGCTAATTATACTTTGATACCTGCTAAAGTTATATCTATTTCCGGTGAATTTACTCCTATAACCGCTACAATCAATAAAGGCACCAATGATTCTATTTGGATAGACCAACCTGTTATAAATCAGGAAGGTCTTATAGGACGAGTCAGTTCGGTTTCTCCTGATTTCTCAATTATACAACTTTTGACAGACCCTTCTAATAGAGTTGCTGCCCGAGTTGTCTCAAGCAGAGAAATGGGAATTATAAAATACAATACAAATACAGGAATGTACTTGGATAACTTCCCGATTCAGGGTGATATCGCAGTAAATGATTTAATTATATCATCCGGGTTAGGTGGAGTTTATCCTGCCGGTTTAACAGTCGGAACTGTCTCAGAAGTAATTAAAGAAGAATTAGAACCGTTCTACAAAGTGAAAGTTACTCCCGCTTCTAACTTTTATTCACTGGAAGAACTTTTTATATTACGGGAAACTGCTGAAGAATGACAAAATTAATACCTTATCTATTATATTTTTGGCTAATTGCAATGCATCAGGTCTTTTTAGCAGATGTAACATCTATTTTCGGAGCAAAAATTAATCTGTCAGTTTTGATAGTTCTTCTTGTCTCTATGTATAAAACAGAAACAACTTCTGTATGGGTTGGCTTGTGTGTTGGTATTATAGGTTTTGCCGGTATAACGAATATCTCGGCATGGTATGCCTTAGAAATGGCTCTGATAGGGTTATCAGCATTTCATATAAAAGAAAAAATGAATCTTGACTCACTTTTTGCCAGAGTAGCACTTATTTTAGGCGGTACTTTCATTCATAATATCATAGTTCTCTTAATCGAAATCAATGATGGTCTTTTAATCTCTATAGTACGGTATGCATTGACCGGTGCGATTTATACAACAATTGTAGGCACTATTTTCTTTTTAATAAAAGACGGTATTTTTACTTTAAAAAAAACAAAATCGATATTCTAAATTATGTCTCAGTTTAAACTTTCAATCGACAATCGAGAAAAGTTAAGCTATATATTTATTGTTCTTATATTCTTAACTTTAATTATCGGACTCTTTAAGCTGCAGATTTTAGAACATGCCGGTTTAGCAAAACAATCAGAAAATAATCGTATTCGTGTTGAATCAATAATACCGCGAAGAGGTATAGTAACAGATAGAAATGGACAAATCATTATTGATAACCGTCCCTCCTATACAGTTTCTGTTGTCCCCGCTGAAATTGTAAAAGGTAAAACAATTGAAAACCTTTCGGAATTGATTGCTCTTGATACTAATCTTATCAGGAAACGTATCCGTCGTAACATGGTAAGCAGATACCAGCCGTCACCTGTCAAAAGGGATATCTCCTTTGAAATAGTTGCAATCTTAGAAGAACAATACAAAAAATTCCCGGGTGTTGTCTATCAAATGGAGCGAGTCAGACAATATAATAGACAGCTTGGAGCAGAAACTTATACCGGCTATGTCGGAGAAGTTTCCGAAAATGAATTGAAGAAAATTGCTGATGCCGAGCTTCATCTTGGCTCAATAATCGGAAAAAAAGGAATAGAAAAAAAGTACGATGCTATTTTACGAGGCAGAGAGGGAACAAAATATATTGAAATAACAGCATCGGGACAACTTGTCGGTGAATATGCGGATAAAAATAAAATACCGGCTGAACCGGGAAGTAACTTAGTTTTATCTATTGATAATGATTTACAAATCGCCAGCACACAAGCATTTGATACATTTTGTTGCGGTGCTATCGTTGCTATGGATCCACGCAACGGAGAAATTTTAGCTATGGCATCATTCCCCGGGTATGATGCTAATATCTTTTCCTCGGTGATACCGGAATCATTATGGAATGAAATACGTGATGATTCCACACATCCGTTGTTAAACAGACCACTTAAGGGGTTGTATCCTCCCGGGTCAACGGTAAAGTTTGTTGGAGTCGGTGCAGGTCTTGAAGAGGGATTAATTACTGAAAATACAAAATATAAACCGTGTATTGGCGGGTATCAATTTGGAAACAGATTTTTCGGATGTTGGAAAGAAAGCGGACACGGAAGTTTAAATGCAGCACATACCTTGGAACAATCATGTGATACGTATATGTATCAACTTGGATTAAAGTTGGGGGTTGATAAATTAAGTGAGTATTATCGTGAATGCGGTTTCGGAATAAAAACAGATGTAGACTTACCTCAAGAGGCTTCGGGATTAAACCCAAATACTACATATTATGACAAACGGTATGGCAAAAGAAAATGGTCTATTGGTTTAGTTCTAAATAATTCAATAGGTCAAGGAGAATTGTTAGTTACACCGTTACAGCTTGCCCGTTTTTTCTGCGGACTTGCCAATAACGGTATCGTTTATAAACCGCATATAGTAAAGAAAATCCAATATTTTGATAAAACAGAAACTATTATAGAACCGGAAATTGCGTTTACGCTGCCGTTTTCAAAAAATACATTAAAAATTCTGTACGAAGGACTCTCGTTAGTAGTTGACGGAAAGCACGGTACTGCAAAAAAATTAAAAAACGAATATTATTCTATCGGTGGTAAAACAGGAACATCTGAAAATCCGCATGGAGAAAATCATTCTTGGTTTGCTGCTGTTGCTCCTCTCGAAGATCCGGAAATAGTTGTAGTTGCTATAGTAGAAAATTCCGGTCATGGTTCTGAGATTGCGGCACCTCTTGTCGGTAAAATTATTAAATCTTATATGGCGAAGAAACTGGGAATTCCTTTGGATGAAGTTGATGCCGATGTTGCACAGTCTGGAGATTCATTATGACAATAAAGTACTCAGCTCTTGACTGGAAATTAATTCTGGCGGCCACGCTTTTGACTTTGATAGGTGTTGTACTTATTATGTCAGCTCAACATAATGCTTCTACAGAATATCAGCAAAACTATTATCAACGTCAGCTTATTTGGTTTGCGATAGCATTTTTCATCTTTGCTGTTATCGTACATATACCTCCAAAATTATTTGACCTTCTGGCTTATGTTATCTACGGTTTCTCAATCCTGCTTTTGATTTTAGTCTTATTTGTTGGTACAGCAAAAATGGGAGCACTCAGATGGTTCTCGTTCGGCTCTATAAATTTTGCTCCCTCAGATTTAGCAAAAGTTGCACTGTTGTTTGCACTCTCGAGGTTTTTGGCATATACTAAATTACCGGTTGCAAGTAAAAGAAGGCTGGCTTTGACAAGTTTTATGGTTGCTGTTCCGGTGTTGCTGATTTTAAAACAGCCTGACTTGGGTACTTCGCTTGTTTTCTTAGTAGTTCTATTTGTACTATGGTTTTGGTCGGGCTTATCTCCATTTTATCTTCTATTAATTGTATCACCGATAATATCGCTTATCACCGCATCTCATTGGCTTGCTTGGGCAATTTATTTTGTGCTGTTACTTATTTTTCTGTTTACTATTAGACCGGGATTACTTTTTGGTGTTATAACCGTTATCACGAACCTTGCCTTTGGGGCTGTCATGCCTTTCTTGTGGAACCATCTAGCCGACTATCAGAAACTTCGTATTCTTACTTTCTTAGACCCCGGAAGAGATCCGCGTGGAGCAGGGTATCAGATAATTCAATCTAAAATAGCAATCGGCTCAGGTGGGATTTTCGGTAAAGGACTTTTAAACGGTTCGCAAACGAGACTTGATTTTCTACCCGAACCTCATACTGATTTTATTTTTTCTGTCTTGGGTGAGGAATTCGGTCTGTTTGGTGCTTTGATTTTATTATTTCTCTTCGGTGTTATTTTTTACAGAGCAATACGTATTGCCATGCATTGCAGGTCAAAGTTTTCATCTCTTTTAGTGATGGGAGCTGCCGGGATAATTATGTTTCAATTTATAGTCAACATTGGAATGGCATTAGGGTTTATGCCGGTTACCGGACTTCCGCTTCCGTTTGTGTCGTATGGAGGGACATCGCTTGTTCTCTTCTGGGCTCTTATCGGCTTTATGGTAGCAGCCGAGGCACGTTGGCAAGAGTATTAGCGGTAACTTTCTTTTATATTTTCAGGTAAAATGTTATGGATTCAAATCATACTCCTATAAAATATTTATTCGCACTTGCCTTTGGGGCTTTGTGTATCAGTTTCGCACCGATCTTTGTGAAAATGATTGATAGTTCGACATTGGGTCCGACTGCTATAGCCTTTTGGCGAACATTGTTTGGTGCTATTATTCTTTTTACATGGGCTCTTGTATCAAAAAAACAAATCAGACTTCCCAAGCAGGTAATGCTCTTTTCTATTCTTGCCGGACTTATTTTCTGTGGTGATTTGTTTGTATGGCATCGTTCTATTATTTTTTCGGGAGCAGGGATTGCTACGATACTTGGCAATACACAAGTTTTTTGGATGGCACTAATAGGTGTTGTTCTCTTTTCTGAAAAATTATCCCCGATTTATTTATTCTCGGTGGTTATGGCATTTATTGGAGTGATTCTTTTAGTGGGCGTAGGTTCTGTTCAGGAATTTTCAGCTGACTATATTCAGGGTATTGTTTTTGGACTGATGACGGGCGTTTTTTACAGCGGTTATATAACATCTATTAAAAAAGCAGGACATTTAGGATTTAACATATCATTTATTTCTCTAATGGCGTGGACTTCATTGTTTTCTGCCTTGTTTTTAGGAGCAGCGATGATGATTGAATCGGACCCGTATCTTCCGGTAGATATGTACACTTGGGGAGTTTTGTTTGCTTTGGCGTTTGTTGCTCAATCATTAGGGTGGTTTGTTATATCAAAGTCCCTGCCAAAAATCAAAGCCTCACAAAGCGGGATAGTGCTTCTTTTACAACCGACATTGGCAACGGTATGGGGTGCTTTGTTTTTTGCCGAGAGCCTAAAAACTCTTCAGATTGTAGGAGCAGGTCTTACAATTATTGCAATTTATTTCGGCTCGATTCGGAATAATAAAAAAGCGAAGTCGCTTTAGCAACCTCGCTTTCTTCGTTTATTATAGAAACAATTATACTGCTTAGTCGACTAATACTTTTTCAAGTCTTTCAACAATATAATCTACTTCTGATTCTGTAATCACAAGAGGGGGAGAGATACGGATTGTATGACCGTGAGAGTCATTACAAAGCATGCCGAGTTCTAAAAGTTTTTCACAGTATGCCATAGCATCACCGTTGTTCACTTCAATACCAATAAACAGACCGCGACCGCGAACTTCTTTTACATGTGAAGAACGGGATGCGATATCTTCGATTTTCTTTTTGAGCACTGCACCGACTTCTAAAGAACGGTCTGCTAATTTTTCATTAACAATAACGTCGATAGCGGCAATTCCCGCAATACAGGCAAGAGGATAACCGCCGTAGGTAGAACCTTCCTGCCCCGGTTGGAAACAGATATCCATAAGTTTAGCATTGGTCATAAAGATAGAAAGAGGAACCAATCCGCCCGAAATAGCTTTACCTAAAATCAAACCGTCAGGGATAACATTTTCATGTTGGAAACAGAACATCTTACCGGTACGACCGAGACCTACTTGGATTTCGTCAAAGAGTAAAATAATATTTTCATTGTCGGCAATTTCTCTTAGACCTTGTAAGAATCCTTGGGGTGGCTGATACATTCCCCCTTCACCTTGCATAGGTTCTACTAAGATACCGCAGGTGTTTGAAGTGATAGCATTTTTAACAGCATCAAGATTACCGTACTCGACAGATTTGAAACCCTCTGTGCGGGGACCATATCCGCGATAATATTTTTCGGTAGTAGAAAATGATACCGTTGTAACCATACGACCGTGGAAATTGTTATCAAAAACAATAATTTCCTGCTTGCCGTCTTCGATACCTTTTTCTTTCCACCCATAGTACCGTGCCATTTTAATAGCAGTTTCAACAGATTCAACACCGCCGTTTTTAGGAAGCACTTTGTTACCGTTGTTACCGAATTTTGGGGCAAGTTGTGGGGCAAGTTTGGCAGCTTTGTCTAAAAAGATTGCAAGTGAATCGGTATAGACGACATTTGAAATTACTGAACCGTAATTATTGTTTAAGGCATCGGTGACAGCTTTTACTATTGTCGGATTATGATGTCCTTGGTTGGCGGCAGAGTAGGCAGCAAGGCAATCTAAGTATTTGTTACCGTCACCGTCGTACAACCAGGCACCGTCGGTTTTGCGGACGACTAATTCAACCCGACCGTAATGATGTGCTCCGCTTGTGGATTCCATAGCGATAACATCTTTGTCTGAAACTTCTGAGAAGCCGACTGTTTGTTTCTTTGTGATTTCGGACATGAATGTATCCTTTCTATATTTCGTTTTTTTCATCTTCTAATTTGAGA
Source organism: Candidatus Zixiibacteriota bacterium (assembly GCA_024276275.1). GTDB lineage: Bacteria > Zixibacteria > MSB-5A5 > GN15 > FEB-12 > QQUK01. Next base: position 13,401 of record JAJRXM010000083.1, read on the forward strand.
TAGTATAATAGTTTAATTTCATACGTCAAGTGGACAAAGTCCCATTTATTAAAATTTAAAATACTGTTGTACAATGGCTTAGCTAATTACACAAAAAAATATAAAATATGAGAGAATAATATGCGGGATAATAATTCATAATTATCTGAATATTCATTAAAAGATAAAAAAATAGAAATTATATCGTGAGAAAAATGAAAAATCTGCATAAAAAATCATCTTCTCGTGCACGGGTGCCCCACGGCTTGCCGTGGGATTAGTAACAATTTGACAAATAAATTGGATACTAATATCTTTTACTCATTTGCAATCGCAAAAGAGAACCATGAATCTTTTGGACAAAAATGTGTGCTCTTATAATTGCATTTCAACAACCTAATGAAGAATGAGAGTTTGTAAAGTGGGGAGAAATCTCTAAAGGCTTCCTGTATATACTTTTAATACTTTACATCTTTGTGTCTTTTCTATGATTCTCATTCACCATTTAGATTGAAGAAATATATTTAACAATCGCAAAGATTACGTTCTCCTTGACTTTTTTAACTAAATTTTATTTAGTGTATTAAATGTTTAAACGGGAGTTAATTAACAATAATGGAAATGATAGCATTAGAGTAAATTGTATTTATAGTTAAAATAACCGGATCAGATTTCCTAAAAGCAAACAGGGAATTGCATGTTAGTCTCATAATCTCAAGTAATTTTGTTCAATTTCATCTCAATACCTTTCAACAAAATCAAATGAGTATTTGAATCAATCTCGGTCTAAAACTAAATAGCTTTACTAACAAGGATGTTCATAATTAGACTCAGGATAGAATCGTTAAAACATTTATACGTAAAATTGTTATGTTTCAGGTTTTGTAGAGGACTTACATCTCATGGAAAAAGAGCCGTTCTCGTAATTTATCTTCTTACTATTATGTTGTGTTCTACACTACATGCTGCAGAAGTTAAATCTACTACTGTCACTCTCACATGGACAGCTACGGGAGATAATGGTTCCGATATCGCACCTTATTATGCTCTCAAATATTCATTAGTACCTATCACTAAAAATAATTGGGATAGTGCTCAAAAAGTTCTAAACGTCCCTGCTCCTAAATACAGAGGGAGTGCTGAATCATTTGTCATCATGGAGCTAACTCCGGAAACGGATTATTATTTTGCTATAAAAGTTGGTGATGAATCAGACAATTGGTCTGAGCTATCAAATGTTGTTATGTTTAGAACAGTTTCACCACCGATTTGCGGTGACCTTGATGAATCTGGACGGATTGATGTTGCAGATCTTGTTTACTTGGTTGTTTATATGTTCATAGATGGTATCCCCAATTTCAATTTAAATGTTATTGACTTAGATTTATCTGGAATAGTCGACGTAAGTGATCTTATCTTTTTTGTCGGGTATATGTTTAATAATGGTTCCTCATTCAAATGTCCTTAATATCATTCTCAACTTCATAGGGAATCCAGATGGACGGGTGGCGTACCCTTTGGGGTACGTTTATATTCATTTTTATTAATATATTTAAAAATTATTTAGTTTGTAATAATGTTCTGATTAAAGCGAACATCCAGGGTGTTCAGTATGACGAATTATACTGGTTCCCGTGTCAAGCACGGGATGGGGTAGCAGTATCCCTTATTCTAGAGGAATAAAAAAAGTCAGGTCTTCGGAGAGACCTGACCTACTTATCTATTAGTGTCAGGCGAGGACGCATGACACCACGTATGTTTCATAAAAAATTCTAAAGCATCTACCTACACATTAATCTCTTTGGTGCGGTCGGCAATGCGGGAGTCTATCTCGAGTATGTTGGTACTGTTCGCCGAGGTTGTCGAAATCTCAGTTGTATACAAAGTGAAATGTGCCTTACCGTCAGGAGTTGCAAACGGTGCTTTGATAGGCACGGCGACTCCTGCTTTTTCCTGCATGTATTCAATCTCGCTGGTTAACTCTTCAAAAGTGTTTATCGCACGGTCATAGCCAAGAATTTTCATTAACTCGGTTATGATTTCAAGGTTAGATTTTCCGTTAAGTGGTTCACCGATAGGATTGGCAAATTGTTTTTTGCCTGCCCAGTTAGTTAAGTGACCTTTGGATTCAAGATACGATGACAACGGTAAAAATACATCCGCCATTTGAATTGTTTCGTTCTTGAACATATCACCGACAACTAAGAAATCAAGATGATCGATAAAGGCATTATACTCTGGGTCTTTGGCCGGATTCTCACCGAATATAAAAGCAGCTCGAATTTTATTGTCACGCATCTTACGGTTGATATTATGCCCCGATTTTTCAATAGTGTCGGCTATTTCTTTCTGCCAAATAGCAGAGATCTCTTTCATTGCTGTTGCATCGGAAACAGGTCGTCCACCGGGAAGCAGATGACGGTCATATCCTGTGATTTTCATTCCGGTTTGGTTGCATTGACCCGATGTTACTGCGATACCAGAACCGTCAACACCAAGTTTGCCAAGCATAAGCATCAAAGTACCGAGTGCTTTTAAATCGTTTGTGGAGCGGTCAATTCGGCTATCCATATTGTAGTAAGCTACAATATTTTTAGATGAATCTGATAAAAGCTCAACAATCTTTTGAATTGTTTCAGATGACACACCCGAAATAGATGCTGCTTCATCAAGGTCATGTTTCAGCATTTCATCTTTAACTTGTGCAAAATTAGTAGTGTTTTTCTTAATGAAAGAGTCATTGACTTTATCTGCTCTAATTAGTTCTGCCATTATAACATTAAGAAGAACCGTTGATGTACCGCGTCTTGGGTCAGCCCATGCGGAGGCATATTGCACGAGATCAATTTCATTAGAATTAATAACGATTGCTTGCGTACCGTTTTTCATACGTCGTTTCATTTGCCATCCCAAAACAGGGTTGTCTGCAGTCGGGTTACCGCCAAGGAAAATATAAAGGTCGGCATTCTCAACTTCATTGTTAGAAACAGTTGCACCTGTAGCACCGAGAATATTATCTAAGGCATGATAGTCCGCTTCAGATGTCAAACGCTGGAACGATGTGATATTATTTGTTCCGACAGCGGCACGGGCAAACATACCTGCCAGATAAAGTTCTTCATTGGTAAGTTTCGGCGAGGCTGTTATTAAAGTCTGGTCACGGTCGTTATGTTCATAGACATTTTCGATACCAGTTTTGATCGCATCAAAAGCATCTTCCCATGAACATTCAACCATACGGTCACCTTTTTTTACCATCGGTTTAGTCAGGCGGGTACCGTCCAGATAATGTTCATATCCGAAACGACCTTTGACACAAAGCTCACCATTGTTTGGTTCTGAATCAGGGGGAGCCCCGGTAACAAAAAAGAGGTCAGGAGTTTTATGGTTAATCAAAATGTTACAACCGACAGAACAGTAATTACAAACTGAAACGGTGCCTTCCATTTTCCAGGGACCTGACCGACGGAAAGGCATTTTTTCATTTAATGCTCCGGTAGGGCAGACGTCAATACAGTTGCCACATGAAACACAGTTGGTTGCCTGTAGTTCTTTTTCCATGGCAGGTTTTACAATCGTCCTGAATCCACGATTGACAAATCCTAAAGCAGAGACATTAAGTATTTCAGAGCAGGTCATAACACATCGCCCGCATCTGATACATTTATTCGAGTCGATTTTAATAAACGGATGTCTGGTATCGACCTTGTATTTATTGTAAGCACCAACAAAACGATTTTGGTCTACTTCGTATTCCGAACAGTAATTTCTAAAATCACATGCGATAGAAACATCGCATCCACATTCGGCACATCTGAGTGATTCTTGAATTGCTTCATCATCGGTATAACCGACCTCAACTTCATCAAAAGATTTCACACGGTCAGCAGCCGGAAGTTCCAGCATGTGATGACGTTCTGAAATTTCAATATCAGGGAGATCTTTTTTGGTGATAGTATGGAAAGCATCACGTTTACTTTCAAAACGATAGCCAAGCGGTTTGATGACATTATCTTTTATATAAGAATCGATTGCATCTGCTGCCTGACGACCTGCTGCGATAGCATCAACGGCATCGGCAGGACCGGTAACAACATCGCCGCCTGCAAAAACACCCGGACGGTCAGTATCAAAAGTACCTTCCTTGGCTATAATAGTTTTCCAACCGGTTAATTCGATTTCTTCATCAGAATCTATACCGTCAAGGTCGGCTTCCTGCCCGATAGCAGAAATAATCCAGTCTGCTTCAATCGCATACTCAGACCCATCAATTTTTACCGGACGGCGTCTGCCTGAATCATCAGGTTCACCAAGTTCCATACGGAAACATTCGATAGATTTCATACGGTTGTTGTCATCAACATTTATAGATGATGGAGCAGCAAGAAATTCCATCTTGATACCCTCTTCGTCGGCAGCATCAATTTCCATAATATTGGCAGGCATTTCTTTACGAGTACGGCGATATAAAATTACTACTTCATCAGCTCCAAGACGAACCGATGAACGGGCAGCATCTAAGGCTGTGTTACCACCACCGACAACAATAACTTTACCGCTAATCTTGGGAGCAGTTTTTAGTTCTATTTGCTGGAGAAATTCTACACCGGAGAGAACACCGTCGACATCTTCGTTTTCTACTCTCATCGGTTTACCGACTTGGGCACCAAGTCCGATGAATACTGATTTAAAACCGTCGTCAAAGAGTGAGTCTAAGGTAAAATCTTTACCAAGGGCTGTATTTGTTTTTACCTCAACACCTAATGATGTTATCCAGTCTATTTCTTTTGCTAAAACTTCTTTCGGAAGACGGTACTCCGGGATTCCATATCGTAACATTCCGCCAAGTTTTGGCAGAGCTTCAAAAACTGTCGGACGGTATCCTTCACAAACAAGATAATATGCCGCAGTTAATCCGGCCGGACCACCACCGATTATAGCAACAGGAATTCCGTTGTCCGGTTTTGTTTCCGGTTGCCACATTTCACCAATCATGTCCTGATCGGCGGCATAGCGTTTTAAAAAGTCAATCCCTACCGGAGCATCAACTACAGAACGACGGCAATTGATTTCGCATTTGCGGGTGCAAACACGACCACATACAGAGGGGAAAGGTAATTTCTCTTTTATCAATGCGATAGCTTCAATCGGTTTCCCCAAATTGATAAGTGCCATATAACCTTGAATATCAACATCGGCCGGACATCCTAAACGGCACGGTCCAAGACAGTCGGCATAGTGGTCAGAAACAAGTAATTCCAAACAGGTTTTTCGGGCAGCTTTTACTTTTTTAGAGCGGGTTTGTATTTTCATCCCTTCGGTAACTTTAGTAGCACAGGAAGGGAATAGTTTATCGACACCTTCCATCTCAACAACACAGAGAAAACAGGAACCGTACGGTTTCAGTTTATCATCGTTACAGAGTGTCGGAATATTGTTATCTATATTTTGTTCACGGCATACTTGTAGGATAGTTTTATCTTCCGATGCGGTGATTTCTTGTCCGTTTATAGTAAGTTTAACCATTGTTCACCTCAATCCTTCACCACAGCATCAAATCGGCAGACTGTAAAACATTTGCCGCATTTAATACATTTATCTTGTTCAATGATGTGCAGTTCTTTTTTATCTCCGAGAATTGCATCAGTCGGACATGCTTTGGCACATATAGTACATCCGGTACAGTCATCATTTATTGTATATTCTAAAATTGCCGAGCAGACATGAGCAGGGCATTTTTTATCTTGAATATGAGCGAGATATTCATCTTTAAAATACTTAATAGTTGTAAGTACAGGGTTTGGAGCTGTCTGACCGAGACCACAAAGAGAAGCGTTTTTTATCTGTCCGCTTAACTCTTGCAAGTTCTCTAAGTCTTCCATAGTTCCTTCACCGACAGTAATACGTTCTAATATTTCAAGCATCCGTTTTGTACCGATACGGCAGAAAGTACATTTACCACACGATTCATCTTGAGTGAACGACAGAAAGAACTTAGCGACATCGACCATACAGGTAGTTTCATCCATCACTACCATACCACCTTAACCCATTATAGCCCCAGTCTTGTTGATTTCTTTATAGTCTATTTTTATATCACATTGGTCAGCTGTAATACAACCACCCGACGGACCGCCCATCTGAACCGCTTTGAATTTTTTGTCATCTACGATACCGTCACAAATATCAAAAATAACTTCATTGATTGAACATCCCATCGGAACTTCCACTAAGCCGGTACGTTTTACTTTACCCGCCATAGCAAATACTTTTGTCCCTTTGGAGTCATCGGTACCATAGGCAGCATAAGCATCACCGCCGTTTAAAATAATCCATGGAACATTGGCCAATGTTTCGACATTGTTGATGTTTGTCGGTTTGCCCCATAATCCTGATTGAGCAGGGAAGGGAGGACGGAATTTCGGCATACCGCGTTTGCCTTCAATAGAAGCAATCAGAGCGGTCTCTTCACCGCAGACAAAAGCTCCGGCACCCTCTTTGATTTTTATATTAAACGTAAAATTCGTACCAAAGATATTATCACCGAGGAAGTTTTTCTTTTTTGCCTGTGCGATAGCCTGTCGAAGCCGTGCGATAGCTTTTGGATATTCAGCCCGACAATAGATATAGGCAGAGTCGGAACCGATAGCGTAACCTGCGATAATCATACCCTCTAGCACAGCATTCGGGTCACCCTCTAAAACAGAACGGTCCATAAAAGCACCAGGGTCACCTTCGTCAGCATTACAAATAATATATTTTTTATCAGCATCAGCACCTTTGGTAAATTTCCATTTCAAACCGGTCGGGAATCCACCTCCGCCACGACCTTTGAGTCCTGATTTAATAATATTATCAATAACTTCGTCCGGAGTCATGGAGGTTAGAGCTTTTTTTGCGGCTTCATAACCACTTTTTTCGATATACTCATCAATTGAACCCGGGTCAATAACACCGCAGTTCCGTAAAACAATTCGAGTTTGATTATCTAAAAAATTCTGTTTGTTGTCAGGTTTTACTGCTAACCAATCTTCGATAGTTTCATCTGAAAGAATTGTTTTCTCTACGATTTCACCGACACGTTCGGGAGTAACTTCACCATAGAAAACCGATTCGCCTGAACTATTCTTAAGTTCGATTAAAACTTAGCTATAACACATGCCAATACAGCCTGTTTCTTTTAAAATAAAGGCATCGGGATGTTCTTTCAACTCTTCTTGAAATGCTTTATAAACTTTTTCACCCCCGGCAGAGATTCCACAGGTTCCGAGTCCTACTTTTACTGTTTTCATTTTATCTCTCCGCTCCTATTTCTATTCTTTGACTTTACGTTTGTACTGACGTAAAATCTTACGGAGTTTAGGTGATGTTAATCTACCGTAGGTTTCATCGTTAATTAAAATTACCGGAGCCAGTGAACAGCACCCGATACAGGCAACTGACAGAAGTGAAAATTTTCCGTCATCAGAAGTCTCATCGTAATCAATACTGAGTTCATCGGTAATAGTATCGCCGATAGGTTTTGCGCCGTTAACATGACAGGCGGTTCCGTTACAGACTTTAACTACATATTTACCGAGCGGCTTGGTTCTGAACTGGGCGTAAAATGTAACAACACCATAGATATCAGCAGCCGGTATTCCGGTAATGTGTGAAATATAGTCAATTGCTTTTTCAGAGATATATCCGTATGTGTCTTGTGCTGACTGTAAGAGAGGAATCAATGCTCCCTCTTGACCGTCGTATTTCCACAAGTCAACATTAAATGGTTTGAAATTGTCTGACTGTTGTTGTGACATAGCAGCCGTCTCCTAAATTCTATCGAGGAATATGACATGATCCTGTTTATAACGCAGGATACCGTCGAGATTTTTAATTTCTAATTGAACAAATCGATGAATCTTGTCAAAAGTATCATTTTTAATTAGTGCTATCAAATTGTAAGAACCTGAGGTCGGGGATACAAAAAGAGTTTCAGAAAAACTTTCTATTTTTTTCTGTAGTTGTTCACGATGTTTTTCATCTGTTTCTATAAAAAGATAACAGTAGGTACTTGTTTCGTCTAACATAAACTCTTTTTGATTATCTTTTTCAATCGGACAAACAGACATTTCAGAAAATCCGTCAAACGATTTTACAATGGAAATAATATTTTCCGAATTATCTACAACCTTGATAAGCAGATGATAATGACCGTCGACGGCATCATAATTTTGAAAAAGAGACTCATCCTGAAGTTGATCAATTACTGACATCAGTTTTTGTTTATTATCGAACTTTACCAAAAGGTAGGCAGAGTTACTCATTGAAGAATCCTTTCAATGGAAAAGTATGAGAAAAATGTGATTTATTAAATGTATTAGTAGAAAACAGGGGAAACCGACCGCTTCTGTGGTTGAGAAAAAATTCACAAATATGAGTTGAAAAAAACGCCATATATGACCTCTGACAGTTGTAATGCCTGTTTTCGATAAAGCTAACCAAAACTGTTTGGTATGCTTCTACTATCGGATTAAAATACTATATGATTAGAAAATAACAAGGAGATTTTAAAAATAATGGACAATATTAGGGATAAAAACATACTTTTAAGTAAACTTAAGTTAGTCTGACATATCCTGTCAGTCAGATGTGTTATGCTGTTTATATGAAATAACAATGTCGGGTTTCTCTCAATTATATTTTTTTGAATCGGAACCGCGACCTACGTTTTGTCGTCTTAAATGATTTAATAATCTTTTAATGACACTTCCTGTCAGTCAGTTATGCTATTTTATTGTCATGAAAATTTATATTATTTGTAGGTCGTGGTTCCGTTGGTTTGAAATCGCCAGATTTCAAAGTCGAGAAACCCGACAAAAGAGAGAAGATGAAAACTTTAAGACGATTTAATCTCAAGCATCATTATTATTTCATTACGATTGTTACTTTTAATCGACGGAATATTTTATTACATGATTCTGAATTATTCAAGATTGCATGGAAAGAACAAAAATTAAAGGCATGGGTTATAATGCCAAACCATACACATTTTATTATCAATGTAGGTGATGAATCTATTTCTGATATAATCCATCGTTTTAAAATAACATATTCTCGATTATATCGAAATAAGTATGGTTCCGGAAAAGTATGGCAGAACCGTTTTTGGGACCACGTCATAAGAAATCAGATTGACATGAATAATCATATAGATTATATACATTATAATCCTGTTAGACATCGTTTTGTTGATAGTCCTGATAAATGGGAGTTTTCATCATTTATTAAATATAAACAAGACGGATATTATAGTGATGACTGGGGAGTAAACAAAAAAGTTATTATTAAAGGTGAGTTTGGCGAATAGTGATATAAAATGTAGGTTGGCGTTCCGTTGGTTTGAAATCGTTAGATTTCAATGTCGAGAAACCCGACAAAGTATACATAAATGTTGTCGGGTTTCTCAAAATTATATTTTTTTAGAATCGGAACCGCGACCTACGAAACTCAACATTAGGACAGTTGAGTCCGGTTGACTTTGAAGAGAAACTAACGTATGCTTAAAAAGTGTCCATAAAATCAGGGGAAGCTCAGCACCGACCTACTGCTAAAAGACAATTATTATTGCAATACGGAATCATTAAATTAAGTACTTGGAGGTTAAATTGATGGGTTGTTTGAAATCAGTTATAAAATTATTTTTAGGTATATTTGGAATCCTTATTGTGCTATCAATATACTGTGCGGTCACTGACTACAATTCAATAGTTAATGACCCATCAAAGAAATATACTCATGAAGTAAGATTTTTATTGAAAAATCTCTCGGATTTAAAAAAAACAAACTATCTCATTAAAGAAAAGAGAGTTTCCAGTAATGGCATTTACATAATTTTTTCGTCCAAAACTTGGTCTAATCCAAACGATACAAAAAGTGTTGTAGATAGCATTGCTCAACTATTGAAAAAGAGTGAAGTAAAAGATACATTTACTATAAAATTTTGGGCTGATAAGTACTTACTATATAGCCTTATTAAGTCAGATTCTTCAGTATTAACTAAAGATTACTATGATAAGAAAAAAAAGTTATTTCAATCTAATCTAACTGCTGCTTCTAAGAAAAATGATGAGGGGAGCATTTTGGGCAACCCTAAATATGAAGTGGTTGTGAAGAACAAGAATGGCCATACTATATTCATTGTAACAAATGAAACAAGCAAAAACAGACTACAGAAAATCGTAGAGGAGTATACAAGAAAAAATCGAGTACCACAAGATGGTCGTTGGATGATACAATTTTTTAATGGTAAGGAGAAAGCCTTAAGAGTTAAAGCGGAGTGGTCTGTACCATACTCAGATACTCCTGAATATCATAATCGATGGGTTTATAGGGAAGATGTAGACCATGGTGGAATTGCTCAATGGACATCTTGGAGAGGTATAGAGATTGATAAATGGTAGTTCAGAATTGAATTGTATTAGTAGATCGCGGTTCCGTCGGTTTTGTATGTGTCAGGAAGGGGTTCCTGACACCGCATAGGTAAAACCAATGTCGGGTTGCTTACAATTATATTTTTTTGGAATCGGAACGCCGACCTACTATATTATTCACATGAAATTAAACGGTAACAGATTAAAAGAACTTGCCAAGTTAGCAGGCTTTGATATATGTGGCATAACAACTCCCGACAGACTACCTGAATCCGAAAAGCAGTTTGCAAAATGGGTTGATAAATCATATCACGGTTCAATGAACTGGATAACAAAAAACCAACAGCGACGGTTTGACCCGAAAGAACTTCTTGAAAATGTAAAATCGGTTATTATTCTTGGGTTGAATTATTATCATCCTAATTCAGAATCTGTTCCAAAAGGGAAAGGGTTGGTCTCTCGCTATGCCCGCGGGAAAGATTACCATAAAGTTATCAGAAAAAAAACAGAAAGCTTGCTCTATCGAATTGATAAAGAATGTTCGGGCGACTATCAACACAAATGGTGGGTCGACTACGGACCTTTTTTAGAACGACCGTACGCCGAAAAAGCAGGACTGGGGTATATCGGGAAAAACGGGATGCTGATAACTAAACAATTCGGGTCATGGGTTTTTCTTTCGGAAATTTTAACGACAATAGAAATTGAACCTGACCGACCGACTGATTTAGAACATGGTAAGTGCGGAACCTGCACGCTTTGTATTGATACCTGCCCGACCGATGCTATTATTTCACCTCGTGTTGTTGATTCGAATAAGTGTATCTCATATCTTACTATTGAACGTCCTGAAACTATCCCCGATGAACTGGCATCTAAGTTTGGAGCAATGGTTTTCGGGTGCGACATCTGTCAGGATGTCTGCCCTCACAACCTAAGCCGACAAATGCTGACTACTCATAAAGATTTTGATTACAAAAGTGGGGTCGGCGAGTTTTTAGATTTACAGGAGGTCTTGAGCCTTAAAGACCGTGATGCATTTTTAAAACTGACCGCAGGTACACCGTTGACACGCCCTAAAGAAGAGGGTCTTAAGCGCAACGCAAAAATCGCATTAAATAACGAAAAAGAGTAAACGGTTTTTTAAATCTCTGTTTTGCTACTTGCCAAGACAATTATTTCTATTTACATTTCCGCCATGATAAAAATTGCCCCCTCCGCATTGGCGGTAGATTTTACAAAACTGGGAGAAGAAATCAAATCGGCTGACAATTCAGGAGCCGATTGGCATCATTTGGACATTATGGACGGTCATTTTGTACCAAATATCTCATTTGGTCCGGCACTTGTCAAAACTATCAATAAAATCTCAGATTTATACCTAGATGTTCACCTTATGCTATCAGAACCTGAGAAATATTTTGAAGATTTCAAGAATGCCGGTGCTGATGCGATAACATTTCATATCGAAGTACATCCTGACCCGAGAGAACATCTGCAAACTATCACAAATTTAGGAATCCAAGCAGGAATTTCTTTAAACCCCGATGCGACTGCTGAACAAGTAATTCCCTATTTAGAGTATTGTGATTTGCTGCTTGTTATGTCTGTATTTCCCTGGTTTGGCGGACAATCGTGTATTGGATCATCACTTGATACAATAGCACAGTGCAGAAAATATATTGATGAGAATAATCTACAATGCCTTATCTCGGTTGATGGGGGAGTGAGTCCGGAGAATGCTCAAACAATTATAGATGCAGGTGCTGATGTGTTGGTTATGGGGTCAGCATTTTATAAATCATCAGAACGAAAAAAAATAGTAGAATCTGTACACAGATTAAAAAGAAATAAATAAGTTACAGAATAATATGAAAGAAAATTTATAGTGTCAGTATATCTCAATAAGGAAATTAGTCAGATGTTTGAACAAGGACGAGGCTTTACAGAAACAAAACTTTCAGTTGAATTTAAAAATAAACTATCCGATGCCGCACAAATCTGTCGCGGTAATATATTGAAAATGACAACTCTTGCAATGTCGGGCCATCCGGGCGGTTCTATGTCATCAGTAGACATCTATCTGATGTTATATATGCAAACAAATATCGACAGCAAAGATATTTCCCGTGACGACCGTGACAGGATTATTATTTCTCATGGTCATACTTCTCCGGGAGCATATACAGCACTTGCAACAGCCGGTTTTTTTGACATAGATGATGCTATTGCCGGTTTTAGATTAGCCGGTTCACCGTTTGAAGGTCATGTCGAACGATCTGTCCCCGGTATTGAATGGGGGACAGGTAATTTAGGACAGGGACTTTCTGTCGGAATCGGAAAAGCTTTGTATGCCCGTTTGTCTGAACAGAAATTTCATACGTATGTTTTTATGGGCGACGGTGAACAGCAAAAAGGACAGATTGGCGAATCAAGACGGATTGCCGCTAAGTATAAACTATCTAAACTGACAACGATTATTGATTACAATAAATTACAAATCTCCGGTGATATTTCAGAAGTACTGTATCAAAATATTTCGGCAGAATGGAAAGCAGATGGTTGGCAGGTTATAGAAATAGATGGTCATGATTTAGACCAGGTCTACGACGCTTTTTATAAAGCAGCTCATAATGAAGATGCTCCGATAATGATTCTTGCCAAGACAGTAATGGGCAAAGGTGTTTCATTTATGGAAAACAAACATGGTTTCCATGGTGCTCCGTTGAAACCGGAACAGTTATCAGATGCCCTTACTGAGTTGGGTATGAATAATGATTTAGAAAAATATCAGCAAATGCGAAATGCTGAATTTGCCGGACAGTTGGCTAAAAAATACAAACATACACATTCAACTTATCCATCAGTTAAAAAGGGTGAAGCAATTGTCTACGGACTTGATGCTAAAAGTGATAACCGCTCGGCTTTTGGAAATGCGTTGGTCTCCGTTGCCGGTGCGAATGTCGGTAATAAAGATTTTCATTTTGGAGTCTTTGATTGTGATTTAGCAGGTTCGGTTAAAACTGCCGGCTTTGAAAAAAAATATCCTAGTAATTTTTTCCAGTTTGGCATTACAGAACATTCTACGGCTACAACAGTCGGTTCATTGTCTGCTGAAAATGCAATAGGTATATGGGCTGATTTTGGAATGTTTGCAATTGCCGAGACCTATAATCAGGCTCGTCTGAGTGATATAAATCATGCTAATGTAAAGTTGTTTTGTACGCATTGTGGTATCAACGTAGGTGAAGACGGTATGACGCATCAGTCGATAGATTACTTCGGTCTTTTAAATTCAACCTTTGGTTGGAAGGTCATAACTCCGGCCGACCCAAACCAAACCGATAAAATTGTCAGACACGTTTTAGCAACTGAAGGAAACTTTGCGGTTATCATGGGGCGTTCGGTTCTGCCGATTATTACAAATGAAAATGGGCAACCGTATTTTGGTGAAGGTTATACGTATCGTTATGGGCGGATGGAAGAAATCCGAAAAGGTGCTGATATAGCTTTGATCTCATCGGGGAATATGTTGTTTGCTGCTATGGATGCTTATGAGATGCTGAAAGCTGACGGAGTTAATGTTTCACTTTATTCAGTTTCAGACTGGTCAGATTTACATGATGATGATATAAAAACACTCGCAGTATATAAACATGTTGTTGTACTTGAAGATCATAATATTAAAACAGGACTAGGGACTGCAATTGGTGATGCTATGATTACGAGCGGCAATGTTGTTTCGTTAACAAAATTAGGTGTTGCAAAATTCGGTTCTTCCGGTAAACCTGCTGATTTGTATAAGATGCTTGAGATGGATGCCGCTTCGGTTGTGAGGAAGATTAGAGAAATTATTTAGGTGGAGAATTATAACTTTATATGTTAGCAGGATATATTACAGCCAACAGAACAGCTTTGGCACGTATAGTAGTTGTCAATGAAAGTCCGATATTAAACCAATTTGCTGAATATGATAATTCACAATTTTCAGGGTTTGATTCTATCCTTTCTTTATATCTCAGAAAGCACAAAGGAGATAGTAAGTTTGTTTGTTTAGGTGTGGCCGGTCCTGTAATTCAGAATACTGTTAAAGCGACTAATATCCCCTGGATAATAGATGGGGCAAAAATTAAAGAATCTTATAACTTTTCTCAAGTGAAAATTTGTAATTATATTGTTACTACCGCTAAAGGACTTTTTGAAATTTCGGATGAAAAAGTTTTTACAATTAATGAAGGTAAATAAGTGTCGGGTGGGAATTTTGGACTTTTAGCTGCGGGATATGGACTCGGCGAAGGGTTGATATTTTATGACGGGTCATGCTATCATCCGTATGCCTCCGAAGGCGGACATGCCGGATTTACACCGTGCAGTCAATTAGAAGTAGAATTATGGGAACATTTATATAGTAATTTAGGTTTTGTAGAAACAGAAGATGTATTATCATTAAACGGGCTTGTGAGAATTTACGAGTTTATGCTGTCATCCAATCGGGCTACGAAAGCTGATTGGTTTAAGAAAGCAGACGATAAAGCATCAAAAATAATTGAAGTCGGGTTATCCGGGCGGGATGAAATTGCTTTGAAGTCATTAGACTTATTTGTAGATTGTTTGGCGACAGAAGCAGCAAATTTGGCTTTGAAGGGGATGACACTTTCGGGGATTTATCTCGGGGGTATTATTGTACCGCAAATTATTACGGCATTGGAGCAAGGAAGGTTTATGGAACGGTTTGTTCATAAAGGAAAGATGGAGCCGTTACTTGCAAAAATTCCGGTAAAAGTTATAATAGATGAGAAAATCGCTCTCAAAGGAGCAGGAACCATAGCATACGAGTTGT
Source organism: Candidatus Zixiibacteriota bacterium (assembly GCA_024276275.1). Classification (GTDB taxonomy): domain Bacteria; phylum Zixibacteria; class MSB-5A5; order GN15; family FEB-12; genus QQUK01. The sequence goes on from JAJRXM010000083.1 coordinate 28,632, forward strand.
CAAAATGAAAAAAAAGTTTATTCTATTTTTAAACGGTGAGTACAAAAAAGATGATATCGAATACTATAAGAATCTCTTAGATGGTAAAACATCTGTTGCAGTTGACGGGGGATATGATTTTTTTATACAGGCTGAGGTGCAGCCGGATTATATCATCGGTGATATGGACTCTATTGATAAAATTGAAGATTCAATTCCTGATGATATTGCTGTTTTTGAATTTCCCAAAGATAAAGATTTAACCGACGGTCACGCTGCCTTGGACTTTTGTATGAAAGAAGATTTTAGTTCGATTGAAGTTGTCATGCCGAATATCGGTGAGCCGGATCATTTTATAGGAAATATATTGCTTCTTTTTCATAAGGATGTTAAGAAGAAGATTCGTGAAAAACGTGAAATTCTGTTTTTAAGTAAAAATTATGAATATCGTATCTTAGATAATTCCAAACTGGAAATTTTAGATGCTGCTGGAGATAGCTTTTCTATTATGCCTATATCAAAGTCTATTATGCTTTTTTGTGAGGGGACAAAATACGATGTGAAAAATCTCAAAGTTGACTTGGGTGAAACACGAGGGCTGCGGAATAGAATTGTTACAAATGAAATGATGATAAAGATTTCCGGTGAAGCAATTTTTATAAGGAAGTTAAATTCTAGTAATTGAAAATTTAATTTCGACAAATTCTTGACAAGTTTTGAAGTTTCGCTATATTCAAAATCTAAAGTCAGCAGAGCATGCTGAAGTTCAAATAAACTGGGATATCGTCCAATGGTAGGACATGCGGTTCTGGTCCGCAGTATCAGGGTTCGAATCCTTGTATCCCAGCTTTAAAACTCTTGTTAAAATTATCTCCTTATATACCAATAAGTTATTGACAGGCGTAGTCTCCATATGTTATATTTCTAACGTTCTTCTAACGCATTTAATTAAAGGAATTGTTAGAAATGGCGAGTATTCAAAACAAAATTAATAAGCAGGGTAAAAAGATATTTTATGTCGTTGTACCTTTGAAAAATAAAAGAAAATGGATACGTGCAGGAACAAAACAACAGGCAACAAATCTAATGCGTCAACTCTCAGAGGTACGAGAAGAAGAGTTATACGAAAGATTAGGATTTACTCAAAACCTCATTAGTGTTGAAGATTATTTCAACCGCTTCCTTGAATTTGTAAAACTTCATAATCAGAGTTCTACGCTTAAACGTTATAGTGCGATAATTCATACATTCCAAGTCTTTTTAAATAAATACTATAATTTCTTGTCTCATATTTCTGAGATAAAACTTGAGCATATAGAAGAGTATCAAAATATTAGATTAAATTCTTTGGATTTAAAAAATGAAGCTGATGGAAATAAAATAGGTACTCATACTAAAAAAAAATTACCTACTCCTCAAACAGTTAATTTTGAGACTAATGTAATACGAACGGCATTTCTTTGGGGACAAGATAGAGAGCTTATTAAAAATGTTCCAACGGAAAAATTAAAAAAACTCAAACCTAAGCTTGTTCAAAAATCAAAAATTTTATCTCTTGAAGAATGTCATTTACTGCTTTCAACAGCTCTCTCTATGTCTAAAACAACAATGAATATGAAATTGTTCTATTATGTTTTCAAGTTTATGTTGAATTCTGGACTACGATCAGGAGAACTCTGTAATTTAACATGGGACGATGTGGATATTGAGACTCGTTTAATTAAAATTCAACCTAAAGCTAATTGGACACCAAAAACGTGTACTAGAGAATTTTATATGAACGATGCATGTTTTGAAATTTTGAAATCTCTTAAGAAAGAGAGTAACTATATTTTCCTTGATAATAAAGAAGAGCAACTCACCGTTAAAAGACTTAGAAATGCATTTTTGAGGATTTGCAAAAGGTGTGGACTCACTCAATATACAAGAGTGCATGACTTAAGACATACTTATAACAGCTTTATGCAAATGAATGGCGTAGATGCTCCAACTATGGGTAAAATTTTAGGACATAAAGATATTGAAACTACGATGATATATACTCATCAAACAGTAGAGCATTTAAAGCGAATGGCGAATAAAGTATCGGTTTAATCTTTAGTAGAAACCGATTAAAGTAAATTCAATTGATTTAGAAATGGAATGTGTTATCTTTTATTATTATTTTATAGCGAAATTTGGGTGAAATAATGAAGGGATTATTCTATAGACTTCTTGAAGATGGAGACAAGCAAATAATTGGAACTTTTATGTTAAATCAAGAGGGGTCGAAGGTACTCTTTTATCCTGAAGGTTCTAACGAACCTATAACGGATTCTGCTTTTATTGTTAAGTTTAGTAAAATCTACTGTGCGATTACACATGATGGTTGTTTTGATGTTGATTTAGACAAAGATGGTGTTAAGAAATACTTAGAGAACTTAAAATTTAGATTTAGTGGTTACACTTGGGTTGAGAATGTAGAATGAACACAAGATTTATAATAAATTATAGTTAGTTATTGATATAAGGATTTATATTAAATGGAAAACAATAATGGCAATTAAAAAAAGTGAATTATATAGTTCTCTATGGAAAAGCTGTGATGAGCTACGAGGCGGAATGGATGCCTCGCAATACAAAGATTATGTACTCGTAATTCTATTTGTAAAATATGTAACAGATAAATCTAAAATTGATTCTGATTTTTTGATTGATGTTCCAAAAGGCGGTAGTTTTGATGATATGATTAGCCTTGTAGGGAAAAAAGATATTGGTGAAAACATCAATACAATTATCGCAACACTGGCTGAAGCAAACGATTTAAAAGGAATTATTGATGTAGCTGATTTCGACGATGATGATAAATTAGGCAAAGGGAAAGACATGTTAAAACGTCTTTCCAAATTAGTCTCAATTTTTAGTGATTTAGACTTTGGTAAAAACAAAGCAGAGGGCGATGATATTTTAGGAGATGCCTATGAATATCTGATGAGACATTTTGCTACAGAATCAGGAAAAAGTAAAGGACAGTTTTATACTCCATCCGAAGTCTCAAGAATCATGGCAAAAGTCATAGGAATTAATAGTGCTAAAACCTCAGATCAAACCGTATATGATCCTACTTGCGGTTCAGGTTCTCTTCTCTTAAAGGCTGCCGATGAAGCACAAAAAAAAGATATATCTATTTATGGACAAGAAAATGATGTAGCAACTCGAGCACTTGCCAAAATGAACATGATCTTACACGGACATGAATTAGGAGATATTTGGAGAGGGAATACTATTTCTGAACCTCACTTTAAAGAAAATAACGGTAGTCTAAAAAGGTTTGATTTTGTTGTAGCTAATCCCCCGTTTTCTATGAAGTCATGGAGTAGTGGAATTATACCTGAAGAAGATGAATTTGAACGTTATGATATAAAAGATTGGGGAAGTGCTCCACCTGCCAAAAATGGTGACTATGCCTTTTTGTTACATATAGTAAAATCATTAAAAAGCTCCGGTAAAGGTGCTATCATCTTACCACATGGTGTTCTTTTTAGAGGTAATGCAGAATATGAGATTCGTAAAAATCTAATCAAACGTGGTTACATAAAAGGAATAGTTGGATTACCACCTAACCTTTTTTATGGAACAGGCATTCCTGCTTGTATCATTATTCTTGATAAAGAAAATGCTGAAACTCGAAAAGGCATTTTTATGATTGATGCGAGCAAAGACTTTTATAAAGATGGAAATAGAAACAGATTACGCTCAAGAGACATTCATAAAATTGTTGATGTTTTTACAAAACAAATAGAACTTGAAAAATATTCTCGAATGATTCCCAAATCAGAAATTACTGATGAAAAAAATGATTACAATTTAAACCTTCTAAGATATATTGATACACAAGAAGAAGAAGACATTCAAGATATTGAAGCACATCTCAAGGGAGATATACCAAACAAGGATATAGAAAAATTAAATTCTTATTGGAAGGTATATCCAAACTTAGAAAAAGTTCTATATACAAAGAGTAAAAGGAAAAATTACTCTTCCCTACTTATTAATAAAGATAAAATTAAATCGATCATTTATGACAATTCAGAATTTAAAGATTACTCGAAAAAAGTTAGAAAATCTTATCTCAATTGGAAGAAAAATAACGAAACTTATCTTAGATCACTAAAAGTAGGAGCTAAACCTAAAGAAATTATTTATACGATTTCTGAAGACATACTTTCTAGTTTTTCAAAACTCGATCTTATAGATAACTATGATATGTATCAACATATGATGACTTATTGGTTTGAAACTATGCAAGATGACATTTATTTTATTGTAATTAATGGATGGATTATTGAAATCAATTTAGTGAAAAATAAAAAAGGGAAAGAAACTGGTTGGGATTGTGATCTAATTCCAAAACCACTTGTAATAGATAAATATTTCTCGAAGGAACAAGCTGATATAGAAGCATTACAAAGCGACTTTGAAGTGCTTGTTCAGGAAAAAGAAGCCTTTGAAGAAGAACAGACAGATGAAGACGATATTTTCTCAGAGTGTCGTGGAAAAAAGGGAGATATAACTAAAGGTGAGATTAACAAAAGAGTAAAAAAAATAAAAAATGATTCTGAGTTTGTTGAAGAACTTGAACTCATAAAAAAGTATCTTGAATTATTAGATAAAGAAAAAGTTCTTAAAGATAATATAAAAAAAGCTATTGTTGAACTTGATAAAATTTTATTTAAGCAATATAAGAGTTTAACAGTTGATGAGATAAAAGACCTTGTTGTTGAAGATAAATGGTTTGCTTCAATTTCTAACTCTGTTAATGAAGAGATTGAACGTATTTCCCAAACTCTTACAGGGAGAATCAATGAGTTAGCATTGCGATATGAAACTCCTCTTCCTAAATTATTCGATGATGTAGAAGGATTAACTAAGAAAGTTAATAGTCACTTGGAGAAGATGGGCTTCTCATGGTAGAAAATAAAATTAAACCCGGTTATAAACAAACTGAAGTTGGAATTATTCCTGAAGATTGGGAAATTAAAAAAATTAGAGATGTCTGTACTCTTATAAATGGTAGGGGTTTTAAACCGCATGAATGGAAAAGTAAAGGAATTCCTATCATTCGAATTCAAAATTTAAACGGGTCTGAGGAATTTAATTATTTTAGTGGGAATTATAATACAAAAATTGAAGTGAAATCTGGTCAGTTACTATTTGCATGGTCTGGGAGTAAGGGTACTTCATTCGGCCCGCATATTTGGAATAGACCTCTGGGTTTATTGAATTATCATACCTGGAAGGTTGATATAGATAAAAATAATATTGATAAGGATTATTTTTTCCATGCATTAAAATCATTAACTAAGTTTATTGAAAGTAATGCCCATGGTGCCTCAGCTCTCGTTCATACTCAAAAATGGGAAATGGAAGGATTTTTGCTTCAGTTACCTCCTGAACAAAAAGAACAATCAGCCATCGCAGAATCACTCAATAGCATTGATGAGCTTATCGAGTCACTTGATAAACTCATTGAAAAGAAAAAGATGATAAAACATGGAGCTATGCAAGAACTTCTTGCTGGGGAAAAAAGATTGCCTGGGTATAGCAAAGTATGGGAAGAAAAAGAACTTGGTGATTTCTCTAAAGTATTCTCTGGCAGTTCAGCTCCTCAGGGCGAAAACTATTATATTAACGGTATTTATCCTTTTGTTAGGGTTTCCGATTTATCTGTATCAAGAAGAACAAATCATCTAATTTCTGTTCATGACTACTTAAATAAATATTGTATAGTAAGCAAAAATTGTGTTAAAGCCAAAAAAGGCACTATTCTATTTCCGAAAAGTGGTGCTGCTGTTCAAAATAATAATAGAGCTCAATTAGGAATTGATGCTTTTGTTGTGTCACATTTGGCAGCTATATTTAGTGAAGAAGTTTCTAATAGATTTCTATATTACAAATTATCGCAGATTGACATGATGGATTATGTGGGTGATAAAGGATATCCTTCCTTAAAAGTATCGCAAATAAAAAAAATTATACTTACTATTCCTTCCGATCAAAAAGAACAAACAGCCATCGCAAATGTATTATCTGATATGGATGAAGAGATTGAATTACTTGAGAAAAAAAGACATAAATATAAACTTTTAAAACTTGGTATGATGCAAGAGTTATTAACAGGGAGGATACGTTTACATGGCAACGCAACAAGAAATAATTAGAAGTTTAATTACTCCAAATGGTCAAACAATGTATAAAGTATTTTCGAATACTAATAGGTATTACATTGATATATATCAACGAGATTACAAATGGGATAAAAACCAAGTAGAGACATTATTACAGGACATCGAATTAAGATTTAACTTATCAAAGGTTAGAAATATCGAACCTAATCAAGTAAAAGAAGATGTATTAAATAAGTTTAAACCATATTTTCTCAATACTTTTCTTACATGTACGACTGGTAATAATGTATCAATAGTTGATGGTCAACAGAGATTAACTACTTTTTTGATTATTCTGATTAAACTCAGAGAACTTGTTATAGAAATACATGAAGACGAATCTTATGAAAAGAAAACAATCAGCGTTAAAACTTTAGATAAATTGATTTTTGAAGCTGATGATTTTGATAATCCTACTTATTATAAAATTTATAACGATAATAGACAAAGTGCTTTTGACTATCTTTTAGATAATGAGAATGGTTTTGATTATGAAGATGAAACTCAGAAGAAAATCTTAAATAATTATGAAATAATTTCAAGATATTATAATGTTTTTTTTAAACCTAAAAAAGGTGACTTAAATATAGATGTAAATAAATTAACATATTACATCTACTACCTTTTGGAAAAATTAAACATTGTTGAAATTAAAATAGAAGATCAAGAAAACGTAGCTACAATATTTGAAGTTGTAAATGATAGAGGGCTAGGACTTAAACCATATGAAATACTCAAAGGAAAATTCTTAGGCAATTTAGATCAAAAGCAAAAAGAAGAGGCTAATGAGATTTGGGTTGAACTCCAAAATAAATATTATAAAAGCAAAGTTGTTCATAGCTCAGAAACAGATATAGATTTAGATACATTTTTCAAAATTTATTTTAGGTCTAAATTTGCAGATAGTGAAGCAGAATACAAAAGATTTGAAGATAAATATCATTATGAAATGTATAAAAATAGCAAGATACTAAAGTATTTTAAAAAATTTGAAAAGACAAAACATCTTTTTGAATGGGTAAAGAATGATTTTAAATATTTCGCTGAGCTTCATCTTCGTTTACGCACAACCTATGATAATGAGTTTCTGATATTTAATAAACTTCTTGATCAGAACCAACAATATCTGTTGATAATGTCATCTATTGAACTCAATGATAAAGACGAGAAAGAGAAAATCAATCTCATCGCTAAAAAGTTTGATCAATTTCATACAACTTTAAGATTGCTTGACGTATATGATAGTAATCAATTTCAGGATATCATTTTCAAGATAAATGTTGAACTTCGTAACACGAAACTCAAGAATATAAATAAAATATTTGATAAGGCACTAATTTCTTATCTAGAAGATGAAAGTGTAGTAAAATCTAAAGCTTATACTCAAACATCAGACTTATATAAATGGGAATTGTTCCAAAATGTTCGTAATAGATGGCATAACTTCTCCAAATATGTACTTATGCGAGTAGATAGATATTTAGCAAATCAATTAGATAAACCTTCTTTTTGTAGTGAAAGCTTAAATGAATTAGAGGACAGATTTAATAAGAATAGACTTAAAAAATATGGTATGCATTTAGAACATATATACGCCTCTAATGATAAAAACCTTGATTTGTTTAAAGATGAGAATGGATATATAAACGAAGAACAATTTAAAACTATAAGAAATAAACTTGGCATGGTGCTTTTACTCAAAGATAAACAAAATATAAGTAGCAATAATGATTATTATAAATTGAAAGTCGATGACTATGCTACAAGTAACATTATATGGAATGAAATATTAGTTGGACATATTGATTCTGTTGATACTAAAAATTTCCCAGAAGATGTCACGTTTACTACCATTCTACCTGATGAAAATGATGTTTTCCCTCTTGATCAAGTTGAGACAAGACAAAAAGAATTGTTTAGTATGATAAAACTAATATGGGGGTTTTAGATATATGACATCGATAGTCGGGCAACGAGAAATAAAAACTCAAGAGAGAATTATAAAATTATTCTCCGATAAAGAAAAGTTAGACTATAAGTATCTTGGTAATTTAGAAGACAAGTCAGACAATAGTAATATTGAAGAAGAGTTACTTCTCAAATTTCTAAAGAAGAATAAAAAATATTCTGACACATTAATAAAAAAAGCTATTGATAAATTACAGAAGGCATCAATTGTACAAAATAAAAGCCTCTATGAAGCCAACAAAGAAGTCTATTCCCTGCTACGCTATGGTGCTCAAGTAAAAGAGAATGTTGGTGAAAATAAAAAGACTGTTTATTTTATTGACTGGAACAATACAAAAAATAATGATTTCTATATTGCTCAGGAAGTTACTGTAAAAGGTCAGCATAACAAAAGACCTGACATTGTTCTCTACATAAATGGTATTGCTGTTGTGGTACTTGAATTAAAACGAAGTACTATATCTGTTTCTGAAGGTATACGCCAAAACCTAGACAATCAAAAAGGAATGTTCATTAAGCAATTCTTTTCAACTATCCAGTTGGTGATGGCTGGGAATGACACAGAAGGATTACGATATGCCACTATAGAAACAGATGAGATATATTATCTTACATGGAAAGAAAAATCATCTGTTAAAAATAAACTTGATAGAAGCCTACTTCAACTTTGTAATAAAGATAGACTACTTGAAATTATTCACAACTTCTTAGTTTTTGATGGTGGGGATAAAAAAATATGTCGTCATAATCAGTATTTTGGAGTTAAAGAATCTCAAAAATATCTTAAGAAAAGAGAAGGTGGAATCATTTGGCACACTCAAGGTAGTGGAAAAAGTTTAACTATGATATGGTTAGCCAAATGGATACGAGAAAATATTGATAATTCAAGAGTACTTATAATTACTGACAGAAACGAATTAGACGATCAAATTGAAAGGTTCTTTGTTGGTGTTGATGAAGATATATATAGAACTAAAAGTGGTAAGGATTTAATCAATAAATTAAATAAATCAGAGCCATGGCTAATGTGTTCTTTAGTTCATAAATTCGGTTTGAGAACAAATAGTAGTACTGAAGACTATCTAAAAGAACTCAAGGAACTTATCCCTAAAGATTTTAAAGCAAAGGGTGATATTTATGTTTTCGTTGATGAATGCCATCGAACGCAATCTGGTAAACTCCATAAAGCGATGACTAAGTTATTACCTAATGCAGTATTTATAGGTTTTACTGGAACACCTCTATTAAAAGCTGATAAAAAACGGAGTATTGAAGTTTTTGGGAAATATATTCATACCTATAAATATGATGAAGCTGTCGAAGATAAAGTAGTATTAGACTTACAATATGAAGCACGTGAGATAGATCAAAAACTGACTTCTCAACAAAAAGTTGATTTTTGGTTTGAAGCTAAGACAAAAGGTCTTACTGATTTTGCTAAAACAGAGCTTAAGAAAAAATGGGGAACGATGCAAAAAGTTCTTAGCTCAAACTCACGCCTTAATAAAATTGTTGCAGATATCATGATTGATATGGAAAGACATGGTCGTTTAATGAGCGGTCGTGGGAATGCCTTATTAGTGGCAGGTAGTATTTATGAAGCATGTAAATATTATGAATTATTTCAAAAGAACGGCTTAAAAAAATGTGCAATTGTTACTTCTTATGTACCTACTATTGATTCTATAAAAGGCGAGACAGTAAGTGATGAAGAAGAAACTGATAATCTGATTAAATATGATATTTATCAAAAAATGCTTGATGGAAAAGACCCTGACATATTTGAGAAAGAAGTCAAAAAGAAATTTGTCGAAGAACCCGGACAAATGAAACTTCTCATTGTTGTAGATAAACTCTTAACAGGTTTTGATGCTCCTCCTGCTACCTATTTATATATTGATAAAAACATGCAAGATCACGGATTATTTCAAGCAATATGTCGTATCAATAGGCTACATGGTGAAGACAAAGATTACGGATATATAATTGACTATAAAGATTTATTTAAAAGTCTTAATCAAGCAGTAAAAGACTACACCTCTGAAGCATTTGAAAATTTTGATGCTGATGATGTTAGAGGACTTCTAAAAGACCGTATTAGTACAGCTAAAGAAAATTTAGATTCATCATTAGAACAAATAAAAGCACTTTGTGAAGCCGTTAAACCTCCGAAGGAATCAGGTGAATTTATCGAGTATTTTTGTGGTGATACAGAGATTCCAGATGATCTCAAAAATCACGAGCAACGCAGAGTGACTCTTTATAAGCTCACCTCATCCTTGATTCGAGCTTATGCAAATTTGGCTAATGAAATGGAACTTGCAGGCTATACTCAAAAAGAGGCATTGAAAATAAAATCTGATGTAAAATATTATGAACAAATTCGCTCAGAAATTAAGTTGGCTAGTGGTGATTATATTGACCTAAAAGCATATGAGCCAGCAATGCGACATCTAATTGATTCTTACATTGATGCGGAAGAAAGCAAGATAGTAAGTGCTTTTGATGATATTACGATTCTTGATATGATTGCAAAAGATGGTGAATATGCGGTGAAATCACTTCCATCTAACGTTAAAAAGGATAATGATTCTGTAGCACAAGTCATTGAGAACAATGTTCGTAAACTCATTATTGATGAGAAGCCAACCAATCCTAAATATTATGAAGATATGTCCGTTTTACTTGATAATTTGATTCGTGAGAGAAGAGAAAATGCTATTACGTATGAGCAATATTTGAAAAAAATTGTCGCTATTATCAAGGATATGAAAAACTCTACAGGTGGAAGTAAATATCCTAAAGAAGTAAATACTCCTGCGAAACGAGCATTTTATGATAATTTAGGTCAAGATGAAAATTTTTCACTTATACTTCATAAACGTATTATGGAAGAAAAACCTGATGGCTGGAGAGGTGTAAGATTAAAAGAAAAAAAGATGAAAAAAGTGATAGAGAAAGCTCTCAAAGAAAACAATATTGTTTCTGATGAAGAAACAGATAAAATATTAGATTTGGTAAGAAACCAAGATGAGTTCTAAAACAATGATGACAATAATGGGATATGATATAAATATTATTCGAAAAGGTATTAAGAATATTCATCTTGGTGTATATCCTCCGAACGGTCGCATCAGAGTTGCTGTTCCTGAGAGTGTTGATGATGAAGCGATAAGACTACTTGTTATCTCACGGATTTCTTGGATAAAAAAACAAAAAATAAAATTTCTCAATCAAGAGAGACAATCAAAGAGAAAATATATTTCAGGTGAGAGTCATTATTTTTTTGGGAAGCGGTATTTATTAAAAGTCATCGAAACCACAAGCAAACCTAAGGTTGAAATCAAAAGTAATAAGTACATTGATCTTTATATCAATAAAGATACTGATTATAATAAGAAAGAAAAAATCATCGAAGAGTTTTATCGGGCTGAATTAAGAATTAGACTTTCAAAATTAAAACAAAAATGGGAAAGTAAATTGAAAGTAAATATTGAAGAATTAAGTATTAAAAAGATGAAAACGAAGTGGGGTACGTGTAATCCTGACAAAAAAAAGATACTAATTAACTTAGAGCTTGCCAAAAAACCAATTCAAAGTATTGAATATATACTTGTTCACGAACTCATTCATTTTTTTGAAAAAAAACATAATGAGAATTTTAGAAAATTGATCAATCGACATTATCCTCAATGGAAACAAGCACAAAGTGAACTCAATAATATAATTCTTGGATATTGTAATTGGGGATAATACTAAGATGAAAATCTAAAAAACTATGAGAACAAAAAGACAAATAAATCCTAGTACATGGACTTCTTTTTGGAAACACCTCGGTATAATTACTGAAAAACGGAACCGTTTTAAAAAAGATATGAGTTCTGTTAGAAGGAGAGCATTACCTCAGTTAGTAAGAATCGGAGTCAACCCTGTAACTGCTGATAATGTATTTGCAAAATTAGCAAAATATAAAGATCCACTGGTATTTTATTATTTTTCTAAATTGTTTCGAAGAGACCCAGAAACCATTCAAGAATGGACTGAAACAAATAGTATTGAAAGTGCCTTCAAGAAATTATTTAACATATTTCAATATAATTCGTTAGATAAATTAAGAATAAGATTTAGAGAACTCTATTATTTGAATGAACTAAATAAAAAGGGAGAAGGCTGGAGTTTTCAGGCTAAATATACAGGGTCAGGGTCAGTTTTTAATATTAAATTATCCTCTTTTACGAGGTTGTTTAATATTGCAGATAATCGTTATCAATATAAACCTGCTTGTAAGATTAGAACAAAAAGTAAGGTTATATTGTGTTTCGATCGAATATTGGGTGAAAGAAAAATTCATAAATTTATAATTATCGATAAACAAGGTAATTTGCTAAATATAAAAATATCTGTAGATTCACAAAAAGAGGTTAGAATTGCTAAAGCAGCACTTAGAAAGGAATTTGATACATTAATCGATTCTCCTCAAGTAGATAAAAAACTAAATAAATTATCAAAATTCTTAAAAGTTGGAGAATCTAAACACTTTGTCTTAACAAGGCTTTCATTATTTCATGATGACTACCTTGTAAATATCAGTCCTAAGTACAATTTGCCTTCTAATATAACTGAGTATTCAATTTATAAAAATAATTTTGAAAGTATCTGCACACCACAAAAATCACTTGTTAGTATGCGTTTCTTATCACTAAGTAAGAATAAGAGGACTCAGATAAATATCGATGTCAGAAATTATCAAACAAGTACAATTATAGGTGCATTGATACTGAGTTTTAATGATAAGAAATTGAATAATAATGAAAAAAAGCAAATTAGAGAGGATTTTGAAAAAGATTTTGCAATACCCTTGGACACATTTATTTCTGTAAAGGATATTGGTGCTGAAGAAATATATAATTTAATTCTTAATTCTAACTTACGTCGTTCTATTGGTTATTCTCTTCGTTCAAACACAGCTCTTAAAATATATTCTGGTCTTGTTCAACAAGGACTTTTTGACCTTCCTGAAGTATCTAAAGATGAACCAAGATATTGTATCAACAGAAATTGTAATAATAAGTATACTCCTGTTTCTAAATACAGTTATTGTGATGTGTGCGGTGAAGTATTACTTCCGGGGAAAGAAATTGTTCTAAGCAAATTAAATGATAAAAATAATTGTAATTACATTGTCAATGTTCTGAAAAAATGGGATATACAATGTTGCGTATTAAAGCGTAAAATTTTGAATAAATCCTTAAGAGTAATTCAAATACGTTACAATAAAGATGAGATAGAAATAATTCCTATTATTAATCAATTAAATGAAAATCAAGTTTTATTATTGGGACTTCGATATCTCAATGCTTTAATTTTATCTTCAAAAGACAACTTGGATTCATTCTCACATAACAATATTACTGCAAATTCTTTGTCTCATTTTATTTATAAATGTGACTTTGGCACTAAAGCTGAATTTATAAATAAACATACTAGTATCGTATCAAATCAGTTAAATAGTACAAGAAATGAAATTCACAATTCATATCAACGCATGTCAGATAATAGGACATATAGTGCTAAGGAACGTCAAGTCAAAAATTTGGGTGCGGAATTATTTGAAGCAGATTGTTCAATATTACTTAAATATATGTTTGGTAATAGTATTTGGCTTGGTGCTAAAACTAGAGGTAAAGCTGTTCCTGATGGAATCACAGCATTTCCTATACTGGGCAAAAAGCAAGGTTGTTTCATTTGGGATGCTAAATATGGAAAAGGTCAAAAAGTACAATTAGGAGGAGATGATAAAAATAAGAGATATATAATCGAGGGTCGGGTAAATAAATCCATAAAAGAAAATGGATTTTTGAAAGCACTTATATTCATCAGCAACAAGAAAAATCCACAAAATTTCGAAAATAAGTATCAGAAGTTTTTAAGAAAAAATAAAATTGGAAAGTTCAAAATTGTTTTTTTAAAAAGTAAGCAGTTAGTCGATATATTTGATCACTTTAGAAGTAATGAAGCCGACATACTCAACAATCAACACATACAGGAAATATTTGTAAATTCCATAAAAAATCTATTCTTTAGTACTAAAAACAACAGACCAGCGGAGGTTGTTAGCGATTCAAAGCTTAAGAAAATTCTCAACCTAAATTGCGATTCGTATAATTTGCATAGAATAAATAGAGTTAGTGTCTAATTTATTTTCTTAATAATTATTTCTTTTTATTAAATTCACAACCCCAACCGTTTCAAATCTTTTCGACTCAAGAAATTATTCTGTTTTTTATTTTCCCTCACCCATTCTAATACTTCAGAACGCTCAAACCTGATCTGTTTTCCAAGTTTGATGTAAGGAACAGCATCGTTATATATCCAGTACTTAACCAC
>JAJRXM010000084.1 GCA_024276275.1 Candidatus Zixiibacteriota bacterium
CTACTGTGTCAACTCCTGACGATAACATTTGTATTCTCCTATCGTTGTGTTTATACTGGAGAACATAAAGGCACGGCCTGCGCTTAACGTCAGAAATTCACCCTCACTTTCTGATGAAGAATTATAGTCTATGACAAATATCCGTTCTACTTCCATTTCTGGAGTAACCAAATATTTCAACATTGTAGTAACAGAAGGATCTTTCAGGTTAAGGTACGTCTCGCCAATCCTTCTCAAGGAAATATCAAGTTTTATTTGTTTGTTCTTGGTAATTTTATTTACGTCAAGTTCACCATTTTCGTGAATATTTAGAAGTAATTGTGATTTTTTATCCAAAATGAACAAACCGCTTTTGTCTCTGTTAGCAAGTAGAAGATTCCTGCCAACATACTCAGGTCTATTTTGAACAATAGTCTTTGTGTAGTTAACCATTCTTTACCCCAATAAAAAAAATCAGACAGCTAAAGATAACTTTGAATCAGAAAGTATCAGCCCCTATAATTTTAGCAAATATTTGAATGTCGTCTTTTGAAGTAGGATCCAATGAACACCAAACAAAATCACTGGCAAATAGCCTTACAGTTGGCTTTAAGTGTTTTATTGCCGGTGCAAAATCTCTTAGCGTATCGTACCAAGCACGTTGCTCATCTCTGTAAATTGGATCATTGTCTTTTTTGTTTAGTTTGGAGCACAACTCCATCCATTTCATTTTATCAAAACCCACAGTTAACATTGATGGATAATTCGCCAGTGCTATTTCACGCAGCTTCGTAAAATGTTGTGATTCGTCAAATTCGACTATAAATCCTGGTTCCGGAATGAAAAAGTCAACATGAGGCATTTTCTTTGCTTTGACAAAATGTTTATTATCTCGATACTCTTGCAATGCTTGATGTATTTTTGTCAATTCCTTTCCGGATGTTAAATGTGAGTAATCTTCAGCTGCTGATGGAAGATCAAGATTGTAATTTACAATCACTTTTCCAAAAATATGATGAAGTAATTCTTTGACCCTCGCCTTACAGGTCTTACAGCGTTCATTATGTTTTTTTGCCATAGTATTCTAATTGTATAAATAGGCCTGTTGGTTACGATAATAAAAAAATAAATCTGGTTACCCACAATCCTCTGCCTGATGCAAGGGATACCATCGCTGAATACCTAAGGGCATTTCGAACCCAGCGAATTTAGATGAATTTACGGGGTCCTGCAATCCGGATGAACAAGCGATGTTATCCCTGATTTGTGAAAAGCTGACTTTATACGTAATCAGGAAAATAAAGTTTTTGACACCGTCGTTTCAGCTTAGTTCTAGCATCAATCTCCAAAAGACGCTAGCGTCTTACCCTTTCGAACAAGTTTTCTTATTATCTCGATAAGTTCTTTATTCTGCGTACCTCGGTCAATAAAGTCGCCCAGAAAAAATAATTTCCTGTTTTTTAAATCGGGTGTCCCACCGTTGGAATAACCACGTTTTTGAAGAAGATGTCTCAATGCATCGGCAATACAGTGTATATCGCCAATTATACCATACTAGCGGTTCTGATTATTTTTTAAATACTACAAGTTGCAGGAGGTCTCGTCACTGTTTTCTCCCGTTTTCTTTGGGTATGCTTCATTTTTTCAAATCGGTCAGATAGAGAGTGCTGAAGATATCGACTACCGCTTCTAATTCATCTGTTGTAGAGGAAGTGAAAGTGAATTCCTGGCCTATATTGGTTTCTTTTTCACAGTATCATGAGAGTGTGACGATAACGGGCACAAAATAAAACAAAATCTAGTATAATTTGTTCATCTTACTGATTTCTTTCTTTATTTCCCGGTGAAAATCCTCTGGATGCAAAACTTTAGCTTCGGCTCCATAGCCTAATAGCCATCTTTTTAGTTCCCGTTTTCCGGAGGTCTGCATTTTTAAAACAATGGAGCCATCTTTCTGGTCGACTATCAGCTGATCCATTGCCCATATCCGCTCTTTGATGTATCGGGCCTGATCAGCTGAGAACCAGATCTCTAAGTCTATAGGATCATCGTAAATCAAACCGAAGGCATGTTTTAACTTTGCTTCCGGGGAAAAATTCTCCGGATAGATGAATGTTTCACCCGTAGGTTTAACATGGTTTATTCGTTCTGCTGCCAGGATACGAATATCGCCAAAGCTGGTGGTATTTACGAAGAGGTATAATCCGCCCTGATGTTCAAAGAAGTGCAGAGGATCTATTTTAAAGGATTTATCCATGTCATCATGGAACGAATGATATGCAATATAACAGGTTTGGTTAGATAGCATTGCATCTACAAGTTGATCCACGATCTCCTCTTTACCCGACAGGCTTTTTACCATCTTTGCATCAAGCAGGAAAAGGGACTGGAGTTTATCCAGCTTTTCAGCCAATCCTTTAGGAGCAAACATTCCGATCTTGACAAAAGCTGATTTAATATTGTCTGCCAGTCCACTTACTGTGCAGTTTGGTGCCTCTCCTTTTATGAGGTATAAAGCGATAAGTTCAGATGGGCTGAATTTGATATCAGGGAGGTTGATTGGTCCTATTTTTTGATGGAACTCTTTATCCAGGCGCTTCCTCATTTTGTTCTCAATAGGATCTTTAATATCTTCGATTAAAAAGCCCAACTCTTCCACTACCCCAAGAAGACGATAAGCTGAACGTTTACTCACTTCAAGCTCTTCGGCGATATGATCAACTGTTGCACCACGCCGACTGCTTATCAGGTCAATGGTCTTTAAAAGCTTAACAAGGTTAGCTGTCATAGACTATAATTCTTCATCAGAAAGTGAGGGTGAATTTCTGACGTTAAGCGCAGGCCGTGCCTTTATGTTCTCCAGTATAAACACAACGATAGGAGAATACAAATGTTATCGTCAGGAGTTGACACAGTA
>JAJRXM010000085.1 GCA_024276275.1 Candidatus Zixiibacteriota bacterium
CTCGGGCTTCCTTCTCACAACACCTCGCGGTGTTGCAATTGCCGTCGGCTAGTAGTTATACTGGCTTAAAATAAACCAGGTAGGTTCTCCTACAGAGGACTTTCACCTCATAAGTTCACGCCCATGCTGGGCGTACACAAATAGCTGCACCGGACAATTCAAAGCGGCACTTATTTTGCTAAAAACCAGCAAAAACATGCCACTTTAAATTGCCGGTGAGCAAGACGTTATCGGCGCACCATAAGGCGCGCCGATAACTCCGAGCTCAGCCTGTTTGATTAAAACTATCTGTCATCGAAAACTCGATAACAAATAGCTCCAATCAAATTTTTCTGAGATGATAGAGCTATCTCAAAAAACTCCTGAGCTCGGAGTTATATGCTTTCTGCTGAAGTAAGAAGCGGAAAATACAATTTGTTGCTGAAAGAGCTGAAGTTGAATGCTGTGATTCAAGGTTCGATGTGAAAAAGTTAGCTCAGACGTGGAAAATATAAGCCTACGAAAAAGCAGGATTTGACGCGGAAAAGTAGGATGTCATTTTTTCAAAGTACATAGTGAAAACAAAAAAAAATAGAAAGAGATAAAGCTTCATTTTGATATCTTCAAAGTCAAGTTCTGAAATAGGAAACGTTGTGAGCTAGCTGTGTAAAGAAAAAATAATAAAAATGAGGTAGAGAATGACAAATATAATTATTCTCGTCCATGGAACTTGGGGGCGAGCAGAGGATGCATGGTACCAACCATCTAATGAACCAGAAAGTTTCACTCAAAGGCTGAAAAAAGCGTTGA
Organism: Candidatus Zixiibacteriota bacterium; assembly: GCA_024276275.1. Classification (GTDB taxonomy): domain Bacteria; phylum Zixibacteria; class MSB-5A5; order GN15; family FEB-12; genus QQUK01. Next base: position 790 of record JAJRXM010000085.1, read on the forward strand.
TCTCACAAGGATTTGAAAAGGAACCGATACTATTTCCTTTTGAGTGGGAGCATGGTAACAAACATTCAGAGCGATTGAGTGGAGCAGAAATGCTTGCTGATGAACTTATACAGCTCCGTAGTAAATACCCAAATTCTAAGTTTCACTTTATTGCACACAGTCACGGTGGTAATGTTGTATCTAAGGCAATCGAAATCTACATTGGTAAACTTAAACAATTAGCAGAAGAACCTTTTCGACCTGAGACCTTCACTGAACAATGGAAAGTTCTTCTTGAGCAATATAATCTTCAAGATAAAGAACAATTATTGAATGGAGGTGTGAAAGATGTGATTGCCGAACAAATAGATAAGGTAACTCAAGCAGTCAACAAAAGACCCTTACCACCGGCTCGATGGGATTTTATCCGGCATTTCTTATGGTATGGGATACATTATGAGATTAAGATGGCAAGACTAAATGAGATCCTCTTCCACCTTTTTACTGATGAAAAACATCATCGCCTTGCAAACATTGTTACACTTGGCACACCTTTTTATTATAAAGAATGGCGGATTTCAAGAGTATCACATTTTTTTGATTATATTGCCAACTACCTTACGGATTTAATGTTTGTTGCTTTTATATGGATAGTTCCACTTGCCTTATTTATTGGTATATTCCAACCTATTAGCTTACCCTTAGCGATATTCCTAATTTTAATTTTCTTTCTTAGTGTTTATTTCTGTCGGATTTGGCTCCTTGATAGATTGCTCCGAACACATGATACAAATATTTATTTCGACATTTCTAAAATTCATATTAGATTTTTAAATGCTCTCGGTAATAGAAAGTTATGTCGTGCATTAATAATACATGCTAACTATCTTGATGAAGCATATTTAGGACTTTCAGCATTCCCTTTAATTGACCCGCTTATCAAAAAATATCTAAACAAACTGGGTAAAATAAAGTTATGGAACTTTCAATTATATGACCATAGCCTTATTTCAGGTACTACAAAAATTTCTATTCCAGGAAATTTAAGATCAAAGGGGGTAAATCTAATTAATCGGGGAGTAGCAATAATTAAAGTACTGGTTTATCCGTTGTTACTCCCATTAAATTTAACTCTCAATTACTTTATAAATCAAAAGATTAGTAAAAATACAAAAATGTTTTCCCTAGGTCTTCCTGAAGATGAATTATCCGAAAATTTGATTAAGGTAAAAAATACTCCAAATTTAGAGTGTTTCAACACTTATCAATTTAATGCAAGTGAAAATTTCAAAAAACTTACAATAAATACGAAACAAGAGATAGACAGGTATTTTTATCTTAGAGATGATAATGAGTTACAAAAACGCTTCAATAAATCTTTTCTAGCAGAAAAAATAAATGGGAATCATACCAAAGACCAACAGAAGCATATTCTTTCCTTAGAAGAAAGAGGAAAGGAGTTTTTTGGCTTAACTGGTTTTAGACATTCTATGTACTATGAAAATGAGAAAGTTATAGATGTAATTAGTGCTTTTTTAATTGGCGAAATAGCACCAGAGGTATATCCAATAAAAAATGATTTCGAAAAATAATTCAATTCTTTATCATCAAGTAGATACAAGGAAAGCAAGCAAGATACTTTTCTTTAAATTGTTATAACTATAAAATCCACCCGATAAAGACGGGTGATTTGGTCGTTATTCATTCTCCAAATAAATATTTCACCGTCCGGTGTGGGTCGGTGGCGGCCTGTCAATTTAAGATTTGATTGCGAATAAATTTAAAAGATGTCAGTTTGATTATGTACTCAGTACACTTTAGTTTGATGGCTTTAGGACTCTTTGTTCGGTTTTGTAAGTCCATTTAAAATGCAG
>JAJRXM010000001.1 GCA_024276275.1 Candidatus Zixiibacteriota bacterium
GTTACTGTTGATGCAAAAGTGTTACGTGTAGATGACTCTCTGGAGTCCTGCAAGACAATTCAAGTCGATACTGTTATCAATGGAGACACGACTACAATACCTGTTGAGGTTTGTACTACTATTGTATATGATCAAGTTTTCTTTGATACTGCTACTTCTTCGCCGTTCTACTCAAGGAAAAGGATATTAAAAATAGAAGATTCTACTATTAGTAAAAGATTTGTTACAAGTTCATTTAATGGAGTTGATGAATGGGTTCAAAACACTTCCGATACTGTTTATAATGTATTTAGAAATGATAATTCTGATACAACTATTGAAAAAAACTTTATCTTTTGGGTACGTTCCAGAGATGATGCGTTAGTTAAGGATTTAACTCCCGAGTTTGTTTCTTTCCCTGTTATAAACCCTAAATACGAACGGGATATCGCTATCATTGACTTTACCCGTAGTAATAAGAAGCAATATAGGCATATCGATACTTCAAGAGCTTTCTGGTACAATACTATCCAAAAGTGGAATGCTACTAACTCTCACGACATCATCTTTGACACAGCATTCTTTACTCTTGCCGAAATTGGAGATGCTGCTTATGCCGGTAAAACAGGTATAGATTATATCCACGCTCCAAGGTATGACGGTGTAGGTATACCTCTCAATATCTTGTTAAAACACAAAGTATTAATTTTATATAATGAAACTTACATCAATTCAAGTTTTGCTGATGCTAATAAGATCAATTATCCTGAAATTTTATCTGCTATGGATGCCGGTATTAATGTATGGGCTACATGGAGAAATCCGTTAAATGTGAATTTCAATGATTTTTCTTTTCAAACTATAGGTGCTCCTTCCGATTATACAAGGTATTTTGGAGTTGACTCTATGACTTATTCAAGTTGGTTCTTTAGATCTATTGTTGCTTCACCTCCTTCTACTGATACTAGAAACGAGGATTTCATCGGAACATACTCTATTAACGAGTCAGAGTGGCCGAGTTTAGATATTGATACATCATTACTTCACTCAAGATTTAACTGGCCTACTAATCCGTTCTTTAGATGGGATGATTCTATTGCTGCACTACCTGAAGTGAACTGGGCAGTTAGAAGCTTTGGTACAGAAGTTATGTACCTTTACAAATCAAAATACGGAACTAATAAACCTTTTGGTATTGAATATGAAGGTTCTCCGGTTGGACACCGTTTCCAATCTAATTTATTTAGAACAGTTCATTTTAACTTTACAATGTTATTCTTGGACTCAATTCAAGCCCAGACTGTTTCAAATAATGTCTTAGACTGGCTGTATGACCCGACATTAAGCGGTTCTGTTGTTGAAGAGAATAGATACAAAGATGCTCTTTATAAGATATCTATAGAGGATGCCCGCCAAAGATATGGTGAACGGCTTCAAGAGCAAAAACAATTAAGATTGAATGTAGGAAATTAGTTAAATAATTTACTGTAAATAATTTAGGGATTGAATAAACTTCAATCCCTTTTTTTATTGTTGTATTATTTTTTGAAGTTGTAATAAGTTTTTATGCTTTGGGAATTTACGAATTGCCGTTTCTAATACTTTCTTACCTTCTTGTACCTGATTTATTGAAAGATAGCCACTTATTAAATTTAGATATGCATCTGAAAGAGTCGAATCTATTTCTATTGCTTTTCTACTGTTCAAAATAGCATCATTAAATTTTCCTGATACACCGTAAATATATCCCAAATGATAATACGACTTTGCTTTTTGTTTATTCCATACTGATAATTCGTTAGGTGACCGGTGAGCAAAGGATGCGTCGTCTGTCTCTATCGGGGGAGGAGTTGTTTTAAGAGCATCGTTCAAAATAGAAATAGCTAATGAATTATTTATCGTAGTGTCATTGTATATCAAAGATGCTATTTCATTTAATAAATATATGTTGTCATTTGTTCTTTTTCTTAATTCTATTATTTTTGGTTGTAAATCAAAAAAAGAATATCCCTGTTTAAAAATAATTCTGGCATATAGCTGATTAGCTGTTATTTGATAAGGTTCTAACTCCAAAGATTTGTTGATGTCAACAAGTGCTGAGTCATACATTTCCAGATTATAATAAATAGTTGCTGAGTTGGTGAAACCTTTTGACTGTAACGGGTGCAATTCTTTTTCTCGATTGATATAATATCTCGCAGAATCAATCTCTCCCAACTTTATAAAAACAGCCCCTATGTTTAAATTGTTTTCGGGGTAATCCTGTTCCAATTCATTTGCTTTTCTAAAAAATGCTAAAGCTCTGGTCTGGTCATCTATAGAGGTATAATAAATCCCTTTGGCTGAATATAAGTGAGAGGCCGAAACTTTAGGAACAGAGACTATCGGATAAAATGAAAATAATCCAAACCCTAATGCTAGTCCGATAAGTGTAAATGCTGTTTTCCGATTTTCTAGCATTAAAAACCTGACAGCAACTAAAGCATTTGCACTTAAAATGATATAATAGGGTAATAACGGTAATCGAAATCGACTGCTAAAGAAAAACAATGAAGACATCAAAATATAGATTACAATCACACTTGCCAAAAATAGTGCCTGTTTGTTTTTAAATCGCGTTATGAGCAACGAGAGGATTGTAAATGAAAAGAGAATTCCAAAAGATAAGTAATTGTATCTGAGTAAATCTATTTTATGAAAAAATTGATTTAAATATCTATTGTTAGAAATCTCTTTGTCGGAAATACTATAATACAATTTCTTAAAATATAATTGTATAAATAGAGACGGATTATCTTTTATCCAACTAAATGCTTTAGACATCCAAAATGATGATATCTCGCCTTGTGTTAATTTTTGTTTTAATTCTTACTCGGCGATATAACTAATCTGTTGAATATGCCAGTTATACCCAAGAGGATTCGGTAAAACGGCCGAAACACCGTCGGCAGCATCGTTATTACCGATATATAAGTTTATTCCTCCTTGTGATGCTATCAGTACAGGGTCATCGGCAATTACTATATTTCGAATAAATACCGGAGCAATGCAGAGTAACATTCCTATAGTAAATAAAACAACAGATTTGAATTTGAACTTTTGCATAACAAGCAGTAAACCGATTATAAACAGAGCAATTACTAATGCTGTAGGACGGGTGATCGAGGCAAGACCAAAAAACAGACCTGATATAAAGATATAATTAACAGAATTATCTTTCCACCATTTGATAAAAAAGTAAATAGCTATTTGTAAAAGAAGCGTAAAAAAAGAATCTAAAAGAAGTTCAGACTCGAAATAATATATAATTGGAAATAGAGCATGTAAAAACCCGGCTACTAACCCTACCTGTTGATTGTAAATTTTCTTACCAGTTGCATAGGTTATGAAAATTGATAACAGACCGGGTATAATACTAAAAAGTCTTACAGCCCATAATGATACTCCGAAAAGCTTATAAATACCGGCAAGATAATATACATACAAGGGTGCCCGAAAATATGTAGTGTCACCCAATAAATTTCCGTTTAAAATTGATAATGCCCAATGATGATGAAAATTATTATCAACAGTTAACTGAGTCCAGTCAGGAACTGAACTGTATTCCCACAAGTAAAGTAATCTTAGTATAAGTCCAACCAAAAGAACAGCATAAATAGGGATATTCTTTGAAAAGTGCTGAATCAATTTCTGCTTCATATACAAGAATATATGAAATATCTTTCTTTATTGCTTATAATTTTTTGCATAGGTTTTAAGCAGTTTTAACAACGCTTGTGCGTGAATTTGCATATATATGAAATGATGTTCTTTTCCCTACTTTTTATATGCAATCGGGTTCACTCTCGTAACCTGTTTTTATACAATGAGATAACATCTGATTCGCAGCCACGATTCTGTCTCCCAAAAAAGCTTAGTTTTGGCATATTGGTTGCACAAAGCTAGTTTGGACTTTATAAATTTTAGGAGAACGAATGTATTATCCTACTATTAAATTATTATTACTTACGACCCTTACTATCTTTTGTATAGCAACTGTCTCGGTTGGATCAATCTTAACTCCGACTCTTTTGCAGGAGACCGAAAAATCAGATTCAGATTCGCTTATAACTGTTGTAGTTATTTTAGATACAGATGCTCAGGCAAATGAATTACAATTACAAACTCCTATAAATTCTGTTTATAATCGTTCTGATAAAATCAAAAAAGTAATCAAAAAACTATCTTCATATAAAGCACCTAATCAAAACAATATAGAATTATACTTAGAGAAAAATTCTAAACAGGAAATAATCAAGCATTGGGTTATTCCTGCATATACTGCTCAACTGACAATTACTGAAATAAAAAATTTATCAGAGCTTTCGGGTGTTAAATCTATAATAGAAAACATTCAACTTAATTTTGAATCACCTATAAAAGAATCACCTGCTCCGTTCGCAGCAGCCGCTGCAATTTCAAATGAATTATACCTAATGAATGTACCATCCTTATGGAACAAAGGTTTAAAAGGTAAAGGCTCTTTAATCTGTTCATTTGATACCGGTGTGGAAAGAGACCATCCTGCTCTTGCTTCAAAGTGGAGAGGAAATAGTGCTACTCTTGCTGAGTCATGGTTTTCTAAAGTTGCTCCTGATTCTATACCATACGATGCTACCGGGCACGGTACTCATACTATGGGTATAATGATTGGTTCGCTTGAGGCTGACAGTTTTGGTGTTGCTCCTGAAGCAGAATGGATTACAGCAGGTGTGATAGACCAAGGACGAAGTCTCAGCATGACTCTTAGTGATATCATAGAGGCGTTCCAGTGGGCTTTAAATCCTGACGGTAATGTGAATACAACCGATGATGTCCCTGATGTTATATTAAATAGCTGGGGAATCCCAAAAGGACTCTTTTTCCCGTGTGATGATACGTTTTGGGGTGTGATTGACAATGTAGAAGCTGCCGGAATAGTAACAGTCTTTGCCGCAGGCAATGAAGGACCGGATCCTATGTCAATCCGCTCACCGGCAGACAGAGCTACAACACCGCTTAATTCATTCTCTGTCGGTGCGGTAAACATAAACAGAGAAGTTGCCAATTTTTCAAGTCGCGGACCGTCATCTTGTGACCCTTCACAAATTAAACCGGAAGTTGTTGCTCCCGGTGTCAATATTCGTTCATCTACCAAAGGCGGTGGATTTGCCTATATGTCAGGTACTTCAATGTCGGCACCTTATATAGCCGGGGCGGTTGCTCTAATTCGTCAATACAATAAAAATGCTACGGTAGCACAGATTAAAAATGCCTTTATTCAATCAGCAATTGATTTGGGTGATAATGGAGAAGATAACGCTTACGGAAACGGCTTTGTAGACTTACAATCAATCATCCAATATATTCCACTTCCGCAATCACCTGAATATCAAATCGCATCATATAACTTTATACAAAGTTCTTTTGTTCTTCCCGGTGAATCTTTTAAATTACAACTGACTTTGATTAATCCATCAGGCAATGTTGAATCAGCCTCGGTCAAAATTGTTGTAGCAGATACAAGTAGAGCTTCAACTCAGTTAGACTCAACAACTTTATACTTTGGAGTCGGCGGAACAATTGCTCAAAATGTAACACCGTTTGAATTAACCATAGATAGCAATCTTATTCACGGGGAGTTATTAAATTTAAAAGCATATATTTCTTCTGCCAATACATCAGCTATAGACACCGTTAATTTTACTATTCCTGTCGGTGTTGCCCCACAAGGCATCATAGAAACACATATCAATGCAAAGTTACAAGTTACAGTCTCGGACTTTGGACTGTTTGGATTTGCCCCCGGATCATCATACAACTTAGCCGCGGACGGTTTCCGTTTTAACAATTCTCAAAATCTTCTATATGAGTCAGGAATGATAGTCGGCCGTTCAGCATTACAAATGTCAACATCAATAAGAGATGAAAACGGTAATTTTAAACCGTCTGAATTTTCCCCGACCGTCTCATTAACCAGTTCATCTATTTCAGCTTCCGGGGCAGAGGTTAGAACTGCTGTTTTTGACGACCGTCTTTCTGCTATCTCAATTCCAATCGAAGTGCAACAGGAAACAATGCATTCCAATCTCATTGGAGAAGAGGGGATGTTAATTGTAAAATATAATTTATATAACAATACTGCTGAAAACGCAACGGGACTATACTTTGGACTTTTACATGACTTTGATCTTTCTAGTTCCGATAGACTGGAACACAACAGTTCTCTGTCCCTAACCTATCAACAGAATGATTCCGGTATGTTGGTCGGTGTTGTCTCACTAAAGAACATAGCATCATATAAAATGTTTGAAAATATAAACGGTAAAAGAGGCTTTACAAATTCTGAGTTAATGACAATTATGGCAGACTCAACCAATACAATTAACAATGTAGTTTCAGGTGACCTGATGTTTATAACATCTACAAATCAGTTTTCTCTTTCACCGTCAGAATCAATTGAAATAGCTTACGCCTTTGTATGCGGGAATTCTTTGAATGAACTTTATGATAATGCCGTATTGGCAAAACAAAAATATGATATAACTACTGATATTACAGACAACAATGCAAACCTGCCGAAACAGTTTGAACTATTCCAAAACTACCCAAACCCGTTTAATCCTTCGACCACAATTAGGTTCAATCTTCCGGTCGCATCAGAGATTAAACTCGAAATTTTCAATGTTTTGGGACAGAAAGTTAAAATTCTCGTAGATTCTGACCTTCCGGCAGGTAATTATGAATACCGATGGGATGCTACCGACGATGCCAACCAAGAAGTGGCGAGTGGAATGTATTTTTATAGATTAAGCAATAATGAACAATATAAGACGCAAAAAATGTCACTTTTAAAATAAGACTTGACATTTGCTGAAACTGATATGAAATTAGAATGTTAAACTAGTAAATAATATATTTTAAATAAAGGCATAGATGATGTTACCAATTAAAAAGACAATTACCACCTTACTGTTTCTTTTACTCACATTGAGTTTATCTTCTCAAATCGCATTAGCGGTTGCTCCATCTGATGAATTGATTAAGAAATGGATTCAGGATGGTATTTATGAACAAAAAATGGAAATTCTTAACGATTTCCATAAACGTGGGGGATGTTCTCCCGAAGAACAGATTTTAGGGAAAAAGAATAATTCTCTAGCCGCAGGTGCTGTAGTCGACACTATCCGCGTTTTAGTTCTTTTGGTCGATTTTTCAGATCAACCTGCTTCTGCCGGTCCTCTTGCAGGCACAGTAGCAGATTTTGACTCAATATTATTCTCTCAAAACTTTCTTAACCCTACCGGCTCAATGACGGATTACTATTTGGAAAACTCCTATGGGAATTTCTTGATACAGGGAGATGTATACGGTTGGTACCGCATGCCGTTAACTTATGCACAATACACCGGAGGCGGTTCTGGAATGCAGAATGCTATCCCGAATGCTCAAGACTTGGTACAGCATGCAATTGATATAGCTGACCCCGATGTTGATTTTTCACAATATGATTTTAATAACGATGGCACTCATGACGGTATAATTCTTATCCATTCAGGACCCGGTGCTGAAATAACCGGATCAACCGGTGATATTTGGTCCCATAAATGGGATCTAAGAAACCCGAGTATTAAAGACGGTGTACAAATTTCTGCTTACAATATCAACCCGGAAGAATACGGAGTTGGTGGAGGTGCTGAATTATCTCCGATAGGCGTATTTTGTCATGAATATGGACATTTCTTAGGACTGCCTGATTTATATGACACGAATCAGAATAATACATCCTCAGAAGGTCTCGGTAGATGGTCTCTCATGGCATCGGGTAACTATAATGGAAACTCTAAAATTCCTGCCCATTTTGACCCATGGAGTAAAAGCCAAATCGGGTTTTTAAATCTGATAGATGTTACCGGTAACCTCTATAATGTCTCAATTCCTCAAGTAGAAACATCACCGACAGCGTACAAACTTTCAAATAGTATAACAGGTCCAAACGAATATTTCATTGTTGAAAACAGACAGAAAGTCGGCTTTGACTCAAACTTACCCGGAAGCGGACTTCTTATCTACCATATTGATGAAACAAGATTTAATAATAATGATTTCTTTCGCTATAAAGTCGGCTTGGAACAAGCAGACGGGACTGATCAATTAGCATTTTCAGGAAGTACCGGAGACCAAGGTGACCCATTTCCCGGTGCAGCTAATAACAGAGAGTTCCATGAATTCTCTTTGCCTAACTCAATCTTATATAATGGATTCGAATCCAAAGTTGCTGTTTGGAATATCTCAAACTCTGATTCTGTAATGACAGCAGATCTCGACGTTGACTATTCTAGACCTTGGATAGAATCTGTAGGTGCGACACCATTTATCATGTCCGATGCTGATGCCGACGGTTACCTGGAACCGGGAGAGGCTATACAGTTTTCCTTTATGGTTCGCAACCAAATGAGACCGAGTTCTAGCGTGAAAGCAACTTTATCAAGTAATAACTCGGGGCTACAATTTACTCAAAACGACATTACAATACCGGGTACCTTTAGCACAACTTCCGTTACTAATGTCGGACTACCTATTGAATTTACAGTGCCGGATACTTTGACACCGCATATCGATTCATTTTTCTTAACAATTACTACAGATTCAATAGATGCTTTTTTCCTACCCGTTACCTGAAGTTCTACATATACAAAAACACTTGGATTTGAAGTTACTCTCGGCATACCGAATATCTTAATTGTTGATGCCGACAGGGGGGCATCATTGGAACTTGAAATCAAAAATTCTTTATACGGCAAACGAGTTCCTTCTGATATTTGGGATATAAATGTATCTGGAACACCTACTTTAAACGATATACTCCCATACGAAATTGTTCTCTGGCATACCGGTGAAGATGTCACATCAGGTGCTGTTTCTGCTGCTGATATTGCTGTTATGAAACAATTGATGGACAACGGAATAAATCTTATGCTCTCAACGGTTAGAGGTATAGATGATATAATGAATATCGACCCTGCTTTTTTAACCAATTATTTCCATGCGACAAAAGATGCCTCAATACAATGGCCTTTATACAGCGGAGTAAGCGGAAATCCTGTAGGTGATAATTTATCCTTTTTCCCACTTGCCGCTAATTTTTATACTTTGACAACACTAACACCAACTAATTTAGGGCTACCTGCTTTCACAACAGGTCCGTCACAGTCTGATGTAATCGGTGTGACCTATGAAGGTACCTACAAGTCTGCATTGATTTCATTCTCAGTCGAACTAATTGATAATAATCGTTCTTCCGACAATACAACATCCGACTTAATTTCAAAAGTTGTTGATTACTTCGGAGGGATTTCTACTTCAATATATGACGGCAATCCGTATCAACGTGTTCCAAGCTCATTTGAACTTACCCAAAACTACCCGAACCCATTTAATCCTACTACAACAATTCAATATACTATCAGACCGACAGAAGAAGTCGGTGCAGTAACAAAATTGGAAGTTTTCAACATGGTAGGGCAGAAGGTAATTACATTGGTCGATGAAGCCCAGATTCCCGGAAATTATGAAATTCAATGGGATGGAACTAACTCCTCCAATCAAGAAGTTGCCTCGGGTATGTATTTCTACAGACTGACTAGGGGAAGTGAAAGTAATGCTAAAAAAATGACTCTTCTGAAATAAATATAAAGTCCAATTTATTTATTTCAATAGCCGCCCTTTTGGGCGGCTATTTCTATATCAGCCAATAAGTTAAAATATAATGAAAAAAGCTGAGATTGTGCTGTTTTTCACTTGACTTTCTGTCGATATATAGTATAGTTGAAAATGAAAGTCGTTTTCATTTAGATTATTGAGGATGAAATGAAAGAGTTTTTGCGTACAAAAGGTTTTAAAATGACGCCCCAAAGAGAGCTGATCTTCCGTTCATTTTTTGAATTGGAAGAGCATATCACGGTGGATGAGTTATATGACAAAGTACGTATTCTTGACCGTTCAATCGGCTATTCTACCGTCTGGCGTAATTTGAAGCTGATTTGCAAGGTCGGCTTGGCTGAAGAAGTAAACCTCGGCGACGGTATCACCAGATATGACAGAGTAACCAAAGTTCCTCATGGTCATCTGTTTTGTATATCCTGTAAGAAGTTAGAGGAGTTTCCCGTAGAACAACTTGTCGGTCTGTTAGCACAAACAGCAGGTGACAAAAGCTTTACTCCTGAAAATTTCAAAATAGAGATTCAAGGCTTCTGTGAAAAATGTCAAAAAGAGAATGCAAATGATTCGAAAAATGGGGAAGATGATGTCTGATTTATTAGTTCCCTTGATGATAATTTTTTCACTGATGCTTATTACCTGTGGTGATACTATCAACCTTACCGCAAAACAGCAACAGGGAAAAAGAATATATGAATCTCTTTGCGATTCATGCCATAATTTGATAAACCCAAAAACTCATACCGATACTGAATGGGTCCAAGCTATAAATAGATATGGAATAAAACTGCAACTACAGCCTTCAGAAAAAGATGCTATAGCGGCTTATCTAACTTTTGCAAATGATAATTAATAATAAAGGTACAACTGATGACACACTTAAATAAAATGCAGCCGGGACAAAAGGGAAAAGTTATAGGATTCACCGATGATAACAGAATTTCTCGGAGACTCTTAGAGCTCGGTGTTGTGCCGGGACGAGAAGTTGAACATGTTCGTAACGCTCCTTTGAATGATCCGATGGAAATTCAAATCGGTTCCTGTTGTTTATCGTTGCGACATGCCGAAGCGTCGATGGTCACTATTGAACTAGACGATTAACATTTACTCACATGTCTACTCAAACTGATACAGGCAAAAGCACTTCTTATGCAATTGCTGTATGCGGCAATCCAAATTGTGGCAAAACTACGATTTTTAATCACATTACAGGCTTAAACCAACATGTCGGAAACTACCCAGGTGTTACTGTTGAACGGGTTTTAGGTCAGTTCTCCTTAGAAAATAATAAATCAAAAAAGTATTCCCTGATAGATATCCCCGGCACGTATTCACTTGCTGCTTTTACTCCCGATGAATATATAGCTGCTTCATCATTGTTCGGTGAAATTGAAAACGATAAACAACCTGATGTTATTATTGCCGTCTTAGATGCGACAAATCTAGAACGCAGTTTTTATCTACTCTTACAAATCCTGCAAACAAATCTACCGGTAGTTGTAGCTGTGAACATGATTGATATTGCTCAAAATAGAGGAATTGATGTCGACTGTAAAAAACTTTCTGAAATACTCGGAGGCTTACCTGTTGTTTCGGTTATTGGCAACAAAGGGAAACGTATCAATGAGCTAAAAGAAAAAGCTGTACAACTTTTGAACTCTCCTAAGAGAATTCCTGAAAAAATATATCCCGATGCTGTAGAAAATCTCCTGGAGCAACTCAAAAATAAATTTGGTGATGAAAAACGTTCGCGTGCTCATTACGCACGTATAATTTTTGATCTGAACGGCGAGGCGGAAAAAAGGTTTGTCAAAGAAGTAGGAAATACCGCCGCTGAAATATTAGAAGAGGGACGCAAAAATATAACCGACAAAATAAATTATCTCTCTCAGGCAGAAACAACTTCATTAACAAAAAAATCAGAAGTAATATTTGCCCATGCCGTAAAAAGTAACAAGAAAGATAATACTACAAGAACCGAAAAAATTGATCGGTTTGTTTTACATCCTATTAGCGGACCAATTCTGTTATTCCTGATGATGTACTTTGTTTTTCAATCAATTTTTAGTTGGGCCGAACCGATTATGAATTTGATTGACTCGTTTTTTGGTATACTTGCCGTAGCGGTGGAATCATCAATGATAGAAGGACCTCTCCGTTCACTTATTACCGACGGAATTATCGGGGGAGTAGGCTCGGTTTTAGTTTTTATTCCGCAGATTGTCATTCTCTTTTTATTTATAGCACTTTTAGAAGATTCAGGCTATATGCCGAGAGCCGCATTTTTGGTTGATAAAATGTTTCGATGGTGCGGATTATCGGGCAAATCATTTATTCCTTTGTTGTCATCATTTGCTTGTGCCGTTCCCGGAATTATGGCAACTCGTACGATAGAAGATAAAAAACTTCGCTTTATTACGATACTTGTTGCACCTCTTATGACATGTTCTGCCAGACTACCGGTTTATACTATTATGATTTCTGCCTTTCTACCGTATAAATCATATTTTGGAATTATGAATTTACAGGGATTAACACTTACTCTGCTCTATTTACTGGGAATATTTGTTGCGGTCATTGTCTCTTTTATATTAAAAAAAACTATTCTTAAAACGGAGGTCGGTACATTCCTGATGGAACTTCCGTCATATAAAATCCCGACCCTGAAATCAGTTTTTATCAGAGTCTTTAATCGTGCCAAACAATTTGTTATCCGAGCAGGTACGGTTATCATGGCGATTACAATTATTATTTGGGCTTTAAGTTATTATCCTCATACTGAATCTGATTCTGCTTCATTTATTGCAAAGCAGGAACGAATAGAACAATCAATCGAATTAAATAAAAAATCAACGTATGCGGACATCAATGAAATAGCAGATAGGTATGACTCGGTACAAAAAATTATTGTGAAAAAATTGATTCTCACTATTGATGAAATATCTTCAATTGAAAGTTTGGAAACAATGATTCCCAATATAAAAAAATCAAGGTCAGGCTATACAGAAGTTATTGACAGGTACAGTAAATACCAACGGTTTAAACTTCTTGCCCTGCAAAAAATAAATAATCTCTCAAACGAGGCTGCCGGTTATCAGATTCGGAATTCCTATTTAGGTAGAATTGGCAAAAAGGTTGAGCCTCTTTTTGTACCGCTCGGATGGGATTGGAAAATTACTATGTCGGTACTGGCATCATTTCCGGCACGTGAGGTTATTATTGCCGTCTTAGGTACAATCTATAACTTAGGTACTGATGTTGATGAAGCGTCATCATCTCTTATTGATAAAATGCGTCAGGCCAAATGGGAAGATGGAGATAAAATCGGTCAGCCGGTATTTACGGTAGCGGTAGCAATTTCAATTATGGTCTTTTTTGCTCTTTGCTGTCAATGCGGAGCTACTCTTGTGACGATAAAACAGGAGACAAATAGCATGGTGTATCCTATAATGGTCTTTACCTATATGACCGGTTTAGCATATATCTCTGCTTTTATAGCTTATCAACTTCTATCGGGAGTAGGTCTCTAATGTCAGTTGAAATGCAAAATATTATAATTGTTATCGCTTGTCTGTCGGCAGTTTCATATCTGGTTTATCATATTCTTAAAGTTCGTAAAACAAAACAAGCTTGTTCAAATTGTCCGGCAATGAAACATACCCAAAAAAAATCATAAAAAAACTTTTAAGGCTTATTAAAAAATTCATAGTTGTCTTTCAAGCCCTTTCGATTCCGCTAAGGGTGACTTGAAAGATAACTTATTATAGTTAGTCATACTGAGCTTGTCGAAGTATGCACATAAAATATAGACTTTTTCTACAAATCTATAGAATAGATATTTCACAAATAATTTTGTAAGTATTGACTGTGTGCATTTTTAAAACTATACTCACACTATGTTATTTAATAGTTCTGCCATGATAGGGCAGTATCGTCCATTAGAATCTTATATGCATGCAATAGATGCCCGGGTAAAAATTTTACCGGTTCTGCTGTTGCTTATCTTAATTCTCTTTACAGACTCTACTATTTTCTATTTATCGATGCTTTTACTCATTTCAGCATTGTTATTTTATTCGGGAGTTGATAAACAAATTGCAAAGGACAATTTTAAACCTCTTTTACTGTTTGTAGCATTTACATCTGTCTATCATCTCGTCTTTTCAGGGAGAGAGTCAGAAGTACTTTTTACGTTGTTTTCTGTTTCTCTTTACAAAGGTGCTGTACTGTCGGCAGTTTATTATTCGTTACGTTTACTCTTGTTCTTATCTGCGGCATTTTTTATAACTTTAACCTGTTCGCCGTCAGAACTGTCGGAAGCTGTTACTAAACTTCTTCGTCCCTTAAAAGTTTTAAAATTTCCGCTCTCTGATTTTTCATTAATTTTATTTATTTCAATCAGATTCATACCGATTTTATATGAAGAATTTAACACAATCAAGAATGCTCAAAAAATCAGAGGTGTTGATTTTTCAGGTTCCTTTATTACAAAAATTCTCAACCTGAAATCGCTGTTGATTCCACTCTTTTTGTCAGCAATAAGGCGAGCAGATGCTCTCTCTGAAGCCTTAATGGTGAGAGGCTATAATTCAGCTAATACAAGAACATTTTATACAACTCATTACTTGTCATACATAGATATTATCTTTTTAACTCTTTCTGTTTCGTTCATTATCATTTTGTATTATTTTATAGGTTGAGATGAACATGAAAAATATAAAACTGATAATTGAATATGACGGCACTAATTACTCAGGGTGGCAATCACAAAATAACGGGGTTACAATTCAGGATAAAATTCAGGATGCTATTTTCCGAACTACCGGTCAGCAAATAAATCTAACAGCAGCCGGACGAACCGATGCAGGCGTACATGCCTTAGGGCAGACTGCAAACTTTCAAATTGCACATACTATTGAACCACAAAAATACAAAGATGCCCTGAATTATTATCTTCCGAAAGATATTCGCATAGTATTATCTTCAGAAGTCGAACTTGATTTTCACTCTCGATTCGATGCTGTTTCAAAAGTCTACCGCTATATTATCGGACTTGAAAAATCCGCACTCTATTATAATCTCAGGTGGGAATTGGCAAAAGAACTCGAATTCTGCCTTCTGGAAAAATCAGTCGAAATTGTAATCGGCGAGCATGATTTCGCCCCGTTTTGCGTAGTTACCTCACGTAAAGAAAACAATAACTGTACTATATTTTCAGCGAGTTGGAAAATCGAAAATGGACAGGCTATTTTTGAAATAAAAGGTAACCGCTTCTTACACAGTATGATTCGCTCAATGGTTGGAGCTATGGTTGAAATTGCCTCTGTTAACCGAGACAAAACGAAGCAGAACTTGACTTTAGAACGGTTTAGAGATATTATAGAAAGCTCTACTGATTATAGGATTGCAAGCATGGCACCGGCACAAGGTTTGTACCTTGTTTCGGTCGAATATAAGAAGGAATAACAAATGAAATTTTTTATTGATACAGCCAATTTGGAAGAGATAAAAACCGCCGCTTCTCTAGGTGTTTTAGACGGCGTTACTACAAACCCGTCTTTGGCAGCAAAAGAAACAGCACCGTATAAAGAGATTTTAGAAGAAATCTGTAAAGTTGTCAAAGGTCCGGTTTCGGCAGAAGTTATCGCTACCGATTTTGACGGTATGATGAAAGAAGCCGAAGAGCTTATGAAAATCGGTGACAATATAGTTGTAAAAATTCCGACAATTCTAGAGGGGCTCAAAGCTATTAAAGCTCTTTCAACTCAAAGCATCATGACAAATGCTACTTTAGTCTTTTCTCCAATGCAAGCCTTGCTTGTTGCCAAAGCAGGAGCAACTTATGTATCACCATTTATCGGTCGCTTAGATGATATTTCTATTCATGGCATGGAATTGATTGACTCTATCTGTACAATTTACAGTAACTATACTTTTTCAACCGAAGTGTTAGTCGCTTCGGTAAGATCTCCGATGCACGTTGTCGATGCCGCCTTAATCGGTGCCGATGTTATCACGATGCCTCTCAAAGTTATTTCACAGCTTATCAAACATCCACTGACTGACTCAGGCTTGGAAGCATTTTTAGCAGATTACAAAAAGGCAAATAAATAAAATGATTGAAAGATATACACTCAAAGAGATGGGACATATTTGGTCTGACCAAAGTAAATATCAATGCTGGTTGGAAGTAGAAGTTGCCGCTGCCAAAGCAATGGCAGATGCAAAAATTATTCCGATGAAGTCCTATAAAGTCATCGCTAAAAAAGCCAAATTTGATGTTACCCGTATAAATGAAATTGAACTTGAAATAAACCATGATGTAATCGCTTTTTTAACAGCTGTTTCTGAATATGTAGGTGAAGATGCTAAATATCTGCACTACGGTATGACATCATCCGATATGCTCGACACAGCACTTTCTTTACAGATGAAAAAAGCAGCAGTAATCATCGACAAAAAAATTATTCTCGCTCTAAAAGAAATAAAAAAACTGGCAGAAAAATATAAAATGTCTCCGTGTATCGGTCGCTCTCACGGAGTCTTTGCCGAACCTACAACAGTCGGTTTAAAATTTGCCATGTGGTATACCGAATTACAACGAGCTAAAGTTAGATTTGATGCCGCCACCGAAACGATTTCTGTCGGTATGATTTCAGGTGCGGTTGGAAACTTCGCTAACTTAGACCCAAAAATTGAAAAAGCTGTATGCAAAGAACTCGGTCTAAAAGTAGCCGAAGTATCGACTCAGGTTATCCAACGTGACCGACACGCTGCATTTATAAATGCTATAGCTCTTATGGGTTCATCACTCGAAAAATTTGCCACAGAAGTAAGACATCTGCAGCGTACAGAAGTAAACGAAATGATGGAAGGCTTTTCCAAAAAGCAAAAAGGTTCTTATGCCATGCCTCACAAAAAAAACCCAATTACTGCCGAACGTATCCCCGGTATCGCACGACTTGTTCGAGGCTATGCTGTCTCAGCTATGGAAAATATCCCCCTTTGGCACGAGCGTGACATTGCTCACTCATCGGTTGAAAGAATTATTATACCTGACTCATGCATTATTATAGATTACGGTTTACAAAAATTTATAGATATGCTCAAAGGTTTAGTCGTTAATGAAAAACGAATGATTGAAAATATTTACTTCGAGGGTGGCGTTGTGTTCTCTCAAAGAATACTGTTGAAACTTACCTCAAAAGTAGAAACAAGAGATATCGCCTATCGCATGGTGCAGAAAAATGCCATGGCAGCTCACGACGGCAAAGGACTCTTTCGAAATCTTCTCAAGGAAGATAAAGAAGTACGAAAATATCTTTCTGAAAAAGAAATCGACAACTGTTTTGGGCTTGATTACTATACAAAAAATGTATCAAAAATTTTCAGACGGGTTTTTAAATAATGATTGCAAAAGAAGGTTATATTTTTATACTCCTTACTTTTATTTTGACTGTTGTCTTTTATGCGGCATCATTAACTTTGAATAGTACAGTTCTGTATATCATTTCGGCTGTTTTTGCCTTTCTGACTTTTTTTATAATGTACTTTTTCCGTGACCCGAACAGGACTTTTGAAAACAAAGACGGACTTTTAATCTCTCCTGCCGACGGCAAAGTTCTGGCAGTAGAAAATATAGGACATCATGACTTTATAGGTTCTGATACTACTAAAATTTCAATTTTTCTTTCAGTTTTTGATGTACATATCAACCGTGTTCCGGCTGACGGTATTGTCAACTATGTAAAATATAACCCAGGCAAATTTCATGTCGCATCTGTTGACAAAGCCTCGGAACTTAATGAACAGACTGAAATAGGAATGACCGCCAAAACAGGTCAAAAAATTATTTTTAAACAAATCGCAGGACTTATTGCCAGACGTATTGTCTGTCACTTAAAAGACGGTGAGACCGTAACTGCTGGAAACCGATTTGGGTTGATTCGATTTGGTTCCCGCACAGAATTATTAGTTCCTTCCAATACATCTATAGCAATCAAAGCAGGGGATAAGGTTGTAGGAAGCGAAACAATTATAGGTCAATTATCGTCTAAAGATATAAAGACACAATCTGAGGAAAAAATAATCTAGATGTTAAACAGGTCTGTCATTCCGGGTACTTTTACAATGGGCAACATTGTTTGCGGGTTTCTGGCAATTTTGTCAGCCTTTAACGGCGAAATTGTTGATGCTTGTTGGCTGATTGTGTTGGCAGGGTTCTTAGATGCTCTTGACGGTAAAATTGCCCGTATTAGTGGCGGTTCATCTCAATTTGGCGTTGAGCTTGATTCCTTGGCAGATTTTCTTTCTTTTGGAGTTGCTCCGGCAGTGTTGGTGCATACTATTATTCTGAATTCTTTAGGCAAACTCGGTTGGGTGATTTCAATTGTATATATTATGGCAGCTTCATATCGTTTGGCTCGTTATAATCTTCTGGCAGATACCGATGAGAAAAAAGATTTTATGGGTTTACCTGTTCCGATGGCGGCACTTCCGCTTGTTTCATATATTATTTTTTCCTATAAAATTTGGGGTGGTTTGGAGTACAGTGAGATTTTGACCACTATGGTTATTCTTTTTGCCTTTTTAATGGTCTCACAGGTGAAATATGACGCTTTCCCTGATAAATTTGATACTCCTCAATCAAAAAGAAAATTAGGATTACTCGTAATTTCTGCTATAATAATTATATTAAAACCGAGACTTTTATTGTTTCCGTTTTTTGCTTTATATATATTATATGGAATGGCAGTACAAATATATGATTTGTTATACGTCGGTGTAGGTAAGGTTACCGGTAAAGAAGATGATAGAAGAAAAACTGATAAAAGGATAGATAATGAGTAGTAAAAAAACAGTCTATGTTCGTCTTAAAGAAGGTGTTTTAGACCCACAGGGTGTGACTATAAATAAATCTCTCAAACAAATGGGTTATGATGATTTTATTTCAGTAAAATTCGGAAAATTCTTTGAGCTAGAAGTTAAAGCCGATTCTGCCGACATAGACCGGAAAATTAAAGAAGTTTCAGAAAAACTTTTAAGCAATCCTGTTATTGAAACTTTTACGGTGGAGAATAACTAATGAAGTTTGGTGTTGTAACATTTCCGGGGTCTAATTGTGACTATGATGCCTATGCAGCTGTTCGACACGTAGTAGGGGAAGATGTCGAATTCCTTTGGCATCAATCAACAGACTTGTTAAACTCCGATGTTATCATTCTTCCCGGCGGATTTACCTACGGCGACTATTTACGCTCAGGAGCAATAGCCAAATTTTCTCCTATTATGGATTCTGTTATAAAATTTGCGAATAGTGGCGGAAAAGTTATCGGAATATGTAACGGCTTTCAGGTGTTGACAGAGTCAGGACTTTTACCCGGTGCTTTAATTCGAAATGATCACTTACGTTTTAGTTGTAAATATGTGCATCTCCAAGTTGCTAACAACCAAACTGTTTTTACCTCGGTTTGTAATAAAGGAGATGTTTTAAAAATTCCTATCGCACATGGTGAAGGTAACTATTATAACTTTGACGGTGACATCCAAACTTTGGAAGATAATAATCAAATAGTTTTTAGATATTGTGATGAAAAAGGTGTTCTCAATAAACAAAGTAACCCAAACGGTTCGATTAATAACATTGCCGGAATTATGAATAAAGAAGGTAATGTTTTAGGCATGATGCCTCATCCTGAACGGGCTGTAGAGAAAATTTTGGGTTCAACAGACGGATTAAGACTTTTTGAATCACTACAAGTGGCATTTTCAAAAATTTCGATAGGCGGATAGATTGAAAAGAAGAGAAACTACGTTTATTATTGTCGCCTTGATTCTTGGGGCTGTTTTAGGTGGCTTAGTCGGTGATATTGTCGGTACTTTCTTACCTGACGGTGCTGCCAAAACTGTTTTTACTAAATCTATTCCAATCGGATTTGATGCAGTAAAAATTGATTTGTATACAATTGCGTTTACTATCGGCTTAAAATTAAAAATTAATTTTATGTCGATGCTTGTAGTTATATTAGTTATTATCTATTTTAGATGGTGGTACTTATAAAAGTTATCTCACACCAGGAGGTGTAAAATGTTTGGCATGGGTCCCCTAGAAATGATCCTGATATTTTTAGCTATTCTGTTACTTTTCGGAGCAAAGAGACTTCCGGAAATAGCAAAAGGTTTAGGTAAAGGTATCTCAGAGTTTAAAACAGCTATGAAAGAAACTTCAAATGAACTGAAAGGTTCAATTGATGAGGTTAATAAGAACGACAATAACGAAAACAAAGACAGCAGTCAAAACAATAAGTAGACTTATTCATGAGTAATAATTTTCATAAAGGCAACAAGTTTACTATTAAAGATGCTGAAAAAATTAGCAAAGTTTTACAAGCTGAAAAATTTTCAGAAGAATCCGACCGTTTTCGTATAAGAGTTGTAAACGAAGAAGGCAGGCGTTCACTATCTCTTGAAATTTTCCCGGAAGTCTCACTTGGGAAAGTACGGGGTACATTGATTGTCGTATATACCGGTAATTCTCATCTGCAGCTTCATAACTGTACTGGATTTGTTATATCTGAAGAACTGGGTGAAATTACATTTGTTGCCGAATCTTCTGACCGATTATCCGGTATTGTTGTCGAACAGGGAGCCTCATGCTCACTATATGCTGCCTTAGACCGGGAACTGATATCATCAGACTTTACACAACTCGGTGTTGAAGTTATGCTTTCAGGGGTTGCCTTGTCTTTAGCTGAAGATATTCTTTCAAATAAGAATGAGCCCAAAGAATAAAAAATTTATTTTGCAAAAATTAAAGCCGTTGATGTATGATACATCAACGGCTTTTCTCTTAATGGATAATAACAATTATTTTGTGCTAAATGATTCTACAAAATCAGATAAATCATTCTTTAAATCATTAGCTTTTTGATATCGTTCATCCGGGTTTTTCTGTAATGCACGACTAACAATATGATCAAACAATAATGGAATTTGAGGATTTATATTTGACGGTTTAGTCGGTTCGTGGTTCATGACTGAATAAATCAAAGATGTTATATTCTCTCCTTTAAACGGACGTCTACCCAAGAGTAGTTCAT
This sequence comes from Candidatus Zixiibacteriota bacterium, assembly GCA_024276275.1. Taxonomy (GTDB): domain Bacteria; phylum Zixibacteria; class MSB-5A5; order GN15; family FEB-12; genus QQUK01. The sequence continues at coordinate 20,817 of JAJRXM010000001.1, forward strand.
AAATAACAACTCCAAGTGAGAATAAATCAGCACGCTTATCAACCGTTTGACCTTTGAGTTGCTCCGGTGAAATATAGTTAGGAGTTCCCATTGCGATTCCGGTTTTAGTCATTGAATTTGAATCAACACGGGCGATACCGTAATCCATCAATTTGACATCATAAGTTGATGTTATCATAATGTTCGCAGGTTTTATATCACGATGTACAATTCCTTTGTCATGAGCATATTCCAAAGCATCACAAATTTGTGTAATGATTTTAGCTATAATCTTAAAGTTCAGTTTAGCTTTCTTCTTAATTAGATTTTCAAGAGTCCTGCCTTCAAGATATTCCATAGCGATATATTGCAATTGATCTTCTGAACCTACATCATAAATAGTCACAATGTTCGGGTGAGAAAGTTTTCCGGCTGCCTGAGCTTCACGGAATAAACGTTCTTTTAACTCTTCCATTTCTTCAGCATCACTTACAAAATCCAGACGGATAGTTTTTAATGCTACCGGACGGTTAATAGCCGGGTCGACACCTTTGTAAACATGACCCATTGCACCTTTGCCGAGTGTTCCTAATATCTCATAACGACCTAATTTCTTAATATCGGTAGGAAGTAACTCGACTTCCTGCGAATCAGATGCATCTAAATCAATAGTACCAAATCGTTCAATTTCATTTTGGTCAGAATCCGAGAATGTTTCACCACCTATAATTTCAGGTTCGGAGACAGTACTATTCGGATTAAATGCTGAGGTTTTTTCATCAGTACCATGAGCTGAAGTTTCATCCAGACTGATAGATTGATGATCTCCGCTTGAAGCATCAGCAATCATAGAAGTCCGTTGATTTTCAGGGTCAGTCGGTTTGTCTTGAATTTCTCGAATCGGTATCGGTGTGTCATTGAATGCCGACTTTTCAGACTTAGATTTAGACTTAGTTGCTTTTGGCATTTTAGATTTTATTTTATTGCTTTGTTTTGTTTCACCGGTAAGTAATTCAGAGTCAACAAAAGGAGCAGCAATCATAAATAAGACCAACTCTAAAACAATATATATTGTATTTGGAAGTATCAAGAATGAACTGTACAAGAAATAATTTACATTGGCTAGAATTATCAATCCGCCGCCCAATATGACAAAACGGAACAATGCAGATACTTGCGGCATAATAAAAGCACAAATACCGCCTATAATAAACAACAGCAAAAGATTCATAAGTGAGTTTTCTGACTTACTATTGAGAATATTGTTATCAATTATATTTTGAATAATAGACGCTCTAACAAAACTTTTTGTTGCTTGGTTTTGTACCGCAGTTTTAAAGTATTGATTTCCGTTCGGATTATCGATAGTTACTAAAACAAGTTTGTTCTTTAAACTTTTAATATCAATTTCTTCACTTAAAATACTGGCAGCTGAAATTTTTCTAAAATTATTTTCCTGAGGAAAACTAATAAACATTTCTGACTGAGAATTTATAGGAAAAGTATGCTTTGCATCAATTGTAACTTTATTACCTTCGGTAACTTTTATCTGATCCATCGGTTTTCCTAAATATACTGCTGCTGCCGCGAGGGCTAAGGAAGGATAATAGTAACCTTCAAAATTCATTACTGTGGAATGATGTCTCACTAATCTATCATCATCGGGCATTGTATAATCAAAACCGAGATACGGTTTAGTATTCAGAATTTTATCGGGAGGTAGAAATACTTTTCTAACAATCAGTGAAGATTTTTCGCTCATTATACCCAGTTTACTATCAATCGAAATAGAATTTTCAAATAAATGTTTTGGATTGTTTGTTTTATTATCTCGATATGTTGCCAAAGCAATATCATAAGGCATAACCAGATTTTTAATCCAACTCATTTGACTTGCTAATATCTCTGTATATCCTGCTGAATCTTGATAGTTGTCTGTATTTATAATAAAATCTAAAACAATAGTCTTTGGCTCTCCCTGGGCGGTAGCTGCCAAAAGGTCTGCTATTTTATCATGATTCCATGGCCAATTACCGTATTTATCCATAGAAGCACCGTCAATTGTCACCATAACTATTTCAGAACTAACTTCTTCAGATGCTGTGAAACTACTTAAGAAGTCATTCATCGAACGTTGTAAGTTATCTACCGGCCCTATACCGTTTAAAGAAACAATAACAACAAAAAATGAAATCAATAAGAATAATATGTATGAAGAATATTTAGTCATTGTATCCTCACCTTTAACGTCCTATTGCTAATCTACTGATTAACATTTCAGGCATTTTATGCTCAGCCATTTTGTCTTGTGTCGCTGAGATATCGTATTCAACTCGTCTATAAAAAACCTCGTATTCGTCTGTATCAAAGATAAGATAACATGCCCGATTGTCATTATCTCTTGGTTGTCCTACAGAACCGATATTTATCAGGTACCTATTTTCTCTGTCAGGTAAAAAGTCGTGACCGACTTGGCAGCGCGGTAGAGCGTCTTCTTGTTCTATAAAAATCTGTGGAAGATGAGAATGTCCAAAAAAGCAAATTTTTTCTGTAAAATGCATAAACCCTTCAATAGCAGCATTAGGAGCAATTATATATCGCCATTTTTCAGGTTCAAATGGATAGGCATGCACTAAAAGAAAATTATCAAATGAATGAGACATTTCGAAGTCTGCTATCAAAGATAAATCATTATCACTTAACTGAGTTTTTGTCCATTCAGATGATTCTTTGGCGGCGGCATTATAATGTTCGGTGTAAATCAAACCCAATGCGGCATATTCATGGTTTCCCATTAGTTTTACGTCACAATATTTTGATACTGCTTCCAAGCAAAGTCCGGGCTCAGCACCGTAACCTATAATATCACCTAAACAATGAATTGTATCAACTTTTTGAGTCTCAATATCAGCTAGCACTTTTGTTAAAGCCTCATAGTTAGCATGGATGTCAGATATTAGGGCAAATTTCATTTAATGCCTTCCCTCGACAAATTTGTAAGATGATTTCCCAACAGTTATAATATCACCGTTTTTTAAATTATATAACGAAACAGTTTCACCGTTTACTTTTGTTTTGCCTTTTTTCCCTAGATTGGATAATACATAACAATTATTTTCTTTTGATATTTTTGCTTGAATACCTGAAAGCCAAAATCCTTTTGCTTTAATATGTACAAATTTTGCTTTTCCGATTGTAATTACATCTCGGTCAATTTTAAATTCAGAAAATTCAGCATTTTCTTCACCTATTAATACAGACCCACCGTATTTTTCAACGATTTGTTTTTCCATTCGGTCATTTTCAATAAGTTTTTTCTGTTTTTTTGTATTTAAAACCATAGTACCGTCAAAATCAGCACCGGTATCAGTATCTTGACTAGATTCAGCATGGTATGTTAAGGAATACTTACCGATAGTTATAATATCATCATCGCGAAGAATTTCTTCAGTGATTTTTCTGTTGTTTACAAATGTACCGTTTAATGATTCATTATCGATAACAACAGCAGCGTTATCATTAAATTCAATCATTGCATGTTTGCGAGAGACACCTCTGTTTTCCAAAACGATATCATTCTCTTTTGTCCGTCCGATAGAAAGTCTTTTTTTCTCCGTGACAATACGTTCTATAACCTTATCGTCATATTTAACAATGAGTTCCGCCATCGGGTTATCCTTTCGATCTCATTTCATGTTTTAATCAGAATATCTGCTGGTGATTTAAGATATTTCTCCTCAAATCGCTTTGTATTGCCTTGTGTATAGCAATTACTTGGTTATATTGTCGGCATGAATATCGGAAACTTAATTGTAAAAGATGGAGTATTATTGGCTCCATTAGCAGGTGTCTCAAACCGTCCTTTTAGAGTACTTTCTATTAAGGCAGGGGCGGCTTTTACCTATACTGAAATGATTTCCTCAGAAGGAATTATCCGCAATCAAGATCGTACAAAAGAAATGATGGGCTTCAAGCCTGACGAGCAACCTATTGGAATACAACTGTTTGGCTCCGACCCAAAGGTCATGGAACAAGCTGCGGCCATTACTGTAAAAGAGTTTAATCCCGACTTAATTGATATCAATTTTGGTTGTCCGGTCAAAAAAGTTGTCAGCAAAAATGGCGGTTCGGCTATTTTAAGAGATTTAGCACTAACAGAAGATATCATTAAAGGAACTGTTGCAGGGGCAGGAGATACACCGGTTACTATAAAAATTCGTACCGGATGGGATGAAGCAAACCCGGTATTTGAAAAAGTAGGTGAAATTGCTCAAAGAGCTGGTGCAAAAGCAGTATCTTTACATGCCCGAAGTAGAGCAAAAGGGTTTTCAGGCAATGCTGACTGGAATTCTATCAAAAAATTAAAACAGGCGGTAGATATTACTGTTATTGGGAACGGTGACATAAAAACACCTCAAGATGTTATCCGTATGAAAGAAGAAACCGGTTGCGATGGAGTCATGATTGGTCGGGCTGCAATGGGAAACCCGTTTATTTTCCAACAAATTAATCATTACCTGAAAACAGGTGATTTATTGGAAAACCCCTCAATGAGAGAAAAAATTGAGATGGCTCGTTTACATGCTCAACTAATGAAAGAGCAATTCGGGGAAGAACGAGGGGCAAAAATGATGAGAAGATATCTCGGGTGGTATATAAAAGGTTTCCGGGGAGCTTCTGAATTACGTCCTATTTTGTTTGGGGCAAACACAATTCAGGATATTGACTCAGTATTTGAAGATTACTTAAACAATAAACTCGATATTTTAGCTCATGAAAAAAATAATATAGATAAGAAAATAAACTAAAACTATTGCGGACAAGTGATACCATATATATATTAGCTCAAAATAGAAAACATTAGATAGTTTTATAAGGTTATAAAATGAAAATACTCAATATCGCTTTACAAAAAGATGGTAAATTAACAGCATCATCTTATGAACTTATCGAAGCCGCCAAATCATTAGGTGGTGAAATCTTCACGTTAGTATTAGCTGAAAATGCATCCGACATAGCACAAGACTTAGCATCCCGTGTCGGTGGCAAAGTTATTGCTGTTTCCAACCCTGCATTAAAATTCGTTAATGATGATATCTACTGTAAAGTCATAAAAGAAATTGTCGGAAAGTATTCCCCTGATTTAATTTTGGGCTCTGCATCGTTTTACGGTAAATCACTTTTCGGAAGATTGGCATCTCTTTTAGGTTCTCCGATGGCATCAGATGTTACCAACTTAGAAGCTGACGGCGATTCAATCATTGCTACCCGTCCCAGTTACGGCGGATCGGTTATTGCCAAAATTGGGACTAATGATTCAAAACCGTTTTGTGTAACAGTTCGAATGAAAATTTATGCCGAATCAAAAGACGGTAACGGTGAAGTAATAGAAGAAACTGTTGATGCTTCCTTGTTTGATTCAAAAATGACTGTTAAAGAGATGAAAGTAGAATCTGCAGGTGCTTTAAACTTAACTGAAGCTGATATCATTGTTTCAGCCGGTAGAGGAATGAAGGCAGAAGAAAACCTTCCATTGGTAAAAGAACTTGCCGACTCTCTCGGAGGTGCTTTAGGTGCTTCTCGTGCTATTGTTGATGCCGGATGGATTCCATACTCGCATCAGGTTGGACAAACAGGTAAAACAGTCAATCCTAAGCTGTATATTGCGGTAGGTATCTCTGGTGCTATTCAGCACTTGGTCGGAATGCAGACTTCTAAAAATATTGTAGCAATCAACAAAGATAAAGATGCTCCGATTTTTAACATCGCTAATTACGGCATTGTAGGTGATGCTTTGGAAATCGTACCTGCTTTGACAAAGAAATTTAAAGATTCATTATAAATGTAAGTTTATGTTAGAACTAAAAAAGCCCGCAATTAGCGGGCTTTTTTTATATGTAATTATTAGAGAGCTATTATCATAGTATCAATATCAATACAATTGTTTGCATTTATTACTGTCAGAATTGCCCTTCTGGATATATCTGAGTTAGGGAATGTAAATGTCGTATCCTGTGCTTGAGAACTACCAACAGAGACTACATTACTTCCTATTCCTTCAAAGAATTCCCAACTCCAACCACTTGCTCCAATTGAAGCATCTGTAAATTGATATGTCAGGGTGTCAGGAGCAGGATTTTGTGCGTATGTAAATTGTGCTGTAGGACCGGCAAGAACGGTTAATGTGTCAATCTTTATTAATGTATCAACATCACAATCAGTTGTAACTATTAAAGAAATTGAATATAACCCCGGAGTTGTATAAGCATGAGTAGCGTCAGGTGTTACAGCTGTACTACTGTCTCCAAAATCCCAAACGTATGTAGCAGGTAATAAAGACTGTGAAGTGCTTGTAAATGTAACCGGATCACCTGTACAAATAGAATCTGTATCTATTGTGAAATCTGCTACAGGAGGACCGTCAATTGTTATAAAATCAGTTTTTGTAAATATATCTGATGTAGTCGAAGTTATAATAAATCCGGCAGAGTCTTTTGACCATATAGAGGATGAAGTCAAAGAAACAGTATATAACCCGGCTGCACTATAAATATTTGTTATTGGAGTATCGACTGTTGTTGTGTCAAAGCGACCGTCACCGAAATTCCAATACAACGTATCAAAATATCCTAGTAACGTAGGAGTAAAAGTTACCGGTAATCCAAAACAACCCAAACTATCATCTACGGTAAAAAAGCCGACAGGAGGTAATGAATCTAAAACAGTAGCAGTAGCACGTAAAAGGGTAGTAACAAAGCCGGCATTGTGAATGCCGCGAGAACGATCATTTTTATACAATAGATAGTTATAATATGCTTCAGCATGAATACGAGGGACTGAATCTCCAATTGTATAAGTAAGCCCGGATGTATCGGCACTATCTATAATTTCAAAAGAAGCTAATAATGACTTAACAGAATTAGATAAAGTGTCAATTTTTAAAATTGAAGGACGGTCATAAAAGTCTGTGATTTCTGAACCTAGATGGCAGGCATTGTTAGCATTTCCACAAGTATTCGTATATTGCTGCATCGAGTTTTCATCTTCTAATCTAAAAGTATGTTCAGCAAAAGCATAGCCTTGTCCTCCTTGACCTGAAGCAGGATTACCGTAATGACACTTTATACAACCGTTTTCTAAATGCGTGTTAACTGGAGGTGCGTTGGTAGAGACAAAATATCCGTTTTTCCCACTTATTATATCTGTTTGCGGGGAAACGTGAGGACCAAAATCAGCATCAAGTTCTACTAAACTGTCTGTTCCGGCAACCGATTGGGTTGATGCATGACAGTGTACACATGAGTTTGAGGGGGAATAAAAACCGGCACCTAAAGTAGCACCAAATCGGCTTTCTATTTTATCACTAGACCGTAGTGTATCTATATTCCATGTACCATACTCTCCGGTATGTGGAAGATGGCATGTGAAACAATTTATAGCTGAATACGAATCTGTCGAACCAAGAGTAGAATCTACTTTAACAAGGAATCCTTCATGCGTATGACAAGCCCTACCGCATTCGTTACCGTCCTTATCATATATGTTATCCAACAATGAAAAGTCAGCATGAGCCGAATTGTTAAACTGTCCCCTTGGTCGTATTAAAAGATTATCGGTATCATTATGACAGTCAAAACACCTAATTGCCAATGTCGAATCAACCAGGATTTCCGTGTTGATTTCTGTGACCAATGTATCGCAACCGACTTGTAGTATTACTGCGATAAAAAGCATTATAATTATAAATGGGGCTGTTTTACGAAAATTCATATGTATATCCTTTACTGTATATTTCTATTTAAAAAAAATGTATCTCTTTTTAGTATATTAAGAATTTGTATCTACTTATATAACCCGAGAAGCTATTGGTGTCAATTTTTTTTATCAATCGTATATTGTGCTTTAAACCGTCCTTTTACTCATAAATGTTTCATTTTTGAACAACTTAAGCAGGTTCTTGAATTTTAAACTTAATTTCCGGTAATTTAAGAAATAAAGTATTTTGCCGAAAATATATGAAAATTGAAAAATAACACTTAGGAGACTTATATGTCATTATTAATTGAAGTATTAGAATGGATGGACCCGTCGGGCGATGAAATGATTTACCGACTTCCGCAAGAAGGTTCCGCAGATTTTAAATTAGGTGCACAGCTGATAGTACGTGACAGCCAAATGGCAATCTTTTTCAAAGACGGTCATGCAGCTGATTCTTTTTCAGTCGGACGCCATACATTGGCAACATTAAACGTTCCTATCCTAACAAGATTACTGGCGTTTCCGTTTGGGTTTAATTCTCCGTTTCTGGCAGAATGTTATTTTATCAATCTAAAAACATATACCGATATGTAATGGGGCACCAAACATCCGGTAACATTTAAAGACAGTAAATTCGGATTGATAAGACTACGCGGTCATGGTGCTTTCACTATGAAAATCAAAGAACCGGTCTTATTTCTAAATTCTGTAGTCGGCAGACAAGCAAAATATACTACTTCTGAAATACAGGATTACCTACGCGATGTTATCATCGCCCGTATGAATGATATGCTTGGCGAAAAACTGGATACAATTTTAGACCTTCCATCAATTTATACGGAATTAGCAAACGAGTTTAAAGAATCAGTAAGTGTTGAATTTGAAAAATATGGATTAGAACTTGTTGACTTTTATATCTCTTCAATCACGCCTCCTGAAGAAGTTACCAAGATGATAGACCAGCGTTCAGGAATGGAAGCTGTCGGAGACCTAGACAAGTTTTTGAAGTTTGAAATGGCTAAAGGTTTTGGCGGTACCGGTGGTGCTGGTTCTGCCGGAGCAAATATGGGTATGGCAGCAGGGGTCGGTCTGATGATGCCGGCTATGATGCAAAAAGTATTTTCTCCCGAACAAACCGAACTAAAACGTGAACCGGTTGCTACAGTTACTTGTCCAAAATGTCACACCGACACACCCGAACAATCTCGCTTTTGTTATCGATGCGGTCATCAGATGATTGTGCAAAATAGTTGTCCTGCTTGTCAGCATGCACTTCCGTCTGAAGCAAAATTCTGTTTTGATTGCGGCTTGAAACTAGATGTGAAAACTACCTGCCCGCATTGTTCAGCTGAACTTATTGCAGGTTCTAAATTCTGTGGTGATTGTGGTAAGAAAACTGATGGCGACGACAGCTAATAAAGAGAAATCCGGTTTTACCATAGGTGTCAGCTGCCCCGGATGCGGGGGAGAGCTGGAACTTGAGGATAACTTCTTTGCCATCGAGTGTGACCATTGCGGTTCAGCTTTACGGTTAGTTATGCCCGATGCTCCGCCTACTTTTGTTGCTGAAGTAAAAGCTACAAAACAAGAAGCTCGCTATGCAATTGACAGATATCTAAAAGAACAGGGCAAACCGCTCATACATTCTGACTATCAACTCAAACGAATGTATTATCCGTATTGGAAAGTTGATGCGATACTTTTTAGATTGAGAAAAGGTGTTGAAAAAAGAGTTGTCTTATCAGACTATACGGAAAACCAAGAAATATCTTATGAAAAAGAAAAAACCGATATTTCTCTTTCTCCATACACAACTACTTTAACCGCAGGTATGAAATATGACGGTTTACCTAATACTTTGGGGCTACGCTCTGATTATATAAAACTATTTCCGCTATCTGAAGAAAAGATGGAAGATGACTTTGACTTACTTCCTATTTATAAACCATGGGAAGAAATACGGAAATCACTTCACACACATATCGGGGCTATCAGTTCTTTTGATTCCAATTTGTTTGGTGTCAATAAAACAGAAATTTACAGCCCAAGGGCGATGCTTTTGTATTTCCCTTTTTACCTTTTTGATTTTTATGACACTGAAGGTTTTAATCGGTTTGTCATCGACGGTGTCACTGGTCGGGTTTTAAATCATATTACTACCTTAGCATCAAATACTCAAGAGTCGTATGATAATCCAAATATCACTTTAGGTGAAATTTCTATAATATCCCATCAATGTCATAATTGCGGGGAAGACTTACCATCGGTGGAATCTCTAGTTTATATCTGCCGTAATTGTCAGGTCATTACCGATTTAGAGCCCGGTGTGGAAATTGATGAAATAGAAGAGGTTGTGCATCAAACAGAGCAGAATAATATCTTAGTGCCTTTTTGGGCGTTTAAAATTTCGGGTGTTCAGGAATCAACTTTGAAATCTATATTTGGAGGAATCTATCGGTCTGACCGTGTTATAATTCCGGCTTTTCGGGTGAAAAATTATAACGCATTATTTAAATTATGTAAAAGAATGTCCGCAGCATTTCCACAATTCAAACTTGATAAAATATCTAAAATGGATAGCACATATAAACCGGTAAATTTACCCTTGAACGAAGCCCTCGCATTAACTGAAATTTTTATTACCAAAGATAGGTACAAAAAAAATATCAACCAAAAGAAAGCTCCGCTCAATTTAAAATTTGATGAAATCACACTTCTGTATGCCCCTTTTCATCTTGAGAGTTACTTTTATGTCGACTCTGTTTTACAGGCAGTAACTTTCGAAAAATCACTGATCTAGTCTAAAATATCTGTAATATCACCTTATTATTTCCTGTTCTTTTGGAACAATTTCTATATACAAGAGTAGAAATCTCATCATGTCAAAACCGCTTTTATTTCACTTGCGATTGCCCTTACAATTTCCTATTTTCGAACGTATAAAATAGATTTTTTAGGATGAAAAATTATTAATTATCAATTACCGTATTTTATGTTTTTTGACTATTTCAACAAGTTATACTGAACTTGTCGAAGTAAATTCATTTATATAGTGCGGTGTCTTATGTGGAGTGAAGCGTGAACAGAGCCTACAAACAATTTTTACTCATCTTATTTGTAATACTTTTTGTACCGGTTGTCGGCAATGCTGATATACCGGAATTTTTTGATCAACCGGACACCGGATATACCAGTAATGTCGTTACAGATATTATTATGCATAACGGTTCTATTTGGTTTGCAACTGATTTGGGGTTGAATTTCTCTAACGACAGCGGTAAAACATGGTTTATTTATGACCAAACTAACGGTTTGGTCAGCCCGTCAATATCTGCATTTGCATCTGTCCCTTCTCAGTTTGGGCAGAGGATATGGGTTGCTACTAACCATGAACAGAGAATAAGCGATATCAACGTCGGAATTTCAGACGGTGTTTCCTATTCTGATGATAACGGTCAAACCTGGACTCAAATTGATTTTGAGACCGCCCCGAATGATATTCCCTATGTATGGGGAGGCGATAGAACGATTTTTGACATTACAGGACACTACGACCCGTTTAATGATTCCTTAGATAACTGGGTGTTCTTCACAGCTTTTGCTGGTGGATTTTTAGCTTCAAGAGACGGCGGAGACAGTTGGAGACGAATTTTCCCATCTTCTTCCGACTCTATTCAGTTTGCAACACCTAACGCTCAACCTTCTTTACGTAATAGATATTTTTCCTGTGTTGTTGATACATCGCATGGTGACTCAATAAATGTTTGGTCAGGAACTGCCGGTGGAATGTTTCAATATATATATGCCGAACCTAAAGATAAAGCTGTTACAAAAAATATCACTGATATAGAGTTCTGCGATAATTGCGGAACAGGTGATTCAAGCCTTGTCTTTTATGGCGGCTTAGAGGGTTTTACAAAAGGTAATAAACAAAACAGTCAATATGTCAGTAAGTTTATTTCAGACGGTTTACCCGGTGGACAAATTACAGCGATGCTTGACTTTGGAGGAAAACTATTTGTCGGAACTGCTGTGTCTGCCGATGATCACACTTCAACAGGACTTGCCACATCAACCGATTTTGGTGAAACTTTTACGACTACTGATAACATTCCGGCATTTGAAGGAGCAGGACATAAAATCTCAGATTTTGCGGTTATGAATAACCGTATTTATATGGCTCTGGAAGAAAACAGTTTATATGTCTCAAATGATACCGGATTATCCTGGCAGTTTGTTATTGTTGACCCTTTAAATACTTCTCCTGCTAATCGACGCAATGTGGTCCATGCTTTAGAAGCTATCGGAGATACATTAAATGTCGGTACAGACTCTGGTCTTGTACGGCTCTTTATCTCTTTATCAGGAGCGGTTGACTCTACTAGAAACTTTGTTTTTCCTGAAGACCAAAATTCTTCTACAAAAGTTATTAAACTTCGTACACAAACTTTATCAAACGGTAATCAACGTCTTTGGTCGGTGAATGTACCGCTTGATACGGTACTAAATCTCTCAACTTCAATTATTGTATATTCTGATGACGGAGGAGTAACGTTTCCAATACCGTTCAGCTTTAATTCATTCAACTCCGATGTCGGTTTCCTTGGCGATACAACTATTGTCCTGGGCGGTTATGGAGCCTTGTACACTCCCAATAACTTTCTACCTTCTGCCTCTTTTCCTATATATGAAAAATATCCGATTTCTATAGATACAACTATTCCCGAAACTACTTTTATAGTTCTTGATTCATTAAATGCCGACTCATTAACTACGATTGAAATAAAAGGGGATACAATAGTTGTTGGCGGTAACAACGGTTTTGCGATTTCAGTTGACAGAGGGAACTCGTTTAATATAACCAGAGTTAATACTGACTTACTTGCTGCTGATGTTGTCTTAAGCATTACATCTGCTGTGAACGGTATAGACGGTGACTGGGTGCCGGCGATTGGCGTACAGTATGAAACGTCCGACCCGTATGCACGTATTTGGGCATCTATCCGGCCTACTTTTTCAGGAGCTCCGGGGATTTCGGTAGGTTTTGCCACTGATGTTGTTCTGCCAAGCGGAGATACATTAAAAGACCAAAGAATTTGGGGTAAAGTCTATAATGATTTTGCTTGGAATTTTGCCTTTGATTCAAATAGAGTCTTTGCCGCAACAAACAATGGATTAATATACGCAGATTCTGATTCTCTTATTTACGGTTCCGCATCTTACGATTGGACAACTGTTGAGATGACAGACTCTTCAGGAACAGACCTTCTTTTAGCAGGTACTCCGGTTTATGCTGTCGAGGTTGATGACGACTTTGTTTGGGTTGGAACAGGGGATAGAACTATTCGGTTAAACCGTGAAGACCTGGGTATCTCAAAAGCGTTTTATGTTGTAGATCCGATTGAAGAAGTTTACGCTTTCCCGATTCCGTTTAGTCATGTTAACACAAACCGTCTTGATTTTCACTTTGTTGTAAAACAAGAGACGGATATCACGATTGAAATTTATGATTTTGCGATGCATTTGGTTCGTCGTGTTGTTGATAATGTAACTTATGCTCCGGGAACCTACCCGACGGTAGGATTTGAAAGACGGACTTGGGACGGGCTTAACGGTGACGGTGTTAAAGTTGCCGTAGGAATGTATTACTTTAAAATAACATATTCAACCGGTGAAGCTCACTGGGGTAAAATTGCGGTAATTCCGTAACAAGGAGAGATATTAATGAAGAAAATACTCATACTACTATTTCTGACACTACTCTGTCTGTCAACATCTCTCTTTGCAGGCGTTGGTGGTGCCGGTATTGCAGGCAGCTTCCTACAAGTGCCAATCGGTGCCAGACCGACAGCAATGGGGTCAGCATATATTTCAATTTCTAATGACGCTTCAGGGATTTTTTATAATGCAGCCGGAATGTCATCGTTGAAACAATCTATTTTTGCCACTTCTTATAGAGCTATGAAACTTGATAGAAAACTTGGCTACGCTGCGATTGTTTTTCCTACGCAAGGAAACTCAATTATAGGTTTTAGTTGGCTCTATGCAGGTTCCGGTTCTGTCAAAGCACGTAACCTCAATGGGAATCCTGAAGGGCATCTGATATCTCAGGATAATAGCCAGTTCTCTGTTCTATTTGCAAAAAGGTTTGAGAAATACCTTTCATTCGGTTTTAAAGGTTCCTATTTACATTCTAAATTTGCCGAAATGTCTGTTTTTTCGGTGGGGATTGATTTAGGAGCTACTTTATATCTTAGCCAGCTTTTTAGTAGAGAACAAAGAGATTTAATGGCGATTCAAGATATGCAAGTAGGTCTGATTGTCAGAAATCTGGCTGCTAACTTTAAATGGAATAATAATGATTATCTGAATACCTATGGGTCTGCCACTTCAGGTGGTTCTGATCAAGTAGATGATTTCCCAGTTGAAATCGGTCTAGGCGGGTCAGCTAGGTTTTTTGAAAGAAAACTTCTTGTCAGTACCGACTTGGTAAAGAATTTTAAAGAAAGTTTTATAATTCACTCTGGTGCTGAATATTTTCTGACTAAAGAATTTGCTATTCGTTCGGGTTATACCGATAAAAGTCTGACAGCAGGGTTTGGGTATGTATTTAATTTAGAAAAAATCGGAGTTGTTTTTGACTATGCCTTTTCATCGGATAAAGTCGGTGAAGGCTCCGAACATATCTTTTCATTCGACATTTTATTCTAAAGGTAAAAAATGAAAAATATTACAATAATACTTACTCTCATTTTACTCTCTTGGACTCAAACTGCCATAGCACAAGACGGCTTAGCTTTGATGAAAACCGGACATGGGTCCAAACAAACAGGAATAGGTGAAGCGGTCGTTTCGTTGGTTAATAACGTCAATGGTTCACATTACAACCCCGCATCAATTCGTTCAATCGATAAGTTCTCTGCGTCGTTTGGACATACTAAATACTGGGATAACATCAGATTAGAATCAGGTTTTTTTGCAGCTCCTTTAACAGATAAGATTAACCTACATGGTGGAATACGATTTGCCTCAGTCGATAGTTTACAGGAAAGAGAGAACCCCACGGAACAACCTGACTCATATTTTGATTTTCAAGATATTTCATTTAAAACAGGAATTACTTATGTTGAAAATGAAAAACTATCTTTAGGTCTTTCGCTTGGGATTTTCTTTGAAAAAAATGGTCGATGGAGTGGTTCTGCATTTAATGCTGATGTTGGTATACATTACCGGGCAACTGATAAAATACAGCTTGGAGCTGCCGCAACAAACCTCGGTTCATCGTTTCAGCTTTCAAGTGGTGGTGACGTTAGCAGTAATGATATCTCTCTCCCTACAAGATTTTCAGTTGGTGGGAACTATCAGTTCGACCAATTTTTTACTACTCTTGACTTGGTTGTTCTAGATGACGAATTAAAAGTCCATTTAGGTGGCGAAGCACAACTGCACGAAATGTTCCAATTCAGAGCAGGGTATATGTTCAACTATGACAGCAAAGATCTCTCGGTGGGTGCAGCATTTACAAAAAGAAATATAATAATAGATTATGCATTTGTGCCGTACTCTAATTATTTAGGGTCGACACATCTGTTTAATTTTACATTTAGCATATAACAAATTTTAGGAGTTTAACAAAACCATGGCTAAATACAAAATTGCCTGGATGCCCGGTGACGGTGTCGGTAACGAAGTGATGGAAGCAGCAAAAATCGTTCTGGATAAACTACAGCTCGATGCGGAGTACACCCATGCTGATATCGGTTGGGAATTCTGGAAAACGGAAGCAAACCCGCTTCCCGATAGAACTATTGAGCTGTTAAAAAAATCTGATTGTGCCCTCTTTGGAGCCATCACATCTCTTCCGAAAGAGGAAGCAGAGAACGAACTTATCCCTGAACTCAGAGGGAAAGGCAAAGTCTATTCTTCTCCGATTGTTCGTCTGAGGCAGGAATTTAACCTTGCTACAAACTTAAGACCTTGCAAAGCGTATGCAGGCAATCCTTTGAATTATAAAGATGATATCGATATCGTCGTATTCAGAGAAAACACCGAAGGACTCTATGTCGGGCTGGAATTCCATCCTGTTCCACAGGAGTTACGCGACACTATAAACAAACATAACAACAAAATGTCAAAGTTTGATTATGCCGCCAACGAAGATTTGGCTATTTCTATGAGAGTCTTCTCGCGTCAAGGTTGTCGTTCTATCGTGACCGCTGCCTTTGAATACGCCAAAGAAACCGGCAGAACATCTGTGACAATTGTTGAAAAGCCAAACGTAATCAGAGAGACTTCCGGACTTATGGTTCGTACAGCTCGTGAAGTTGCCAAAAACTATCCGGGTATTGAGCTTTGGGAAACAAACATTGATGCTATGTGTATGTGGTTAGTAAAAAATCCGCAAAATTATTCTGTTATAGCAACATCAAATATGTTTGGTGATATAGTTTCTGATTTATGTGCTCAGTTAATCGGTGGATTAGGTTTTGCTTCATCAGGAAATATCGGCGAAAAGTTTGCGGTCTTTGAACCTACCCACGGTTCTGCTCCAAAATATGCTGGGCAATACAAAGTCAACCCGATGGCAATGCTGCTGACTGTCAAAATGATGCTTGACTGGCTTGGCGAAACCGATATGGGTACAAGGCTTGAAACTGCTATTACCGATGTAATCGCAGAAGGCAAGGTTCGCACATACGATATGGGCGGTTCTAACACTACACTTGAAGTAGGCGAGGCTGTCGCAGCTAAATTATAAAAGTAGTAATAAATTTGTTTTATGTAAGCAGGTTGGAATTATTCTAATCTGCTTTTTTATTTAATTGATTTATAATCAATGTTCGGACTTCCTGAAGTGCCAAGCCTCGGTGGGAGATTATATTTTTCTCTTCAATAGCCATCTGAGAGAAAAGTTTTTGAGACGGGGGATAGAAAAACAATGGGTCATATCCAAACCCCTCAGGTTTATCCAAAGACTCAGCTATAAAACCCTCTGCGATACCGTCAACAGTATCTATATGATGCTCATCCCAACAAATAGTCATTACACAGCGAAAACGAGCTGTCCGTTTTTCATGTGGTACATCTTCTAACTCTTTAATAAGCTTTCTGTTGTTGTCAGCGTATGTAACATCATCACCGGCGTAACGGGATGAATAGACTCCCGGAGCTCCGCCTAAGGCATCAACCTCAAGCCCGGTGTCATCAGCCAGAGCGGGGAGACCTGTGAATTCAAATATAGCCTTTGCTTTGAGCAGAGAGTTTTCCTCAAGTGTTGTTCCGGTTTCTTCGACATCGGGAAACTCTAAGAAATCATCACGAGTCATAATAGTAATCGGAAGGTCGTCCAAGAGTTGTTTCATCTCTTTAATTTTGTCTTTATTATTAGTTGCTAATACAAGCTGCATAGTTTTGTCCTTAACTTAATATCGACTGATATCGACCCGTGTAATGTTGAGTATTTCCCGACCCATAAAACGCGATGCGACCACCGAAAACTTTTCAGGTACATCCGAGACAAAGTACTTCAAATCTCCCTTTGGTGCAGGGACCTGTGAGTTGTTCGGATGCAGAAGCTCTTTACTTGTGATAATACGAAACGATTCCTTAGCAGTTTCCTCGCCCGAATCAATCAACTGCACCGAGTCGCCCATAACATCGGAGATAACCTCTTTCAAAAGTGGATAATGGGTGCATCCTAAAACTAAAGTATCAATATCTACATTTTTCATAGTCTGTAAATAGTCCCGAGCTATCATATAGGTAGCATCTTTGTCTATATAGCCTTCCTCGACAAGCGGAACAAATAAAGGACAAGCCAAAGAGAAAACTTTTAGCTGTGCGTCAATAGCATGTATAAAACTTGCATACGCATTAGAGTTGATAGTCGCATTTGTACCTATAATGCCTATCTTGCCGTTTGTAGTTTTTTGAACAGCAGCTTTTGCTCCCGGTTCAATGACTCCGATAATTTTAATGTCGTA
>JAJRXM010000086.1 GCA_024276275.1 Candidatus Zixiibacteriota bacterium
AACAGCACTCAATAGATTTAACTTTTTGGCAGGTGTATCAAAATAATCATATTTATAATACGGTAAACTGTTTATATCTACCTCATTTGTCCATTCAAGTTTTATTCTGAGAATTCCATTGTCATTTACATAATCAGAAAGGCTTACAATGCTGTTCAAACTATTCTCTCTCGGTGGTATCGTATCAACAGAGATAAATTCACCAACATTATTTTCTATATATACATTAAATACATTCGGGATAAAAGAACTTGAATCTACAGCTAACTTAGCAGAACCTTTATCAGGTGGCAGGGGACCGATTCCACCGTCTCCGAGACCTGTCGATTTACTGACGTTTGATGTCTTATTACCTAAAGCATATTCAACAATCATATATCCGCCTTGAGAAGATTTATAGCTCAAATTATCCTCTTTTTCAATTTCTGAAATAATATCAATACTGTCATTTGTTACAGCTTTGATCGGGCTTATAATATCAGAACGAATAACACCAAACCTTTGTTTAGAATCAAATATAATAGTTTCATCAGTATCCGGAATATCTACAGAAAATAATTCAATTTGATCAAGAAAAGTTATTTCGTTTTCAATTTCGTTAATCATAAATCTATATTCATTTTCAGGGGTGAGAGTAGCATTAAAGATAGGATAGTAATCAATTTTATCATCCAAATTCAGATTGTAGTATTCTGATTGGGGTAAGATATTGTTTTTAAAAAGATATTCATCCCCATCCCATGAGTATAATGCAGGGCATCCTAAGTCTATAGGAGGGCAAGCCGGAGTACATGACGTTCTGCATATAGCACTGTATATATAGTCAGCATAGTATAGTGACGAATTTGAGTCCCAATTATAATCGAATCGATCAGTTAGAGTATCATTATAAGGCTCGTCAGTAACAGCTACTTGAAATAGGTTACGATAAACTATAGGCTCCCCATATCCATAAGGTATTTTAAAATAGACAGAGTCTTGATCTGTTATCGTAAAAAAATATGCTGACCATGGTTGAGTAGATGTAGTATCTTTGCTCACAGTTGCTGTACCGTAACTTGAATTGTATTCCCACTTATATGTTAACGGAGCATTATTGTATGTATCACGGGCATATACTTTTGCTACCCACCATCTGTCAGGGTCATCATAAAGGCAATTTGAGTATAATTCCCCCGAAGGGTCATGTACTCTTACGCTGTCAATTACAAATTGAGGTCCCGGATCAGTATATCTTGTTATATAAATTGAATCAATTATTGTACTGGAAGCAACACCCGAATATATAGATTGGGAAGTGATTTCATATCTGTAATAACCGTCTAGAGCTGAATCTGCTAAATTATAAGAATATGATCTGTTTAAAGGTAAATCAAATGGATAATAGTTATCATCAATAAGTATATTGTTATAGTAAATTCTTACCCATCTTTTTGTAATTCCTGTCTGATACCAATCAAGTTTTAACCAGTCTAATCCATAAGAGATTGTTTTGGGAAGATAACTTGCTTGATAGCTTAAAACATCATTACCTAATTTATATCTTCTAATTCCTGATTGATTACCAAACATTTCTGTAACAAAAGCCTCACCTAAATCAGCCATCGGAACAAATCTTTGACCGGAAGCAAATAATGTATCACCTTTAGCGACAACAAATTTATTTGGATAATTTAACTGTGTATCTCCTGTGCCTTGAGAACCAAATATAGCAACCAGTCTACCAAAATGTTGAGTAAATTTGTATATTTTACTGTTGTTTTGGTCTACTACATACACATATCCATAAGCATCAACCGTTACCGATGTTAAATAAGCATTGGATGGAAATTGAAAAAAAGTACCGTCATCTAATTGTGTTGAATCTGTTGAAGAAAAAGAACTATTTGTCCCCGAAACTCGTCTTACAACAACTCTATTATTACCCGCATCTGTTACATAAATATAGTCTCTTTGATAGTTTGTATTAATATCCCTTGTAAAACATATTGATGTGGGATTATTTAATTGTCCTATACCTGAACCACAACTAAAGATAGAAGCGGAACTTGTCAATAAAAATGAGACACATTTCTTAATTATTTCTTCTTGAAATTTTCTACAAAATTACATTTTTTTCTGTTTTTACGCAGCTCTCGGTTTATTTATCCAGACTTTTTTCGATAACCGTTTCAATTTCGG
>JAJRXM010000087.1 GCA_024276275.1 Candidatus Zixiibacteriota bacterium
ACAACATGGCGTTCACGACTGCGGTTATCAAACTCCAAAAAGACTACCTGTTGCCATGTGCCAAGTGTCAGTTTAGATGAAACAAATGGAATAGTCATATCGGAACCGATTAATGCAGAACGAAGATGTGAAAATCCGTTACCGTCCTGCCATGTTTTATCATGTTCATAATCAATATCTGAAGGAATTAGTTTTTCCATCAAAGCAGGAATATCCTGCAAGAGACCCGGTTCAAATTCAATTGAGGTAATACCTGTTGTCGAGCCGGGAGCAAAAACCGTAACTGTTCCGTTTTGCATCCCACAACTTTGAATGATGTCAGCTATTTGGTCTGTTAAGTCTATAATGTCACCGGAGCCAGATGTATGGAAACGAAGTATTTCTGTTTTAACCATAGATGTTATTTGTAGATAAACCGTTTTACTTTTTTCGTGGATGTTTTTTCAAGTTCTTCAAGCTGTACTTCAAATGAATTAATACGTTTATGTTCGGTAACCTCTGAGTTTATTCTTTTTATCTCGGCATCGAATATATCTCTGATTTTTATAATATCCGGTTTCTCTGGATTTATCTTATATTCAACCTGCAGTTGCTCTAAGTCAGGTACAACAACGGCACAGACATCCTCACCCTGTTTACCTTGTCTGGTACGACCGAACACTACTGTCTCCATGATAAGATTTGAACCGAGTAAATTTTCTTCTATCTGTTCAGGATAAATATTTTTGCCTGCCGCCGAAACTATCAGATTTTTCTTTCTTCCGGTTATCCAAAGATGTCCGTCTGAAATTTTTCCTAAATCGCCGGTATGAAGCCATCCGTCTTTAATAAGATTTGCAGTTTCTTTTTGATTATTTCTATATCCGGGGGTAATATTTTTACCGCTACAGATAATTTCACCGACCCCTAAAGAATCGGGTGAATCAATTTTCACATTTACGCCCTCAAGTGGAATACCGCAAGACCCAAATTTGATATCTTCTGGTCGATTGGCAGTAATAACCGGCGAGGTCTCTGTCATTCCATACCCCTGTACAAAGTCAAAGCCGATATAATTATAAAACTTACTAATATGAGACGGAATAGCTGCTCCACCGGTAATAAACATTCTGATAGAGTTCAGTCCGCCTTTTTCACGAAGAGGTTTATATAATTTTTTGCCTAATCTTCCACCGGTTTTCCAACTTATTCCCGAGATATTAAAAAGAGTTTTAAAAAGTATTTGTTTAGTTTTTGGAGCAGAATTTATAGAACGTAAAATTGAATGATACATCTTTTCATATAAAAGCGGTACACCGATCATAATAGAAACATTATTGTTTTTTATATCCTCAATAATTTCTTTTGATTTTAATGAGCGGGCATAAACAATTGTACATGTATTCATAAGAGGAGTCAAAAATCCACAGGTAGCCTCAAAAGTATGATGTAGAGGTAATAGGGACAGGAAGATATCTTCTCTAGCAAAACTAAATGCTTTCTGTATACCGTCTAAATTTGAGATCAGATTGAGATGTGTTAGTTCAACTGCCTTGGGATCTCCGGTTGTGCCTGAGGTATAGATTAGCACGGCAACGTCATTTTCGTTTGCTTGAGATTCTTCGATTTGCACATTCTCGTTAAGAGATTTCACCCAATAGTTAGGAGAAGCTTCGTTAAATGAATAAAGTTTAATGTCATCATAAGTTTCCACTAAGAAAGATTCAAAACGAACAGAAGTGAAAATAATTTTAATTTTAGAATGGTCAAATATATATGCTATTTCTTTTTCTTTTAGATTCGCATCAATAGGTATAACTGTTTTTCCTGCGGCAGAAATTGCTAAATAGGTTATACCCCACTCAGGTCTGTTTTCTGAAATAAGTCCGATTTCATTACAATCAGTAAACTCATCGGTCATAAAAAGTCCGGCTAACTGACGTACAAGACGTAATACTTCCTGATAGGTATAAGACTTCCCTTTACCGCCATTAGCTTTGAAAGCAATATGGTCAGGGTTCTTTAGTGCTGCTTGAGCAAACCTGTTAAATAAGTTTGTTTGTTTTTTCGTTTTCTGTTCAACAATCGTATGCATAAGTATTAATTTATACTATTTTTCATAATTTGGAAAGGAAAATTTCTCGTAAGTAGGGCAAAAAAAACCGCCGAAACGGCGGTTTTTTTCTAATTATTCATATAACTTATTGAACAGTAATAGTTGTGCTG
Source organism: Candidatus Zixiibacteriota bacterium (assembly GCA_024276275.1). GTDB lineage: Bacteria > Zixibacteria > MSB-5A5 > GN15 > FEB-12 > QQUK01. The sequence continues at coordinate 2,206 of JAJRXM010000087.1, forward strand.
AAAATAATACCACCACGTGGGTCAGTATCTGTAATCGTGATAGTATAGTCACCGGCACTGGCAGGAGCCGTCCAGGTAAATCCGTTAGCTTCACCATACATATCTGTTTCCTGGGTAGCACCTGTAACAGTTCCGCCTGAGGCTGTCATATTAAGAGTATGATCGCCCAACGGGTTAGCCCATCTATCCTGGATAGTAGCAAAGATATTGACTACTTCACCGGCAGATGCTGCAGATTGTGCTGTAATCTTCGAGTTACCCGAATAAGCAAAACCGGTAGTTAGGTTTACAGGGTAAGTAACAAAAGCGGTACCTGACCAAAATTGGACAAAGTCTCTTGCACCAATTCCGTCATCATTACCACCCGGTGTAGAATTATCTACAAGTAATGTTTTAGATGTAATTTTAATTCTATCGTTTGAAGAGATACAGCCGTTTTCGAATGTTCCTTCTGTAACAACCAGATAATTCGCATCAGACTTGAAATCAACTCCACCGTCAACAGGATTACCGTTTACATCTGTACCGATAACAACAACTGTTACTTTTTCAGTACCGTCTGCCTGCATAGAAGTCGGCATACCTGATGTTGTAATAGTAGCGGTATAAGATGAATTGATAAAGAATGTTGTATCGGCAACTGTACCACCTGAAGTTGCGGCAATGACTTGGACAATTCCGTCCGCAGTTGCAACATTATTACCTGAGAACCATTTAGTATAAACGATTCCTTCTAAATTTTCTGTACGGTCCTGATGTGATTTCATAGTTCCTTCATCAGTTGTAAAATAGACAACAGTAGAATCGGCAACAGGGTTTAAATAAATATCGGAAACAACTGCTGTGATTGCATTTTCTTCGGCAACAGTAAACCAAAACGGCACATTACAATCGTAGGCACCGATAACGATATAAGCCGGAGGACCGGCTGAAACCATAACCTGTGTTGCGTTATAAAGAACTGTGTCAGCATATGCACGAATTCTAATTGTACCTGATACTGTTCCTGATGAGATAGGAGCAGTTGCGACACCTTGACTATTTGTAACGGCTATATATGGTCCAGCTCCGGTATTACCAAGATGCTCTCCACCGCCCGGACCGTCTGTAATAATAAATTGAATTGTTAAACCTTCAGGTACCGGATTTCCGAATTCATCATAACCGGTCGCACGGATTGTTGATGTTTCAATTCCACCGGTCTGTTTCACTGCCAAGTTAATTGAGTCAGATGCTAAGTAAATCGAATTGATTGAAGCATTAGGAGTCAATTGAATAGGAAGTTCAACATTTCCGGTTATACCGTTATCATTAACCGATGCTTTCACATATACAGTTGTAGCATCATTACCGGAGATATAATCCACAGTAACTGTCCCGGCACCGCCTGTAACAAATGCAGATGATTGAATAAATCCTACTGCGTCCCAAGTACCGTTCGCATTAGCATCAAATACCAATGAATCGATTCCATTTGACCATAAACCATTTCCATCAACATCAACAAATTTTTCACCCGCAACTATAGTAACTAATGTAGAATCAGGAGCCGGTTGACTGAGAGCATCACGAACAGTAATTGTAACTCGTGAGGTATCAATACCGTTTGCTAATAATAATGTTTGCGAAACATTCATATCAACATTACCTGAACCTGTCTGCACAACATCTGTGATTGTCATAGCTGCTGAACCGAGAGTAGTATTGTCATCAAGAGTACATGAAACTGTTGCCGCTCCGGTTGTTGTAGCAGTAAACACAGAGGCAGCTACACCGTTGGCATCAGTTGTATCTACAGCCGGAGTAAAATATCCTGAGTTAGCAGGAGAGACTGTAAAAGTAACTATTTGATTTGCTATTCCTGCACTATTGGCAACAACGGTTGCTTCTACTACAGAAGTAGCACCTGTTTCAACTGATGACGGAGATGTTGAAACTGATACAGATGTACCCGCAGGGACATCCTCATCTAAAACAGATTTAGATCCGCAACCTGTCATTAATACAAGTGCGATTGAAACAACCATGGTCGCTAAAATAAACCGGGTTGAATTTTTCTTACGTGTCATGATAACTCCTAAATTTTAATATAATCTTCTTGTTTTCTTGTTTGATAAAAAACCCCCTCTTGCTCTAAGAGAGGGTTCATTCAGCAAATTTATTTAAAATCAACCTTCGGTATTCACCGCCAATGTATTATCTACAATAGTCGGTGTTACAAAGATAATAAGGTCTCTGCTTTCCATTCTTACATTAGTATATTTAAAGATTCTACCAATTAGCGGTATATCTTTTAAAAACGGTACACCAACTTCAGTTATAACTTCATCTTCAGTAGTTAAACCACCGATAACAGCAGTCTGACCGTTTGAAACGATAACAGTAGTTCTTGCATTACTAGTATTAATAATGACACCGTTTGGATCGAATTGATATGTAGAACGTTCAGGAGCAAGTTCCATAAGAATTTGATTTTCTGCTGTAATATGAGGAGTTACTGTTAAGATAGTTCCTACTTCTTCAAATTTGATAACCAAGTTACCTGAAGCATCGAATTGTTTTACAGGTATCTTTTGCCCCATTTGAATTCTGGCTTCTTTATTATCAATAGTTGTAATTTCAGGATGTGCTACGATACGGCCTTTATCATCTTTGACAATTGCCTGAATGATAGCGTCGACATCCCAACCTTTTTGAAGTGCTTTAACTGTATATTGACCGGCATTATCTGTGGTACGAAGAGCAGACACAGAAGCTGACTGTGGATATGAGACACCGTCGTCAGATGTATAAGTTCCGTTAATAGCCCAATTAATACCTAGTTCTTCAATTCCTTTATTAGAAATTTCAAGTAAACGGGTAGAAATTTTAATTTGAGCAGCCGGCTTATCAAGCTCTTCAATAAAACCAAGAACAGTTAACATATTTGATGGCACTTCTTGAATGATAATTGAATTTGAACGAGAATCTGAAGAAGCTTTACCTCGGTCAGTCATTAATGACTTAACAGCCTTGACTATATCATCAGAAGTAGAATTAGCGATTTTAATAATTTTGGTTTCTAATGCAGCTAATTCGCGTTTTTGCTTGTTGTGCATTTCTTTTTCAGTAATTTCTTTACGGTATTGTTCAGCAGGTAATACTCTGATATACCCGTCATCTTCATCCACAACTGCTAAGTCGTAGGTTCTACCGATGATTTCCATAGCGGTACGCCAATGAACATCATTTAATTTAATCGTTACATTTCCTTTTACATCAGGCGAAACGACAACATTAACTTTCCCATAATCAGAAAGGAATGTAAGGACAGAATTTATATCTGCCGACTGAAACTGCAGGTTCTTAATCGGAGCCTGCGGGTCTTTTTCACTATCTGCCGCAAGAACAACCGAAAACAAAGTTGCCGCCAGAAGCATTATAGTAAAAAATAATTTGCTGAATGTACTCAATTTCATTATTAGATCCTGCCTTTCATTAGCCTTCTAAATTTAAAGCAACCGTACGGCTCCAACCGTACTCAAATATCTGAAAATATACTTTATCGGAATTCACACGTAAGACATACCCCTTGCGAACCTTATCTCCGGTTTTCAAGATATATCCATACCCGTTATTATCTTCAAACAATGCTCTGTTATCACTTTTTTGATCTGCCTGAATTATACCTACTAATTTCAATCCTTCAACATTCGGTATTTTTTTCTCTACCGGATTATTATAAGTTTTTGAATCATCAATTAGAGTCGCAAACGGATCACGATATGATTTTGATTTATACTTGATAACTAAACGTTTCGGGAATTGTGCAACCATAGTACCTTTGATTTTATTGGATACAGGGTTACGACGGAAACGTGAAGTTGATTTTTTCTTCTTATCCGCTTCTGCTTTGGCAAGTATTTTAGCTTTTTTATCAGCTTTTGCTTGAGCAAGTGCTTTAGCTTTTTTATCAGCTTTTGCTTGAGCAAGTGCTTTAGCTTTTTTATCAGCTTTTGCTTTGGCAAGTAATTTAGCTTTTTTATCAGCTTTTGCTTTGGCAAGTAATTTAGCTTTTTTGTCTGCTTCTGCTTTGGCAAGTAATTTAGCTTTTTTGTCTGCTTCAACTTTAGCAATAGCTTTAGCTTTTTTGTCTGCTTCTGCTTTGGCAAGTAATTTAGCTTTTTTGTCTGCTTCAACTTTAGCAATAGCTTTGGCTTTTTTGTCTGCTTCAACTTTAGCAATAGCTTTGGCTTTTTTGTCTGCTTCAACTTTGGCAAGTACTTGTGCTTTTTTGTCTGCTTCAACTTTAGCAATAGCTTTGGCTTTTTTGTCTGCTTCAACTTTAGCAATAGCTTTGGCTTTTTTGTCTGCTTCAACTTTAGCAATAGCTTTGGCTTTTTTGTCTGCTTCAACTTTGGCAAGTACTTGTGCTTTTTTGTCTGCTTCAACTTTGGCAAGTACTTGTGCTTTTTTTTCAGCTTCAATTTCTTTTGCTAAAGCGTCAACATCAACTTCAGGGCCATAATACTCAACTTTTTTGGTCACTTGAGGTTGAGGTTTAGAGATAGACTTTCTAGAAATTACTTTTTTACTAGTATTATTATTCCCTAGAGAAGAAAGCCTGTCATCATTCATTGATTTATTTAAATCAGCTACAGATTTTGTTTTTTGTGAAAACTTTTGTTGTTTTGGTTGTTGAACAGAAGCTGTTTTTACTGATTTCTTTTTCTTGTTTGCTAAAAATTGTGAAGAAGACCAGTTAGCAAACTGATGAGTCGATTTATCAGAGAAAAAGATTGATATAGAACTTTTATCAGCATCTACTCTATAAACTTGCTCAGCATTCAAATCAAAAACAAAACGTACAACTTTTTCCGGAGTAACAGCAAATTGGCTGGTACGAATAGATTTAATCAGGCAATTAGGTAGTTCAAAAAAGTTTTTACTTCCCAATTCATGAGTTGCTGATAAAATATCTACAATAACCCGAAACGGTTTTCCGTCTTTAGCTTCTTCTGTCTGGTGAGTAAAACGAACAGGTCCGTCAATAGAAATGACAGCAGAAGTAAAACCGTCCTTATATGATAACTCCACATCTTTTACTTGGGAGGCGTTTACAGTGACAGTTGCGAGAACTGCTAACGCGATCATTATATACAGAATTTTTTCACGTTTATCCTCCTAGATATTCAGCTCTTGAAGCCGTTCGTTTTCTTTAACGAAATATGTGGATAGTTTAAAGGTTGCTTTCATTGTTTCTTTTTTCTTAATCTCCTGAACACCTTCATCCCTTTCCATTTCTGAGATTGAACTCGAGATGGCGATATTTTGGGCTTGGATACTCATATCGGAAACATTAGTAATGAAAGGGAAATTTGCGACATAACTTATAAATGCTCCAAAATCATGATACGTTCCACTAAGTTGTACTTCAAAAGAAACAACATTATAGAACTCTTCTTCTTTATTCGGTAAAGGTTGAATAGAGGTAATTTTTGTACCTGTTAAAGATGAAGCAGTATGTAGTTGTACCAAAAATGATGGAATTTGTTTAACTTCAGGGAGCAGTTCTTCAATTTCATGATACCGAACAACTAAATCTTTATATTCGATTTTCAAAGCATCAAGTGACTTGGCTTTCATTTCCACCCGGCGTAAATTCGTAGTGATTGTTTCAAATTCTGTTGTTTTCATAGCTATTTTGTTTTCATTCACAGAATAGACTCTTGAATACCAGAAATAGACAACAATAAAGAAAGCCAGTGCTCCCAGAACTATTTTTTGAGTTTTTGAATCTTTAAAATCCATACTTATAATCCTAGTTTAAGCTTTTGTGGCTTGTGGAAGCCTTTTGATTTTTAGTTTTGATTACGGCAATTTGGTTCCGTAACTCTTCATCGGAGAGATAATGAACATTACAAGAAATAGTAAAGTTGTAAGTTTTTTTCTCTTCTAATAATATTTCTTTGGTGCGTACAAGTTCTACTTCATCAAAATAATCAGACCGCATCATCTTAATCATAAATGAGGCTAATGCATTTAAAGTAAACGCATATCCTTCAATTTCAGCACTTCTTACAGTAGGTGACGAGTAAGATGTTTGCTGAGTTGTCTCAGTCTGTTTATTATTATTTGTTTTCTTATTCTCAACTTTTGCTTGAATCGGTTTTTCTCTAAATTCTCCAATCCATACAAATTCCGGTATATTGCGTGCGATATTTTCTAATATGCGCACCCAAGAGGAACGATGAGAATCCAGTTTTTCAACAGCCGACATACGTGCTTTTACTTTATTTTTAACTTCTGTCAAAGCATCAACAAGTTGAATATCTTTTTGAAGCATCGATGCCCTTTGTTTTGCTTTGACAATATTTTCATCAAGTTCTGCCATTTTATAGTTTTGAAAGACAGTAACTGATATCAACATTATTACAATTACAACAGCGGCTGCGACACCATAGATACCTGTTTTACCGAGAGAGAAATCTAAAGATTTCTTTTTATAATTTTTCGGAAGTAGATTTATTTCAATAAAGCTTTGCATTTCTTACCTCACCTTCCGCATAGCAAGACCGACAGAAACCGAAAGTAATGGAGCTATTTTTTCCGGTTGTATATATTGAAAGAGTTCCGGATCGTAGTCTAAATTTCTCAGAGGGTTAGCAATTTCAAGTGGAACATTGAGTTTAGTCTGAAGGAATTCAGGGAGATATGAAACAAGTGCTCCTCCTCCTGATAAAACAATCCATTCAATAGTGTCAATTTTTGATTGTGATTTATAATATGAAAAAGCTAATTCTATTCCTGAAATAAGTTCATCAGTTGCCGAAACGATAGTTGCTTTCAACATATCTTCATCAATTGAATCTTTCATTTCACCTTTTATAGCTTTTGATGTTAGTTCAGGGTTTAGTCTAAATTCTTTTTGAATTGCGTTGTAGATATCTCTCGTACCGGCTGAGACATCACGGGTGGCATGAAACATACCGTCCTGTATGTATGTTATATTTGTAATGTCATTACCAATATTGATGAGTGCTGTAATTCTGGTAGGGTCTACATCATAATTTCCTACATAAGAATTATAAATTGCTAAAGCATCATCATCAACACATACCGGTTGTAAACCGCATTCTTCAATTAATTCAAGATAACTTTGCAAGAACTCTTTTCTTGCGGCAACTAAGAGAACATCCATTTTATTAGCATCATCGTCAGTTTTGACAATATGATAATCCAATGAGACATCATCTACGTCAAATGGAGCCCGCTGTTCAGTTTCAAATAGAATAGCCTGTTCAGCTTCGGTTCCTGATTTTTTGTCAATAGTAAAGCGGTCAGTTATAACACCATGTCCGCCTACTGAAACAACTACATCTTTAATCTTTGGATCTGTTTGATCTATAAGCGATTGGATATTATAAATAACTGCTTCCCGATCTCTTATTTCATCGGCTACTATAGCTTCCGGAGGAAACTCACGGATACCGATAGCGGAAACAGAATACCCTGTTTTTGTTTGATCAAGTTTGACCAACTTTACAGAATTTGTCCCTATATCCAAGCCGACTGTACTTTTTTTGCCTCGTGAGAACACCATAAGCTCAACACTCTTTATTCTTTAATGTTAATTTTCTTTTCATTTATATCGTCATATTTACTCAGTAATTAACAGATTAATTGTTAATCACGGTAAATTCTTCCTATACTTTAGTAACAACTTTACGGTTACTGTTCCTTATCTATCGGATAAGGCAGGCATAAGCTTTACATGTTTGATGATTATATTGCTATACTATTGGGGGACATATAAATAAAGCCCGCATAAACGGGCTTTAAGAGAGCAAAACAAGCTAAAAGATAAGAGATTTCTAGTAATAACTTCCTGTAGTTTTAACCCGGCCGGTTGAAGCTAAGATGTTAAATTGATAGATTCCGATCAGATCTTCAGTCGTTGCCATACTGATTATATTACCTCCGCCGCTAAAAATAGCCGAACCGTTTGGTCTAAATGAAATAGTATTATCGGTTAAATCAGTAGTCAGAGTATTAAAGTTATGACCCATTGAATCGACACGTATTAATGAATCAGCTGTCTCAAATGTATTTAGTAAAACGGAAGATGGGTCCTTTTTGAATAAAGAGACTATTTTTGTATCTGAGTTAAAATTAACCCCAAATACCTCTTTATTGGATATTGCTAAAGATCGAGCCAGTCGGAGAGTTGAAGTCATATCTTTATTAGCAGATTTAAATTCCATACGTTCATAAGCTTGTGTAAAACGAGGAACTGCCATCGCTGAGACTAAACCGATTATTACAACTGTTGTCAATAATTCTATTAGAGTAAATCCGTTCTGACAATTTCGTTTCATAATGTTATTTCCTATTATTTCTATTTTATCTATTTACATGTAAAAGGTAGTGCATAAATCGTACCGAACTAATTAATACCATAGAGATTCCGCTTAAACATATACTCCATAATTCGTTAGATATAATGCCTACTTTTTCTCTCTTATATACAGAACAATTAATTATAAAAAACTGTTAAAATAGTATAGGAATATTCCTATATAAGTAGGTAGAGAGCAATTTATATTGACAAAAAAGAGAATTAGTATACTTTATAAGGAATGACTTCATAACTACGTACTATTCATTTATCAGTACCAGAAAGGATCTTCAGCATGTCAATCATTGGTAAAACTTTACTGATAACCGCCTGCCTTACAATTCTTACCTCAAATATAGTCACCGCCAAATCCCGCCTTGATTTAAAAGATCAAAATTTTGTTATCCCAAAAGATTCAGAAGTACTCCCCCAAGCCGTCTCGTCATATTTACATAAGCAAAACAACGAGACAGTTAAAATCTGGGTGTTTTTTGTAGATAAAGGATTTTCAAACAAATCCGGATTCTCACAAATCGCTTCGACTGTTCAATTAAGTGAAAAGGTTTTAAAAAGAAGAAAAAAAGTAAATCTTGATAAGGTTCTCTTTGTCGACCTGCCGGTTTATAATGACTATTTGAATCAAGTTAAACAAGTAGGAGCTAAACATCGACGAAGCTCAAGATGGTTAAATGCAGCATCTTTTGAAGTACCTATAAAAAGTTTAGATGAAATAAGTAACCTTCCATTTGTAAAGTCTATTAAACCGATGGTCGGATTTAAAAAAGATTACTCAGAACTATCCACAGTTGATAATTCTCAATTAGATAAAACATCACAATCACCTTTAAATGCAAATGCCTTAAATTATGGCAGTTCTTTTGTACAGTTAGCTCAAATCAATGTACCTGCTGTACATCAAAAAGGATATACCGGTGCAGGTGTAACATTATGTATTACAGATACCGGATATAGAAAATCTCACGATGCTTTTGCCGCAGCTTTTGCAGCCGGTCGAGTTCTTGCTGAATACGACTTTGTATTTAATGATGGTAATACAGCAAACGAAGCGGGTGATTGGTCAAGCCAATGGAATCATGGTACATTAGTATGGTCAGTATCAGCAGGTAACCAAGACGGTACAATTTATGGCCCTGCCTATAACGCAAATATTTTGTTAGCCAAAACCGAAGATGTTCGCAGTGAAACTCAAATTGAAGAAGATAACTGGGTGGCAGCTTTGGAATGGGCTGATTCTTTAGGTGCTGATGTAATATCAACATCGCTTGGATATTCCGACTGGTATACTCAAGCAAGTTATGACTGGAATACTGCGGTAATTACTCTTGCTGCTAATACTTGTGCCTCTTTAGGTATTGTTCTTTGTAATTCAATGGGTAATTCAGGAAGTGCTCCTACAACTTTATCTGCCCCGGCAGATGCTTTTGATATACTCTCAATAGGTGCTGTTGACAACAACGGTATTATCGCTTCTTTTTCTTCCAGAGGTCCGACAGCTGACGGAAGAATGAAACCGGAAGTATGTGCGATGGGTGTAACAACTTTTAGTGCCTCATCATCTGGAGACGGTGACTACACTACAGCGAGTGGCACCTCTCTTTCTACTCCACTTGTAGCCGGAGCAGCTTGTTTGTTAATTGAGGCTCGCCCTGCTTTCTCTCCATTACACATTAGACAAGCATTGATGGAAACCGCAGACCGTGCCTCAAACCCTGACAATAATTATGGTTGGGGAATTATGAATATAGATGCTGCCCTAGGATGGGGAGCAACAATTACTGCTGACATTCAAACCGGTGATGCTCCAATTACTGTAAACTTTAGCGGCACATCTCCACTAACGGTAACATCTTGGTTATGGGACTTTGGTGACGGGAACAGCTCTACTTTGCAAAACCCAAGCCATACATACACTTCAATCGGTCTCTACGATGTCAGTTTGACCGTTGACAGTGACGCAGGTATCATTACAAATAATCAGGTTGGATTTGTCTCGGCGTTTGGAGACACAATGGCTTTTATAGGCGATTCGGTCTTTGCCGGTAAGCCTGCGGTACTATCTGTTTCGTTGACAAATTCACAACCTCTTTCAGAGATACAAATACCGTTTCAATTTTTTGATTCCCCGGCTCTAGTTTTAGATTCTGTCACTCTTGGAACCCGTACTTCTTATTTTGAAGATATTTCAGCTATTGCTTTTGATTCGTGGAACAATAAATATACATACAAATTACAGGCAAATATAGGTGGAGGTGCACCCGATTTACCGAGCGGTAGCGGAGAGGTCATGAGACTTCATTTTAAAGTTAATGAATGGGAATTGGGTGGACTCAGCTACCTTGTTGATACAACTACAGCTCCATTTGCTTTAGAATTAACCTCTCCTGCAGTAGCTTATGGTCCTGTTTTTCAAAACGGTTCGATAAAAACAATAACTGTTATGCGTGGTGATTTAGATTATAATTTTCAAATTGATATTTCTGATTTAGTAGCAATGGTCAGTTTTGCTTTCACAGACGGTCTGCCCGGAGTTTCTAATCAAACTTTTGATGTTAATGCTGATTTATCTATGGATATTTCTGATATAGTATTTCTGGTAGCCTATATGTTCCAGGACGGTCCTCCGCCGGTAAGTCCGTAAAACTTAATTTTCTCTAAAAATAAAAAGGCAGGTCTCTAAAACGAAACCTGCCCTACTACTATTTAACTATATTAGGGTGTTTCGGGAAACACTCCTACGAATGTAAAATCAAACTCTATATCGTAAACTTACCGTTTTTGTATATAACTTTGCCGTCGGCTGTAATAGTTGAATCTTTTTTTACGTCGCAGACCATATCCCAATGAAGTGAACTTTTATTTACACCACCTGATTCAGGAATTGATGCCCCCACCGCAAGATGACAGGTTCCGCCGATTTTTTCATCAAACAGAATATTTTTTGAGAACTGTTTAATATCGTAATTTGTTCCGATAGCAAACTCACCGATAAACCGAGCTCCTTTATCCATGTTAAGCATGTCGGTCAGATACTTCTGGTTTTTTGTAGCAGACTCTTTGACTACTTTACCTTTTTTGAATTCCAATCGAACATCCTCTACCTCACGTCCTCCATATACAGCAGGATAAGTATAGCGAATAAAGCCCTCGGCTGAATCTTCAATCGGACCTGTAAAAATCTCACCGTCTGGAAAATTTTCTGTTCCTGCACAGTTAATCCATTTACGTCCTTTGACGGACATTTTTAAATCCGCATTGGGAGATTGTATATGGATATTTTTAAAGCGGTTCATTATTTTGATTAGGCGAGCCTGTTCTTTGGCTACTTTTTTCCAATGAATTAAAGGATCTTTATCATCAAGATGCCCTGCTCCATAGACAAAGTTTTCATAGTCGGTCAATGACATTTCGGCATCCTGTGCATCCGCATGAGTCGGAAATTGTGTACCGACCCAATTAAGTGAGCCGTCACCGATACGTTTAAAAAGTTTTGACATTATCGGTTTGCGGTACATTTGAGCTTTTGCCTGTTTTTTGGAATTAACACCTGAAAGATGTTTTGTATTTGTGCTTCCCCAAATCGAAAGAAGAGCATCCATTTTGTTTATTTCAAGTTTTGTAATAGGCGATATATATTTCATCTGAGCATCATTGGCATATTTAAAAAACAGTTCTTCTGCTTCAGGTTGGAGCGTAACTATATAAGGTTGAGCACCGACTTTGAGAGCTTCTTCATAGGCAGCTAACATAAGCGGTAGAGCAACTGTTTCTCCCTGGATTTTAAAAAGTTGTCCTTTTTTGAGTTTTAATGAATAATGAATTAAGAGTTTTGCAAGTTTTTTTACACGAGGATCCATCAGTTTTCCCTTTATCTGTTTTGGCAATTGTTATGTTCAAGAAGCAATAATTTTTCTTTGAGTTTCAAGCCTCCGGCATAACCTCCAAGTCCTCCTGAAGCAACTACTCGATGACATGGAATTATAAACGGAATTTTATTTTTAGCATTGGCAGAGCCGACGGCTCTATATGCTTTTGGAGAACCGGCTTCGGCCGCTATCTGCCCATACGTCTTTGTACTGCCGTAATTTATAGCAGCGACTTTTTGGAGCACTTTTTTTTCGAAAGCTGTTCCCTGTATATCTAAAGGTATAGAAAAGTCAAATAGAGTTCCTTTGAAATACTGTTCTAACTGAGTAGCGGCATTTTGCAACAGAGAATTCTTATCTTTTAAAACAGCATTCTGAAATAATTTTGCTAAATCTTCTTCAAACTCTTTTTTATTAACTGAAGGTAGTGTTATTTGAGTTAACCCCTTTTCAGTAGCCGCTAAACATAATTTACCTATTTCTGTATTGACAGAATGTGTAAATATATTAGTCATTCTTATGACTCTGCAAAAGCGGATGCAGTTCTTCTATCTTATCAATGATATGATTCGGACTGCTGTCTATTAGTTCTTTTTTATTACCGTAAGGTGAATGAACAGCAATTACAAAAACAGGAACCGCCTGAGCAGCATAAATATCATTGATAGTATCACCGACGACTATACTCTGTTTGGTGGAAGCATCTATTTTCTGAAGTGTTAATGAAAATATATCAGGGGCAGGTTTGACATTGTCGACCTCATCGCCACCGCTATAGACCGTAAAATACTTTTCCCATGCAAATTTATCTATAATGCCGGAAATATGTTTTCTGATTTTTGTAGAAGCAATTGTCATTCTGTAACCGGATTCTTTAAGCTGTTCTAAAACAGTTTCAACTCCCGGCAGAATTGTAGTTGATGCAACGACTGTTTCGGCTGCCTTAATCTGAAAATGAGCATACAATTCTTTTAAAGGTTTATCTGTAAAATACGGATACATTGTCGACAGAGGAAATCCTATAAACGGTTTTATCTTCTCAGGTGTTTGTGTCGACTCGCCCATTTGTGTTAGGGAATAATTTACCGCCGCTACTACACCATCGGATGAATCAATCAATGTTCCGTCTAAGTCAAAGATGATAGTATCAATCTGTTTCAAAAAACTTTTTCTACTTTCCCTACAATATCCACAATTGGGATTTCATAAATTTTATCAATAGTTCCTAAGTTCAGAGTTGCAACTAAAATAGAGTATTCATTTATACTCGTCAACTCAATATCTTTCAAAAAAACTAAATTTCCCGGAGGTAACGAAATATCGGGATTACCGTTAATTACTAAAACTCCCTGAGCCATTTCTATAGCTTCATTCGGTAGTCCTAAAACTATCCCGACTTGTTTTATTTTATTTGTATCTTTAAACCTGATTATTTCATACCTATTCGGTAAATCTTTTAAGAGAGGTTTTTCCAAAAAGAATATATCAACTATATATGCAAACCTATCAGCCTTTAATATCTCACCCTGATGAAACAACGGACTGAGATTATTCCTTTCTACAACAAAATACTCGGGGAAATTACGTATCATAAAGTTAAGCGGTGCTATCGGTGCTGCAATCTGAAATATAAATCCAAAAACAAGAAATAGTACTGCTGCTTTTTTAGTTCTATGCACGACACGGGATTTTAATTTGATTGTTTTCAGAATATCTATAAAAGTGAAAAAATAAAAAATTACCGGAAGAGTCAAAAGCAGAACAAGTATCCAATTCGACAGTTCAATGAAAAATGAAACAAAAAAGAGCATTACACCGATAAGAACAATTAAAAAGACAAATACACCAAAGACATACTCTTTCCAAAAAATATGCCCTAATCCCGGCAGAAGCAGGTTTAAGAGAAAAGATGTATATTTTGACTTTTCAATTTGCATGGATACAGTATACTTTTATAAGGTTACAATGTGAACATTTTTTCTTAAATTCTGCTTTATTCTTCTTTAAAAAACCGATACATTACAATAAGATGAATTAGTTTTCACATTATGAAACGAATAAACAGATAGAATTGTTACATGATTTGTTAAATTACTTCATAAAACGGTTACTAACAACAAGTTGCCAGACTCATAGTTTTGGGCAATATATTTGCAACTGTATAATAATGAAGTACGTATAAAGTATATGCAAACAAGGTCTGATTTTGTCGACTTTGATAGATTTGAAAATATAATAATATCCTTTTAGGAGGAATAGATGATTCGATTTTCGGTACAATTATTTGGATTAACTGTCTTTGCCATCGCTCTGATATGGGTAGTCGGTACCGGTGAAGCAGTACAGACAGCAAGTGCCGGTAACGAAATATTATGGGCAGATACTGTTCATTTGAATGTTTCAGAACCCGCAACTGAAAAGAAGATTGAAAAAAAGAAAAATACACGTGATTCTTTCTTACGTGATGTTCGGAAACTTACTCAAACAGCCTATAACATCCGAAACCGTTATATGGAAGAGGTGAATACCGAAGAAATCATCAAAGCCGGTATTCAAGGCATGCTTTCAAGTCTTGACCGCTATTCAGTTCTTATGGAGCCTGTTGCTTACAACTCTCTCATGGAATCGACAGACGGTAAATATGAAGGTCTCGGTATGCAAATTGATGCTCGTGACAATCATATAGTCATTGTTGCTCCTATTGAAGGAACTCCTGCATATCGCAAAGGTCTCCGTGCCGGTGATTCTATTTGGAAAATAAATGATAAACCAACCGACGGTATGTCTACTTCTGACGCATCAAAACTTATGCGCGGTAAAGCAGGTACTTCGGTAATGCTTACTATCAGACGGGCAGGTATCGACGACTTACTTGAATTTGAAGTTGAACGTGCGGTAATAGCATTAAAATCTGTAAATTATTCAGGAATTATACCGCAAACAAACATAGGCTATGTTCGTCTTTCCCGTTTTGCCAAAGAAACATCCCATGAACTTCGTGATGCAATCAACAAACTGAATGATAAAAATATTGACGGACTTATTTTTGATCTTCGCTCTAACGGCGGCGGACTTCTAGACCAAGCGATTGAAACTGCTGAATTGTTTTTACCTGAAGGTTCAGAAGTTGTTTATACAAAAGGTCAATTCGCAAGTTCTGAAACTCATCACTATTCATCACGCCCTCCTATTTACCCGGATAAACCTTTGATTATTTTGGTAGATGAAGGAACAGCATCGGCATCTGAAATTGTCTCAGGAGCTATACAGGATTGGGATCGTGGTTTGATTGTCGGGAACAACACTTACGGTAAAGGACTCGTACAAACTATTATTGATATTGATAATGATCAGGAATACCATTTAAAACTAACTATCGCAAAATACTACGTCCCATCGGGTAGATGTATCCAAAAAGCGGATCGTCAGGGAAAAAAGAACTCTGCATCTCATGCTTCTGCTAAAAAAGCAAAAGAAGAGGAAGATAGCGATTCGTTGAAAATAAGCGATCAACCTATATTTTATACTAACGGTGGAAGAATCGTCTATGGTGGCGGTGGAATTATTCCTGATACCGAAGTTGAGCGTGACCTCTGGTAACCAATCGAAATCAACCTAGAACGAAAATCTATGTTTTTTGACTTTGCTGTTCAATATGTAGCCGACCATCCGAATGTAAAACCTACTATCGTAATAACAGATGAGATAGTAGAGAATTTCAGAAAGTTCGTTAAAGACAAAGAATTTGATTACAAAACATCTTTGCAAATCGCACTTGAGAAATTCGAAGAACAAGTCAAAGAAGACGGTAGCGATACAAAATTTAAATCTTCAATAGAGAATTTAAATGCCTTAATATCTTCTGAAAAAGTTGATGACTTTAATGAGTCACTTGAATATATCAAACGGACTATTAAACGCGAAATAGTTTCATCTATAGCAGGTGAGCGGGGTGTTTATGAAAACATTATTCTCCCTACCGACAAAACTGTCAAACGTGCTATTGAAATAATACAGTCCAAATCCGAGTATTCAAAAATGCTTTCAAAAGGAATGAAAAAAGCTGAGCTATAAAGTATTAAATATATAAACAAAAAAGCCCGCTAATTGCGGGCTTTTTTTGTATAGGTTATAATTTTAATCTAGCTGTAAGCTGTCAGTTTTTGCTGCATCTTCAAAAGATGTAAACAGCCACAAGTCATGTTGTAGTTCCAAGAAAAATACAATCGGTCGGTCATTAGATTTTGTACTGTCCATGACATAACAATCAATTCGTGCTTTTTCGTTTGTATATACAATTTCGGCATTACCGAATTGCACAAAATCAAAATCATCGTTTTCTCCATATATAAAACGAATCAAAGAATCCGAACCTTGTTTTTTATCTAATACTTTCACGGACATAAGTGAATCAATCTGAGCTAACTGTTGTTCTCTGACAGCTACTTGCAGTTTAAACAGGTTCTCTTTTAATATTGGAATATAGTTTCTGTCAATAATTTTTTCACCGCAACCGATAACGATACTAACCGAAACAATCAACATTAGAACTAAAACAATTGATTTTTTCACGACTAAAATTCCTTGACTTTATCATACCGAAAATAACTATCACCACGCTTTTGTAACGTGCCGTTTGCATATAGTTTATCGAGCGTTAGAGTCGCTATCAAATTCCACATCCAGTACCTTTGTCCGATAGCTACTTTTTCATGACCGTTTTCCAGGCTGTTCTTTTTTAACTCATTATATGCTTCTTTTAATATATCTTTAGAACCGACAGTAAGAGCTGTTATCAAAGGGCGAACATCAGCACTATCTACAATGAAAAATTCTGGTAGAAATTTTCTATCATAGTTCCATACTCCGGTTTTTTTCACGGCATAAGACTGGAAATTTTCTTTACATATAACTCGTAACGGGTCCGCTGAAAACAAGATAGAATAATTATCTGTTCCATAGAAAAGTCCAAAGAAATGTGACCCGTTAAAATAAGGACCACCGTCAACCATATACATATACTGTAGATTTCGAGCATCACAAATATCAGTTCCGTCGTAGATGACAAGAGGAGCTGATCTTGTAATAAAGTTTTTACCCAATTCAAACCAAAGAACAAAAGTAGATATAACCGGAGTAGGTTTGTACAGTAACGATGCTCCCGAGATGAAATCGTTGCTGTCTCTCGGTATTATTTTAGCAGTAACAAGTTCGTCTATAACGGTAAAGTATGAATCAAAATTCTTATTTATGAGAGCAGCTAATTTATCGGAAATACTATCGGCAATTTTTTTGCCACCCTCGGCTTCTTTTCGTGTAATAAAAGGAAATGTTGTTTTATATGTCTTATTATCAGCTTTTAAATATCCGTTTTTAACATACATATCTATACGGTCTTGTACAAAAGCAACATCGCATTTATTCATTGATGCAATCTCTTCTACCGACTTCCCTTCAGAAAGCAAAGTAAAAAGCAGACGTACAAATTCATTATTAAAATATGGATGTACATCTACTCTTGGAGGAAATGTAGTTTTCTCCTGTAAATACGGAAGGATTTCATCTGAGGGATGGAACTTAATTATAAACGGTTGTTCGTAGAATTTTGACCACGGCATAAGCTCATCTAAAGTGTCAATAACATCATACATAGTAAGATTTATAGTTACCGTACCATAATTCCCCGGGATAAAAAACTCAGGTGAAATATTAATTTTCTGGTAAGGTTCAAGAATATAAACTGTTTTTACTCTGAATTCCGGATTTGCATAAACCCCTTCAAATGTCAGATTTGTATTCGAAATAATATATTTCAAATAATCAGTTTTATTTTCGACTTCAATAGAGATAGTCTGGTCTCCCCAACCTAAGCCGGAAAGGTCAACATCACCGACAGAAAGATCACCGTCATCAGCAAAGACAGAAATCGGAACCGAGACAATAATTACGGCAATAACAATTCTTAATAACTTATACATCAATTTTACTCCCTAATTTTTGTTTAGCAGCAAGTTGGCCGCAGGCAGCATCAATATCACGACCTCTACTTTTCCGAACAGTTACTACCGGAACTCGCGGAGCAAGTTGCCCCCCGAACCAGTGCATTTTCTCATCGGACGGTCGTTTATAATCTAATCCTTCTACTTTATTATAAGCAAGAAGATTAATTTTACATGAAAGACCTCGAACTAATTTTGCCAAAGCAAGGACATCTTCCATTTTGTCGTTAAAATCTTCAAAAATAATATATTCAAACATTACTTGGGTGCGGGTTTTATCAGCGTAATAGCGAACAGTCTGCATCATTTTATCCAGCTTGAATGTTTCAGCTATCGGCATGATTTTCTCTCTTTTTTCCTGAGTAGCGGCATGTAACGATATCGCCAGACAGATATTCAGACCGCTGTCTGCCAATTTTTTAATCTTTGGTGAATAGCCTGATGTAGAAATTGTAACCTTTTTACGGCTGAGCATCATTCCTGTTGGAGCAATCATCAATTCTACCGCCTTAACTACATTATCATAATTTGCCAACGGCTCCCCCATCCCCATCATCACGACGTTGGAAAACGAGTCTAAACCAAATTCTTCCCGTAAATAAACAAGCTGACCGATTATTTCACCTGCTGTCAGGTCTCGCTTATAACCCATCTGTCCGGTCGCACAAAATTTGCACCCGACCGCACACCCCACCTGTGAAGATATACAGACTGTTTTTCTCTCAGACCCAAAATCAGGGATTAGGACAGTTTCGACTGGAAGATTATCTGCCAGATTGAATAGAAATTTTTGGGTGCCGTCTTCGGATACTTGTGTTTGGAGAAGGTCGGGAGTTTTAAATTCAAACTTATCATCGAGTTTTTTCCGCAGCTCTTTGCTGAAATCAGTCATCAGCTCAAATTCTGTCTGATGGTCACGGTAAAGCCATTTAAATAGCTGTCCACCCCTGAACTTTTTTTCACCCATATCTATCATCAGTTGTTCTAATTCAGAGAGGGTATATCCGAGTAGGTTTATTTTAGTCATAATTGTTAAATGTAAGTGAATTAGAAATTTACGCAACCAAAAAGTAGCCTTCTATACTCTTTCATAGTACTCAAATAGCAATTATAGTATAAAATGAATGTCTATTATAATCATCTTGACATATAGTAAAACAAGCTGTATTATGTGTTTCCTTAATCGGGGTGTGGCGCAGTCCGGTAGCGCGCTTGCTTTGGGAGCAAGATGCCGGAGGTTCGAATCCTCTCACCCCGATTTTTTCTTTGCATTTACTTTAGCCAAAGATACCGTAGTTTCAAACCGACTCACCACGATTTTTTATTGCACCTTAAAACCTATCAATTCAAACCGACTCACCCGATTTTTTATTTGCCCCCATCTATAACATCAATTATCATTTATTCAGCTTCATAAACGATTTTCTATCGTGTGAGACATTTCAAAAGTCGCTAATTTAAAGAATATGGAAATTCTAATGAGTAAAAATATCGTAATATGCTGTGACGGAACAGGGAATATCTTCTGCAAAAAGAAAACAAATGTCGCCAAACTGTTTACTCTCCTTGAAAACAACCCTGAAAAACAGATGATTTATTACGATTTAGGAGTCGGTACTTTAGGCTCTTATTTATCTAAAACTAAAATCGGCGAAAAAGTAAGCCGTCTTTTAGGGCTTGCAATTGCCTATGGTATTACTGACAATATCGAGGAAGCATATCTGTTTCTTATGAAAAACTATTCTGAGGGTGATAAAATATTTCTCTTTGGATTTAGCCGAGGGGCATACACCGTTCGAGCTTTAGGTGGGATGCTTGGCAAATGCGGATTACTCCACCCTTGGCATGAAAACTTGGTTTCGTATGCGGCTAAATTTTATTACAACAAGGAAATGGGACAAGATGAGATTGATGATTTCAAAGCTGCTTTTTCAATTGATGTTCTCCCCCATTTTATAGGAGTGTGGGATACCGTTAAATCGGTCGGAATAAAAGACCAAGCCAAGTTTGGTGATAATATACTTCATAAAAATATCCCTTATGGATATCATGCTTTAGCTATTGATGAGAGACGAAAAAAATTCAAACCGATACTATGGGCAGACCAAGGCGAAAATCAGACAATTGTCCAGACATGGTTTGCAGGTGTTCACTCTGATATTGGTGGTTCTTATGATGAGGCAGGACTTTCAAATATCACTCTTCATTGGATGATTAACAACGCCGGAGATCGTGATTTACTTCTAAATGAGTCAGAAATTTTGGAGAGAGAAGAAGAATTAAAACCGGATATCAAAACCAAAGTTCACAAATCTCTCAAGTTATTATGGAGAGTTTTCGGCTGGGGTAAAAGAAAAATACCTGAAAATGCCAATATTCATAATACAGTATATGAAAAAATAGATTTAGATAATGGCTATAACCCTAAAAATGTACCTAAGAGGAAATAAAGCCATATTTCAATTGGTATTTTTTTCAGTTGATTTTATATTATTACTGTGCTATAATCGTCAAGCGTTTATGCCCCGGTAGCTCATCTGGATAGAGCATCTGCCTTCTAAGCAGAGGGTAACAGGTTCGAGTCCTGTCCGGGGTATTAAATTACTCAAAGGAATAATTATGAATATTAAAATCCTACTCTTACTATCCTTAGTTTTTTTATTAACTGCTTGCAGTACAAATCAATCTGATACAAAGAAATCAGAGCATACTAAATACTATTTAGGAATTATAAAAAGCGATTCTTCTTATGTTCAGAGAAATGCTGAAAAAACGAAAGAGATTCAATTAGCACATCGAGCAAATATTGGAAGACTTGCAGATTTAGGGTTAATGGCACTTGCGGGTCCATTCTAGGACACATTAACTCAAAATGATTGGGCAGGTCTGTTCTTTTATAACGTTGAAACTCTTGACTCTGCTGATATACTTGCTCAAACTGACCCGGCTGTTCAAGCCGGAAAACTGTATGTTGAGAATTATCCTTTATACACTGATGGTGAAATTATTTACGATTCGACAAAACAGATGCAAATGTATAGCACTCTATTTTTTTATACAAATCACAGAGATGCAGTAACATCTTTTGAAAAATTTGTCGAACGTGCAAAGTCTGATTTAAAAAAAAAATCTCCAAATAGTTCATTACCGATATATGGATATTCTAATCCTAATGAAACAGAAGTTGCATTTTACGCTTTGCTAGTATATGATCTTGATACTACAATTAACTACCGAGCCCATATTCTAAACAGCCCATTTTATGACACTTCAATATTCACTTGTCGATTTGTTAATTGGTATGCCGCAGGTGGAATAGCACTTAAAAAATAGACAGAACCGCAAAAGGGTTCTTCCCTACTCCAAAGTTATCAAACATCCATAAACTCTTTTATTATATTATCCGTAAAGACATAATGTTTTTGCAAGGGTGTTGTCAAGGTCATACCCTCAAGTGAACGACAGCGACTAAGGGCAACATACGCCTGGCCGGGAGCAAAAGTACCGTTACCGAATTCTATATGCACTTTCTCAAACGTCTTCCCCTGTGCCTTATGAATTGTTACCGCCCATGCTAGTTTTATAGGAAGTTGTGTAAATGTTCCGGCTACTTCCGGTTTTATTTTATCTGTTTCTTCATCTAATACAAATTTAATAGATTCCCATTTATTTTCTGTAATATCATCAAAAGAGCCGTCATCAAACAAAACCCTCACATACTCCTCTTCGGTTTTAATAATTTTAACTATATCACCGTTGACCCATCTCTGACGGGAATCATTATTTAGAAGCATGACCTGAGAGCCTTCTTTTAATACAAGGTTTTGAGCAGTCGGCAATTCTTTTGTTTTAAAATCATCAGTAATTGTACCGGTATATGTGCAAGGTTCATGAGATAACTTTGATAATTCAATAGTATTGATATAATCGGCAACCTTATTTGTAGGTACTAATGATATAACAAATTCATTTGAAGGTTTTTCATAGATAGAGTCATATCTTGTATTAATTAAATCAACATCGGAATCATCAAATAAACATACTCGTAAATTATCCAGAGTCTTAATAAACTCCCCTTGTTCATCTTTGTCCTGCCGATACATTTCGGTTAATTCTTTTTTCACAAAACCTGCTTTTTGGTAAACATTTGAATCAAAAAAATACTGACTCTTATAAACAGTCGAAAAGAACTCTTCCTCATCTTTTCTAACTATCGGAGGTAACTGAAACAAATCTCCGATAGCAAAAACCTGTACACCTCCAAAAGGTAATTTTGAATCCCGACCGTTTAAACGCATAAACTGATCGATGAAGTCCAGCAAATCTGCTCTCACCATAGAAATTTCATCAATTATTATTGTGTCAATTCTTTTATACATTTTCGCATCTTCGCCCCATTGTCTTCTAATACTGTCAATGGTCGTACGAGGATGAAATTTAAAAAACGAATGGATTGTCTGACCCTGTACGTTGATAGCCGCAACTCCGGTGAATGCTACAACTACGACTTTCTTCCTTGTAGTAGTTCTGAAGTATTGCAAAAATTTCGATTTACCGGTCCCAGCTTTGCCGCTTAAAAAAACATTGATATCAGTGTATTCAAGAATATCAAAAACTTCCTGCTTTTCCTTCGTTAAATCAAACTGATTAGGTTTTTCAATATCTACAAATTTCCTACTTACACGCCTTTTACCTATCCCATTTTTTGCTAACTTAATTTTATCTTGAGATAATTGACTTGGAGTCTTAGTATTTTTTTTCTTTTTTTTGTCTTTTATAATTGTAAGTCCTATTCTTCTAATATCGTACCGCAGATTATAAACGCAAATATGCATTATTAATGTAATAAAAACAATCATATTTAGAAATAGAGCTTCAAATAAAACATCTGTCATTGTCAAAGGTGTTCTAAACTTACTCTTAACTACTTCGTTGACATATACAGTCTATTATTTTACATTTCAGATATGTCAAAACTGCAACAACCAAGTTTCAGATACTATGATTTAATCATGGCACTTTTTGTTACAGTACTCCTTTGCTCTAATCTTATAGGTCCTTCAAAAATATGGGAAATCAGCGGATTTTCATTTGGTGCCGGAATTCTTTTTTTCCCAATCAGCTATCTTTTTGGTGATATCCTGACAGAAGTATATGGATATGCCAGGGCGAGAAAAGTAGTTTGGGCAGGGTTTGGAGCATTAGTATTTGCATCGGTTATGTCATGGGTCGTCCTTGCTCTTCCAGCGGCATCAGGATGGGACGGTCAAGCTGCCCACGAAATAGTTTTTGGCACTACTCCTCGCATAGTAGTTGCCTCTATCTCGGCTTATTGGGTCGGTGAATTTACAAATTCATATATACTGGCAAAAATGAAAATTTGGACAAAAGGTAAATGGCTGTTCACCCGTACAATCGGTTCAACTATTGCCGGGACATTGATTGATTCCCTTATTTTTTATCCAGTTGCATTTTACGGTATCTGGACAAACGAACAGGTTATTGCGGTCATGTTCGGTAACTACGCATTAAAAGTTTTATGGGAAACAATCGCTACACCGTTTACGTATAAAATTGTAGCATTTCTAAAGAAAAAGGAACATCAGGATCATTATGATCATAAAACAAATTTCACTCCTTTTTCCATTCAAACTGACAAATAAAAATCAAACTCAAATTATTTAATTCAAGTAAAAAAATAACTTCAAAAATGTGCCAAATCATGCGGGGAAGGTTCGATATTGTAACTTGACTCTATTATCCATGTATCATATATTTCTATAACAAATCATGTATATAAAATCATTTAAGACTTGGAGTTAAAATGAAACTAAAACGTGTTGGAGTTTTTTCCTGGGGTCTAGTCTCCTGTATCTGGTATGTAGGATTAGGTCTCATAATTGGAACTTTTATAACTGTTTTAACATTGATGGGGACAGTATTTAGTTCAAGCAATGAGACCGGATTAATGAGTTTATTTTTAGGTGTAGGTGCGATATTTTATGCTCCTCTATTTCTTAGTTTTTTTGGTTTTATCGGAGGCATATTAACTGCTTTTATATATAATCTTTATGCCAAGTGGACCGGAGGTATTGAAATGGAATTTGACATAGAGGAAAACTTTACATCTTCAACAACAGGCAAGTAAATAATGTAAAGTTTGTTATTTTAAACGTAGTAAGAAGTATTTCTTTAGTAATTTGAACCGCTAAAGGATTTGTAACACGATAGTGTGAATTCAACTGTGTATTTTTTATGGTTGTCAGACAAACTTGTCAGCTACTCAGCTTACAGTAGGTCAGGTCTCCCCGAGACCTGACCTACAAAAAACCTAAAAGCAGTCATTGCGAGGCGACTTGTCGCTGTGGCAATCCCATCTTTTAGTTTACTCAAATATTGACTTTAATATTGTAATGTCATAGCTTAACAAGACAATGAAAAACATTATCATATTTTTAATTAAAATAAACTTGATTAGTTCAATATTACAAACAATTAGTATCATAGCATTTTTTACTGCAATCAATATTTTTTCTACAAATCCATCAGTCAAAACACAAGTTTTAGATGAATTGACTAAATATGATATGGGTGTTCTTCGAGAGTTTTATATTAAAAACGAGTTTACTATCCCAAAAATTATTTTGAATAGCGGATTAGGAGATTTAATAAAAAAAGATACCTCATTAGATGTATCTTTATCTACTGGTTTTACTGATTCAGATATTATTTTAATCCAAAAATTAAAGGTGCGTAACTTATCAGGTGGATTATTATCTAATAGGATAGAAAAATTAAAAAATTATTTGGATACAAACAGATACTTTAAACATATCTACATGACTCCATCACCAGCAAATCAAACGATGAAAGAAAATATCACTGATGATTTTCTTGAAGTATTGGAAAAACAAGTATCTAATAAAGAATACTATATATTCTTAACAGCACTTACATATGCCAGAGTTCAATATAATCAAATTTCCATAACAAATAATGGTGATGTTGACCTTATAGATTTTAATCTTTATATACCCGCACCAGTAAGTAAAATAATTGAGAAAAGAGATAATAACATCTTAAATGTAGAATGGTTAAATGATAATATTATCAATCATATTAAGCATGATCCATTAGGAATTTCAATTAATGTACCAAGACTAAACAGAGATGAAAATTTTCTTTTACAAATTCAAACAAGAGAAAACATCATAACTAAAGAGGATTTGAAAATTACTTATAATTCAACAATAAAGATTAATAAGATGTCAATTTTTATATGGTGCATCGGTTTACTAACGGAACTTGTCAATAAAAATGAGACACATTTCTTAATTATTTCTTCTTGAAATTTTCTACAAAATTACATTTTTTTCTGTTTTTACGCAGCTCTCGGTTTATTTATCCAGACTTTTTTCGATAACCGTTTCAATTTCGGT
>JAJRXM010000088.1 GCA_024276275.1 Candidatus Zixiibacteriota bacterium
ATGAGACATATTGATTGCTGTTGCCGCTTCAGAATTTGTTCCCGTTTCGACCATGCGGTAACCTTGTTGTACATAAATCATTTTATTCACTTTAGCCAAAGCTATTTCAGCAACCATTTGTGTATAAGTCACTTTGTTGTAGGTCTCCATGGAAATGTTACTGACTTCTGAAATGTTATTTTCAAATTCACTAATTGCAATTTTTGATTCATCTGTCATATCGGCCATGCTATCAGTGTCAGCGACAATCAGTTTGGTTGCAGAGGTGAATTTTGAAATCGTTTGATTGATTTTTTCAGTTGCATTTTTTGTATTTTCAGCCAATGTTCTCACTTCATCTGCTACTACAGCAAATCCTCTGCCATGTTCTCCGGCTCTAGCTGCTTCAATTGCCGCATTAAGGGCCAATAAATTTGTTTGATCGGCAATTTTTGCGATTAAAGAGGTGACGTCGGTAATTTCTTTACTGCTTTTATTTAATTCAGCGGATGAACCTTTCATGACATCTATTTTTTCAATAATTTGGGTTAATTTCCCAATAACATTACCTAAAGAAGCAGTGCTTTCAACTGCAATATTTGATGCCTGGCTAGAAATAGTTTCTACCTGTTCCATTTGTGAAGTGATAGTATGTAAATCATTTTCAGTACGGTTTAAATTGGAAAGCAGGTTTTCAGTTTTCATCTGCCCTAATTGCGAAAATAACTCATCTCGTACATTGTTGAAATGATTTTCTTTCATCATTTCCAGTGAATGATCAATTTTAGTTAGACCTTCAGCAAACAAACCATTAATGCCCTGAGGCTCAGTGTGACGATAAAACTGTTTATTTTGTGCAGACTGAAAACAGGTACCAACCTCACGCATATAGGTTTCCATCTGATCCACCGCCTCATTTAAATTCCAGGCAATATCATATAATTCAGATTCTTTAGGAATATCTGTAATCCGGTATTCAAGTTTCCCCAGCTGAATTTGTTTGGATAAATGGTATAAAGAGCTAATAATTCTAACTTCGAGCTTGGTCTGTTTAAAATAAAAGAACAGGAAGATTAAAGCCAAGGATACAAGAATTAACAAATTAGGATCAAACGCAGTTTGTAGCATTGAATAAGCTGTCGAAGCCAAAAGGGTGGCAAATAGTAGCCAAACCGTATTATTACTATTAAATCGAAAGAATGAATTCACGATAATCTTTTCCTGTGGGTTCAATAATATCAGTTAAAATCTTAGTGCCTGCAAAAATTGCATCTCGAGTTCCTGCACGTTGTTCGGCAGCTAACATATCTTGATAAATAGATTCGATAATTTTTAATTTAGCGGGATCAGGCTTACGCCTAACAGAAAAATATCCGATAATTTTTTCGCCTGTGCTACTTTTATAACTAGGCGTTACGTTAGCAATTACCCAATAAAAAGAACCCTCTTTAGACATATTTTTTACATAGCCAAAAAATTCCTCACCGGATTTAATGGTTGGCCAAAGTAAATTAAAAACAGATCGCGGCATATCGGGGTGACGAATAATATTATGTTGCTGGCCTAATAGATCTTGTTCTGAATAACCGGAAAATTCTATAAAGATACGGTTACAATAAGTTAAGCGACCTGTAGCATCCGTTTTAGAAACAATAAAATCATCATCACGCATGA
>JAJRXM010000089.1 GCA_024276275.1 Candidatus Zixiibacteriota bacterium
TGCAAAAAACGGATAAAGTGAGCCACTAGCAGCGGATTAAAGTGAGCATAGTAAAACGGACTAAAGTGAGCCACCCAGAGCGGGTGAAAGTGAGCCACTAAAAAGTTGATTCTATTTGTGAGTTACAAATAGTCTTTTTTTGAATAAAAAGATTATGGCAAACAACCAAATAGAGATGCGAAAAGTAAAGAAGTTATTTAAATTATATACTGAAGGTGTTAGTAAACGCCAAATCAGTTCTCAGCTAGGAATATCACGCAATACTGTTGTCAAATACATTGCCTTCTTTCAGCGATACAAGCTGACAAATTATGAAGTGTCAGCGATGACACTAGAGGAGCTGCATAGGCTTTTTACCTCAGGACAAAAAAAGAAGAGTTCCCAGCTAACAACCTTAGAACAGTATTTTCCATATTTTGACAAGGAACTACGGAAAACGGGAGTTACTAAGCAATTATTGTGGGAAGAATATATCTCAAAACACCCAGAAGGTTTTAAGCTTTCACAATTTAGGTATTGGTACAGAGAGTGGAATAAAGAGGTCTCTCCAGTGATGAATTTCACACATAAAGCTGGCGACAAACTGTTTATTGATTTTACAGGTAAGAAGCTTACAATTGTAGAGGAACATACAGGAGAAATACAAGAACTAGAGGTTTTTTTATGCGTATTGGGCAGTAGTCAATTTACCTATGTAGAGGCTTGTGAGAGTCAAAAGAAAGCCGATTTTATACGTTGTACAGAAAACTCATTATGGCACTTTGGAGGTGTTCCCAGTGCACTGGTTACAGATAATCTTAGAGCGGCAGTAACAAAAAGCAGTCGTTTTGAGCCTCTTGTTAATGAAACCTTTGCTGATTTTGCAGAGTATTACGAAACAGCAGTACTGCCCACTAGAGCATATAAACCAAGAGACAAAGCTATCGTAGAAAATGCTGTTCGTATTATTTATACACGTGTTTTTGCGCCTTTAAGGAATCAAACATTCCACAGTAAATCAGCACTTAATAAAGCTATTTTAATACTGCTGGAACAGCACAATAAAATGTCTTTTAGAGGGCGTGATTATTCTAGGCATTCATTATTTGAAGATGTAGAAAAGCATACCCTTAAACCACTTCCAATAAAAAAATATGAACTTAAACAATATGCAAAAGGTACTGTCCATAAAAACAGTCATATTTATTTAAATATAGACAAGCATTACTATAGTGTTCCATATAAACACATTGGCAATAAAATCAAAATTGTTTACTCTGATAGTCTTATTGAAATTTATCATAAACAAGTTCGCATTGCCATGCACTCAAGAAATAAAAAGAAATATGCCTATACGACAACTAAAGAACATATGCCCTCTCATCACAGGTTTGTTAGTGAATGGAGTCCTGAAAAATTTATCACTTGGGCAGCCAATATAGGAGAGGATTGCGAAACATTTATTACTAAGATATTAGATAAGAAACAACACCCAGAACAATCTTATAAATCATGCTTAGGAGTTTTACACTTAGCAAAGAAAGTAACGCATGTTCGTTTAAATAACGCTTGTAAAAGAGCTTCGGATTATGGCGCATATAATTACAACATGGTTCAGCGCATATTAGATAAAGGTTGGGATACTATAGAAGAACCTATTCAAGAAGACATAGAGCTACCATATCATGCTAATATTAGAGGAGGAAATTACTATAAATAACAATTAAATAAATAATTATGAATACACAAACAATTGAACAAATGAAACAACTAAGGCTCTATGGAATGCAACGAGCCTTTAACTCAACAATGCAGTCAAGAAACATTAATTACACGAATGATGAACTCATTGCTTATTTATTACAATCTGAGTGGGATGATAGGCTCAACAGAAAAATAGAACGATTAACTAAAGCTGCCAGGTTTAGATACAGAGCAGTCATGGAGGCTATTGACTATCATCATGAAAGACATATTGATAAAAATAAAATACAGCGTTTTACAACCTGTGATTTTATTAAAAACAAAGAAAATATACTAATAACAGGAAGTACTGGTGTAGGTAAAAGCTATATGGCTTCTGCCATAGGGCATCAAGCTTGCTCTTTAGGATATAAAGTCATGTACTTCAATACCCATAAGTTATTTACCAAACTCAGAACCTCTAAAGCGGATGATTCATACAGTCGAGAAATTAATAAAATAGAAAAACAAGATTTATTAATCTTAGATGACTTTGGACTAAGAGCACTGGACTCCATAAACAGAAACTATTTTATGGAAATAATAGAAGACAGACATGGTAAACGAGCTACCATTATAGCTTCTCAATTACCTGTAGACGCTTGGCATCAAATTATAGGAGAACAAACTATTGCAGATGCTATTTTAGATAGACTAGTTCACTCTGCTCATAGAATAGATATAAAAGGGGAATCTATGAGAAAGAAATTAAGAAAAAAACACTAAATTTAAACCACAAATGAATCGACTTTTAGTACCTCATTTACACTGCTCACTTTAATCCGCCCGAGGTGGCTCACTTTGACCGCCCTATCCA
>JAJRXM010000090.1 GCA_024276275.1 Candidatus Zixiibacteriota bacterium
GGGGCACTTGCATCTAAGAAGGCAAGAAAGGGGATATTCATTACAACCTCGAGTTTTCCAAACAGTGTTTACGAGTTTGTCGGACAAGTAGAATACAAAATCATCCTGATTGACGGAGAACGTCTTGCAAATTTGATGATATAACACGATATCGGGCTATCAACGATAAACGCCTATCATGTTAAGACTATTGACTCTGATTACTTTGAGGAAAATTAAGAAAAAACATACAGCAAAAGAAAATCGAGGTTATTGAAAATGAAAATCGATATTGATAAACTGACTGAAAAAGAGCTGATTGATCTTAATCACAAAATTGTGGAAAGGTTAAAGTTTATAGAGTCAATGCGGGTCCACTCTGAAATGCTGGAGTTCAGTGTTGGAGAAAAAGTATGCTTTCATCCTCCCGGTCGTGGTGAGGTGGTCGGGATACTGGTCAAGTATAATAAAAAAACAGTAACGGTAATAACCGGAGAGGGGCAAAAATGGAATGTGTCTCCTCTTTTGCTTGAAAAAACTAAAGAATCAAGGCAGAAAGACAGTAATTCAGACAACGTAATTGAAATCCACCCAAAGAGGTAAGTTGTTACCAAATAATTATGTTGGAAGGCCGACTGTAAACGCTTTTAGTGGCTACCGCAATTATACACAAAAGGGAATACATGTCAAAATATATAAAAAATCGCTTTGCTTTAGTAACTTTGCTAATAGTGATATTTATCGCTATTAGCTTTACCTCAAGAATAATATTACTGTTTGCCGATTTTGATCAGGTTGATTTTGGAATATTTGTACTAATAAAACTTTTTTTAGTGGGATTAATTTATGATTTTGTTGCGGCTATGTATTTTGTAGCACCCCGCTACAAGAATCGGATAAATCATATAAAAAAGGGAAGCCATTCTTTAACTACATAATGACAACATCCAATCATAGACCATATACCTACCCTGACGGAAAAATAGATATACCCTCACACACGGGAAGAGCAGGAGGAGTAAAATATACAGATTATGCTATTGATAAATTCTTACAAACCGCAGCATCCAGACCTTGGTTTAAAAATACTGTTTTTGTTATTGTAGCTGACCATAATGGAGGAAGTGCCGGGAAGACATCATTACCTGCCTGGCGATATAAGATTCCTTTTTTAATTTATGCACCAAATATTATAGAACCAAATACTATAAGTAAAATATCCTCCCAAATTGATCTAATGCCTACTCTTTTTTCAATTATGAACTGGAGTTATGAAAGTAAATTTTACGGCAAGGATATACTTGATGAAGCCTTTCATGAAAGAGCTTTTATTTGAAATTATCAGAAATTGGGTTTTTTAAGGAACAAAAAGCTTATTGTGTTGGAACCGGATAAAAGTATACACCAGTATAATATAGTTAATCAGAGTCTTCGCGGTATCAAATATAAGGAAATTGCTCCTTTAGACAAGGATGTATCAGATGCGCTAACATATTATCAAAGTGCAAGTTATTTATATAAACATCATCTTAATCAATGGAAACAGTGAAAACAGTATAGCAAATCAAGATTAAAGAGCTGATTGATCTTAATCACAAAATTGTGCGAAGGTTAAAGTTTATAGAGTCAATGCGGGTCCATACTGAAATGATGGAGTTCAGTGTTGGAGAAAAAGCATGCTTTCATCCTCCCGGTCGTGGTGCGGTGGTCGGGACATTAGTCAAGTACAATAAAAAAAACAGTAACAATAATAACCGAATTGAAATCCACCCAAAGAAGTAAATCACACATAACAAGGCAATCTCTAATTTATGGAAGAGTCCCCCGATATTCAACTAAAGAGCCCTTACAATTCTTATGCGGAGAAGGGGAAATGGGACGAATATATTTACGCCCTGTGTGACGACGGGCTTACCTGGTGGTTTAACATGGACACCCCTGCCATCATCTCCCACCTCATGCCCCTTCAGAAAATTACCCTTGATACACGGCAATTTCCGCCCAGAATCCTCTTTCTTTCAGAGGCGGTAAAACAGTCAATCCCTCTGGATTCAATGGATAAGTTCTACCGGTTATTCATGAGTGCCGGTGATTATGAGGCAGCATGTGCCTGCGTTGGCGCCGGGGTCGCCTCCATCTGGGACAGTGGACACAGCTACCACCGTTATGACTCATGGTACGGCAGGATTGAA
>JAJRXM010000091.1 GCA_024276275.1 Candidatus Zixiibacteriota bacterium
ACCGAAATTGAAACGGTTATCGAAAAAAGTCTGGATAAATAAACCGAGAGCTGCGTAAAAACAGAAAAAAATGTAATTTTGTAGAAAATTTCAAGAAGAAATAATTAAGAAATGTGTCTCATTTTTATTGACAAGTTCCGCACTATCAACTTGACAGAAATAGCAATTATAGGTAGTGCAAGTTTTTTATTAATTTTCCTAATTGTAAATATATGTGCCTACAGATTAAGTAAAAAAATTAACGCTAACAAATTAATTGTTCTCACTGCTTGCTTTGTAAGTATTACAGCATTATTTACTCTACTTCTCCAAACATATTTTAATAACCGTACAGCAATTTGGATATTCATATCATTTATTATGATCTCTATCATATTTGAGTTCTTTTATGGAAGACTAGTTAGAAAACATTTTTTCCGAAGACCTTATAAACAAAACAAATACTAAAACTAAACTTTTTTACTCTTACTATAATTTTGTATTGTTTTAATTTCTACCGCTCCCCCAATGTCATCCCAAACTTGATTTACGATCCAACATTGTTGTTTTGTCGTAACAGAGCATCGCCTTGTTTTTGTGTAGAATTCTGAACCTTTTTATTGTACCGAATAAAATCGTCCTATCATATCCTACGGACAATCAGCCGGTGAGACTCCACCTGAGAACATATACGTGACTAACAATACTAAATCGGAAATATCTATACCTCCTAAACCGTCAACATCAGCTTCATCCATACAAAGAGGGTCTGCCCCGCCTTGGAACATATATGCAACAAGAGCTACTAAATCGGAAATATCTATCTGGTCAAGAACATCGCTGTCAACATTCCCCCGTAACCCTACACAACACGACGTCCAAAAATGTAAGACATTTGATACAGTTGAAACTCCAAGCAAATCAATCGCTTCTACTTTCCACCAGTATTGTTCATTATATTCAAGCGGGAAAGTAAGCGTGTATCCATTGACTGCTATCGAATCTATTACCGTTGTAAAGGCAAAGTTGCTGTCAATAGCTAAATGCAGTTTATAACGAACCGTATCAAGCGGGTCATTGTCAATTGATTCTGTCCAACTGAATGTAGGCTGCATATTGTAGAGCGGTGATGTTGACTCTTCGGGAGTTAGTGCCGAAAAACTTGAAGGTGCTTCATCAATATCATTTACCCAAAAAGTTGATGACAGCAGAGTCGTCCAACCGGAGTATTCATACCCGTCATAGGCACGTACTTCCCACAAGAAAAGAGAGTTTTCTTCAAGTGGAGTAGTTATGACAAAGCCTGTTGAATCAATTCCTTCAGCTATTTTATCGCCGACAAGCAGAGGTTCATATATAATTCCTATTCCGTCAAATTTATTACCCGAGAAATCATAAAAAAGCGAATCACCCTCGGAGTCTACAGAGTTTTGTATCCAAAGAGTTGGAGTGCTGTTAGTAATAGTATCATTTTTAGGAGACAGAGTAACAGGAGTAGTAGGTTTTGAATTCATCCGAAATGAAAACTCAAACCAGTCCGACCATGCCGTACCGTTTGAAACTTTCAACCTGCCGTAGTAAGTTTCACCGTCGACAAGTGTCGAACCGTTGTATGTTATGAACGTGTCAGCCGATGTTATCGGAGCCGAGTTCCACATCTCTGCACTCGTCCAATCATTATCAGTCCCGACAGCAATTTCAACCTCGGTTTGATACGCAGGGTTCGTAAAGCTCCAAGATATTTCAGGTGTGTGATTAAGAATGTGAAGATTAAGTGACTCGTTTTCAACTAAAACGTTTTCAATTAAAAGAGGATTTGTCAAATTGTTAAGCAATATAGAAACATTGTCAGAGTTAAAGTTAGCAACCACCAAATCATTGGTGCTATCACCGTTAAAATCAATAGAGAAAATAGAAAAAGGATTAACTCCAGTTGAATAGTTAACTGCAGACTGAAATGTACCATTACCATTACCTAAAAGGATCGAAACATTGCTAGAACTAAAGTTTGCGATAGTCAAATCTTTGTTACCATCATTGTCTAAATCAATAGAATAAACAGAGTGAGGCGACCACCCGGTAATATAGTGAACTGCTGACTGAAATGTCCCATCACCATTACCTAACAATATCGAAACGTTATCTGAGCCTGAGTTCGCTGTTGCTAAATCATTGTTACCATCGGAGTTAAAGTCATTCGAAAAGACAGAGATAGGATTAACTCCTGTAGAGTAGTTCACTGCTGGCTGAAATGTCCCGTCACCATTACCTAATAGTATTGATACATTGTTATCGTAATAGTTAGCAACTGCTAGGTCATTATTACTATCACCGTTAAAATCTAACGAGAAAACTGATATAGAACGATCTCCTACGGTATAATTAACAGCAGGCTGAAATGTTCCATCACCATTTCCTAATAGTATCGATACATTATCAGAATAGAAATTCGCAGACACCAAATCATTATAACCATCTGAATTAAAATCAATAGAAAAAACAGAGACAGGACCATTCCCTGATGTATAATCAACTGCTGGAGCAAACAAGCTCTGAGCAAAAAGGCTGTTTACTGAAAGTAGTATTATTGCAACAGTAACTAAGTATATTTTGTTTATCAAAACCGATTTCATGCAATCCTCCGATAGAAAAGATGTTTACTTAATACTTACCTATAAAGTATCGACTTATACCGTTTTGTCAACTCTTATAACAGACACACCCCATACATGCAAATTTGTCACTATTCAGAGACTCCATTCCGGCGAAGCCGGAATCCAGTGCAGGAACATCTTAAACAAATAAATCTATTTATCTGAAATCTCCAATTCACTTTTTAATCAACGACTCTTTTGTTTCTGTTCTAGACTCCGGTTTCGCCGGAGAGGAGTGGTGAAGAAATGTAAAATATCAAAATTCTAAAGATGAGATAGCCACGGCAACAAGTTGCCTCGCTATGACTGCGACACTAACAAGTAACAATAACAAGCAAATTATTATTTTCACTTTTCCTACACAACCGATGCAATTTACAACTCTCCCCTGTTTTAAGAGATGCTTATAAATTTTCCAAAAAAGAAGAGGTAAACCAAAAAAACTAAATTTGTATGAAACAAACCCATTTTGCTATAACCCTAAGAGGATGATGTAAATACAGGGAAAAGTTAAATTATAGATTCCCTATCAAGTTGGGAATGACATTAGGGGTTTGTTGATAAAGTCCCTTAGCAGTCATTGCGAACGAAGTGTGGCAATCTCATCTTTTTGTTTTAACTTAAGTTAGAGATCGCCACGTCTCGTTCGTTATTACTCACTTGACTCGCAATGACTCAAAAGGAAGTTCTCCCGCAATTATGGGGTGTGAATCTTTTACAGTCCGAATTTTTTCCAGCGGGTAAGAACCTTCTCACAAAAGTCACCGACTGTCTCGACTACTTTTTTGCGATACTCTTTTGCCTGTTTAACATCAAAATTCGGGTAGCCCTCTCCCTCTTTATACAGAAGTATTGAGCCGGGAACAGGATAGACATCGGCACCGGGTTTAAAGGTATAAGCAAGGTCAGGGTCGTAGGTAGATTTGTCGGCAAGGTTTTCATCAATAGCCTGCACCATCGCGGTTTCATCGGTGCCTGCATGACCACCAGCATGACCGAAGAACTTATCAGTCATATCGGCACACAACTCCCACCAATGTATGACTGCGATATTAGCAGATTTTTCTTTATGAAATTCGTATGCAACAGGTTTTAGAGCGGCATTGTTACCGCCGTGACCGTTCATGAGAATTATATTTTTAAACTGAGAATCAACGAATGAATCTAAAATATCCCGAATATACAACTGAAAAGTTTCCGGTTTAATAGTCGAACCGCCGTTGTAACGATAAAGCGATTTTGTAATACCATAATTGACAGTTGGAGCGATAAGAGCATTGATACGTTCAGCAATTCCCTCGGCAATAGTTTCGGGTATATAATTATCAGTACCGATACAGGCTGACCCGTGGGCTTCGACTGTCCCGACAGGGAAAATTATCGTATCAATTTCTGACGGTACAAGTTTTTGAATAGTCAACCATGACAGCTTTTGCAGCTCTCTTTCCATGCTGCTACTCCTGACGTTCTAATTTTGAGAAAATCCGTTCCAAAACTTTTTCTGTTTCATGTGCGGTCAATTCATCACCTTGTAGTCTGAATTGATTGATATCACGAATTGCCATTTCCAGTTCTTCGATTTGTTCAACACAGTACCAGATATCAAGTTCTTTCCATTCCAGTCCGTTTTCCTTTAGACGATTGGCTACATCATGATATATTGACGGGG
This sequence comes from Candidatus Zixiibacteriota bacterium, assembly GCA_024276275.1. Classification (GTDB taxonomy): domain Bacteria; phylum Zixibacteria; class MSB-5A5; order GN15; family FEB-12; genus QQUK01. The sequence continues at coordinate 4,303 of JAJRXM010000091.1, forward strand.
ACTTCCAGTCAAATTCTGAAAGAGGCAGATGTTGTTTGCCTGACATCCCTATAATATAATAGCGACCTTCAGGAGTAGGTCCAAAAACAGCATCGGAATTTTTCAGTAACTGTAATGCCGAACCGATCATTTCAGCAGACACAGTCGGAGTCCTGCTGCCGATAACTAAAACGTTTTCATAACCTTGCTTAAAACAATCATCATATAATTTTTCAATTCTTACTCCCCATCGTTCTTTTGCAAGCTTTACTTTTTTGAATCGCTCTTTGATAAAAGTAGGTTCAACATCTTTTGTCTGTTTGTTTACATAATCGGTTATGATTTTAACAAATTTTTTTCTTTCAGGCATATCAACAAAATAAAGACGGATATCAGCATCCTGAAGTGTTGAAGCACTCATTATAGTATCTGTGATAAATGCCTGATGTAAAAAACGAAGATTATCTCCGTCAATTAGACCAAAGTCCATAGAGGAGCCATCTTCTTGTGGCTCTTGAATACAAACAGCAATTACAGTTTTATTTTTCTTTTTAGGTGACATATTTTTTCACTATGTTAATAATTATTTTTTACTACGACAAATATACTTTGTAGATTTTTTACAGTCAAGTATCTTAAATAAAAAGATTTTCTTTTTTTTCAAAAAAAAGCGTACATAATAAAAATCATGTACGCCTTGAAAATTGTGTATTAAATAATTTATTTCACTTTTTGCATCTCGACCAACATTTCTTCAGGACCGACGACTCCAATAAGTATCTTTTTTACATTACCGTTCGAGTCTAGTAGAAGGACAGTCGGCAACGAATATGTTTTCATACCAAATCGTTTCATAAACTCTAATGATTCAGGCGAGTCTGATTTTTCAAGTTGTATTTTTAGAGCAACAAACCGCCGAGACTCATCGATAATTATTTTTTTCCGGAAAGTTTTTTTGTCCAGAACTTTACAATTGGCACACCATGTTGCCCATGTATCAATCAGAACAGGCTTGCCGGTTTCTTTTGCCAGTTTGAGCCCTGACTCTAAATCTGTTTTCCAATCAATAGTTGCTTCTTCCTGCGAAGTCCCGCTTATCCCGACAGATGACATTTTAGGAAGGATAAATCCATTCATCAACAAACTCCCACCAAGTAAATAAATAGCCACTAGAAACGATAAAATTCCGATAAATTTCTTTAATCTATCAAAAAATGGAGACTCCGATGTAAGTTTATCAAGTCCACCACCGAACACAGCTAAGGCTAAAAGCAGCACCCCTGTTAAAAGGACTAAAACGTTTTCAGGTAAAATCGTACGCAAGAAATAGAGAGCCATCATGAGCAGAACAAAACCGAAGAATTTCTTCACCGTTTCCATCCAGCCCCCGGCACCCGGAAGAGAAGTAATTGCCGATGAAAATGTTCCTACTATAATGTATAACGTACCCAATCCGATAGCAAAAACAAAGAGTATCAAGAACCCAAACAATGGGTCTTGGAATGTTGAGATATATGCAAGGATACCTGCGACAAACGGTCCGACACAAGGAGAGATAACCAAAGCGGCAATAGCACCAAGTATTATAACGCCGCCTACCCCGCCTTTTCTCTCGGTAGAACTTAATTTATTTCGCAACGCCATAGGTACTTCAAGATTGTACAAACCAAACATTGAAAGAGCAAAAATCACAAAGACTATTGACATACTTATAACAACATACGGATTTGCAAGCCATGCTCCAAAAACACCCCCCACAAGAGATACAATCAATCCCATTATGCCATAAACAACTGCCATTGAGCCGACATAAAAAAGCGAAAGAATAAAACCGCGTCCCATCGAACGTGTTTGTCCCGCAAAAATTGAAACAGTTATCGGAATCATAGGATAAGTACATGGAGAGAATGAAAGCAATAGTCCGGTTATAAAAGCTATACCGAGAACAAGAAAATAACCCCAAAAACCGTTATCATCAATAATCTGTTGAAGTTCAGATGCTTCCGATGATGTTACAGCATCGTTTGAAACAACAGCAATATCGTTACCTTCTGTGCTTGATTTGTCTGCAAATATTTCTTCATTAATAGCTTTACCGTTTGAGCCTATTTGCAATTCTAAATTTTTAGTAATATTATCAGGAGCTTTACAGGTTTTATCATCGCAAGGTTGAAATGAAAACTGAAGAGGTACAGTGATTGATGATAGGCTATAGTCTTTATCTATCATTAGAGTAAAATGAATTACAACCTCATTGTCATATACCGACATTTTATCACTGCCTAACATTATATCAGATGGTGTCGGATATTGTATATTTGAAATTGTTACATTTTCAACAGCACCAAGGCTCAACTCGGCAGGAATCAAAAAGTCTTGTAATGGAGTAGATGAGTTTATATGCCAATGTTCTATAATTTTTACTATTAGGGCGGCATCATATTGTGTTCCGACCTCTGCCTCAGTATATGAAAGAATCGGTTCTATGGTTACAATCGGGGTATCATCGGCTTCTTCTCCAAAACCAAACTGAGCATAAATCGGTGTAACGGAAAAAAGGAGAAGCATTAAAGATATAATAACAGATTTTATTTTTAATAGCTTGAAGCCTTGTAACAACATAAACTTATCCTTCCAAATCAATATTAAGCATATAAACTAGGTTGCTAATCATATCTTGTCAAGATTGATTATTAACATTAGATTTATCGATGTATTGTATAACAATAAGAGAGTTGAATAGTTTAAAAAAAATCAGCTTTTTTTAGCTTTGTTAATAATTTCCTGCTTTAATAGCTGTAACAACTTTTGAGCATCTATTTTATCAGAAATTTTTGTGGCTATTTTTTCGGCTAATTCAGAAACGAATTCTTTTTTAAATAGCTCCACTTGCTGAGGAGTAATTTTATCAACAGAATCAGTCCACTGCATCACAGAACCGCTTTCGGTTAATTTCTGTTCTGCTTCTTTAATTACAATTGACTCCGGTTCGTCCGAGCCGAATTTTTCAACTTCTTTTTTGAACTCATCAATAAATTTATCTACAGATGTAGACTTAGATTCTTTTTTCTGAACTAAAGCAGGCGTTACAGGATCTACAAATGATGAGGTCTCTTCAAAACTTAGTTTCTGAGATTCTTTTAAAGCACCTTTTTGATGAGAAGCATCTTGAGGTTTGTCACTATTATCTGTGGCAAGTTCATTGAGAAACCAATTATAATCGTGGTCGGCATTTTCGTCTGGTTCCCGCTCAAGATTATGACTTGCGATACCAAACTGATCATCTAAAATATCTAACTTACCGGTTTCTGTTACCTGCTTAGGTGCCTTAGGTTTTGTATGCTTTATATCAGTAACGTCTTCAGAAATCATCAAAGATTCTACTTTTCCTGAATCTGCAGGGATATCTGTAATATCTTTCTGATACCCGTATCCTATCATCTCATCGGAATTCTGTTTTTTCTTAACTTTCCCGGTTATAGTTTCATCCAAAACTTCAGAATCGGTAACATCAATACTGTCAAGCCCCAAGGCGGCATCTAAAAACTCATCCTCGACATCAGAAACGGCCAATGGATTTGATGGAACTGTTTTTGATTGCCCAGAGAACAAATTAACTTTCTCAATGAATTCTTTAGGGTCAAACGGTTTTACTATAACAGCTTCAGGAGGAAGAGGTAAATCATTTTCATCTTCATTGGCTAAAAGAATCATAGCCAGTTTTGAGGTTTTCGTATCAGAATGCAGCTTTTCAAAAAGAGTAGTTGCACCTTTGAACTTCATATCTGTAGCAAGAAGAATTAGGTCGGGCGAGGTAAACTTAAGTACTTCAAGTGCTTTTTTACCCGAATCCATTGACAAGACTTCGAACCCGTTTTGCCTGAGCAGAGATTCAGCAATTTTTCGGATTGTTTCAGATTCTTCAGCAAGTAAAATTCTTTTTGGCATAACTAACGCGGTGCTTTCTCTATTTTAATTGGTCTTTGTTTGAAAGACCGTTTGAGGCATCATCTAAAATTTTTCGTTCTTCTTTGGTAAGATTTTCAATCCCTACTTCATTTATACGATCTAAAACTTCGTCAACTTTTCCCATTACTTTTTCGGCATTTTTGCGGTTTTGTTCAAACTTTGCTTATTGTTTTTTATACTTCCGCTTCTTGAGCTTATCAGTAAACGATAACATCTTCCAATTAGTTTTCATATATAAAACTCCAAACAAAGCTCCGCCTAAATGAGCAAAGTGGGCAACATGACTTCCACCAAACAAAAAGCCAATTAACATCAAGCCGGGAATCGCCCATTTTACAGGTACCGGTATAACAAAATAAATGTATAATTTCCTGTTAGGAAACATAAACCAATATGCAACCAAAACGGCATAAATTGCAGCAGACGCACCAACAATTGGAATAACCTGAGTAGACTTTACCGCCAGAGTAAGAATTGCACCGGCCAACCCGCCTATCAGATAAAACCGGGTAAATCTTTTTGTTCCCCAAGTTAACTCAATTTCAGTTCCAAACATCCACAGAGCGAACATATTAAAGAAAAAATGACCTAAGCCGCCGTGTAAAAACATGTAGGTAAAAGGCTGATATAGTTGGTTTGGGAATTGTTGGAAAAATGAATATGGTGATAGTCCAAAAATACCGGTGATAGCAGGAAACAAATAGTTTTGCTGCAATAAAAATATAACAAAATTTGCAATTATTATCAATTTAATAAAAGGAGATATTGCCCCCGGTCCAAAATTGAACCCGGGTCTACCTGAACCGCTCTGTTGTTGATAATAACTCATATTTTATACTATCGGATACAATAAGAAATACATTAAAATTTGTACTTATTTTTCTTTATCACTAATATCATCTGATTTATCACTTAATTCAGTTTGAGTCTGTTTTTTCTTGTCTCCCGCCGGGAGATCATCACAAGGCATAGATGCTCAGGAATGAATTCCAAACTTAGGGAATACTTTTGTAACTAACAAAATCCAAACAACTATAAAAACACCGATATAAATAATATCATAAAAGTCCATTTGAAAACCTTATTCTTAATGTTAAATATCTAACTCTTGTAACAGAAAATCAAGTCTATAGTTCTAAAGATTTAGATAAAAAAGAAAAAAACCGGCTTACACCGGTTTTTTTATACTATATAATACCAACGATTTAGACAATTTTATCTAAACGGGCAGTTAATTGAGCCTTTGGAATAGCACCTACAACCTGATCGACTACTTCTCCATTTTTAAAGAACAACAATGAAGGAATAGACATAATATTGTGCTTAGCAGCTGTTGTGCTGTTAGAATCAACGTCAATTTTAACAATTTTGACTTTTTCGGCATATTCGTCGGCGACTTCTTCTAAAATCGGAGCAATCATTTTACAAGGTCCACACCAGGTTGCCCAAAAATCTACGACAACCGGAACATCTGCCTGAAGGACTTCTTGTTCAAACTGATCATCTGTAATGTTAAGAGGTTTACTCATTTAAAAATTCTCCATTCATATCTGTAATTAAATTCAATTTTATACTCACAACAGTATAACTAAATATAGGTTCCCGTACTGATTAAATATACATAAAAAACTTCATCATCCAAAATTGTCTCACCATTAAAAAGGAAAATAGTAAGTTTGTCAAGCATAACAAACAGAGACAAGCAAGCTATTTCAAAATGCCGCCAAAAACCTAAAGTATTACATCACATAACCGTCGTATCTTGCTTGTATACAGAAGAAGTAACTTCTCTCTATATTTGATTATCTAAAAAGATGAAATCGGTTGAAATTTCAAAAAAGAGCAAGTATATTCAGTCAACTTAAGGGAATAAATGAGAGTACTTATACAGCGAACTTCAGGCGTTAAACTTTTTATAGAGAACAACTTATTTTCTACGTCACAAAAAGGGTTACTTGTTTTCTTTGGTACCAAAGAAAACGACAATGATTTATTACTCCCTAAACTTGTTGATAAAGTAATAAATCTTCGGATATTTGAAGATACTGACGGTAAAATGAATCTTTCCGGAAAAGATATAAATGCCGAACTGATGGTAGTCTCGCAGTTTACTTTATATGCAAACACCTCAAAAGGTCGTCGCCCTTCTTTCAACGAAGCTCAGAACCCGACCGAGGCAAAAATCTTGTATGAAAAATTTGTTACTCTCCTCAAAGCAACCGGCTTATCAGTTTCTACCGGTGAATTTGGAGCAAAAATGAATATTCAGTTTAATAATGACGGACCGGTTACAATACTTATAGATCATGACTGAAAATAAAATTTCTGAATTAGCAGAAAGATACGAACTCATATTAGGTTCGGGTTCTCCTCGGAGAGTTAAACTTCTGAAAGAGCTGACTACCGGGTTTAAACAACTTATTCCCGACACAGATGAAACTATACTTCCAAACGAAAACCCCCATGAATACGCTCTCCGTATGTCAGAGCAAAAGGGGAAATCTCTCATAAACCGTTTGACTGACAACCAATTAGCAATCAGTTGCGATACGATAGTTATTCTGGAGAGTAAAGTTTTAGGAAAACCGAAGGATACTTCTGATGCTTTCGAGATATTAACCTCCCTTTCAGGTAAGAAACATGAAGTAACAACCTCTATTGCTTTTACATCTAAAACCGGAATGTTGGTAAATGACATTGAGTCGACAACTGTATTTTTTAATTGCGTTTCTCCTAAGCAGATAAATGACTACATGGCCACTAAAGAACCTATGGATAAAGCCGGAGCATACGGAATACAGGGAATGGGTGCCTTTTTAGTTGACAGAATAGATGGAAATTTAGATACTGTCATAGGTTTACCGCGTCAATTGCTGTCACGGTTGGCAGAAGAAATCCTCAACAAAGGGAAATGAAACAAACAGGCATGAGTGAAGTAAATAAAAAACTTGGAATTCTTTTAAAAAAAGAACGAGAACGCCAAAATATAAAAATAGATGATTTATCCGAACGGTTAAAAATCTCCGTTTCAAACTTACAATCAATTGAAGCGGGAACAACAGACGGTCTCCCCTCTGATTTGTATTTTTCACTTTTCGCTAAATCGTATGCTGAATCTTTAGGTATTGACCACTCAAGAACTATTGAAGCTATAAAGCTAGACTGCGAGGAAACAAATGACAACTCTCAAAAGTCTAAAGGAAGTGAAAAGAAACAGTCCGACTCATCTGATGAAAAAACCGAAGCTGAAAGTTTAATTGCTAAAAAAACCGGAATTGTTTTCGCAGTAATAATAACTCTCTCATTGATTTTTCTTGTAGTGAATCATTTTTTCTTCAACTCTGAACCGTCTGATTCTTCAACAGATTCAGTTGACACGCAAACTGAAAATAGTTCTAAAACATCCCAAGAACTTTAAGAAGCGTATAATAATTATAATTGGGATAACAAAGAATTCACTAAACCGTCAAAACTAATTCTGACGCTTACCCCTAAACAGGAAAGCTGGTCTGCTGTATTTGCTGACGGCGACACAGCTATTTATCGAATTCTTCGGG
>JAJRXM010000092.1 GCA_024276275.1 Candidatus Zixiibacteriota bacterium
CCTGAATTATGCAAGAATTCTGTCAATCCACATCTAACTATCATATAATTAGGCGTATAGTCGTGTTGTGATTTTTTATTTAGTTTAGAAAAAAAACAAAAAAACAATCTATGATTTGATAAGATATTTTATTATCTTAGAGGTATCTAAAGCCTTAAACCATAGATTGTTAATTATGAGCAAAGATACTTTAAAAGAAAACGCAAAACAAGAAACTTTAGAGTTATTTCCAGTCAAAGGTAAAGCTATTGAATTACAATATAGTGGAGAGAAAGTAAGTACTGATGGAGGCCTCCTGATTCTTAAAGAGATTGATAATCAGATAAATATAATCAAAGAATTTACAAATTGCATCAATGACAAGCGAGACTCAAGGTATATTGGCCACAGCATTCAAGAAATTCTTTCTCAAAGAATTTTCCAAATCGCAGCAGGATATGAAGATGCCCTTGATTGCAACACATTAAAAGAAGATGCAATACTCAAGCTATGCTCAAATAAATTGCCTGAAAATGATGGAAATCTTGGCTCTCAATCAACAATGAGTCGATTTGAAAATTCAGTTCAAAGAAGTGAGCTTTACAATATTGCAAAAATGTTTGTAACACAATTTATTAAATCATACACAGAAGAGCCACAAGTAATAATACTTGATGCTGACGATACTAATCATAATGCATACGGGAATCAATTACAAATAGAGTTTAACAATTACTATGGAGAGTATGTTTTTATGCCATTGCATATTTATGAAGGATTATCAGGGAAACTGATTACTACAATTCTAAAGCCCGGGAGACGTTCCAAGAGTGTTAATGTATTTGCTATATTAAAACGAATAATAGAGATGCTACGAAAAGCATGGCCAAATACAAAGATTATCTTGCGTGGAGATAGTCATTTTCATTGTCCGGAATTGACCAGTTACAGTAAGAAAAATGATAACATATCGTTCATTACAGGATTAACAGGCAACAACAGGCTAAAAGAGTTAAGTCAGATAACTGTTGATAGTGCAGAAAGAGAGTACAATCAATATAAGAAGCCTGTAAAAAGATACCACACCTTTAGTTATAAGGCTGAGAGCTGGGAGTATGAGGAGAGGGTGATTGTAAAAGTTGAAGTTAATGAAAAAGGTACGAATGTAAGGTACATTGCAACAGATAATCTTGATTACAGGACCAGAAGCATTTACGAAATGGGCTACTGTCAAAGAGGAGCAATGGAACTAAGAATAAAAGAACACAAGACCTACTTGAAGTCTGACAGAACTTCTTGTCATAAATTTGAGGCAAATCAATTGCGTTTATTTATGCATTCTGTAGCTTATGTTTTAATGCACACTATGCAAAAAGAGGTTTTAAAGGGTACTGAATTTGTAAATTCAACGATGAAAACTTTACAATTAAAAGTTCTCAAAACCGCAGCTAAAGTAAAAGAATTAAAGACCAAGATAAAGATAGAATTCCCGAGAACCTTTGCTTTACGTGACATTCAAACAACAGCATTTAAGATATTTGAAACCGTCAGGTGCTGACGTGCACTTGATAAAGCTACCAAGCCTCAGATTGACAATAGATTGCGAGTGGGATAGCTATATCCTTTCCGTAAATTTACTCTCTTTTTGATAAAAAACAACGCACTATTCATAACTGCTCTAAATAATAATTATTCTTTGCTGCATATTCCCAACAATTTTACGCCGCTATAGTCAGATATGAAATAAAAAAATGGATTTATTACCTCGAAACTGAGTTTATGCATAATTCAGG
>JAJRXM010000093.1 GCA_024276275.1 Candidatus Zixiibacteriota bacterium
AAACGGAGCAGTTGAACAGTTTGTTTTTAATGATATTGACAACGACAATATCCCTGAAGTACTCGCCACCGACGGTTCGATATTAGTTTTATATTCAATAGCAAATGACTCTATACTGTTTACAGATACAATACCTGCAACTCTTGCACCATATATTCTCTCTGAAAATTTTAAAATACTTTTTGATGACGTTAATAGAGATTCCTTCCCAGATATTTTATTTGCCAAATATAGTCAAAAACAAGATACTATTCCATTTCATTCAACTACTTGTTCTATAGACATACTGTTTTATGATGCTAATTCAAATTATAAAACTATGGAAAAAGTTAACCTATATAGCGATACTCTTAAGTCAGTAAATTTTATTATCTACAGTTCTGGAATATCAGTTCTAAAAAGTATAGATACAAATAGTGATGGTTATAACGAGCTTATTATATCACATGAAACTTTTAATGAAAAACCCTGGGACTTTACACTTGAAGCAGTAGAAACAGATGGGACTTGTAGAAATTATTATTCTTTCCCTGACTCTTTAAACTGGAAGTCAAAAAATTTTATAACAGAATTTAATTATTACGATAGTATGACTATTTTTGGTAATAAAACATATAATACTAAAGGTGAAAGTCATGGTTCCGGACAATGGTATATATCAAAATTAACACCCTCAATTTTTGACATATATGGTCAACAAATCAAAGAACTTGATTTAGTTAATAATTATTTAATCTCTTGTGGAAATATTGAAGGATATTGGCATTCAGAAAATACCGGTTATTTAATAAACGGCCAAATTACTGAAAACAACATTTCGAGCCAATCACTATTTAGAAAATCATTTTGGGAAAGTATTATTTGTTTTGATAATGGAATGGAAAATTTAGACACTTCCGGTTCAGAAATCACTCTCCAAAACTTCATCGCCCCCGACTCGTTTGAAACTATCTGGACTCTTGATATTACCGGTCATAATTATACAAACTTTTTATATCATCCTTTAGAACCGGGATATTTCTTCGCATTTGAAGACGAAACTCTTATTCAGTTCAAAGGAACCGACGGCTCTATCTACCAAAAAAACGATACTCTCCCTACAGGAGTACGTCAATGGGTCTATCCATTTGACGACAACCTCCCTCGATTATCTATAACTAACGGTAATTATATAAAGCTGTACAGATTCGACATCTCAACAGGTATCAATGATATAGTTGACCCTAATAACATCCCGACTGTTTTTACTCTTTCGCAGAACTATCCGAACCCTTTCAATCCATCAACGGTTATTGAGTATACGTTACCCTCAAAAGGTATTGTAAAAGCAGAGGTGTACAACATCCTCGGTCAAAAAGTTGCCACCCTTCTAGACAAAGAACAAGTTGCGGGAACACACCAGATAAACTGGGATGCGACCGCTCAATCATCAGGTATGTATCTTTTCAAAGTCTCCTACGACAACCAAGTCCAAACAATCAAGACAATGCTGTTGAAATAAGTCACCCTGAACGGAGTCGACGGGTGTTCCCACTTTTCTGTCATTATAAATCAAGACAACAACAAGTGGTCGAGATGTATCAATCTCATCCTTTCTTTTCATTACAAGTAAAATTGTCAAAACTACAAACAACTTTGCAAAAATTCTGTCATTGCGAGGAGTAAAGCGACGTGGCAATCTCTTCTTTCTCCCATTTTAACGTTGACAGAAATTCCTATTATCATATATTTGCAACACTATCGTAATTAGGAGGATATATGCGATTGAACAAAACTGTAGTTACCGCCTTTATAGTTTTTCTGTTTTCATTAAATATCAATTCAGCAATTGAACCTGTGGAAGAACTTAGTTTTTCAATTCCGGGATTAAACGGAGCA
>JAJRXM010000094.1 GCA_024276275.1 Candidatus Zixiibacteriota bacterium
ATATTACCGAAAATGGCTTTAAGCCATTTTTGCAGACAAAGCCATTTTGCTATAATCACATCCGACCGTTTTACTTACAGCGAAAAACAACATGAAAAAACGCCTAAAAAAAGATGTTTTATATGCGACTGAACCCATTTTTATTAAAGATAAAGGACTGGATCCCTGGTCAAGCCAGGGAAGGTGTAAGCAAGAGATAAAGGCGAGTTTGTTTTATAATTGAATCAACTGTCGGCTGTTTCCACTCTTTTAATGGGGGGACAGGAGTGTGTAAATAAAAAAAGGCAGGTTCTAATAAATAAAAACCTGCCTTCATATCGTGATTAATAATTAATACTAATCTTTCAAACAGCTCGCCCGCAGATACTCGCGGTTCATCTTAGCAATGAACTTAACTGAAATATCTTTCGGACAGGCAGCCTCACATTCATAAAAGTTAGTGCAGTTACCGAACCCTTCAAGCTGCATTTGCGAAAGCATATTTGTAACACGTGCTTTACGTTCAGCCTGTCCTTGTGGAAGCGAGGCAAACTGTGAAACTTTTGCCGCCACAAAAAGCATTGCCGATGCATTTTTACATGCTGCCACACAAGCACCGCATCCTATACATGCTGCTGCATCCATTGCGGTATCAGCATTATTTTTGGGAATAGGTAATGAGTTGGCATCAGGAGTTCCACCGGTATTAACAGAAACAAATCCGCCTGCTGCCATTATGCGGTCAAACGCGGAACGGTCGACAACTAAATCACGAAGTACCGGAAATGCTCTGGCACGCCATGGTTCTATATAAATTTTATCACCGTCAGAAAAATGACGCATATGCAGTTGACAAATTGTAGTACCCCGTTCCGGTCCATGAGGAGTCCCGTTGACTACAAGCGAACACATCCCACAGATGCCTTCCCGACAGTCATGGTCGAAAGCAATCGGTTCAACATTGTTTTGTGTTAAGTCTTCATTGACAACATCGAGCATTTCTAAAAAGGACATATGATGAGAAATATTCTTAGCCTCATACTGTTCCATTTTGCCCTTATCATCAGCGTTTTTCTGCCGCCATACGTAGATTGTAAGATTCATTATTTATAACTCCTTGTTGCCGGTTCTACATTTTCAAAGACAAGGGGTTCTTTGTGTAAGTTCGGTTTATTACCGACTCCGGTATGTTCCCATGCTGACACATACGTATAGTCCGCATCGTTTCGTTTTGCTTCACCTTCGTCGGTTTGATGCTCTTCTCTAAAATGAGCTCCGCATGATTCGTCACGATCTAAAGCATCGTGACACATCATTTCGGCAAACTCAAGGAAGTCGGCAACTCGTCCGGCAGATTCAAGGGATTGATTCAATTCTTGATCTTTACCAAGTACTTTAAGGTTAGACCAAAACTCTTCGCGGATCCCCGGGATTATTTCAATCGCTTTTTTAAGTCCTGCTTCGTTACGTCCCATACCGCAGTTTTCCCACATCACTTTTCCAAGTTCACGATGGAAAGAATCCGGTGTACGTTTACCGCCGATTGAAAGGAACTTATTCATCCGTTCAGCAACTTCTGATTCTACTTTTTTAAATTCAGGATGTTCAGTTGTAACATCTGAAATACCTTTACGAACATAAAAATCACCGAGTGTATATGGAATAACAAAATATCCGTCTGCTAAGCCTTGCATAAGTGCCGAGGCACCCAAACGGTTGGCACCATGGTCGGAGAAATTCGCTTCACCCAATACAAAGAGTCCCGGGACAGTTGATTCTAAATTGTAGTCAACCCATAAACCGCCCATAGTATAATGAGAGGCAGGGTAGATACGCATCGGAACAGTATATGGGTCTTCACCTGTGATACGATTATACATATCAAAAAGATTACCGTACCGTTCTTCAATCGTATGTTTGCCTAAGCGTTTGATAGCATCGGCAAAATCTAAATATACACCGACTTTTGTCTCACCGACACCTCGACCGTCATCACATGCTTCTTTTGCCGAACGTGATGAAATGTCTCGTGGAGCAAGATTTCCGAAACTCGGATATTTACGTTCTAAATAATAATCCCGTTCATCTTCAGGAATTTGTGCAGGAGGTCGGTCATCACCCCGTTTTTTAGGAACCCAAATACGTCCGTCATTTCGAAGAGACTCCGACATCAAGGTTAATTTCGATTGATAGTCTCCTGATACAGGAATACAGGTCGGGTGTATTTGTGTGTAACAAGGGTTGGCAAAGAACGCACCTTTTTTATGAGCACGATAAGTAGCTGTAACATTACATCCGGTTGCATTCGTAGATAGATAAAATACATTACCGTATCCGCCGGTTGCCAAGATAACAGCATCGGCAGCATGCGATGAAATCTCACCGGTTACCATATCTCGAACAACGATACCTCTGGCACGACCGTCAACAACAACCAAATCAAGCATCTCCATACGGGAATACATTTTTACTGTGCCTAATCCAATCTGTCTTGATAATGCTGAGTACGCACCTAGAAGTAATTGCTGACCTGTCTGACCGCGGGCGTAAAACGTACGGGAGACCTGAGCACCACCAAATGAACGGTTTGCCAAAAGTCCACCGTATTCACGGGCAAACGGTACACCCTGAGCTACACATTGGTCAATGATATTTGTAGAGACCTGTGCCAAACGGTAGGTGTTTGCTTCGCGAGACCTAAAATCTCCGCCTTTAATAGTATCGTAAAACAGACGGTACACAGAATCACCGTCATTTTGATAATTTTTAGCAGCGTTTATTCCGCCTTGAGCAGCAATAGAATGAGCTCGACGGGGAGAGTCCTGATAACAGAAACAGGAAACCTGATAGCCGAGTTCTGCCAAAGATGCCGCCGCAGCACCGCCGGCTAAACCGGAACCGACCACGATAGCTTTATATTTTCTTTTATTAGCCGGGTTGACTAATTTCATTTCAAATTTATGTTTGTCCCATTTTTCCGCCAGTGGACCTGAAGGGATTTTTGCATCAAGCATCATTAGTGACCTCCTCCGGATAGGGTTATTATGTTCATTAATACAGCAATCGGCATAGAGACATATCCTAAAAATATCAGTATCGCAAATATAGTGCTGATTTTCTTTAGTATTTTCAAACTATTCGGGTTTACGATTCCAAAGGTCTGAAAGAATGATGCGGTCGCATGAGAAAGATGTAAAGACATCATCGCAATCGCAGCAATATAAATCGCCGAAATCAATGGTTCACTAAACCCTAAAATTACCATAGAGTACACATCAAACCGACCATCTACCAACGGAAGATTTTCATATTCTGGATGACAATCCAATAGTGTAAAATGTGAAATATGGTAAGCAACAAACAAAAGAATCATAATGCCTGTATAAATCATTGTTTTTGATGAGAAAGTTGCTTCAAGTGTATTTTCTTTGGTATAAGAAACAGGTCTTGCTTTTTTGTTCTCAAGCCAAAGTACGACACCTTTCCAAATATGAACCACAAAGAATAGAGCAATCACAGAGCGAAAGCCCCACTTTAAGGCACCCATACTTTGGAGAGTTTCGGCATATTTGTTTAACTGTTCCTGTCCGGCAAAAATCTGAAGGTTTCCAATCAGATGTATGACTAAAAAACCGATTATAGATAGTCCGGTTATTGCCATAAGTACTTTTTTACCGACAGTCGCTTGAGTAAAACCTGGAGGAGAATTTGTTGACATATTATAAATCCTTAATGAATCAAAAAGGTTTTTTATTAAGTTTGTGAAAGAAAATACAAACTCAATTATAAGCGGTCAACGATAAAAACAAAAATATAGTTATTTTTTTGAAATCTGCAACGTGCATGTCAGACTCCCTCGTCTACCGCCCACAAAATAATCCTATTTTTCGATTTCTACCATTTGATAGGAAGATTTTATATCATATAGCTATATAGGATTCTTTTTTAAGAAATTTATTCATTTTGTAAAATAATAATATATTTGATAGGGGCATAAAAAGGAACCAGAATAATCCAATAGTATCAAAAATAACTCCAGTTTCAATTGAATCCAATACATTAGGAAATGAAATAGTGAATAAAAAAGGTAATAAAATAAAAAGTGAATTATACGTAATAGCAAATAATCGAAAATTATTAAGAAATTTAGTTTTAGATTTTATCCTTATTTGTAATATAGTATTATGTATAGGAACTAATAAAAAACAAAAACTAGAGAATATCAGAAATGGATTATTATGAAAATTAGTTTCTACTATATTAAAATTATCTAAAATTAAAAAGTAGAATAATACTATCAAAAGAATAAAATTGAAAATTATACTTTTATTATACATGAAAATCTCCAATGAAACAATTAGTTCTTAAATATATGACATCCAAATAATATATGCAATTATAATAAAAACAATATAGAAAATATTTCAGTGGAAAGGTGGTACCCTCGATGAATCTGTACAACTAGGACATCAGTAACTAGTAAATTAGAAGCACTTTTTTACTTTGTGGATGGCAGAGCCCTCGTTGTAATGTGTCAAGAGATATGTTACACTGTGCATCACCACATGCATTACACTTTCTAATTTATGGGAGTTAGAAATCGTAGGGCAGAACCCTTTAGTGGCTCTGCCATTATTGATTGTACCTTTTGATTTGTTGACATATCAAAATGGTTTGATTAAAATAGATAAAGAGTCTTTTATAATTGACAATTTCAGCAGGTTATTCATTATTAAAATATGATAAAACATCGGAGAGATTTTACTCACCCCACCGCAAGCGGATGGGGCACCCGTGCTTATTCGTTATTAAAATATGATAAAACATCCGAGTTATTGATATTGAACGGAGAAAAATGAAATTTACAATACTACTTATTGTCTTAATGGTTAGCTTGAATGGATGTGTTATGAAAGAAACACTGAACCTCCCCCGAATTGACGGACAGCAAGTTAAGAAGTATATTCCGTTATAGGAGGTGTCCAATGACACGAAGACGTAAATATGACCGTCAATTTAAGATAGAAGCTGTTCGTTTAGTAACAGAGAACGGTCGCAAAG
>JAJRXM010000095.1 GCA_024276275.1 Candidatus Zixiibacteriota bacterium
AAAAGTTAAGGTTTTAAAATAAGGTTATAAAAATGTCATCTGAAAATGATAAAATAAATGAATTAAATTCTGACAACGAAAATAGTTCCAAAACAGAAACCAAAGATTTTATCCGCACTATTATCGACCAGCATAACAAAAGCGGTCGGTTTAATGGAGTCGTGCATACTCGGTTTCCTCCTGAACCAAACGGCTATCTGCATATCGGACACGCGAAAGCAATCTGTATTTCCTTTGGAATAGCTGAAGAGTACGGTGGCGTGACAAATCTTCGGTTTGATGATACTAACCCGACAAAAGAAGAAACCAAGTATGCCAATGCTATTATGCAAGATATCAAATGGCTCGGTTTTGATTGGGGAGACAGGCTTTTTCATGCTTCCGATTATTTTGACCAACTTTATGACTGGGCTGTGCTTCTTATTAATAAAGGAGTAGCATTTGTTGATGATCTTTCTGCTGAAGAGATGCGGGAATACAGAGGTACTTTGACGGAAGCAGGGAAAGAGTCGCCGTATCGTAACCGTACTATTGAAGAAAATCTGAACCTGTTTGAAAAGATGAAAAAAGGTGAGTTCCCCGACGGTGCGAAAACTCTCCGTGCCAAAATTGATATGGCTTCAGGTAATATGAATATGCGTGACCCGGTTATGTATCGTATTATGCGGGCGACGCATCATCGTACCGGTGACAAATGGTATATCTATCCGACATACGATTGGGCACACGGGCAGTCTGACTCTATTGAAAAAATAACGCATTCGCTCTGTGATCTTTCGTTTGAAGACCATCGACCTCTTTATGACTGGTTCTTAGACCAACTTGAAGTGCATCATCCGCAACAGGCAGAATTTGCCCGACTAAATATAAATTATACTATTACGAGTAAGCGGAAACTTCGTCAGCTGGTAGAACAAGATATTGTTGACGGATGGGATGACCCCCGTATGCCGACACTTTCTGGACTACGCCGTCGCGGGTTTACTCCTAAATCTGTACGAACATTTGTTGAAAAATTAGGTATTGCCAAAAAAAGAGATTCAGTTGCTGATATAGCTCTTTTAGAACATGGTCTCCGAGATGAATTAAATGCAACATCAAGTAGACGCATGGCAGTTCTGAAACCGTTAAAAGTTGTTATTACAAATTATCCTGAAAATCAAATTGAAGAATTTGAAGCGGTTAACAATCCTGAAGATGAATCTGCCGGAGTTAGAAAAGTTTATTTCTCAAGAGAGATTTATATTGAAGCGGGTGATTTTGTCGAAGTTGCCCCGAATAGAAAATATTTCAGACTTGCTCTAGGTAAAGAGGTTCGATTAAAACATACCTACTATATAACCTGCGATGAAGCTGTTAAAGATGATAGTGGCAATATCGTTGAGCTGCGTTGTACCTACGACCCTGAGTCAAAAGGCGGTTCTACTCCTGACGGACGAAAAGTTCGAGGAACCTTACATTGGGTATCAACTCACGATGCTGTTGATGCTGAAGTTCGGTTGTATAGTCATCTGTTCACAAAAGAATCACCTGATGCCGATAATGATTTTTTGGAACATGTAAATCCGCAATCTCTTGAAATTCTTTCAGGTTGTAAATTGGAACCATCTTTATTAAATTTAAAAGCAGGAGAAAATTGTCAGTTCTTACGACACGGATATTTTTGTATTGACAGTAAAAATTCATCAGAAGATAAGCCGGTTTTTAACCGTTCGGTTACATTAAAAGATAGCTGGACTGTAAAGAAAAAATAAAATGAATATAATTATACCTGATAAAAACATATACGATGTTACTTTTATAGGTGCCGGACCTGTTGCTTTGTACGGTATGTATTACTCCGGTCTCAGGCGTACAAAATCTAAAGTTATTGATATGCTTGGTGAAGTCGGCGGGGGATTGATGGCCCTGTATCCTGAAAAGTATATTTACGATGTCGGCGGTTTTCCGAAGATCTTAGCAAAAGATTTAGTTACAGGTCTTAAGGAACAAGCTGTTCAGTATGAACATGAAATATGTCTTGAAGAAAAAGTTCTCGGTGTTGAAAAAGGTTCTGACGGTATTATAAAGTTGACAACATCAAAGGGAGAACATCTTTCAAAAACTGTTGTTGTCTGTGCCGGTATGGGTGCCTATATCCCTAAAAAAATAGATATCCCAAATGTGAAAGAGCTCGAAGGTGCCGGCGTATTTTATTTTGTCCGCCGATTGAAAGATTTTGCGGATAAAAGAATTTTGGTAGTTGGCGGTGGTGACGCCGCATTTGATTATTCGCTGATGCTTGAACCTGTTGCAAAATCTATAACCCATATTCATCGGAATGATTTTTTTGCCGCACACGAGGATACGGTTGAAAAAGTTATGAACTCATCTGTGGAAATGAAATTTCCATATTGGGAATTAAAACAGATAGAGGGTGATGATTGGGTTCGAAATGTTACTATAGTACAATCAAAAACAGGTGAGACTGAACGATTTGAAGTTGATGCTGTTATATTTAATATCGGATTTCTTACTAATATGGGTCCTATTGAAGCCTGGGGACTGCAAATCGATAAAAATTCTATTGCAGTCGACTCTCGGATGCGTACTAATATAGACGGTGTTTTTGCTGCCGGTGATATAGTGACCTACGACGGGAAATTGAAATTGATTTCAACCGGGTTTGGTGAGGTTGCGATAGCTGTTAATAATGCCAAGAGTTATATTGACCCGAAAGCAAAAGTAAATCCAGGGCATTCAAGCGATAAGCACGTTGTTACTATGAAGAAAATTGCCCGTGAAAAGAAAAAAGCTGAAATGGAAGATCAGAAAGAAGTTTAAAAATGTATTTTTCCCTTCCCAAAGAATATCGTGAAGCATCCAACGAAGAGTTGATTGAACGGATAAATTCTGTCCGTAAGAGATTAGGTTCAAAGCTGACAATTTTAGCACATCATTATCAGCGTATGGAACTTGTCGGACATAGCGACCATATCGGCGACTCTTACGGTCTTTCTAAAATTGCTGCTGAAAAAGAAGAAGTAGAATATATTGTTTTCTGCGGAGTTCATTTTATGGCAGAGTCGGCTGATATACTGACCGATGATTCTAAAACGGTATTCCTCCCTAACCCTTTAGCAGGTTGTCCGATGGCTGATATGGCTGAAATGGCAGATGTACTCGAAGCATGGGAGTATTTAGAAGAGTTCGGTGGTGACGATAAAATCATGCCTATTTCCTATATGAACACTGCTGCAGGTCTCAAAGCCTTTACGGGTAAACATGGGGGGCTGATTTGTACTTCATCAAATGCTGCGGGTGCTTATAAATATGGATTTGAACAAAAGGAAAAACTCTTTTTCTTCCCTGACGAACATCTTGGGTATAACACCGGTATACATTTTGGAATCAAACCTGAAGAAATGATAATATGGGATTTCTCGCGGGAACGCGGCGGACTTACCGAAGACCAAATTGCTAAATCGAAAGTAATTTTATGGAAAGGCCATTGTCATGTTCATACCAATTTTAAACCGGAACATATTGAAAAGTTCCGTGTTGATAATCCTGACGGAAAAGTTGTGGTACATCCTGAATGTCCTCACGATGTTGTAAAACTCGCTGATGCTTTCGGTTCGACAAAATTTATTGTGGATTATTGTCAAAATGCTCCGGAGGGTTCAACTATTGCGATTGGGACAGAATTGAACTTGGTGAACAGGATGGCTAAAACATTTTCAAATAAGCAGATTGTAGGACTTTCGGGAGAAACATGTGCTGTTTGTGCTAATATGTATCGTACTACCTTAAATGATCTGGCATATACTCTTGAAAATCTTGATGATATTAAGCCGATTAGAGTGCCTGAACCGACTAAAAGCGATGCACTTACGGCACTTCAGAAAATGCTTACCGTTGGTTGATGCATTCTGTCTTTTTTCATCCAAATATGTTGACTCAATAGGTAAAAATGTATATATATTGCCTATGTTTAAGCGGATAACGCTTTTAGATTTAAGAAGTTAAAGTTTATAAAATAGTTGTTTTTAATAGTTTATGATAAAAGGAATACTTTCATATGGCTTTAGATGTATTAGTACCTCAAATGGGAGAATCAGTTTTAGAGGGAACGATTCTTGAATGGAAAGTCAAAGTTGGTGAAAAAGTTAAGCTGAACCAACCTTTAGTTGAATTAATGACTGATAAAGTAAATATCGAAATTCCGGCTGAAGCAGAAGGAATTATAACACACCTATATGTTAAAGAAGGTGATGTTGTTCCGGTAGGAACTCGTATTGCTGTTATTGATGACGGTTCCGGTGATTCTACTCCGGCAGCAGCCCCTAAAAAAGAATCGGCACCTTCAGTCGCAAAATCAACTCAGGCTCCTCAGACTATTTCAGCTCCGACTACAGTTAGTGCTACTGCTGATGCAGGTAAAGGGAAAATGTCACCTAAAGTTCGGATGATGATTCGTGAATATGGAATTGATTTTAACTCTATAGTTCCAACCGGTAAAGAGGGAAGAGTTACTGTAGCAGACGTGCAACGTACAGTTGAAGAACGTTCTACATCGGCAGGATACACTCTCGGACCGATTCCTGCTCCACCTGCTCCTCTTCAGGCTGTAGCTCCACAAGCTCCGGCTTCTGATGGTACACCGTCTACACCGTCTACACCGTCTGAACCGCTTGTGAAAGTCGAGATACCTAAATTTGAATCACTTCCTGCTAATCTTCGTGAAACTCGCGAACCAGTTACAGGTATTCGCAAAATTATTTCAGAACATATGATAAAGTCTGTTCGGACATCTCCTCATGTTACAACTTTTGAAGATATCGATTTGACCGAGTTGGTCGAATATCGCAAGGAAATAAAATCTTCATTCAAGCAAACATTTGGTGCCAATATTACATATTTACCTTTCATTGTGAAATCAGTATGCACCGCATTAAAAGAATTTCCAAAACTGAACGCATCGATGACCGACACTGAAATTATCTATAAAAATTATTACAATATCGGTATTGCTGTCGCCCGCGAAGACGGCCTTATTGTTCCTGTTATTAAAGATGCCGATAAAAAGACTCTTGTCGAACTGGCTGTTGAAATCAACGATCTCGGCAATAAAGCTCGTACGAATAAATTGCTTCCCGACGATGTTGCCGGTGGTACTTTCTCATTGACAAATGCGGGTATGTTTGGAGCGACATCATCAACGCCGATAATAAATCAACCACAGGTTGCTATCTTGGGTATTCATGCTATAGTGAAAAAACCTTGGGTTGTAAACGACGAAATAGTTATCCGTAATATCTCCAGCTTTGGATTGTCCTTTGATCATCGTTTAATTGATGGACATACAGCGGTACAGTTCCTGCATCGGGTCCATGAGTATTTGGCTGATACAAGAAAACTGTTACTGCAATTAAGGTAACTTGTAACAGATGAGTCCGGCAGACAAAAAATTTAACGGATGGCTGCTTGATTTAGGTCGAGTAGAATATAACCGGGTCCTTGATTGGCAGCGAAAGCTTGTTAAACTTCGTAAAGACGGCATGGCAAGAGATACGCTCGTTTTAGTTGAACATCCTTCTGTTATCACTATTGGAAAAGACGGTCATCCCGAAAACTATAGTCATGTGAAAATAAAAACAGTTCAGATTGAACGAGGTGGTGATGTAACTTATCATGGTCCCGGCCAACTGGTTGTTTATTTTATATGCAATTTAACTCGACGGGTAAAAGATATGCATCTGTATATTGATAAACTCCAAGAAGGTATTATTGAAGCGTGTAAAGAGTTTGGTGTTACGGCTCGTAAAGATAGTGCGAACACCGGTGTATGGGTCGTGGATAAAAAAATTGCTTCGCTCGGGGTGGCGGTAAAACAATGGATTACATTTCATGGTGTAGCAATTAATTTAAATACGGACCTTTCCGCATTTAAGCAAATCAATCCGTGCGGGTTGACTTCCGATGTTATGTCTACCTTAGCGACTATAACTGGTAAAGAAATAGATATGAAAAAATTCTCTGAAGTTATTGTTGATAAATATGCGAAAATTTTTAATACTAACTTTTACCAAATTAAATTAGAAGAAATTGCTGAAGATATTGAATCACAATCAGGCAGTAATGTAATATAGAAAGAGATTGAGGCAGTATGGAGAAGGAACTCAAAGGAAAAGTTGCATTTGTATCCGGTGGAACAAAAGGAATTGGAAAATCTATAGCTTTAGGGCTTGCTGAAAAAGGTGCGAACGTTGTCGTTAATTATTTTCGGTCACGATCATCGGCAAATGAAACTGTTAAAGAGTTGCAAGCATTTGGGGTCGAAGCTTATGCCCATCGTGCCAACATGGGGAACCATGATCAGATTCCACCTATTTTTGAAGATATTAAAGAACGGTTCGGAAAGCTTGATATTTTAGTCTCTAATGCTGCTCTCGGATTGTTTACAAACATGCTTGAAATTGATGATAAATCTTGGGATTTGTCAATGCATACCAATGCCAGAGCCTTTTTAACCTCGGTACAGTTAGCATCTGATATTATGCCTGACCACTCCAGAGTTATTACATTATCATCTTTAGGTTCAATCCGATATATTGCGGGCTATGCATCGATAGGTGTTTCCAAAGCAGCAATTGAAAATATGGTAAAATATATGGCTGTTGAATTGGCTCCGAGAAAAATTACTGTCAATTGTGTTTCAGGTGGATTTATTGATACAAATGCAATGAAATCATTTCCAAACTATGACATGATGGTAAAAGAGGTTGTCAATAGAACTCCGTTTAGACGAATGGGTACTGCCAAAGAAGTCGGCGATGTCGTTGTCTTTTTAGCAGGTCCAAAAGCAACCTGGATTACCGGCCAAACGATCATAGTTGACGGTGGCTATACTTTGATGTAGAACTTGTTTTATTATATGTTTAAATTTCATTATAAGAGCGTTTTTATCGCTCTTTTTTTTATTTATTTTGTAATTCTCATGAAATCTACAATAGATATCTATCTTAAGTTTTTAAATGACTGCTTTTGATTTCATCCTAAGTACGAAGTAACCGTTTGTAGCTAAACAAAATAAAGGTAGCTTTGAATGCTTAAGAAAGAGAAGGCGTAGGTAAGTACTGTCCGTAAAGTAATTATAGCTTTGACCGATAAAGCTAATATGGACGCTTAGGTTGTCTATGAATTTCGGAGGATTCTAACAGGCTAAAACTGACTCGAGCTATATGAATTAGGTGGAGCCATCAGCTTTGTAATCTACGACTGATTTGGTAGGAGGTAATCATTATGGTAAAGTTAAAACTAAAAATAGGCAGTAAGATAATTGCAACAAATGGGGTAATCTTGACAATTATGACTGTTGCCATGATTTTTATGCACGGGAAATTAACAGACCAGGCAGCTATAATTGAAGACCAGGCACTCACTTTGAATCAGCTTGAAACAGTCTATGCAGTAGATAAAAGTATTTCAGCAGTAAGTTATTGGTATACTGATTTAGCTGTTTCTTTACTAAATGAATCAGAAGACAATGCTAATATGTACATTGCTCAAACTGATTCTCTTCTCTCAGTTTTAGAAACAGCATATCCGCAAAAAGCTCAGGAAGTTAAAAAGCTTTTGGGTAGTTATGCCGAAGTGATGCTTGTAGCTACTGATGCCTATGCCGATGATAATAGAGTTCTCGGAAATGCAAGGATTGCTGAAGGGCGGGGTACCGCACTAAAGATAAAAGAGATTATTGACGGTTTGGCGAGAGATTCAGATGAAGCAGCAAGACAAGCAGGGATGAAAGTTTTTGAAAGTATAAAAAGTATAGAAATCTTTTTAATTGTTTTGGTTCTTTCAGTAATAGCTATAGGTATTTTCATTTCTTGGTACTCAGCACGTTCTATTACAAGACCTCTCAAGAAAGTTGTGAGTCTTACAAAAGAAATGAATTTAGAATTTAATAAGTTTGTTGACGTTGTAGATGCAGTTGCCGAAAATGATATGACCAAACAAGTTACTATTTCTGAAATATCTGATTTAGGTATTAAGTCAGATGATGAAATCGGTTGGTTGGCTCTTGCGGTTGAAGGGACTTTAAATGCAAAAAATCAAATCGGACAATCTCTTAATAAAATGACTTCTAACCTAAATAAAGTTATCCGCAGGTTAGGTGATAACGCCAATCAAGTTGCTACAGCAGCAACTAAAATTGCATCATCAGCCGAACAGATGTCAAAAGGTTCACAAGATCAATCTAATATGGTAACACAAGTTTCAACAGCTATTGAAGAAATTACCGCAACTATTGTTGAATCTTCTAGTAACTCTACAGAAGCAAGTCAATCTGCACAGTCTGCTGCTGAAACAGCAACAGAAGGTGGACAGATTGTCAGTGATACTATTGTCGGGATGCAAAGAATAGCTCAAGTTGTCTCTGAGTCATCAGAGTCAATAGGTAAACTGGCTACATCTGCCGACCAAATCGGTGAAATTATCAGCGTTATTGATGATATCGCCGATCAGACAAACCTTCTTGCTTTAAATGCTGCTATCGAGGCTGCTCGTGCAGGTGAGCAAGGACGAGGGTTTGCGGTTGTTGCCGATGAAGTACGGAAGCTTGCCGAACGTACCAGTAAAGCGACCGGTGAGATTACCCAGATGATTAAGGGAATCCAGCAAGAAACAAAAGAAGCGGTCGCATCGATGGAAACAGGTAGTACCGAAGTAGAAAACGGTCGCCTGCTTACCGATAAAGCAGGAAACTCGTTATCTGAAATTGTAACGATGTCTGAATCAGTAATGAATATGATACAGCAAATAGCTTCAGCTTCGGTACAGCAAACAGATGCTGCTGAAGAAATTGCTAAAAATATTGACTATATATCTAATATTTCTGCTGAAAACAGAAAAGGAGCTGAAGAATCATCAGAAGCTTCAATCGGGTTAAGCAGACAAGCTGAAGAACTCAAAAGTATTGTTGAACATTTTAAGGTTTAACTGACTAGTTTAAACTGTATAAAAGTCGGATAATTATATTATCCGACTTTTTTTTGAGAGAAAAGCATATAGAGATTAAAAAGATATAAAAAACCATATTCTGTTGTGATTATTCTTGACTTTTAAACAGTTTTTTCATTTTTTATGTGAAATGTTTCACTTGTAAAGAAATAACTAATTTAAAACTATTGAATAATAACCCGATTTAGGAGTTACCGATGTCTAACTTTGTTGATGCAATCATGGCAGATGTAAAAGCCAAAAACGCTGCTCAACCTGAATTTCATCAAGCTGTTCAGGAAGTTGTAGAATCTCTCGAACCGGTAATTGAAAAGCATCCGGAATACAAAGAAGCTAAAATTTTAGAAAGAATTATTGAACCTGAAAGAGTAATCATGTTCCGTGTACCATGGGTAGATGACCAGGGACAAGTACAGGTTAATCGTGGTTTCAGAGTTGAATTTAATTCAGCTATAGGTCCATACAAAGGCGGACTACGTTTTAATCCATCTGTAAATCTCGGAATTTTGAAATTTTTAGGGTTTGAACAAATTTTCAAAAACTCGCTTACGACTCTTCCTATGGGTGGAGGAAAAGGCGGTTCTGATTTTGATCCACAAGGTAAATCAGACCAGGAAGTAATGCGTTTTTGTCAAAGTTTTATGAGCGAATTATTCCGTCACATCGGTCCTAACACAGATGTACCTGCCGGTGATATCGGTGTTGGTGGTCGTGAAATCGGTTTCATGTTCGGTCAGTATAAAAAATTACGGAATGCGTTTGAAGGTATTCTCACCGGTAAAGGTCTCGGGTGGGGCGGTTCTCTTATTCGTCCTGAAGCTACCGGATACGGTTGTGTTTACTTTGTAGAAGAAATGCTTAAGACTCAAGGTAAATCACTGGACGGTTTAAAAGTTGCGGTCTCTGGTTCAGGTAATGTTGCCCAGTATGCGACCCAAAAAGTAAATCAACTCGGCGGAAAAGTTGTCACCCTTTCTGATTCATCAGGATTTATCGTTGATAACGACGGTATTGTCGGTGAAAAATGGGATTATATTATGAATCTCAAAAATATCCGCAGAGGTCGTATAAAAGAATATGCCGATAAATTCGGATGTGAATATCATGAAGGTACCGGAATCTGGAATACGAAAGTTGATGTTGCAATTCCTTGTGCGACTCAAAATGAACTTGACGGCGACTCTGCCAAGACTCTTGTAGACAACGGTTGTTTCTGTGTTTCTGAAGGTGCTAATATGCCTTCGACTCCTGATGCGGTTGATGTTTTCTTGAAAAACAAGATTCTTTTTGGACCTGGCAAAGCTGCTAACGCAGGTGGTGTAGCAGTTTCAGGTTTGGAAATGTCCCAAAACAGTATGAGATTTAGTTGGAGTCGTGAGGAAGTTGATGAAAAACTTCATCGTATTATGAAAGATATTCATACTGCTTCAATTGATGCCGCCGATAAGTATGGTACACCGGGCAACTATGTCAATGGTGCTAACATAGCAGGCTTCTTGAAAATCGCAAATTCGATGATGGATCAAGGTATTGTTTAGATAGATTTATATATTATAATAAGTCAGAAGCGCTATGCTTCTGACTTATTTTTTTGAATTTTACACCAACCTACAAACTATTTCTTTTGAACTCCTCTCCGTGCTTGACACGGAGTCCTGTGCAGAAACGTATTCCTGCCATTCTAGTTTTTAATCTCACTATCAACAATTTGTCGGGTTCTGTAGCCTCCTATCGGTGGTTCTTGGAACACCGACCTACAAATTTTAGGAACAGGCAGGCCAGTTCCCTACAAAACTGTGTCACCCTGAGCTTGTCGAAGGGTTAACAAATGTTATTCTCAACTTGATTGAGAGTTTAGTTTATACCGACCTATCGTAACTCCTCTCCGTGCTTGACACGGAGTCCAGTGCAGAAACGTATTCCTGCCATTCTAGTTTATTAATCACACTATCAACAATTTGTCGTGTTCTGCATATCCACCTATCGGTGATTCTTGGAACGCCGACCTACAAACTTGTCGGTATACAACCCGTGGACTTGATTATGTTTTGTGGAGGCATCAATGCCTTGTGATGTTTTAGGTCCCGTTGATTTTTTGGCGTTCTCACGGTTTGCTTTGAGTTGTTTTTTTGATATAGTCATGTATGGTTCTCCTTTTTTTCTTAAGGTGCATACTTCGACAAGCTCAGTATGACAGATTGTATGGATTCTGGATCAAGTCCAGAATGACAAAATTTTAGAGTATTTAGAAAGCCCTTTCGTATTGTCTTCCCAGCGAAGGCTGGGATCCAGTCTTTAAAATGAGCATACTTCGACAAGCTCAGCATGACGTATTATATTATTCTAACAAATACCACCGAGTCACCCTGAACAGCTTGCAAGCTGTGAGCTTGTCGAAGTGCCAGTTGAAATGGGTTCAGTCGCATATAAAACATCTTTTTTTAGGCGTTTTTTCGGGTCGTTATTCGCTGTAAGTGAAGCGGTCGGATGTGATTATAGCGAAATGGCTTTGACTGAAAAAATGGCTTAAAGCCATTTTTGCTCATAAAAATTGTAGTCTTTTTGTGCATGCAAAAATCCTTTGATAAATGGTTCTTTCATGCATAGGGGGATTTGTGATTTTGGGGTGGAGTTGTAGGGAAAGTGGAGGGTAACTAATAAACTTAAATTGTTGACAATTATTGATTTAAAGTTATATTTATTTTGTGACGATGATAACAAAAAAGATTATTGTAGAATTTAGGCACAATGCTATTTTGAGCTTTCCTCAAAAAGCCCAAGAATTATGGCAGCCTATAGTCGAAAATTATACAAGTTATACGCTAAATGATAATGTCTTAGGTTTAAGAAGCGGAACTTGTCAATAAAAATGA
>JAJRXM010000096.1 GCA_024276275.1 Candidatus Zixiibacteriota bacterium
CTGACTTCCCAAAATCAAACATAGCATTTGTGGTTCTTCTTGGTTCAATCTCTCTATAGAGATTTGTTAATGATAATGTATTGGGAAATTCACTTTCTTCAAAATATTTATATATTTCGCTTACTACTTCAGGAGTATCTTTGTAATTGCCACGAGAGATATCTTTAGGCAAATCTTTTCTTGAAGTTTTTCCGCAAATTGGTTCATTTATGTTATTATAATAACTAAAATGATGCTGACTTTCTTTGATCATTTCAATGAAATGTTTATTATTTCTGTTAATATCTAATGAAATATTATAAGTTGTTTCCGTACTATACATTTTTACTTGTTCATAGAAACGTCTCATACATGTTGTTGGAACAACGAATTTAGTGTCTTTAGAAAAATAATACACGGTAATCCTTTCTATAATATTTATTTCAAACTAATCTTTTTATTACGAAGAATAAACAACATCCCTGTTGAACGGGTCATACCTATATATAATGATTTACTAATGTCCAAATATTTATCTTCATCTAATTCACAAATAATAACCACTGATTTTTCAAGTCCTTTAAACCTTTTTGTTGTCATTGTTTTTATTTCTCTGTTACTTGAAGTGTTTTCAACTAAGGTAAAAGGTCCAATTTTATTGCCATATTTTAAGATATTAGTGCGCTTTTGAGATTTTGTACCAAGCAAGACAACATCTTGTGCGGTTATATGTTCTTTGGTAAGTTTACCTAAAATATCTTTTATTATAGATGCCATTTCTTCTTCATCGTTATATGCATAAAACTGAACTTTAGGACCATCAATACCACTAGGATAGATATCATCATTTAAAAGATTTAGTTTTTTCATTGAATTAAATACTTGATTGGTGTTTCTAATATTTTGATTTAATGTATATTCTGATGAAGTCATTGGTAGTACTTCAGTCCCTTCATAAATATTTTGATTTGAATCAGTAAAAATATAGAAAATATTATCGCCCGTATTTTTAAAGAGCATCTCAAGTAAAAGCCAATAGGTTTCTTTAAAGTCTTGTCCTTCATCAACTATTATTGCATCAAACCTATGTTTTATTTCTTCTAGATTGTCAGCTACTAAATTTGGAAGAGTTTCTGCATACCAATCAGCACTATCTGTTTCAGTAGCTGAATGATCTATTTCATCGAGCCATTCTTTACATAGATTATGAAAGGAACCAACCGTTATATTTGAATATTCTAGACATTCTCGTTTAAGAAATTGACATAGTGGAATATTGTAACATAACAGAAGTACTTTTTTATTTTGATCAGCGAGCATCTTAGCTTTATGAATAGCAAGCATAGTTTTACCAGAACCAGCACAACCACGTATGAGTTGTCTCTGATTAGTAGACAAGCTTTTTAATATGCGAGATTGTTGCTCTGTTAGAATAAGAAGCCTATCAGATATCTCCCGAATTCTTGTTATTGTAGGATCATGACCTATTAAAGAAAGACATCCATATAAGTTATTAAAGCCTGATAAGATCTTTGAACCCTGTACAGAATCTTTCTCTGTTTTTGGAAAGGCATTCTCAAAGAGCGTCTCAATTGTTTTTTCAAGATTGTATAGCGAATCTCTATCTATGATTTGCCATTTTTTTAAATTTGCGCTTAAATCTTTTTTCTCAAAATTACAGTCAGGAAAAACTACAGCGTGATGGTGAGGTAAGTAAATGTTTTGAGTTGCCTTATTCTTCAAAAGCAATTTCATGATGATACGGCTTGCTGTTCGAGCTTGATAAAAGGGATTTTTAATATCATACTCTTTGTCACTTTTATCAATTGAAAGCCAAGCATCCTGAAGGTGATCATAATCACAACGACCACCCTTTACTTCAATTGTAATATAACCATAATCTGGGTTTACTATGACAAAGTCTATTTGTCCTTCAGTTTTGTTTTCATCAAGAGAAGGGTCGTCCCACATAAAATCATGAAAAACATGATACTTATCAGACAGCTCCCGAGAAAATTTATCATAGACTAATTTTTCAGATGGTGTGTTATATGCTGAAAAGGCTTCAGTTAGTTTACTTGGATGCATGCAAGCCAATATATACTACCTCACTTTTTATCTATTTAGAAAGGTTTGATTTCATCGTCATTACTTGTTGGAAATATATACTTCATAAAATCAAAAAGCTGTATTAAAATCCAAACTGCTATTATCAATCCAATAAAGCTTGCTATAATTATAATTATGATAGAAGCAACAGAACTCATAATTAGAGCCTATATTTCCGACGATTTTGAGAGTTTGCCATAGTATTTATTTCAATTTCGTCATCATTTCTAAAAAAAGCAATATGGACAATATTTTTGTCATGTACTAAAGCTGAACCAACAATATTATTACCAGTGAATCGATAATCTTTCCCATATCCAACCGTATCATGTTCACTTTGGGTAGCTAAAGTTGCTACTTGAAAAAATTCACGAGCAAGATGTTCATTTTCTTCATTTGAATTTTTATCTTCGGATAATATAGCGTCCATTGCGTAACTTTTTAGAAGTTTAGGATATATTTTTTCAAAAGCTTTCGCACGCGAGACAATGTCAAAACCTACCACTTTGTTATTAATGATCACAAGAAGTCCTGTCTGCTTTTCAGATTTTGAAAATGAGTGAGTATATTCATCTAGCAAATGTTGTCTAGACTCAAAAACATCCCTCATTGAATCAGTAGCTGAATTAACATGAGCTTTTGATGATAGTTTGTTAATTTCCTGCCAAATTTTACCTTGATCTGATCGAGCTCCTTTGTTTTCCCGCAGTGAATGAGAGACTGAGAGAGTTTTATGAAGGCGAACACTTGGTGACATAACCGTTCCTGAATCAGCAAACACTTCCGAATTATATGACCAACGTCCCTGTTCAGTACAACTTACCGGCACTATAGTTTCTGATTTTTCTTTTAGTAAAATTGAACTGTTTAAAACTCGATTCTGTTTTGCACCTACTAATTCCTCACCATCTAAAAGTAAAACCGGCTTATCAGCATCATTTATTACTTTTAAGTCTGGTACAGAACCAGTTTCTGAAATCTCAGCAACTTTTAGTAGATTTAATTCCAATGCTTCAGAAAGAACCATGTAATCGACATTGGCATCTTGTCCATTCAGAATTGGGAAAACTGTCATCTGTTTATGCTTTTGGGGAACTCCAAGCACAACGTTAAAGAGATAATCTTTTAATACTGTCTTCATTTCGACCTCCTACACATATTTCCTTTTGAAGGGAAATTCAAATTAAATTTAGTTAAAAAGTTATATTTATCCACGAAAACATGAAAAAAGTAACTTAGAGATGTTTATTTTTATAAACCCACTTACCCTCTACTTTTACAAAGCCTTTTTCAATGAGTATTTTTTCGGGGACATTGTAATATCCTTCATCAAAATAAAATCTAACAATATCCTGTGCATTAAAATAACTCCAATAAGAAGTATCACCGTAATCATAACCATCAAACCAATCTAAGGGTAAGAAACGACCATCTTTACTTCTTATAAACTTTCCATCACTTCCGCGTAAGAATTTTTTATCGGGGTTTGGTTCATAAAACGTCATCATTGTTCTCTTGAAATTTAGATAGTTTATAGATTAAATACGATAATTATATCTATAATTTAACTTGCTATGCGTCATACAATGACGTATATAGTATTATATTCTACTTATAATTTAGTAGTGGGAAAACTGTTGAGGAAAGATGCCTGAAATTAAGCAAATAGAGCGATTGATCCGTATTTTGCAGCGTTTATCTCTATATAATGAGGTAAAAGTTAGTGAATTATATGAGTTTTTTGACAGAAAAGTGCCTAAACGTACTCTGCAAAGGGACTTAGTAGAATTATCCTGTGCTAATATTCCCTTAGTTACTAAACCTGGTACCGGCAAAGAGCTGATTTGGTGTATTGATTCCTCATATTTGCGTTTTATTCCGGAAACAATAGGCAGTCAGGAGCTTGTAGCCTCTTATTTTTTACAAAGATTGGCAGTTGTGACCCATGGCACCTCATTAGAAAAAGATATCAATACCTTAATTGATAAATCAAAACAGCTCATTTCACGAGAAGTCTTTCAATCACTAGAAGATTTAGAACCGCTTCAAAATTTGTTTGGATCAACTTTCTCAGGCTATATTGATTATACACATCACTCAACTACCATTGAACAGCTGATAAAAGCGGCAACAAAAAGCATCCAATGCCATTTTAGCTATAATACTTTTTCTAAAAAAGATCTGTCTCAATTTGAAGCAGATCCTTATATGCTTGTCTATCACAAAGGCGCTCTCTATTGTGTTGCCTATATACCTTCACATGATAACTACCTCTTTTTAGCCATTCAAAGAATTCAGAAAGTAGAACTTTTAAAAACTCATTATAAAAAAAATAAAGATTTTGATTTAGATAAATTGCGTAAAGGCAGATTTGGCATTTATGGTGGAGATAATTCTCCTCCTCAAAAAGTCAGTCTCAAATTTAAAAAAGAGATGGCAGAAGTTATAGCAGAGAGAATTTGGCATCCATCACAAAAGATTAAAAAGCATCGTGATGGTTCTTTAACTTTAGAACTCAAAGTTATCATCTCAGATGAACTTCGTAGCTGGGTTGCTGGTTGGCTCCATTATGTAGATGTAAAAAGTCCTAGAGATTTACTCCACAGGAATGACAAGCAAGGACTTAAAAATGCAAAAATATAATGGCAAGTTACTATTTTCAGCAACAGACCTCTGTAATTATTTAGAGTGTCCTCATCTGACCAATCTTTCCTTAATTGATCTTGATACACCTCTTGAAAAAGATGCAATAGATGAAGAAGTTGAACTACTTCAAAAAATGGGTTTAAAACATGAACAAGATTATTTTGAGAAACTAAAAAGTTCAAATAAATCGTGTATAAACTTATCAGATATTAAAGGGAGTTATGAAGAAAAATTCACCACAAACGTTGAAGCTTTACGCAAAGCTCCAGATGTTTTATTTCAATCTTTTCTTCTAAAAGATTCATTTATTGGCTACGCTGATTTTTTAATAAAAAATGAGACGGCTTCAAAATTAGGTGATTTCTCTTATGAAGTCTTAGATACAAAACTTGCCAAACAAGCTAAGCCATATTACATCATTCAGCTCTGCCTCTCCTCCGAATTGCTTTCCAATGTACAAGGTATCACCCCTGAAAAAATATATGTTGCACTAGGATCTGGTGAAACGGAATCTTTTTATCTAAAAGATTATGATAAATATTTTAATCAACTCAAAAGTCAGTTCTTAGAACATATTCAAAATAGAGCTGAAACCTACCCTGAGCCTTGTTCACATTGTTCTATGTGTGCCTTTAAAACAAGATGTCAGAACCAGAGAATAGATGACGATCATCTCTCTTTAGTTGCCAATATGAGAAAATCACAAATAAAAAAATTATTCTCAGCTGATATAACAACCTTAGAGAACTTAGCCCTAACAAAGCTTGAAGCCGTTAAAGGGATTGGTTTTGATACTTTTAAGAGACTAAAAAAACAGGCACAACTTCAATATGAAAAACGGATTTCAGGTGAAGATAAAGTTCATGTTTTTACAAAAATAAAAAACAATACCGGCTTTTTTCTTTTGCCAGAGCCAGATGAAGGTGATCTCTATTTTGATATAGAAGGTGATCCGCATTATCAAGATGGTTTAGAATATCTTTTTGGACTTATAGCCTATAATGATAATAATGAAAAATTTATAGATATCTGGTCATATAATCATAAAGAAGAAAAAGCGTCATTTGAGAAACTGATTAGATACTTTATTGAACGTCTTAAAAAATATCCTAAGATGCATATTTACCACTATGCCAGTTATGAAGAAACTGCCTTAAAAAGACTCATGTCAAAATATGGAACGATGGAAAAGGAAGTTGATCATCTGCTGCGCCAGAAAGTTTTGGTAGATTTATACAAAGTTGTTCGCCATAGCATCCAGGTATCAGAACCAGCTTATTCAATCAAAAATTTAGAAACGTTCTACATGGGAAAAAGAGAGGCAGAAGTTACTTCAGCAGGTGCCAGTATCCTCTATTTTGAAAAGTATCTTGCCACTGGTGACAAAAAATATATCAAAGATCTGTATGATTATAATTTAGATGATTGCCGTTCGACGGTTCTATTAAGAGATTGGTTAGTCGGTATAAGGAAAAAACATCAATTTGAACTAGAAGAATTAGAACGTGATGATTTTGGGACCACAGATAACCCAGATATTGATAAACTTTTAGAGTTTGAAAAGAAGTTATTAACTGGATTACCTTTAGATGAGGTTGATTACTCTACCGAGCATAAAATACGTAGGCTACTTTTTAATTTGGCTGATTTTTATAGACGCCAAGCGAAACCACAATTCTGGGAAATGTTTTCCAGACAAAATATGACCACGGAAGAACTTATAGATGATAATGAATCTATTGGTGGCTTAACTATCTACCCGAAGATCCCACCTGAACTAGTGAAACGATCTACCGTTGTGACATACAAATATCCTGAACAAGATTTTAAATTAAAAGAGGGAGGTAGACCTCAAATAGCTGAAACATTAAAATCAGCTGGAACAATTGAGTTTTTAGATCCTGAAGAACAGATCATAAAACTCAAACGAGCAAACAAATCAGGTCCTCTCCCTGACTCTTTAGATTTAGTTCCAGGCGGACCTATTGACACCAAAAAATTAAAAGAAGCACTTTGGTTCTTTATAGAAAAATATATTGAAGCAATAGATAATAAAGAACGACCTTATCCTCATATCTTAGACTTTTTAGAAAAGAAACTGCCAAACATTAAAAATATAGAACCAGGACAAAATCTAATTACAAAAGAAATTCCTGATACAGATGATTATATTAAACTCGCTAAAAAATTAGATAACTCATATCTCTTTATACAAGGTCCTCCGGGTACTGGTAAAACCTACACCGCATCACACCTTATTTTGAGTTTAATAAAAGATGGTAAAAAAATTGGCGTAATGGCTAACAGTCATAAAGTTATTAATAACTTATTGTCTGCTGTGGAGAAAAGAGCGGAGGAAGACAAGTTTACTTTTAAAGGTCTTAAAAAAACATCCTTTGCCAATGCTGATAGTGATTTTGATGGGGTTAATATAGAAAACTCATCAAAAAATGAAGACGTCATTGATTCATTGTATGATGATGTCAGTCTCGTAGCTGGTACAGCATGGTTTTTTTCAAGCTTTTATGAACCAAAGCTTGACTATCTTTTTATTGATGAAGCAGGTCAGATTTCATTAGCATACTTTATCTCAGCAGCAATCTCAGCTAAAAATGTAATTTTAGTAGGCGATCAGATGCAACTAGCCCAACCTACTCAAGGTGTGCATCCTGGTGAGTCCGGTTTATCAGTTTTAGACTACTTACTTCAAGGACGTCATACTGTACCGCCTCATGACGGACTTTTATTATCCACAACTTACCGTATGCATCCATCGATTTGTACCTTTATTTCAGACGCTATATATGATGGTCGTATTAGATCACTTGATAAACTTAAGAACCAAAAGCTACAAATTGAAAATGAAGAACATATTTCTGAAAATGGTATCCTCTGTCATCTTGTCGATCATGAAGATTCAACTCAAAAATCAGATGAGGAAGCAGAACATATTAAAACTCTTTATGACTTACTTCTCAAAAAGAAATTTTATGATCAAGATAACAAAGAACATCCAATAACTTTTGAGAACATCTTAATAGTGTCACCATATAACATGCAGGTTAATAACTTAAAAAGAGTTTTAGGAAAAGAAGCAAGAGTTGGCACAGTAGATAAATTCCAAGGGCAAGAAGCGGAAGTAGTCATTGTATCAATGGCAACCTCAAACCCTGATGATATCCCGCGTGGGATGCATTTTCTATTTAGTCAGAACAGATTAAACGTTTCTATCTCAAGAGCAAAATGTTTATCAATCTTGGTATCTTCACCAAAACTATTTAGCGCTAGGTGTAATCAGATAGAGCAGATGAGATTAGTAAATACATTATGTTGGTTAAGAGAATATAGTAAAATATAAAATGTGAGGTAATTATATGATTTGGTTCGCAAAGGAGTTTAGTAAAAAACTAAATAAGATCAAAACAAGTCAATTTACTAAAGAACAAGTAATGGTAGCAGAAGAAATAATTCCACTCTTTTTAAATTATTTAGAAGAAAATGAAATTATAGAATTTTATGTAGCTGACTTTAAAGATTGGATAAAGAAAAATCATAAGGATATTGCACCATTTGTTTCATCAGAAAAAATAAGTCAAGTAAAGTTAGCAAATCCAAATAAAAAAGTTATAGATGTACAAAATTGTTGTTATCATTTTAGTAGAGCAAAGAGTTTTTGGATAGAAGATAAAAAGGGAAAAGAAATAGTTCCCCTAGAAAAACTTGGGTCAACTCATTATAAATTAAAACCCAACTGGAAGGAAGAGCTTGGTATTGATGTTCTTGAAGTTACAACTATTGCTAAAAAGATACTAGAAGTTGAACAGAGAGATTTCACAGAAGAAACTGTATTTGATATGTCCAAAATTGAAGATGAAAGAAAGAAGCAATTAGCCTATATTACTAAAAGACAAGGTCAAGCAGAATTTAGGAAAAAACTTCTTCTTGCATATAGTTCAAAATGCGCAATAACAGGCTTTGACGCCGAAGAAGCAATAGAAGCAGCTCACATTGTTCCTTACCTTGGAGAAAGAACAAATCATATTACAAATGGAATATTACTTAGAGCAGATATCCACACTCTTTTCGATTTCCTTCTTTTAACAATAGATCCCTCAAGCTTAGAAGTAGTTGTATCAAAGAATTTATTTAACACACAATATAAAGAACTCCAAGGAAATCCAGTCTATTTACCTAAAGATAAAAGTAATCATCCAAACGCAAAGTCATTACAATATCATTTTGATGAATTTATGAAAAAAGACAATGAGGGTAAATAAGAATGATTCCTAAAAATATAACCATTGATCATATTATAAAAGCAATAGAATATATTGATAAAAACGGTGTCCCTGAAAGACATAATAGCAATAAATATGAACTAAGATTTAATGGAGTTTCCAGATACCCTCCTCTATACCCACCTAAATATATAATAGCAGTAGCAAATAAAATTGCTAATAATGTTAAAATCAGCACCAGAGGATTTAATGCAGTTCAAGCAAAGGACCACATTATAAGTCTAAGACATGATAGTTTTAGGATCTATAAAAATGGAAAACTTGAAACTAATCAATACTCAACAAACGAGAACCAAGACAACCCCGAAGCAAGTATTGAGACTACAAATTCTAACGATGATGATTTTACTAACATTAAAGACGAACGAGAAAAACAGCTTGCCGAAATTACCAAAAGACAAGGACAGCCAGAATTCAGGAAATCTCTTTTACAAGCATACCATGGTAAATGCTCAATTACTGGTTTTGACGTTGAAGACGCCTTAGAGGCAGCTCATATTATTCCATTTTACGGAGAACAATCTCAGAGTATTACAAACGGAATCTTATTAAGAGCTGATATACATACACTTTTTGACTTATATCTTTTGTCCATAGATCCTTGAAACTTTGAAGTTGTCTTATCAAATAAACTAAAATACTCTCAATACAATGACCTTGATGGGATTGAAATAAACTTACCTGAAGATGAAAATGTTTATCCAAACAAAAAAGCGCTTAAATATCATTTTAATGAATTTATTAAACTGAATAAATAGAATTAGAATATAGGATTATATTATGAGTTTAGAAACATTAGTAGAAAAAGTAGCAAATTACAAATTTTCTGATGATACTCAAAAAACCAGAGAACAAGGTATTCTTGATTTTGTCGAACAGTTTCCAAGAGAACAATTATCAAATATGTCTCTTGAAGAATATGCTCAAGGGAATGAAAAAAATTCATTTTGTTATTGGCTTGAGTTTAAAGGTATCTTATTTGGCATTGGTGGAGGTAACGCTTCCAAATTTGGAATATATAAAGGTAAAGATGGTAATTATTATTCAGGTGCTGGTAGCACAAGAATTACATATAAAGAGGATGAGCTTAATAATTACTATGTTTCCATCAGAGAAAATATTCTAAAAGCTTTAGAATATACAGAAAATAATGAAATAGAGAAAATAGTTGAACTTGATATTCCGGTTTGGAATATGGTACTTCAGAAGATACTCAACCTATACAATCCAAACAAATTTATTAGAATTGGTGCCCCCAAAGTGTTAATTAAATGTGCACAGGAAATTAATTTGAAAGATTGTGAACTTACAACAAAAAATTCTATTCTTATAAGTCACCTGATTAATGAAAAACTAATAAATCACGAATTTTTTAATAATTGGTCAGAAGAAAAATTAAGTTCATTCTTATGGAATGAATATGGGAAAAATGATTCAGATAAAAACTACTATATTTTGGGTTCAAAATACGGGGAGGATAATAGTATAGATGTTTTTGATGATATGTTGAAAAGATCAGTTGTTTCAGTCGGTTTTGCTGATAACATAGATTTAACTGAATACTACTCAATGCCTCATGTTGAAATTATAAAATACTTAGAAAGTAAAAATGAGGGGAAGAGCTCTCAAACTGCTCTAAAGCATTTCATTTCATTAAATCCAGGCGATATAATCGCAATAAAATCAGATGGTTCACCTAAAGGGAATAATCCCTATTTAAAAATAATTGGATATGCCGAAGTAATTGATAAAAATGATGTTGTATATGAATACGACCCAGCTCCTGAAGGCTTAGGGCACATTGTACATGTTAAATTTTTAACTCCAAAGATATCAAAAGAATTTGAAATTGGCGGGTACGGTAGTACAATTCATAAAATCTCAAATAAAGACAAAATAAAACAAATCTTTCCCTCAAAATTTATTACGTCCTCAGCTATTGTTAGAAATGAAACACCATTATCTTTAAATACAATTTTATACGGACCTCCAGGAACTGGAAAAACATATAAGTTAAAAAATGACTATTTCGCTCAGTTTACTGATGAACACTCCACTCAATCAAATATTGAATTTTACCAGGAGTTAGCAAAAGAACTTACTTGGTGGGAAGTTATAGCTGTAGTGCTGCTTGATTTGAAAAAAGCAACAGTAGATGAAATATTTGATCATCCTCTTATACAAGCCAACTACAACATTTCTCGGAATACAAACCCCAAAAGAATGATTCGATGGCGCTTACGTATCTATTCAAAAGAAGAGTGTCCAAACATACAATGTAAAAGACGTAAAGAACCTCAATTATTTTGGAAAGACAATGATGAAGTATGGTCTCTTGATGAAGAAATTGCCAAAGCAGAAGCTCCAGAGTTATTTGATGCTCTTGAAAGATATAAAACGTTTGTACCTCAGAAAAAACAGGAGAAGAGATACATTTTTACTACCTTCCATCAATCGTTTAGCTATGAAGATTTTATTGAAGGGATTAAACCTCATTTATCTGATGAAAAAGAAGATACTGAGGATTCAAGTTATCAGGATGTGAAGTACCATATCGCTAATGGTATTTTTAAAGAAATTTGTGATAAGGCAAAAAAGAACTCTCAAAAAGATTACGCTATATTTATTGATGAAATTAACAGAGGTAACATAGCTAATATATTTGGTGAGTTAATTACTCTTATTGAGGATGATAAGAGAATTGATACAGTTAATGAAATGGTGGCGACTCTTCCCTATTCCAAAGAAGAGTTTGGTGTTCCCAAGAACTTATACATCATTGGTACGATGAACACTGCCGATCGATCAGTGGAAGCCTTAGATACTGCTTTGAAGAGAAGATTCTCATTTGTCGAAATGAACCCACAGCCAGAGCTATTATCTGAGAGTGCTTATAAGTTAAAAGATCTTGATCTAGCAACACTACTGACTACAATAAACAATCGAATCGAAAAGCTTCTAGATAAAGATTACTGTATTGGTCATTCTTATTTTATGACCATTAAAGATATAGAGGAACCACTTTCAGAATTACGCACTATTTTCTCAAATAAAATTATTCCTCTTTTACAAGAATATTTCTATGGTGATTGGGGAAAAATACTCTTGGTTTTAGGTAAAGGCTTTATAACTCAAAAAGACAATTCAATTAGCTTTTTAGCAACTGATCAGTATGCTGATTTTGATGAGTTTGAATCTAAGCCAATATACTGTTTTACCTCACCTGAATCCTGGTCGATTGAAATTTTTAAAGGAATTTATGAGTAATAAGAATAACATTATACAAGTTTTTGAGCATCAAACCTTAAAAGTCGATTCGGAGTCTAGATTTACTAAATCACACTTTAAGGCAATGGCTACTTATGGTTATAAAACCCAGGAAAAATACTATACGGTAGGGAATGAACGGATTAAATTTTCTCAATATGTTGGTGTGATTCAAGTCAATAACTTAACAATTGAGATATTACCCAAAGCAGACAATGCAAAAGTTGACGACACTTCCAAAGATAAGTGGCATGACGCCTTAATTAAAATGCTGAGGATTTGTAAACTTATAAAACTTGAATCAATTTCTCATGCTAAGTTAAAACTACGTTCAGCTTCTATATTAGATCTCTACTATGATGCCTTTTTATCTGATGTGGAAAGGTTGGTAAATCAGGGACTTATTAAGCAGTATAAAACAGTTGAAAAAAACCTAAATAAAGTTAAAGGAAAAATCAAGTTCAACGATCATATTCAAAAAAATTACATTCACAAAGAACGGTTTTATGTTGAACATAATATTTACAACATTGATAATAATTTAAATCAAATTCTTATTAAAGCATTATTGATTTTATCAAAAATTTCAACAAGTCCAACTTTTAATTCTCGTATTAAAAAACTTCTTTTACATTTTGACTCGGTTTCTGAAAAAATTATAACTAGCTCATGGTTTGATAATCTAAAATTTAATCGTAATACTGAACGCTATAAGGATTCAATTGCTTTAGCTAAGTTAATCATCTTAAAATATAATCCTGATTTAAAAGGTGGAAGGGAAAATGTTTTAGCTATTTTATTTGATATGAATAGACTCTTTGAAAACTATGTCTATCGCAAACTAAAAGTCTTAGAATCTACTTCCCAAATACCAAATCTAAAGGTTAGGGAACAAATTCCTAGGCCATTTTGGGAGAGTCGTTATCTCAAAGCCTACATTATTATTGAATGTGACCATAAAAATTATGTTATTGATACCAAGTGGAAAGTGTTAAGAAACAATTTCCCCTCAGATCAAGATCTTAAACAGATGTTCATTTACAACCTTCATTATGACTCCGAATTAAGTATTCTACTCTATCCAAAAACGACCCTTGAGACCTCTAGTAAAAAACCGTTTCGAAAAGAACTCTTTCAAGATAGACACTGCCAAATTGCCTTCGCCGACCTTTTTGGAACTGATGATAAATTAAATGAAATGGTAGGAGAACAACTTTATAATGATTTACTTCGACATGAAATTGAAACAAATTCAAAAGAAGCTTCTTAGTAACAACTAGTTTCAATAATAATATTTCATGGGTGAGAACATTGGGTTCGCAGCCTAAGATAGGTCTACTGACTGTTAATCAGCCTGCCGTAGGTTCAAGTCCTACCACCGGAGCTTTTTTATTGCATGCTAATTAGTTACAATTCTCCCATCAAAATATCAGCACAAATATATAATCAGAGGACTACTGAGAGCTATAACTGTAAGAATACCATATCTCCTTGGACATATTAGTTACTATGTTTAACTCATTGATAGTTCTCGTTGCCTGAATTAGGTGGATAAAATTTTGAATATTTTTTTACTTTTAATAAATTATTATCATAAGTAACAATACCATTTATATTCATCCTGCCTTTATTAATAATTGTTTAGTTGGTTGAATTTTATTTCTCTTGTTGAGAAATGAAAACTATATTATTAGTTGTAATATAATCTATAATTATGGAAGCAAATGAAATTATTAATTATTAAATTAGCATTGACAATTAGTATCTTTATAGGATTTACTATTTCAGTAAACTCTAGCGAAATATCATTTGAAGGTGAATACGATTGGACTATGTATCAATACAACGGCCAACACACCGGATACAATGTACATGACAAGATAGATATTCCACTTGAACTGAAATGGAGTAGAAGATATCAAGTACCACTCTTTGAGCCCTCCAATAATTGTTGGAGATAGAATAATTGTATCAAATAGAGGAAACAGTAGATCATATAACGACACAATCTCAATTCGTTGTATCGACTTAAATTCAGCTTTGTAGGTCAGGAGGCCTGTCCTCCTGACAAATATACTCCTCACCAAATACAAAAAACTATTAGGTCATATCAAATTTCTATATATATTAGTCAGGTTAAAATTGATATAATAATATAAATAGAGGTTTAAAGAAACAAATGTATTTTAAGTATATAAAGAGCGACAGTATAAAAGTTCGTAATTCCAGAATTCAAGGCAAAGGGGTTTTTGCTACCAAAAGAATTAAAAAAGGTCAAAGAATAATTGAATATATCGGTGAACGGATTTCTCCTGAAGAAGAAACTCTACGATATGACGATGAAAGCATGGACAGACACCACACTTTTTTGTTTGCGATAGATGAAAAGACAACTATCGATGCCGGTCGTATTGGCAACGATGCAAAATATATCAACCATTCCTGTGACCCGAATTGTGAAGCGGTAGATGAAGAGGGACGGATTTTTGTCGAAGCAATTAAAAATATCCAACCCGGTACAGAACTTTTTTATGACTACGCCTTTGAACAGGAAGAACCGCTTACACAGGAACTTATTGATATGTATCCATGTCATTGCGGAACAAAAAAATGCCGTGGTACGATTTTAAAAGTCAAAAAGAAACGTAAGTCAAAGAAAAAAACTGCTAAAAAAAGAAAATAATCTTTTGCCTAACAGATCTCTTGCAGTTATCGGCGGCGGTGCCGCCGGTATATTTGCCTCTATTCAAGCTGCCGAAAACAATCAATGTAAAAATATCTCTGTCTTTGAATCAAGCTCTAATTTATTGCAAAAAGTAAAAATATCAGGTGGGGGAAGATGCAATGTCACTCATAATTGTTTTGACCCGCAAATTCTTATCAATAACTATCCCAGAGGAAAGCAATTTTTAAAAAGAGCCTTTTATAGATTTCAACCACAAGACACCGTTGACTTTTTTCAAAAGAGAAATGTCAGATTAAAAGCGGAACCTGACGGGCGGATGTTTCCGATAACCGATTCATCACAGACAATCATCGATTGCTTTCTTGCTGAAATTAACAAAAATAATATTACAATTCATTACAACAGTCGAATAACAAAAATTGAAAAACAGCAAAACGGTTTTGAACTAACCGATAGCAAAAACCAAAAACATATCTTCGATTCAGTCTTGCTTACAACGGGTTCGTCACAAGCGGGATAC
Source organism: Candidatus Zixiibacteriota bacterium (assembly GCA_024276275.1). GTDB lineage: Bacteria > Zixibacteria > MSB-5A5 > GN15 > FEB-12 > QQUK01. The sequence goes on from JAJRXM010000096.1 coordinate 15,506, forward strand.
AAACTTGCCGAATCTTTAGGGCATACAATAATCGAAACTGTACCGTCGCTGTTTACTTTCAAAATTTCAGACAGACGTTTAGAGAATATCTCAGGGGTGTCATGTCAAAATATTACGGCATCAATCACACTCGGTAAAGTAAAATTTCAGCAGTCGGGACCGATTGTTGTAACACACTGGGGGCTTAGCGGTCCGGCAATACTAAAACTTTCAGCTTTTGCTGCTAGAGAATTGTACGAAAATAATTATAAAACAGAGCTAAAAATAAATTTCGTTCCTGAATTTAACCAAGAACAGGTTTTTACTCTTTTAAATGAATTTCAATCAGAACATCGCAATAAAAAAATCAGTTCCCTTCATCCGTTTAATTTCCCAAAATCTTTATGGATAAGTATTTTAATTTATTTACAACTGTCTTCGGACACAACGTGGGGAGAACTTTCTAAAAAAGATATAAACCGAATTATAGAACAGATTAGAAACAGCAATTTTCAAGTTGATGGAAAAAGCAGATTTAAAGATGAGATTGTAACCTGCGGAGGGGTTTCTCTAAAAGAGGTAGATGTTAATACAATGCAAAGTAAAATATGCGAAAACCTTTATTTTGCCGGGGAGATTTTAGATATCGACGGTATCACCGGCGGGTTTAATTTCCAATCTGCCTGGACAACCGGATTTATCGCAGGTAGTTCAATTTAAAATAGACTGAAATAGTCCAAAAAAGTGATTGTGTTTTCAGAAATCATTTACAATATTTAAATATCAAATCAAAATCAGAGAAAATAACCTTACCGAAAGGAAAAGTATGAAAATGAAATCATTTTGTATGTTGATTCTAGCTGTAATGCTTTTAGCAGCATATTCATCTGTTGTCGCACAAGAAGGCATGCCGCCGATGGGGGCTCCTGATGAAATTAAAGCTCTTGACTGGCTTATAGGTGAGTGGGATGTTGTCCAGGAATTTAAAATGGATCCAAGCCAAGATTGGATAAAATCAAATGCTACAGCAGTATATAAATTCTCTGTCGATGGTTCGGTTCTTGAAATGGATTATACCAGTTCTATGATGGGGATGAGCTATGTCGGTAAACTTGTTGAAACCTACGATCGTGTAAATAAACAATATCAAACAATCTGGGTTGATAATATGGCTGCTCGCATGAGTTATTATACTGGAAACAAAGTAGCTGATTCAACCATTTTATCCGGTGTGGAAAAAATGCCGGACGGCTCTGAAGTTATAGCAAGAGTTTTAACATATAACGAAACAGCAACTTCATTTAACTGGCACATTGATATGTCTCGTGACGGCGGGAAAACTTTCCTGATAACCGGTAAAGCTGCATATACAAAAAGAAAATAAAAATCCCCACTAAACTATTAAAGCAAACGGAGTTACCGTTTGCTTTTTTTATTCCTGTTTTGCTAAGATATTAACGATTTCGTACTCAATTCTCTTGCCATTCTCAATTTGATTTTGTACTATTACGACTTAATAGATTTTGATAAAATAAAGGAATGTTATAATGAAATCATTTTTCAAACTTGTCGTTTTTACTGCTTTAAGTGCGATGATAATTGTCTCATGCGGTAAAAAAGCTGATGAATCAACTTCGAAAACAAATAGCCAATCAACACCTACCGTTGCCGGTGATTTTGTGCTGGAATCTACCGGAGTAACATTTACTCTCAAAGGTACATCAACTGAATTAGCAGGAATTATCTTTACACCTGCGTCTGAATGGACAGATTTTGGCCCATCGGGAATGCGTCAGGCAAGCTATGCTTTTTCTGCTTTAGAAGGTGAAACTGATTCGGCAACTGTCACAGTTTTCTATTTTGGTGAAGGTGGTGGCGGTACTATTGCGAATAATCTTGATAGATGGGTTGGGCAGATGGAACTAGCCGAGGGAGCCGATCCTCATTCGTTTGTACAAAAAGGTGAAATGACTGCTGACGGTATGAAAGTACATTTGATTAAAGTAAACGGTTCTTACAATGCCGGCGGTATGATGTCGGGAGCCACAGTGAAAAAAGATAACTACACTATGGTTGGGGCAGTTCTTGAAGCACCGGAAGGAAATGTATTTTTCAAATTGACCGGTCCGACCAAAACTGCCAATGCTATGGCTGAAGCAATGGTCGGTATGTTGAAAGCGACTAAAAAATTATAAGTAGATTGTTCAAGTAAAATGTCGAAAATTATAGTAGTTTCGACATATATAAATATATAGGCAGGCCTCGCTTTTGAGACCTGCCTTTTTTTCTTATAATTTTTACAAAAAAAGCGGAGCCAAAAATGACTCCGCCTAAACAAAGGAAAAAAATAGTACATGTGTATCTATAAAAACATAATAAGTATATAATTTCTATCAAACTTTTTGAATAAGAGCAATCGGACGAGTAACGCTGTCGTAGTTCTCAATCGGATGATTAAAATCCCAATCTTCCCACCATCCTATAAATTTAAAATCTTTCCGTTCACCAATAAGATGCAAAAACTGTTCAGGTAGAATTGCTTTATTCCGTTCGACCATATTAAACTGCCTGTGCCTACCGCGGTCGTTGACATTAATCATCCAAACCTCTTCATACATCTGTTGCTCTTGGTCAAGAAGTTTGATATTAAATTCAGATTTTATTCTAATATCGTCTTTTTCAATTATAAATTTATTATTCCCATTATGAGCAAGAGGGTCACCAAATTGAATACACCAATCAAGAAAATATATTCCGCCTTTATTTAACAGGCGACTCATTGAATCAAAATGAGATTTTATTTCATTTAGACAATTTAAGTATAAAGAACCTAACATTACATAGGCAAAATCTTGTTGTATCGGGTAATTGAAATCAATCATATTTGCTTCATGCAAATGAATCTTTTCAGGTAAATCTTTCCATTTATATGCGGCATAATCAAGCATGTTTCGATTTAAATCAAGCCCATGGTATTTGTATCCCGACTCGGTTAAAATTCCTGCGTGGGGTGCATTACCACAACCGATTTCAAATATGTTTTGTACATCTATTTTTGAAAATCGTTTTATACAATCTTGTAGAAACTGGGCTTCAGTTTCAGTATTACGAAATGAAAAAGCGGCTTCGTAATATTCAGGATAATCATAGAGCATATTTCACATGTACCTTCCAAGTTATGCTCATTGTAACGGTCGTTGTTTTGTGTTGCTCAACTAAAAGAGGGCAATGATTTATAGGTTTGTATAAATCTGTATGATACTTGGTCGAAGTATGGGGAGATACCTATTTTGATTTTGAGAAATTCAATAAAACTGTATAAATCTAGTCCATTCTATCGGAAATTTCCGATATTTCGCTTTTGCACAGGACTGAAAACAGGATATTTTCGGTAAAAACTACTATACATAGCTAAAATTGCGGTATAGAGTTTTCACTTGAAAGAATAAGCGAGCTGTCGTATTATATAACTTGACTGAAACTGTATAAAAAAATGAGCGTATAGGGAATAAGAGAATACAACAATTGCGCGAACAAGAAATGAAACTCATAGCAGAGGCGTTAGGCTGCTCTCAGAAGGCATATCGGGTGTTGACAGAAAAACACCAGTTATCGGTCTTTCATATTATATTTAAGATTGTCCGAGACAAAGAAACTGCCAATGACCTTGTGCAAGAGACGTTTATGAAGGCATTTTCGTCTTTGGCAAGCTATCGCTCAGAATATAGGTTTTCGACTTGGTTGTATAAAATTGCGGCTAATAGTTCTATTGATTTTTTGCGAAAAAAGAAGATTAATGCCCTTTCTTTGGACCAAAAGATAGAGACAAAAGACGGTTCAGTCGGTTTTGAGGTCCCGGACTACTCATATCATCCCGGACAGGAACTAGAGCGAAAAGAAACCAGATTCAGTATAGAAGAGGCAATACAGTCTTTACCGGAGAAATATAAAGAAGTTATCATTTACAGGCATAAAGATGATAAATCATACGACGAAATAGCCGATTTATTAGATATACCTGTCGGGACCGTAAAAGCTCGAATTTTTCGAGCCCGAGAGTTATTGAAAAAGAAATTAAAATCGCTAACATAACCGGTACAAAAGTTAGGACTTTCATGCGTTATTTGAAAACTCTTTATATCTTGTCTACTCTCTTAATTTCGGTAATTACGATTCAGGCAGCTGAATATACTTTTGAAAATCAAAAAATTATCGAAATAGCAGAACCTCTGACGATTAATCTTGAAATGTTTAAAGGGAAAGTTACGGTAATCGGAAATCAATCGGATAAAGTTATTATTGAAGCGGTAAAAATTATTAGGGCATCAAATAGAGACGAAGCCGAAGAGGTAGCCGATCATATTGAAATCAAAGTAACGCCTGATAATAATCATATTAATATTGTGACAAATTATTTAAAAATGATAAGTAGAAGTAAATCCTTTTGGAATAAATTTTTAGGAACCTCAGGTGCCGAAGCATACGGAGCAGTTGACTATTTTATCTCAGTACCTCCTCAAACCTCTATTTCAATCACCGGTATGGAAACCGAAATTGAAATATCATCGCTTGAAGGAGATGTGCAGATAAAAAATTCAACCGGTTCTTTCCATGCTGAATATATTTACGGCTCTATGACTGTTTCTCAACCTATCGGTTCAATTGCTCTTGATTGGATAGAGGGAGATATCAGGATAAAGTCCAATTCATCAAGAATTAGAATCAAACAGGTAAAAGGGGCTATTGATATTGCCACCTATTCTGGTGAAGTTCATATAGAAACGGAACTTGACTCTCCAAAAGATTATTTTATAGAAACCACCAGCGGTAAAGTTATTTTTTCCGTTCCGACTCTTGCTGCCGGTGAATTAAAAGTTGAAACTGAAACAGGTAAAATTGCTACCCAAGTACCGGTAATTGTAAAATCTGTTTCTCGGAAAAAACTGGTAGGTAAATTCGGTGACGGTGGTCCGACTATTCATATAGTCTCTACTACCGGCGATGTTGATGTAAACCAGTTTTAGTTCCGTTATTTACATGGGATGTAAATATGTCGGGAATGCTTTATAAAAAATCTATTCTTTTTCTTACGTTATGTATACTAACGTCCGCTTCTCTTTTTGCACAATCTGATAATAAAATCCCAAAACAGTTATCTTTTGATGATACCTTGTTTTATGAAATAATTCTGACCGATGAAGGTATCGCCGCCGTTGATGTAGACGGTAATGATTGGTATTTTGATTTTGAACAAGATATGTTTGTTCTGGGCTTAATGGAACGGTCTGATACGAAAGTCAATGTTGATGAAGACTCAGAACCGGTTGAAAACAGATGTTATATAGAAAGAAGGATTAAACCTTCAATTAAAAAATATGTTGTCATTAACACCAATGAATATGTAGACCATGATATTGTTGTTTTTAGCAGGGTCACGGTAAAAGGGTGGGTAAAGGGCAGTATTACATCATACAATGATAAAGTTATTGTTAAATCTACCGGTAGAGTAGACGGCGATATCAATGCCCCAAATATAATTGTGCATGACGGAGGTGTTGTTTTAGGAAAGCTGAATGAAAATTTACTGGATTTTCCTACTCAACTTCCCGGTAACGGATTTTTGGTCATAATGATTATAATGACTACTCTGTGTGTAATCCTATTTTTAATTATAGCTCTTATCCCAAAAAAGTTAGTTGTTGTTTCAGAATGTTTAAATAGATATAAACTCCGGTCGACTTTTTTAGGTTTATTATTCTTTTTCCTGATGCCAATAGTAATTTCTCTGATTGCGATAACGATTATAGGGATTCCTATTGCTCTGTTTGTTCCGTTAATTTATGTATTTGCTTCCATATTAGGTATCGCAGCATTTAGTTATTCAATCGGTAATTTGGTTTTCGGACGGTTCCTAGCACCAGGAAATAGAATTTTTATGAAATCATTTTTAGGCTTTGCTCTCTTTGCGATTTCTTGGATTATCGGTATTACATTTATGACTGATCCTGAGGATTCGGGAATTGGTATTTTCTTTTTTGTAATCTCAATTTTATTTTCTATAGTTCCTGTCTTTGGTGGAATAGGTGCTGCGGTCTTGACACGTTTCGGCTATCGGCCTTATTTAAGTTGGAAAGATATGATAGCTAGAAATCCTGAAAATTTAACACCGGCTCCGCCTCCTATGCCAAAAGGACCCGAAATAAAACCTCCTCCAAGACGATCTGATATTTCTTAAGCAAATTTGAAACTCATAGATTTTTCCCTCGTATTCTAACTAACATTCAGAAAAAGGATATGAGATGAAAAAAGTCATATTAATAGTTCTGTCTCTAGTATTTCTATTTTCAATCGCAACAGCATCAATAAGTAAAAAAGTGGTTGAAAAAGTTGCAATTAAAGATGCCGAGAAGATACATTTAAACGGCGAACTCGGGGCGGGTGAATTTCGAATCAAACCTCAAAATATGGATGAAGCTCTTGTGGCAGAAATAACATATATGCCAAAAAAAATTAAGTATTGGGTCGATTCGAAAATTCGTAGAGATAATTGTTTTATTGAGTTGGGAACCGAAAGAAAGAATAAACGCTCAATTGATTCTGATGAAAACAAATGGGATATAATTTTATCTACAAAATATCCAATCAAAATTAATTTAGATATTGGTGCCTGTGAGTCCGAATTTGAATTCGGAGGTATCCCGGTTGAAGAACTGAGATTAGATGTCGGAGCAGCCGATGCGATTATTTTATTTTCCGATAAAAACCCTGTTCGCCTAAAAGAGATTGATATTGATATCGGGGCATCATCATTAGAAATGGAAAATATAGGGAATGCCAATTTTGATTCTTTTAATTTTGACGGTGGAGCAGGTTCGTTTAATTTGGATTTTTTAGGGGAATATAAAGGTGTTTCGTATATCGACATAGATATCGGACTTGGTTCGGCAGATATCGTTCTGCCAAAGAATGTACCCGTACAAATTCAGACCGACGGTTCAAACTGGTTGTCCTCAATTGATATTCATAACAACCGTTTAAATGAAATAGAAGATGATTTATATGAATCAGACGATTTTGCCACAGCCGATAATAAAATTATTCTGAAAATATCAGTCGGATTTGGCTCGGTAGATATTCGTTTTCGCAGATAATTAGTTTCTCTGATTTACTTATTTTCCAACATTCCGCTTGCCGAAGGTTATAAAAATCGGTTATAATCTTCGGGAAGCTTTTTTTATACTTATTGAACATTTCAGTAGTATAACGGTTATGATAAATAGAATCAGAGGAGCATACATGAAGTTTTTACTTCCAATTTTATTATTTTTCACCCTCACAGTATCAGCATCAGCCGATGATGTTTCAATACAGGAAAAAATATTTTCTGCTCGTGATAAAGTTATGACAGCATTGGTTCATATACAGCCTGTTATAAAAAATTATGCTACAGGCGAAATGGAAAAACAGGCGGTAGTCGGTTCAGGTATTATTATTCATGAAGACGGATATGTAGTTACGAACTATCATGTTGCCGGTAAAGCTACACGGATTATTTGTACTCTCGCTGATAAAGAGATAGTAACAGCAACTTATATCGGTGGTGATCCGATGACAGATATTTCTGTTATAAAATTAGATTTATCTAATTATAAAAATAAAATCAATGTCGCCGAGTTCGGTAACTCCGATTCTGTACAAGTAGGGCAATATGTTATGGCTCTCGGTTCACCTCTGTCACTGTCCCGTTCTCTTTCATTTGGTGTCATATCAACAAAAGACAGATATTTTTCAGCAAATTTCAGACTGCCGAGTGGTGAAAGAACCGGGAGGTATAATCTTTGGCTGCAAACCGATGCTGCCATAAACCCGGGTAACTCGGGCGGACCTCTTGTTGACTTACAGGGAAAAATTATCGGTATAAATTCTAGAGCTCAAACATTTGCCAATAATATCGGTTTTGCTATTCCTATCAATGTCGTTAAAGCTGTTGTTGCCGAAATTATTGACCATAAAAAAGTCATCCGCTCATGGATAGGGCTGCATTGCCAACCTCTTCAGAAACTGGAAGAGTATTTTGGTACCAACGCAAATTCAGGAGTGCTTATATCTTCTATAGACCCGGGTTCACCTGCTGAAAAAAGTTTCTTAAAAGCGGGCGATATTATTCTAGAACTGGACGGTAAGCCTGTTTCTGCCAGATTTGTCGAGGAAGTACCTTACTTTTATAATTTAATTGCTCAGTATAAACCGGGTTCTGAAATATTGTTAAAAGTATTACGACATGATGAAACTTTTAATTTCAAAGTTATTACCAAACAATTAGGGGATTTACAGGGTGAGGATTTTGAATCTAAAGATTGGGGATTTACCGTAAAAGAAATTACTCGGCAAATGCAAGTCGAAAACCAACTGGATGATACTACCGGCGTGCTTGTTGTCGGAGTTAAAAATGTAGGTTCAGCTTCTGAAGGCGGTTTGAGAAGACGAGATGTTATCAGTAAAATTAATGATTCTAAAATTCAAAACTTCGAAGATTTTATTGCCTTATATAATGATTTGACCCAAAAGAAAACTGAAAAAATTCTTTTGACTATTAACAGGTCAGGGGCAACCAGATATGTTCTGTTGGATATTACAAAAGATGAGGAAGAAGAAAAAAGTGAATAAAAAAATAATAGTTCTCATAACTTTTTGTGTTTTATCTCTATTCCAAATTAATTCTGTTTCGGCACAGTCGTTTGATTTTGAGAAACTACAAAAGATAGTTGCCGATGTCTCAGTTATAATTGAAATGAAAGTTGCATATTCTTTTGGAGCTCATAATAATGACCAGGAAGAGAGATACCTGGGTACTATAGTTACCGAGGATGGACTCGTTTTATTTAACGGTTTGACTCTCGGAAGTGAAAGTCCTATTTTGGCTCTCACCGGAATGAATGTAAAAACGACATCATCAGAAATTACTGTTACATTTTTAGACGGTACCGAATATCCGGCAGAGTTTGTAGGTGTTGATCGGTTCTCAAATATCGGATTTATAAAAATTAAATCTGATGATGTAAAATTTCAAGCTATTAAATTTCAAGATAATAAAAAATTCCAAGTAGGTGATTGGGTCTCATTATATATGCTTCTGCCAGATTATATAGACCCTCCGCTTTCTGCGGATATAGGAATGGTTTCTTCATTGATAGAGGCACCCGAAGATTTCCCTCTTATAGTCGGGTTTAACGCTTTACAGATGACTTCAGTTTTGTTTGATGAAGACCTCAATGCTGTCGGTGTCCTCGGACGGTTAACTGACCCTACTCAATCAAATACAGACCAGGCGGGGATGATAGAATCATTTGGTGCTTTTGGAATGCCTCTATTGGGTGTGATTACTCCTGAAAGACTTACAAAAATGATTGAGAACCCTCTGCACAAAGGAAAAACCGATAGAGGATGGCTCGGTATTACCTTACAGGCTCTGACATCTGAAATGGCAGAGTTTTGGAATCTCGATATTACCGGCGGAATTATTATAAATGATGTCGCCAAAAATTCACCCGCATCAAAAGCAGGACTTATGATAGGGGATATTATTTTTGAAGTAAACGGACAGACGGTTGAGGTAAACAAAGAGGACAAGGTTCCTATTTTTCAAAGAAAAATTGCCGAGATGGGTCCGTCAGCAGCGGTGGAATTTACGATTTTAAAACGGGATGATTCCAAAGTTGACACAACTAAAATTCTTGCGACACTTGAAAAAACTCCGATGACAGCTACCGATTCGCCTGAATATGAAAATAATGATCTTGAGTTTAAAGTTCGAGATTTGGTATTTACCGATTTTCTTTATAATAATTTAGATGCCGAAACATTTAACGGAGTTGTTGTCTCAGAAATTAAACCGGGTGGAATTGCCGAAATAGAGGGACTACGGTATGGTGATATTATTCAAAGAATTTCTGACCATGTGATTAACTCAGTCGACGGGGCAGAGACGGTCATGAATGAATTGGCAGAAAAGAAAGTTGATGAAATTATATTCTTTGTCTGGCGAAACCAAAAGACTCTGTTTGTAAACGTCAAAACCGATTGGTAAAATTTTTGATTGTTTAATATAGATGACTCCCCTCTTTTGGATTTGTTGAAAAAGTCCAATTCCTGTTTCGGTAGTTCCTTATTTTGATTTATCAAAATTGAGAACTACCGATTAAAGTGTCAGTTCACAACCCGCCAAGGCGAGTCAGGAACTGACACAACTTTTTAGTATTAGTATATTTCTGAATTGATAAACCAAACCGTGCATTATTTTTCATCTCTTTACGAATTATTTCAGTATAAGATTTAAAATTGTACTTTTATTGAACAGCAAAATGTCGTATAATACATAAAGATAGTAGTAAACGTAAACAGTTACTACATATTCAGTTACTACCAAAAGAACAGTTCAGGACTATTAAAAACTCTCTTTTTTTCATTTTTTTCGGCAAAGGCATACCCTTTGCATTTAGACTAAATGGATTTTATAATTTGAAATAAGAAGAGATGGTTATACAAACCGAAAGGTTGGAACAAAATGAAAAAATTGATATTTGCTTTATTCATCTTCGCTCTTGGAATGATGATAACAAGTGACGAAGTATTCGGTCAGTCAGTTGCCGGTACAGTCACAGTTGATTCAGTGAATGCCCAAAGAGGCGATCAAATAGCAGTAGGAGTTCGTCTAAACGGAAACACAAAAGACCTTGCAGGGTTACTCGTTCCTGTACGGTATGCAACCAACAGTCTGGCTCTTGATTCAGTGTCATTTGTAGGTTCTATGATTACCGCCGATTTTGCAGGAGTAGTTGATACTTTTTCTAATCCCGATATAATTCGAATTACCTATCTACTTGGTAATATTACAAATCCTCTACCTGTTCTTTCTTCTCCGAACGGACTTATTGCAACTTTGTTTTTCACCGTTAAATTAGATGCTCTTCCGGGAAATACTCCGATAGACTCTGTCAACTTGTATGAAGATTTTGGTGGTTTTACTAGAATTACAAATATACAATTATCTGATCCGGACGGATTAACTACATATTACCCTGATTTTAGAGCAGGTAATGTTGCTGTTCTCGTACCTACCGATATAAATAACGGTATTAATACTTCTTTACCTACTGAATTTGCTTTAGCTCAAAACTATCCGAACCCGTTTAACCCATCTACGGTTATCTCGTTTTCTTTACCTACTGCTTCTGAAATTGAATTAGAAGTATTTAATGTATTAGGCCAGAAAGTGGAAACATTAGCATCAGGTAATTTTGCCGCAGGAATGCACAATTTTGAGTTTAACGCCTCAAACTATCCAACTGGAGTCTTTTTCTATCGATTGACCCATCAAAAAGGGGTTGAAACCAGGAAAATGCTTCTGATAAAATAAAATAATCTTTTTTCTTTAATTGCCGATTAATATAGGGATAGTCGTATACCACGATTATCCCTTATTTTATTGAAGAAAAGAGATATGACAGAAGCAGTTAAAGAACATAAAGAGCTAAAAATCGGCGAATATCTATTGACCGGAAAAATCGGACAAGGGGGAGCAGCCGAAATTTATAAAGCTCGACAGGAATCTTTAGATCGAGATGTTGCTATTAAAATCCTCTCGGCTAATTTTTCCGATGACCCCGAAATTGTCAGACGATTCGAACGGGAATCTAAAGTAATAGCGAAACTAAATCATCCCAATATTGTCAATGTTATAGATAAAGGTTCCACCGGCGGTCGCTACTATTTTATCATGAACTATATTGACGGTACTTCGTTGCGAGAGGTTATCGATTCAAATAAAATAACTCTCAAAGTCAAAATGGAAATGATAGTACAAGTCTGTAAGGCTTTAGACTATGCCCATAATAACGGGGTTATTCATAGAGATATTAAACCTACCAACGTACTGATAGACAGACAGGGAAATGCACTTGTTGCCGACTTCGGCATTGCTCAAATAGTAGGGACTCCCGAAACCGAAATGACTTCGGCTGATATGATAATGGGCACTTTAGCATATATGTCACCCGAGCAAAAACTAAGCTCGACAAACGTTGACCAAACGACAGATATTTATGCTGTCGGTGTTATGATATATGAAATTCTTGTAGGGAAAAAACCGTTAGGAAGATTTAAACTTCCATCTGAAATAGATAAAACTCTTGCCAAAGAATATGATGCGATAATAACAAAATGTTTAGCCTCAGAAGCAAAAGATAGATATCAAAAAGCTGTTGAACTCAAAGATGTCATACTGGAGGTTATCAATAAGGGAGCATCTCCAATTTCATATACCGAAATGACAGTGATCGGCTCTGATTCATTTTTGGGCAAATGTCGACATTTGGATACTATTAAAGAAACCAGATACAGCCAAACGATGCTTGTTGAAAACAGAGTTACGAAAAGGTTGTATGTTATTAAAAAACACTCACGTGGAGACCAGGGACGTAAAGAGGCTAAGTTATTAAGCACGTTAAAGCATACTAATATTGTTGATATTTTCGGTTCCGGCGGAGACAAAAAAAATACTGTTATAATTACCGAATATGCCAAAGGCGGTTCTTTGGCAGATAGAATGGCACGGAAATACAGTTATGAAAAAGCATTCAAAATTATGATTGCAGTTGTATCCGGTTTACAGCATGCTCATAAACATAAAATTATTCATACAAATATCCGTCCTTCAAATATTCTTTTTGATGAAAACGATGTTCCCAAACTAACTGATTTTGGATTACCGGCTCATTACGAACCTCAGAAGAAGAAAAACTGGTACAATCCTCCTGAACATAAACCGTCAAAACAAGGCGATATTTATTCTCTTGGAGTTGTATTACATCAGATGTTAATAGGTAGAAATCCAAGTTATGATAATGCCGGGAATTTGCGTTTGGATGATATTCAAAACGAACTTCCCGAAGCTATTCGGGATATGCTGTGTAAATTCTTAGCTATTCGAGTAAGTCGTAGGTATACCGGTTGTGAAGATTTTCTTGCCGACTGGGATGCGTATGAAGAATATAAACTTGAAATGCTTAAGAAAAAAACGGCTGTAAAAGAACCTGAACCGATTGTTATCGAAAAGAAAACACCAATGTGGGTTTATTCGTTAATAGCTGTCGGCGGAGTGATTATTGCTCTAATTACCTTATACTTCTCCGGAAATTTACAATAAATCCTTTTTATCTTTAGCTAAACAGTTTTGAGCTGCATTAGACTCTCAAGAATGAGAGCCTAATACAGTTTAAGTATTTATTACAATTCAATCTAAAACATTTTGTATACAAAACCGATTGCTACTGTTTCTTTAAAACGCCCTCTTTTACTGATTTCCTTATCATATAAAAGCTGAGTATACAAATTGACTGTAATGACTTTAGAAACCTGAGCAGAGATAATATTTTCCCAGTTTACATCAATTTTTTTCCAATCATTTTCTGTTTCTAGTCCTGCGACAGCATCGGAGCCTGAGAAGAAAAACGCTTTGTATAAAGTAAGTTTACCGGTAAATGTCATCCGCTCAGATAATTTAAAGACGGCATCGGTTACTGATTACAGACCACCGTCTGTTTGCGTAGTATCTAAAACAGTAAAATTTAATTGGTCTGTGAGAGTATCAACAGAACTTTTAAAAATCTGACGAATACCTAAACCTAAACGAGAGGTAATAAACTGTTTATCTTTTTTATAAAACAGTCTTGTGATACCTGCTGATTCGGTTATAGTCATAGGAGAAAAGTATTGCTTCATACTTTCGACCTGTCCGTCATAAAATTGTGTCAAAACTCTGAAAGCTACATACGGGTCAACAAATCCGCCAAGTGTAATTTTACCTACATTTTCAAAATCAATTAAATCGGTAGATTTAATGGCATTCGTCCATTTTTTCGTTTCGGCATCTTGGGTTTTAGTCTGCCCGAAAGAGATTTTAAGAGTAGATTTTAAATTAAATTTATCGGAAAGTTGTTTTTGAGCCGAAGAATTTATATTGCCGACCCAGTTAAACGAACCGGCTTCTCCACCGACCCATGAATCAGAGTATCCGGTTTGAGTGGTGGTTACGTCAATAACTAATGAACGGTTCCAACCGACATCAGTAGTGTCGGCAGAAAATACATTTGCTCCTATAACGAGCAAGAGAATAAGAGAAGCTACAAATAATTTTTTCATTGGTTTGATATTCTTTCTATTTATTATCAACTTGGTGCATGTGAACATCTTGTTGTGGGTAAGGAATCGAGATACCTTCAGCATCAAAAGTAAGTTTAACTTTTTCCATGAAATCCCAATAGAGTCCCCAGTAATCAGCAGATTTTACCCATGGGCGAACAATAAAGTTTACAGAGCTGTCTGCAAGTTCAGAAACAGCAACAACAGGAGCAGGCTCTTGCAATACTCGGTTGTCATCAGAAATCATTTTTTCTAATATCTGTTTAGCTTTTTTTAAGTCATCATCGTAGCCGATACCAAAAACCATATCAACCCGTCTGGTCTCTTTAGCCGAAAAGTTTGTGATATTTCCACCCATAATATTACTGTTTGGAATAATGACTGATTTATTATCGCCGGTTTTCATAAGAGTATTAAAAATACGAATCTCTTCAATCACGCCGGTAGCACCACCTGCTTCAACAAAATCACCTGATTTAAAAGGGCGAAAGATAATGAGCATTACACCCGATGAGAAATTTGAAAGCGAACTCTGAAGGGCTAAACCGATAGCCAAACCTGCGGCACCCAAAATAGCTACCATTGAGGTTGTATTAACCCCCAAAGATTCTAAAGCGGCTATAACAACTATTAACAGCAAAAAGATATTTGCGATACTTGCTATAAATTTAGTCAAAGTTTCGTCGACATTTGCTTTAGTCATTACTTTTTTGAGCAATGATACAACCATACCGGCAACGATACGACCGATAATAAAAATAGCAAGTGCAGTTAAAATCATCGGACCGTATGCCCAACACCACTCCAGTATTGCGTCTGTATACTTCTCCATTTTTTAACTCCTTTATATTATTGTTTTTGTAAATGTATGTGTAGTTTAAGTATATAATTTAAAAGATAACGAAAAGGATGTAAAGAAGTTTATTTTATCAGTTGGAGTAAATAGTTCTATATAGACTAATATGATTCATCTTCAGACGGAAAATCAGAACCGGTCACATCTTGTATATACTTTTCAACCGCATCAGAAATAATCGGACTGATATTTGCATATTCACGTAGAAATTTCGGTTTAAAATTTTCATCCCGAAGCCCAATCATGTCATTTGTCACCAATACTTGACCGTCACAATTAACCCCGGCACCGATACCGATTGTTGCTGTTGTTTGTAGTTCTTTAGTGATTTCAGAAGCAATCTCAGATTCCAGCAACTCAAGCACTATTGCAAAACAACCGGCTTCTTCTAATGCAAGAGCAGATTCTAAAAGATACGATTTAGATTTTTCTTTTTTCCCCTGAATTTTCGGACCGCCGAATTTATGAATTGACTGCGGGGTAAGACCTATATGACCCATCACCGGAATACCTATATCAATAACTCTTTTAATTGTGTCGACCATTTCAAGCCCGCCTTCCATTTTGACTGCTTCGGCGTTGCCTTCTTTTAAAAAACGTCCGGCATTATTTATGGCAGTTTCGACAGAAGGTTGATATGATAAGAAAGGCATGTCGGCGATTAAAAGAGCTTTTGATGTACCTCGTGCGACCGCAGCTGTGTGGGCGACCATGATATCCATAGTAATCGGAAGAGTAGAAGTATGCCCATGAATAACATTACTTGCCGAGTCACCGACCAAGATAGAATCAATACCGGCGTTATCTAAAAGCGATGCGATAAAATAATCATAAGCGGTTAATACGGTTATTTTTTTCTTTTTAGATTTTTTTATTATAAATGATTGTATGGTAACTTTTTTTCGGCTTTTTATTGATGACATTTATTGTTTTTCCGTAAGATGTCCTGAGGGTGAGTAGTATTTTTTCCCGGTTATCGGTTTTGAAATCTGTTCGATTAAATCTTCAAAATGTTCCGGATTGCTCACAAAATCTATTTCATCTGTTTTAACAACTAAAAGCGGAGTATCAGTATAGTTAAAGAAAAAATAATCATACGCTTTGTTCAGCACTTCAATATAGTCTGCACCGATAGTTTTTTCAAATGAGTAGTTTCGTTTTTGAATTCGTTTTAATAAGGTATGTGTCGAGGCTTGGAGATAAATAGCTAAATCAGGTTTAGGTATGTTTTGAGATAGGGTCGGAGCAACTTTATTGTATAAAGTTAATTCGCGGTCAGATAAATTTATCGAGGCAAAGATAGAATCTTTTGAAAAAAGATAATCGGCAACGATTCTTTCAGCAAAAAGATCTCTAACCATAAGTTGCTGTTGTTGCTGAAAGCGAGAGATGAGAAAATACATCTGACATGAAAAAGCAAACCGTTTTGGGTTTTTATAAAAATCGACTAGAAACGGATTTTCAAACACTTCTTCCTGCAGTAGTTCAGCCTCAAGACATTCAGCCAGCATTTTAGAGAAGGTTGTTTTACCAACTCCGATAACACCTTCAACGGCTATATATTTTGGATTAAATATTTCGTGCGACATGGTCTTTATAAAGTACAACCTTTTCTTTATCAGATTTTTTCAGGAACTCGGCAATCGCTCTTTTTTTCACGGGATGTTCAATATCTGGGGTGATTTGTAAAAGCGGTATCATAGCAAAAGGACGTTTCAAAAGCTGTTTATGTGGAATAGTAAGCTCTTCAGTCTCAACTATTTCATTACCAAACAATAGTATGTCCAAATCAATGATGCGGGGTTTTAACTTCCCTTTGTCTGTTCGGCCTATTTCTGTTTCTATTTTTTCCAAACCATTCAGAAGTTCATTCGGGCGGTATAGAAATTCAGCCATTATAACCTGATTCATAAAATCAGGGTTTTCACCTTTCATTCCTTGTGCTTCTGAGATATAAATAGCAGAAGTAGCAATGACTTCTAATCCGGGAAGAGACTCTAATTTTTCTAAAGCTCGGTCAAGATTTTTTTCTCGGTCACCTAAATTTGAACCGGAGAGAATATATATAGTTTCAGGCATCTGTACCTCGTTGTTATATGTTACCGTTTAATTCTTTTGTCGGCAAATTTCTACTTCAACACAACGGATATGACCGGCAATCGGCGGATTCATTTTCCGTATACGTAATGTTACTTGATAAACAGCAAACTTGTCAAGAATCTTTTGAGTAATTTCTTCGGCTAATTTTTCTAAAAGTGAGTATTTCTTGTTTTCAACCGATTCCCGTATGGTAAGATAGAGCGACTCATAATTGATAGTATGTTCTAAATTATCAGATTTACCCGCTTCGGTTAAATCTGTTTCGACTTCACAGTCGACCTCGAACATCCGTCCGGTCTCTTTTTCTGATTCGGATACGCCGTGGTAACCGTAAAAAGATAAACCTAAAAGTCTGATTTTATCATTCATCTGTAGTTTCGCTTTTTATTAACAGAGAAAGTTTCTTTTTTATCCGGCTGTATGCCTGCTGATAATCAGAGGGGGAGGCGGTCAAAGATAATCGTATAAATTGTTCTCCGTTATTCCCAAATACTGTTCCCGGGATAGTTAGAATACGGTATTTCCTAAATAGTTGAGTGGCAAACTTATTAGCGGATTTTCGTTTTGATAATTTACCCCATATAAATGGAGATATATTTGATGTACCGCTTTCAATGTTTAATAACTCAAATAGTTTTTCGGCTTCTGTTTTTGATTTTGAAAATTGTTTTTGTAAAGCAGCAATATTATCAGAGGGATATTCTCTGATTCCCTCTAAAGCCAAATCTACATAATACTCGGGTATATGTTTTGAAAAAAGAGTTGCTGTTTGTGATAACCCTTCAATTATTTCTTTGCTTCCGACCGCAAATCCGAACGGAAGACGGGGCAGTCCGAATTGGTATGAAAATGAATAAACTTCCAAACCGATTCTTTTGCCGTTTTTTGTACCTATCAACGATGAATTCGGTTCACCGATAATAGATTGATATGCGGCATCATTGATAACCGCGATATTTTCCTTTGAGGCGATTGCGACTAATTTTTCTAATTCAGATTGATTGAGCGTGCATCCGGTAGGGTTATGAGGAGTATTTAGAAAAAGAAAACGGCTGACATGTCCGACACGGGTTGAGAGTTTTTTGAAATCAGGTTTCCAGTTTGTTTTCGACGATACCGAATAGCTTACAGTTTCGCCTCCTGCGGCGGTCGTAACCTTGCGATACAATGGAAATCCTAATTCGGGTACAAAGACTATATCTCCCGGTTCTATGTACGCAAGAGCGGTTGAAAAAAGAATCTGAGTTATCCCGCCTCCGATAAATATCTCTTTTTTCGTGTTTATTTTTACCTGATGCTGTTCATATACAAAATCTGCGATTGATTCTTTGAGTTCCTCTGTTTTTTTTGCCGATGCCGGTTGTAATGATGCGGGAGTAATTGTAAGTTCTTTATCATAAGGAACATTCCAGTTGAATTTGCCTAAATCAATTAACTCGGTTTTTTTTATAAGGGACGGTTTGTCGTTATCAGGGAGAAATGAAAAAATATCAGGAGGAAATTGATAGGTGCGGTTTGCTTTATCAATGATTACTTTTTTTATCATGACAACCTGTTTTGTTTAGGAATTCCAAGCATCATCAAGCTTGGCACGCATTTTTTCAAGACGTTTGAAATCATCTGAGGGTATCGAGTTGACATTGCCTAATTGACGGGCAAGATGCACGATACGGGCGAAATGTTCAACTGTTTCATGGCGATTGAACGCCTCTGAAAGGTCATGCCCGATTGTGAGCAGTCCGTGATTTCTGAGTAAAAAGGCGTTATGGTTATCTATAAACGGCTCAAGCGATTTTGGAATAGCGTCAGTACCCGGAGGGGCATAATCGGTAAGAGGAATCCCGCCTATAAACAAGACAACTTCAGGGAGAATATCTTCTTTCAGTTCAATTCCTGCTGCTGCAAATGCGGTCGAATAGGGAGCATGTGAATGGACACATGAGTTTATTTCAGGGCGTGCTTTGTAAACTGCTAAGTGCATCAGCATTTCAGATGATGCCTTATTGTTGCCTTGCAGATGCTTCCCGTTTATATCGACAATAACCATTTCATCGGGTGACATTCGCCCTTTGGCGACACCCGAGGGGGTTATCATGATTCGGTCATCATCAAGTTTGACCGAGATATTACCGTCTGTCCCTGCCAGCATACCCCGCTCGTAGAGCAGTTTTCCGATGGAGCATATATCTTTTTTCATTGTAAATGGTGTATTCATAGTTGTTTCAAAGTAGACGGTTTTTGTACAAATGTCAACAAGAGAGAAAGAGAATTTGAGATATACTGAGGGAGTCGAAGTATTATTTAAATTGATAAATCTAATACCACTTAACTTTATCATACTCACTCAAGTCAAATATCAGTGTATCAAGCTTAATTGAATTAGTACTTTCATCATTTTCGCTGAAATCAATAAAAACCCTATCAGGTTGTATTAATTTGATGCCAGTGATATAGTCATCGTTGAGGATAATAACAACTTTGCTTGAATCTATAAAATATGCTTTAATAAATTTTTTATTGGATGCAACAAGTAAATGATGCTCTATAGAGTAGGGATTATCAAAAAGATGATAAAGACGATATCTTAAGGAGGTGGGTTCACTGTTGTCAATAAATGTTATTGTAGTAGAAGTTGTACGTAATTCACTCATTTTTTTATATACCAGTATTTCATATCTATCATTAGATAACCTCATTGTTGCTTCTATTTTTGGATTGTTTACCCAACTTATAAAAATGAATGAGTAATACCCAACAAAATAAAGAACAATCCATAGAACAGGTGCTAGTATAACTAAAGTTATAATAACCTTTTTTATCTTCATATTTACTAAATGACCCCATTCCATTGAAGAACAAATGTAATTATGAAAACAATCATTCCGAGTATTGAAACACCAATTATAATTAAAGGTGTAAAAAGTATGTATTTTATTATTTTTTTCTTACCCATTTTTTAGTAAAGACAGATTTAAAGTGTATGGCAAGTTTAAAAGGCTGGATGAAAGTGAGGTATGTTAATTAGTCACCCTGAGCGGAGTCGAAGGGGACGATCCTACAAACTTATTTGATTAATTCAAATAAGTTTGTATTATACATCTATGAAAATGGGTTGGGTTTATATCTTTCAATGCAACGATGATAGCTTCTATACAGGCAGTACATCAAACTTACAAATTAGAATTTACCAACATGAGAATAATCTTCTCCCTTGCTATACAAACACAAAACACCCATTAAAATTAGTTTTCAGCAAGAGTTTGATACTATTGAGGATGCTATTAAAGCTGAACGCCAAATCAAAGGGTGGACAAGAAAGAAGAAAATAGCACTTATCAAAGGTGATTTTGATTTGTTACATGAGTTGTCAAAGTGTAAAAATGACACTAAGGCAGATAAGAGGTAAATAATTCTTTAAAAGTCCCTTCGACTCCGCTCAGGGTGACTTTTAAAGAATTGTTTTATAAAATTTAAGCTAACATAGACAAGTTGTCATTAATATACCAAAATCCCCGAAGTGCGGGGATTTTAAATTGGCTTACGGAAGCAACCGATAGAGCGAGAATCATTGAGTAAGTCAGAATCTTGCTAGATTCCTATCCTATTTATAAAAATCTTACTAATTATAAATAGGATAACTCAAATTAACTCGAATGACTGAGCTCCTCCAGTGTTTGAACCTATGGGGGCGTTCCCAAATGGCTATTTCTGGTACTCTTCTGTAATCCAAAAGAGCTTCAATATTCCACGTTTGTCGTACTTTATCAGTATATATACACCAATTTCGCCTGATGCTCTCTATCTTTTTGGAGTCTCATAAAGTCTACGATGTTTTTTACCATCATTGAACTCCTTTCTGTACCATTTTATCAGTACATATACTAAAGTACATATATCAGATTTGCAAATCAATCACTTTTGAATATATCCCAAAAATAACCTGAATCATTTCCCTTTGCAAAATTGTCTTAAATATGTCAGAAAACTAAGAATATTCAGAAATAATATGCATCATATTTGACATTCGTACGTTAAATATAATACAAAGAGTTTGGCGATAAATAGCTTGACCAAATAGAGAAAGTAAGGTATCTTACTTGGCTAACTAGTCGGAGGACTAAGATAAGTGAAATTGGGCAATAATTCCCCCCGGAATAAAAAGAATGATACGAAAAAATCTGTCGGTATAGTATCACTTTTTGTACTGGCGGCTTTGTTTTTTACATTTTTTGGGATGATGGTAACATCAAACTTAGACTTCACTCCAAAAACTATAGCACAATCGGATTTAAATGTAGCCCGGACAGGGCTTTTTCCTGTTGTTTATCGCGACGGTGAGAATGTATCTCCTTTTGTGCAGGTTGTTGAAATGGCTTCAGATGCGGTAGTAAATATATCTGCCAAATCTGCTCAGACAAATTCCAGGTGGTGGCATCAGGGCGCATGCCAGTCATCATCAGGCTCAGGGTTCTTTTTTAGAGAAGAAGGATATATTGTGACTAATAACCATGTTGTAGAAAATGCTGCTGTATTAACTGTTACAACAGCCTCAGGGTATGAATATGAAGCAAAATTAGTAGGTGCCGACCCTCAGACTGATTTAGCGGTTTTAAAAATTGAACCGAAAAATGAAAAAATCACCGTTATCCCGTTTGGTGATTCTGAAAATCTCAAAGTCGGTGATTGGGCGATTGCTATCGGTAATCCATTTCCACAACAAGGACTTGATAGAACTGTGACTGTAGGAGTTATATCTGCTAAAGGACGTAGAAATCTAAATTGTGGGACTGAAACACCTACATATCAAGATTATATCCAAACCGATG
Organism: Candidatus Zixiibacteriota bacterium; assembly: GCA_024276275.1. Taxonomy (GTDB): domain Bacteria; phylum Zixibacteria; class MSB-5A5; order GN15; family FEB-12; genus QQUK01. The sequence continues at coordinate 37,466 of JAJRXM010000096.1, forward strand.
CTTCAATTAATCCCGGCAACTCAGGTGGACCTTTGCTAAATCTTCGGGGAGAATGTATCGGTGTTAATTCAGCTATTTCATCTCCTACAGGAGCATCAGTCGGTATCGGATTTGCCATACCTATTAGTTTAGCACGGTCAGTTGTGCCTGATTTAATTTCACTAGGGAAAGTAAATCGCGGGTGGCTCGGTGTTTGGCTGGGAGATTTAACCGAAAGAGAGACTCGTTTACAAGGTATCGACGGTTTTCACGGTGTAAAAATTGATTCTGTATTTTCTAATTCTCCTGCTGATAAAGCCGGTATAAAATCGGGAGATATTATTTTAAAAATTAATGGTCAGGAAGTAGAAAATAATAGACATCTGACGGTTTTGATTTCTCAGGCAAAAGGCGGTCAACCTGTTCCGATTGAATATATTCGTAATAGTGAACGAAATGAGGTTAATGTTGTAGTTGCCGACAGGGATACCTTTATGGCATCTCTGAATAATTCAGGTAATGTTCCTCAAGTACCTTCTGAAACCCGTTCGGTTCAATGGTTAGGTATGGAATTAGTTTCGTTTACCGATGATATGGCAGGTCTGTTGAATATAAAGCCTGTTGACGGAGTATTTGTACAAAGAGTCGGTTTAGGGACTCCCGCAGATAATTCTTCGGTTAGAAGAGGAACTGTAATTTTACAGGTAAATAATCAATCTGTTGCAAATGTTGACGATATACTTCGGATTTCAATAGATATTCCGTCATCGGCAACCCGTATTCCGATGATTGTAGTTGAACCTGACGGTTCTGTAGCAAGAAAAGTAATTAGACCATAAATTGTATTATGGAATATATTGTGGTATCTCAGAGTAGTACTGAGATGAAGAAACATTTTAAGTTGGAAGGAGTTAGTCAGAAAATTGGCTAAACAATCCTTAAAATATCGCGATGAAGACAGATCGTTGGATTTGTACCTTCGTGAAATCGGGGAAACCCCTCTTATTAACGCCGAAGAAGAAGTGCGGTTAGCGAGAAAAATTAAGCAGGGCGACAAAAGAGCTCTGGAGAAATTAACAAAAGCTAACTTGCGATTTGTTGTTTCGGTAGCAAAACAATATCAAAACCAGGGTTTATCACTGGCGGATTTAATCAACGAAGGTAATATCGGACTGATTAAAGCTGCCAAACGGTTTGATGAAACCCGTGGGTTCAAATTTATCAGTTACGCCGTGTGGTGGATTCGACAGGCTATTTTGCAATCTCTTGCGGAGCAGAGCCGAATTGTGCGCTTGCCTTTAAATAGAGTCGGAACCCTGCATAAAATCGGAAAGGTTTCCTCGCGGTTAGAACAATCGCTCGGACGGCTTCCGTCTCCTGAGGAAATCTCAAAAGTTCTTGAACTTTCTGAGGGTGAAGTTTCTGATACGTTAAAAATTTCAAACTCGCATCTTTCATTAGATGCACCGTTTTCCGCATCGGAAGATAACTCTCTTATTGATGTGTTAGAAGATGAATTACAACCGTCACCTGATGAAGCCCTTTTAGACGGGTCTTTAAAGGTTGAAATCGAAAAGGCATTGGATTCTCTGACACCGCGAGAGGCGGAAGTAATCAATCTCTACTTTGGTTTACACCATGATAAAGCATTAACGCTTGAAGAGATAGGAGCTCGATTCTCATTGACCCGCGAGCGGGTACGTCAGATTAAAGAAAAAGCGATTCGCAGACTCCGTCATGCCTCAAGAAGCCGTTCATTGCGTGCTTATTTGAATTAATGATTGATGAAGATTAAATATAAAAAAAGCTCATTCGCTTATGCGGATGAGCTTTTTTTTATGAAAACTATTTCAAGTTAATTCCTTTACAATAGTAAATTTATCTTGTACATTTTTGTCCATGGGCGTATTTCTAAACATACAAAAAGAAAAAATCTATTTATCTGTATTATATATTCTCATTTTTATTGTAATTAGGTTAGCAATACATATAATTTCTTTTACATCATCAGCTGGAACATACAACGAAATATCGTATATATATGACTTAATGTGGGTTGATGTCTGGGGATTATCTTTTCTTCTAACTCTTACGTATATGTGGTTAATACCGTTAAAACAAGCATCAAAACTTTTTATAACATTATGTCTATTCTCACTGTTTGGATTTATCTCAATTTTTCTTTTTCTCAACAATACACCTTTTGGAATTAACGGATTTTATGGAGATCAATCTTTTCGGATTTCAAATATTCTAAAATTAATGAATTTTTTCCCACCGATGGATTTTTACTATAAAGATTTACCTACTTTTTATCCTCCTATGTCATTTTATTTCCAAGCTTTATTAGGGAAAGTATTTGATTTAAAGGCTTACGAAACTATAAAAATTAGTTTAGCATTATTTTTTCTTATAGGTCCTTTTCTACTTCATAAAGCATGGAAACCGATTGTTGGATATCAAAAATCTATTTTTATTTCTTTATTTGTTTTTCTCATTTCAAATGCCGGATATGCGTATTTATTATTTAACCCTTATGAGTTTCTGGGGAATAGTTTTTTTATCCCATGGTTTATCTATTTTATAGAGTTAAAGAATAATAAGAATTCATTCAAAAAAAATATGTTATATGGCGGTTTTTTCGGAGCAATTATATTTACTACTTACCCATTTCCTTTTTTTATCGGAGGCGTTTATCTTGTTATAAAATCAATATATTATCTTCTATCTAAAAATAGTATTAAGTCAGGTGTCATTATACAAAATTGGTTAGTTTGCATTACTGCTGCTTTGTTAAGTAGTTGGTATTGGCTGCCGGCTTACATTTCTATCTTACAGTTTGGGGGTAAACCGGCAAAACAGGAATGGTTTCATATTGGTAGAACAGGCATAATGTTTGACTTTATGAAATTTGATTGGTTTGGGGTAATACTCATTACTTCAATTCTATATATTATTTATAAATTTCAATCAAAAATGAATCAAAGTTTAATTATGCTTTTTGGCTTATCAATAGTTATTTATATAATCGGTACTTTTTTAGGAGCTATTGATTATCCAATTAATGTTTTAAAAGTAAATACGCTTCTCGTTGTTTTGGGAGGTGTTTTCACCGGTATTTTAATAGCACAAACTGTACGTGTTCGTAATTTAAAATTACGTAAAATGTTTTTTATTCTATTTATATTTATTATAGCTCTTTTTGTCAAAGATTATAACGCTGTTGCTCGAAATAGTCAGGTGAAAAAAGCTCGTACTGCCAAGATACCTGATTTCGGAATTAATACTAAATTAGCTAAAGAAATAAAGGGTAAGATATTTTTAACAGGATACGATAAATTATCAGTTTTTTATCCGGTTTACTATTTTTCAACAGCCAATCAACACTATTCACATCCTGCCTCAGAGTATCTAAAAAGATATACATTTATCAATATGCTACAGTACTGTAATGATTCATATTTGCTCTTTATAGCAATGAAATATAACAGATTCAATGCTATTGACTACTTTATGCCGAGAACTAAAGATGGAAATTACGTGATATCATATACAATTAGTTCGTACCCTAACAAGTTTACTTCATATGAAGTTAAATTTAACAAGAATTTTATTGATAGCTATTCATTATTTATAAAGAAAAATAAAAATAATTTGTTTGAACTGAAGAACAATACGGTTTCTGTACCTGCAATTAATAAACTAAATAATTTGAAGAATCTTAAAGACAGCACTCAACAACTTTATGTAGCAAACTTTATATATCAAAATCTATCTCCTACAGGACAACAGTATTTAAATGAGTATTTTTCTACTAATTTGCGAAAAAATAAATTTGATAATAAAGCTAATAAAGCAGTTAATTTTGATAATAAGATTCAACTGACTTCTTTGTATATGTTATCAAATACTGATAGTGTCATTGTGTACTTTGATTTTATGGTAAAGGATTTTATGCAAAAAGATTATAAGAATTACTTTCATATCAAATCAAAAAACAAGAATTATAATTATGATTTTTATCCTCCTATTAAAACATCAAAAGCAAAACCTGGATATGTTTTTCATGTAACCAGGACTTTTCCTCGTTTAGGTGATACTTTGGCAATATCGGGCGGATTTTTCAATAAAGAATTAATACTTGGAGAACCCTACTATGAAACTTTTATTCTTTCAAATTAAAAGAGTTTTGTCAATTTGTTTCATAACTGTAATTGTAACTACTAAGCTCTGTGCTAAGGTTTAATCTATTAAAAGTTAATAATATGATTCTTGATTTTTCTTTCCGAGAATTATATTGCTTTTCCCGTACGAAAATTTATATTCAATATGTCTTATACGACAATATGCCGAAGTGGTGAAATTGGTAGACACGCTGCATTCAGGGTGCAGTTCTCGCAAGGGAGTGGGGGTTCGAATCCCCCCTTCGGCATTAACAAAAATATTCAATGTAACTCATGCTCCTACAGTAACATACTAAATAAGTATATCTCCTTGTGCCCAAAGTGTGCCTATATTGTTCGGAACCTCACAAAAAATATTATAAAAGATAAGCTAAAAATTATTTCATAGATTATAGAGTTAATTGAAAGTGCGTTAGGAAAAGTGTAGGAACAAATAAAAAAATTGCGAATTGGTACTAAAAAATGTTGAAGTAACTTAGTGAATAATCTTATTAAGCTCGCACGGAGGGCTTGGATGCTTCTTGTTTGGCTATCTTCATCAGTCGTCCTCGCTCTCGTCTAAGTCTGCCATCTGAAGTATCTCCGAAGCTTTTTTTTGAAGATCAAGCAGGGCATCTGCTTTTTTAAGCTTCAGATGTAATCGGACATTC
>JAJRXM010000009.1 GCA_024276275.1 Candidatus Zixiibacteriota bacterium
GCTTGGAAGGCTGTGACTCTACCAACTGAGTTACTCTCGCTTATAGGGAGAGCATATTATTAAATTCTTATGAAAATTGCAAGTATTTTTTGAAAATTGTGGAGGGACAGATAAAAAGAAATTAAACTGACGCACCTTGTCAGTTATACCTAATATACTATTTTCAACAAAGAACTAACTTTACGGACTCCCCTCTTTTAAGAGGGGTCGGGGGTGTTTTGTTTTACCATTGAGAAAGAAAATGAAACTTAAATACAACCAAAAGCTAATAAAATTCGCAAGACATCACAGAAACAACAGCACTAAATCTGAAATAAAGTTATGGCCTTATTTGAAGAATAAACAACTTCATGGTTATAAATTCAACAGACAAAAACCTATCGGAAATTATATCGCTGATTTTTATTATCACAGACTTTGTTTGGTTATAGAAGTAGATGGCTCGACACATAATTCTTTAGAAGTTCAACATCAAGATAAATTAAAAGATGAATACTTACATAAAGCTGGACTCAAGGTTTTGAGATTTACTGGATACGACGTTTTAAACAATATTGAGGGTATCATTTCAAACTATCCAAAAATATATTATTGAATTTGAAGAGAGAAACACCCCTTAATCCCCTCTCAAGAGAGGGGAAATGACAACTATAAAAACATAAATACAATCTAATATAGCATAACTACTACTATCAGCTTTAAATTCAACTAAACCATTCCGTTATTGACTCCCCTCTTTTAAGAGGGGTCGGGGGTGTGTTTGTTTTAGGACAAGCTACAACATTCAAAAAATCCCCACCCCTATCGTTCGCTGGGTGTATAACCCCAATGTAATGTGTTGCGGAGGACTCGGTAAAATGAGCTGTCTGGGAAAATTATAAACTGTGTGTGGAAATCTGCTTTTCTAATTGTGATTTTTGAGGAATCTTTTATTGGAAGTGTCACCTGTCCGTCAATAGTAATTTGGGCTTGATGCTCCCCACCCAAAACCGATATTTCAAGAATATCTTCATCGGAAAAAATCATCGGACGGGTGTTCAACGAAAAAGATGAGATCGGTGCGGCAATCATCGCCTCCATTTTCGGATGTAAAATAGGTCCACCCGCCGCAAGTGAATATGCTGTTGAACCTGTTGGTGTCGAAATTATCAGACCGTCGGCTTTGTAAGTTACAATCTCTTCTTTATTAACCGCTAAACGAATATCAATAACACGACTTATCGGACCGTTATCTATGACAACATCATTAAGAGCAAAAGGGGATTCAACTAAATCGATTCCGTCAACTTCTGCTTGTAACAACATCCGTTTTTCAAGTGAATACTCTCCCTTGACTATCGCATCAAGCGAAGTAACCAACTGTTGTGGAGTTAGCTGGGTAAGAAATCCGAGCGAACCGAGATTGATACCCAAAATAGGCGTACCTGCCGAACCGACTGCACGAGCCGAGGCAAGCATAGTTCCATCACCACCCATCGAAACGAGGATATCAACTTTGTCAACAAATTCTGATCTGGCACAATAGTTTAGATTGTTATCAAGTTCTTTTTTTAGTTGGTCGCAAACATAAAGTTCATTGCCTGAGTTTCTAGACCAGTTGATAAAGAAATTTATCGCCTCATCAGCACCTTGCCGTTTTACATTTGCAATCAACCCGAACTTCATATTTATTTTTTTCTTTAGGACACTTTTTTCGAAACTGAATTTTTACGGAGTCTCAGTTTTTGTAAGAAACCGGTTGATGGTTCTTTTTCTATAAACTCCGAAACTGTATGTGCAATAGAGTCAACATCAAGATGAATTTCTTTTAGCAATTGCTCTCTGTTGCCATGAGTTACAAATTGGTCAGGGATACCGATGACTTTTAGTTTGCCGTTATAATTATTATTCATAAGATATTCCGCAATAGCCTGCCCGAACCCACCTCTTATTTGATTTTCTTCAATCGTAATAATATATTTTGCTCGTTTTCTTATCGCATCAAGCATTTCATAGTCAAAAGGTTTTACAAACCGAGCGTTTATAACAGCAATAGAATCGGTATCTTGATTTAGAATCTCAGCAGCTTCATAGGCAGTCTGTACCATAGTACCGACAGCTAAAATAATAACACCTTTATCTAAACTATCAGCTTCCCATTTACCCCATTCAATCGGCTTAATATCTGAAAGCATGTCAGTCGGCACATTATCACGGGGATATCTGATAGAAACGGGTCCCTCAAGTTTATTGTCGGCTGTATAGTGAAGCATTGACCGGAGTTCGTTACCGTCTTTCGGAGCGGCGACAATTATATTTGGTACCGTTGAAAAATATGTTAAATCAAATGTACCGTGATGAGTCGGACCGTCATTGCCTACCAAACCTGCTCGGTCCATACAAAATACGACCGGGAGTTTTTGTAAAGCTATATCATGAATAATCTGGTCATAAGCCCGCTGCATAAAAGTAGAATAAACAACAAAATACGGTTTCATATTTTCTGCTGCTAATCCGCCGGCAAAACATCCGCCATGCCCTTCAGCAATTCCGACATCAAAAAATCGTTCAGGATACTTTTCAGAAAAATCGACTAAACCTGTACCTGTCGACATCGCCGCTGTAATAGCAATAACTTTATCATCTTTCTCAGCAAGTTCGACCATAATATCACCAAAAACTTTGGTATATGACGGTCTTGACGGCGAGCTTTTAGCTAATTTCCCGGTAACTTTATCAAATTTTCCAACGCCATGATATGCTCCGGCATCTTCCTCGGCAGGGTCATAACCCTTTCCCTTAACGGTAGCAATGTGCAGCATCAAAGGTCCGGAAAGTTGTTTTAAATCTTCTAGAGTCTTTATCATCAACGGTAGGTCATGTCCGTCGATTGGTCCAAAATACCGAAATCCAAGTTTTTGAAATAGCATTCCCGGAACTAAGAACCCTTTAATAGACTGTTCTATTTTTGAAATTGTTTCGCGAATTTTATCACGCCGTTTAAATCTGCCGGTCAGTTCCCAAACCTCGGAACGAAGTTTATTAAATTTCTCATCGGCTAAAATCGTAGTAAGATACTTTGATAAAGCACCGACATTTTTTGAAATAGACCATGTATTGTCGTTTAGGATAACAATCAAATCTTTTTTCAGATGTCCCGCATTATTGAGTCCTTCAAATGCCAGACCACCTGTCATGGAACCGTCACCGATAACTGCGATAACTTTATTATCATCGCCAACATTATCACGGGCAGCAGCAAAACCGAGAGCGGTAGAAATAGATGTAGAAGCGTGCCCTGCACCGTAGTCATCATATTCAGATTCGGAACGTTTTGAGAACCCGGCTAGCCCACCGTATTGACGGATAGTATTTATTCTGTCACGACGACCTGTTAAAATTTTATGACCGTATGTTTGATGACTGACATCCCACAGAATTTTATCTTTTGGAAGATTAAAAACATGATGCATCGCAATTGTTAATTCTACAGCACCTAAGTTAGAGGCTAAATGTCCGCCTGTTTTTGAAACAGCAGAAACTATTTCCTGACGTAGTTCATCTTTTAAAATCATTAACTCATCCAGAGTCAGTTTTTTAGTATCAGCCGGAGTATGAATTTGTGGAAGTATTTTCATTATGTTATATACGCATCATTTAATTGTTTCGTTGCCCAATATATTTGGCTAATTGAGATAAGACATTATCATCAAATTTATCTACCAATGCAACCGCTTCTTTTATCAATATCTGTGCATCAATTTTTGCCTGTTCGATACCGACAGCCTTGGGATAAGTTGCTTTACCCAAACCGACATCGGAGCCAACCGGTTTACCCATCGTTTGTGTATCACCTTCAATATCTAATATATCATCGATAATCTGAAAAGCTAAGCCAATTTTTTCACCGTAGGTGGTCAATTTACCGAGTTGTTCATCGGTAACATCGGCAAGCATAGCTCCGATTCTTACCGAGGCTCTGATTAAAGCTCCGGTTTTTCGTGTATGGATATTTATAATTTCTTCTTTTGTAATTTCTTTCCCTCAGCCTCAACATCAGCCATTTGCCCGCCGATCATTCCGGCAGTACCTAAGGCTTGTGCCAATTCTACTACTACTTTAGTAGAACCAGTTGACGCTAGAAGATTAAAGGCTACATCATGTAAAGCATCACCTGCTAAGACAGCAGCAGCTAAACCGAATTTTTTGTGACATGTAGGTATCCCTCTTCGCAAATCATCGTCGTCCATACAGGGAAGGTCATCATGTATTAGCGAATATGTATGCACCATCTCTAGAGCTGCCATAGCATAATGAATTGAAATATCTTCGCCCTCGCTCTTTCCGCCACAATAGGTATAAGTAGAATATGCCAAAATAGGTCTCAGACGTTTCCCGCCTGCCATTACAGAATACGACATCGCTTCATGAAGTATTTTCGGCTCGACTTCAACAGACGGAAGATACCGAACAAGTTTTTCATCAGTCAGCTTTTTTATTTTTTCCAAATAATATTTTATGTCAACAGTCGATGTCGGCATTTAAGCGTTATCCTCTGAGTCGAAATTAGTTTCCAGTAACTGACCATTTTCTTCGGTGATGATTTTCACTTTTTTCTCGGCTTCTTCTAATTTGCCGTTGCAAAACTTGGCAATTTCTAAACCTTCGGTGTAGAGAGTTATTGAATCTTCAAGAGATTTTTCGCCGTTTTCTAAATCATCGGTGATTTCTTCTAACCGCTCTAAAGCAGACTCGTAGTCTTTATATTTTTTCTTTGCTGTCATTATTTATTCTTTCGTAAATCTGTAACGGTAGAGATTATACTTCCGTCTGTTACAATTGTTTCTATTGAATCACCACCCGTAATGTTTTTTACAGAACTTATTACCGATCCATCGTTTTCCGCTCTTGTAACAGAATACCCACGAGCTAGAATTTTCAGAGGTGACAATGAGTCAATACGGGCAACTGCTAAAGATAATCGGTTTTTATGAAAATCAAAAGTCTTTTTTCCCGCCGAATGAAGCAGTTTTTCAGAAGAATCGAGATATTGCTGACGTTGCCGAACTATATCAAGAGGTCTTTTAAAGACCGGTCGGTTTAAGAGTGAAGACAAGTATTCTTTGGCTGTTTCGACCAGATTTTGAATATAAATCGATTGTTGATAGACATATCCGTTGATTTGAGATGCGAAGTCTTCTTTAGACCAAACCGCAAGTTCGGCTGCTGCAGACGGTGTCGGAGCTCGTAAATCAGAAACATAGTCGGCAAGTGTTGTGTCTATTTCATGACCGACTGCCGAAATTACCGGTATTTTAGAATTATAAATTGCTCGGACGACTTCTTCGGTATTGAAATTCCAAAGGTCTTCAAGCGAACCGCCGCCACGACCGGTGATAATGATATCGACATCATCATTTGAATTGAAATACTCGATACCTTTTGCGATTGTCAACTCTCCTCCGTCTCCCTGCACTTTGGCAGGATAAATAACGAGTTGAACCGAATCGTTACGACGTTTAGCAATCTTGATAATATCGCGAATAGCGGCTCCCGTAGGAGAAGTAACCACTCCGATTTTATTCGGAAATTTAGGAACAGCTTGTTTATGCGAATCATCAAAAAGCCCCTCTTTGGTGAGTTTCTCATGTAATTGCCTGAAAGCAAGTTCTAGTTCACCAACACCGACCGGTACAATTTTGCGGCAATTAAGTTGGTATGACCCGCCTTTTTCATAAACAGACATATCGCCATAGATTAGCACTTTCTGTCCATTCTTCGGCTCAAATTGCAGTTTTGAACCAACACCTCGCCAGATTGTAACTTTAACAACTGCTTTATCATCTTTGAGTGAAAGATATCTATGCCCTGATGAATGGTGTAAATACCCTGAGATTTCTCCTTCAACCCAGATATTGTTGAAAGAGTCCTCAAGCTGTGATTTTATCATCCGTGTTATGGCAGATACAGAATATGCTTTTGGTTGTTCTTGCATGGATAGAAGATATAGGATTTATCAGATAAATCAACAAGAACAAGTTGAAACTTGAATCAATAAAATTCGTAAAGCAACGTAAAGTCGAAGGGTCTTGCAAAACTGTTTTGGCTCTATAAACAAGCCCTATAGCATGAAGTTGAATAAGTAGAGTCAATGAAAGATTTTCTACTTTTTCAGATCTCTGAGAATTTTCTTAGCAAGTGTGATGTTGATACCTTTGAGTTCGGTAAGTTCTACTGCTGAAGTTTCTTTGATTTGTTTGACAGAGCCGAATTTCTTTAATAAGGCATCGCGTTTGGAAGGACCTACTCCTTTTATATTATCAAGCACAGAGATAATAGTTCTCTTAGAACGAACCTTGCGGTTGTATGTAATTGCAAAGCGGTGAGCTTCATCTCGGACTTGTTTCAATAATATCAAAGATGGTGAAGATTTGCTTATAGTCATCGGGTCACTTTTGTTTGGGAAAAAGACTTCTTCCAAGCGTTTCGCAAGTCCAATAATCGGCTGATCGTCAAAACCGAGATACTGTAACTCTGCAACTGCTGATGATAACTGACCTTTACCACCATCAACAACAACTAAATCAGGTGGAGTCAGTTTTTCCTCTTTGATTCTAAAAAAATACCGTCCGATAATTTCTCTCATCATTTTAAAATCATCCTGCCCTTTTACACCTTTAATTTTAAAATGACGGTACTGACTTTTTTTCGGTTTACCGTTTTCAAAATAAACACACGACCCGACCGCATCGGTATCACCTGTGTTGGAAATATCAAAACAGACTACTGCTCGAGGTGAACGTGAAAGTTTAAGATCATCTTTTAGTGAAGTCACCATCTTGGAAGTTCGCTCGGTATAAGTCATCTTTTTTATGAGCAGTTCATCCAAAAGTAATCGGGCGTTTCGTGCGGCAAGTTCAACCAAACGAACTTTATCGCCAATTTTAGGAGTAACTATTTTAATTTTATTACCTTTTTCTTTTTTAAACCACTTTTCCAGAAGTTTCATGTCGGGAAGTTCAACCGGGAGATAAATTTCAGACGGTATGTTCGGTTGATGATTATAATATTGTGTAACAAAGGTATCATAAATAATTTGATCGGACTCATCAATTTCTGACCGTAATTGAAAATCCTGCCGTCCGATTAAGGCACCTTCTCGTATTTGCAAAACAACTGCGACAGCATCTTTATCTTCTCTTGCAATTGATATAATATCACGGTTGACAATTTCACCGACATCAACATTTTGTTTTACTTTGACTGACTGCAACGCTTCTATCTGGTCGCGTATTTCAGCAGCCTCTTCAAAGTTCGTTTCAGTCGATGCTATTTGCATCTTCTCGGTTAGTTTTGCTATCAATTTACCCGACTTCCCCGATAGAACCATAAGCACAGAATCAACTAACTCTTTGTAATCTTTCTCTGTTTCATATCCGGCACACGCCCCTCCGCATCTGTTTATACGATAGTCCAAACAGACTTCATATTTTTTTCCCTTAGGATGCGGGATAGTGTAGGAGCAAGACCTGATTTTAAAAAGACCTGTAAGAAAATGTACAGTGCGACGCATCCCTTTTGAGTTTGTGTAAGGACCAAAATACGTAGAACCGTCATTTTCCATTTTACGAACAATAAGAACTCTTGGAAAAGGTTCTGTGGTAGTAATTTTAATATATGGAAAATGTTTGTCGTCTTTGAGATCAACATTGTACTGAGGTTTATATTCACGTATTAAGTTAGCCTCAAGAATCAATGCCTCAACCTCGTTTGCGGTTTCCATCAGTTCAAAATCAACAGCTTTTGAAATCATACGGGCTGTTTTTGGGTCTAGTTTTTGTATAGATTGAAAATAAGTACGGACACGGTTTTTAAGGTTTTTTGCCTTGCCAATATAGATATATTTTCCCGCTCTATTTTTAAAAAGATATACACCCGATGATTTTGGAAGATTTTGCAGTTTTAATTTCATGTCAGCTTTTGTCATGCATTAGTATACGGATAGAAATACGTTTATTTTAAAATCCGTCTTGCTCCGACATATCGTTCTGACCAGTATTTTTCATTCATGTGACTGACTATCACACCTCGTGATGTAGAAACATGGATAAATCTTCTGTCACCTACATAAACTCCGACATGGGAGATTTTTTTTCGATCTGTTTTAAAAAAGACCATATCGCCGTATCTCAAATGATTAAAGTGAATTTCTTTTCCTTGTGTATATTGTTCGGCAGCTGTACGTGGAAGAACTATCTTGTTATACTTTTGAAAAACTGAACGGGTAAAATGAGAACAATCAAGCCCGGGCTCATATTTTGATTTTCCTTTGTACGGTTTTCCAAGATATGATTGTAGGATAAGTCCTAATCTGATATTTTCTGATGTTGTCGGGGAATCATCTAGATATTGAACTTCGGGTCTTGTTTCAAACCCTCCGGTTCTGTATCTCGGAGTCGTGACACATCCGGCAATCGAAATAAGTAAAATAAACAATAATATGTTTTTCATGTCAGTTTTGGATATTCCATATTAAAACGTTTTTTATAATATAGTCGGGTTCCAACAAGCAGAGCAACAACAAATATTAAGTAGCCATAGAAAAAACAACCGGCTAAAACAGTCAATAATAAGATTGGAAGTTTAATTGAAAAAAAGAGAACTTTTTCTGATTCAGAAAAAAGTGTTGTACAAACAACAGAAGCTGAAATAATAGAAATAATCGCAAGCAGCATAAAATTAGAATTATATGAAACAATAACAGAGTCTATTAGCAGCATTAGTGCCATCAATTTTAAAAACGATATCGGTAAAATTACCGCAAGAGTTCTCTTACCTGTATTTTTGTCTCCCTCTTTGTCTGGAATTGTAGTCAGGATGTAAATTGCCCCGATTGTGAGGAAAAAATAGAACGGGTTATCCCACCCAAGCAACCCGCTATTGTGCATATTCAAATCGGGCATTATTGTAAAAGGAACTACAAACCCATAACCGATTGCATTTGCCAAAAGTCCGGTAAACGGGCGGTCTTTGAGACGAAAAGGAGGAGCTGAATAAATTACCCCAAGAACCAATAGTCCCAAGATTAAGAACCCGATGAAAATTGAAATATTAAAAGCTATTCCAATTGAAAGAACCACACATACATAATAGAGCGTTTTCATCTCGACAAAAGAGATATAACCTTTTTGTAGAAAGCCGAGTTTATTATTTTGCTTATCGGAATCATAGTCGTAAATTTGGTTGATAAAATAAGATGCCGATGTTGCCAATGTTAGTGAGAGAAGTATTAAAATATCTGTAATTGCAAATTGATCGTTTGAAAGTTCAAGATGATAATGCAGGGAAACTAAGTAAACAGACCAGACCGGTAAGTGTAGGAGCGGTCGAGCGGCGAATATGTAATCGAGCAATTTCATTACATTAGAAAAAACTCTTTGTAATAATACATAAATGGAGCCGCAAACAGAAGTGAATCAAATCTATCAAGCATACCGCCATGTCCCGGAATTAGGTTTGATGAGTCTTTTATATTCAGAGAACGTTTCCACATTGACTCGAGTAAATCACCAAGTTGTCCGAAGATAGAACAACCGATAGCAAGCGGTAGAACTTCATACCACTCAAGCCAGTTGAATTTCCAGAAATACATACCGACACCGACAAGAATTGCACCGAGTAGACCTCCAACAAACCCTTCAATTGTTTTGTTGGGAGATACAGAGGGAGCCAATTTATGTTTTCCGAATGCTTTCCCGATCAACAGAGCAGCAGAATCTCCTACCCACAAGATTGAAAAAAGAAACAACATCCAGTCACCACTACTACCGAAAGTTGCTAAAGACATATCAAGATCAAATGCAGCTTTATATACAAACGTATACAAAAAGCCAACATAAGCAACTCCAAAAACGAGTCGAATAAATTTTGTATATAATTTTTCAGGTGTTTCTTTTCCTACCGCAAAAGTCATTCCTGAAATTAACAGGAACAGAACAAAAGCTTCGCTGCTTCCTTTGTATGGATTAGCATTTAAAGATATCCAAAAAACAGTAAACAATGCATACCAAGCCAAGAAGTTCTTCGGGCGGTATCCTTCTTGCCATAAAAACTCTGCCATAGCTATAACAGCAAAAACGACAATCATTCCCTTTAGCCACAATTCATCCTGATAACAAATCCATAGAATTGATGGAATAGCAATTAAAGCAACTGAAATTCGTAGTATTAAGTTTTTACTCATCCTGGTCGGCACTCACTTTACCAAAGCGTCTTTCTCTCGTTTGATAGTCCAAAATAGCTTTAAACATTTCTTCCCGTTTGAAGTCAGGCCATAAGGTATCAATAATATACAACTCGGTATAGCTTGTCTGCCAGAGAAGGAAATTTGAAATCCTTTGTTCTCCCGATGTACGAATCATAAGGTCGGGGTCGGGCATACTTGAAGTATAGAGAAAGTCTGAGAACAGTTCTTCATTTATATCAGATAGTTCAACAAGTCCGCTTCGTACTGAATTCGCAAGAGCTTTGACCGCATCCAAAATTTCTGTACGACCGCCGTAGTTTAAGGCAAGTGTCAATATCAACCCTTTGTTGTTTCTTGTTTTAGCAACAGCCAATTCAAGAGCTATCCGTCTTACCGATGGAAGCGAATGTACATGCCCGATAGTACGGAGCTTTACATCATTGCTAATCATTTCTGAAATTTCATTTTTGGTCGTTCTGCTTAAGAGTGACATAAGTGCCGAAACTTCATCTTTTGGACGGTTCCAATTTTGGATTGAAAAAGTGTACAGAGTCAGATATTTTACTCCGACATCCGAGGCTGCCTTGACAACCTCACGTACAGCAGTAACTCCTGCCTCGTGTCCGAATGTTCTCGGTTTATCACGTTGGGCTGCCCATCGCCCGTTCCCATCCATGATAATAGCTATATGTTTTGGGATTGATTCTTTATTTTCTAATATCTTATTTTTTAGTTTTTCAATACGGTCTGTCATTTTTTTATATATACTTATCTCTGAATTTTAATATTACGAATACCGGTTTCAATCCTATAGTATTCTCTTGTAAATATCCCACTTTTGCATTTAAGCTCCCATACTGAATCAGGAAATATATACCCTTCAAATTCAATAAACCTGAAAGCTTTTGATGATCGGTCAATTCTTTTTTCATTTACAAAATGCATATATAATTGTTTAAGGAAATAGCGGTCTCTGTCAATTGTCGCAATACCTATCGGAACAGATGGATCAAATTCATAGCTGTCATATCCAATCGAAAGTTCTTTTCCCCCGGTATCATTCGGATAGAAATTGTATTTGTAAATACCCTTGAAAATGTTAGGGTATTGCATATCCGTTGAATCTATTTTTTTTTCAGAGGGAACTTTTGTAACTATCGAATCTAAGTTACCGAAGCTATAATAATAGAGTGATATAGAAGAATCGGCAATTGAAGTATTACCGTTTTTATCATAAATTTTACGAAAAGTAGTCGCTTCAAAAGAGAAAGTTACTCCTGAAATAAACGGGTTTCGGCCGTCAAACACTTCACCTGCCCGTTTTTGATAATGGTGTAATATCTCATCTGTTTCTTCTTGTGCGACAACAGGTAAGACTAAAGCAACCGCCACAACGAAGACAGTAATTATCCATTTTATTTTCTTACATCTTGACATAACCTGCATAATATAGTTATTTATAAATACGAACGCCAGCAAAGTCTCAAAGAATATCATACATCATCGGCACTTTTTTACAAATAAAATTGTTAATAAGACAAACAAAAGAAATCTAATTTAAAATTCCGGAGGTCTTTATGACTGTACAAGAATTGCTCCAAAACAAGAGTGGAACAATGCATACAATTGACCGGCAAGAGACAATTGTAAAAGCTATGGAATGTTTGATTCAAAACAAAATCAGTTGTCTTCCAATAGTTGAAAAAAAGTGCCTGATAGGAATTATTTCTGATAAAGATATCTTTAAGGCTATTTTTGAAAATCGGTCTCATTTTGAGGAATTATCTGTATCTCATTTTATGTCAACAGAGCTTATAGTTGGAGTAGCTGATGACAATATTGAATATATCTCTAATCTTATGACGAAAAACAGAATACGTCATATTCCCATTGTAGCAGAAAGTAAGTTAGTTGGACTTGTTTCAATCGGTGATATTGTAAAGGCTAAAGAAAAAGATATCAAATTCGAAAACAGATATTTAAAACAGTATATTGAAGGTTCATATCCCGGATAAATACAAAGCATAAAAAAAAGCGAGGTATTAACCTCGCTTTTATTTTATCTGTTAGAAACTGCTATACTTCCATTACTTCAGTTTCTTTTTTCACAAGCATAGCATCAATCTCTTTTGTATGCTTATCAGTCAATTTTTGAATCTCATCGTGTAAATCAGCTTCCTGATCTTCAGAAATCTCTTTTGCTTTTTGAGCAGTTTTGATATGCTCGTTAGCATCACGGCGAATATTCCTAATCGCAATTTTGCCGTCTTCGGCAGATTTTTTACAATGTCTGACAAGTTCTTTCCGACGCTCTTCATTAAGAGCCGGAATCGGTATTCTAATTGTCGCACCGTCGGCTTGTGGATTTAAGCCGAGGTCAGCTTTTTGGATACCTTTTAAAATGTCCGGAACTGTTGTTTTATCGAATGCTGAGATAACCAGCAAGCGAGGTTCCGGCGATGATGCGGTAGCAACTTGATTGAGTGGCATGATTGAACCGTATGCTTCAACTTTTACGCTATCAAGAAGATGTACCGATGCTTTACCGGTTCTAATTGACGATAATTCTTTTGCGGTCGCTTCCACAGTTTTGAGCATTCTTTCAGCGGCATCTTTTTTGAGTTCATCTAACATAATTTTTTTACTCCCGCTTAGAGGTTAAGCTGTTTATGAAATTAAAGTTCCTATTTCTTCACCCATGACAACTTTTTTCAAATTACCCGGAGTATGTAAATCAATTATACGAATCGGAATACAGTTATCCTTGAGTAATGAGATAGCAGTAGCATCAATGACCTTTAATTCCTTAGTTAATACTTCCATATATTTTAAATTCGGGTAAAATTCAGCATTTGAATTTTTCTTTGGGTCTTCAGAGTAGACACCGTCAACATTAGTAGCTTTTATAAACAGTTCCGCACTTACTTCTATCGCCCGTAGTGAGGCAGCGGTGTCGGTAGTAAAATATGGATTACCTGTTCCTGCGGCAAAAATAGCTAAACGACCTTTTTCCATGTGACGGACAGCTCTTCGTCTGATATACGGTTCGGCAAATGCTTCCATGCTAATAGCATACATCACTCTAGTGTATACACCCATCTGCTCTAATGTGTCCATTAAAGCGAGAGAATTAATAACTGTAGCAAGCATACCCATATTATCGGCAGTTACCCGGTCCATACCTCGTTCAGAGGCACCGAGCCCTCGGAAGATATTACCGCCGCCGACTACAATACCGATTTCTATACTGAGATCTTTTATTTCTTTGATTTGGTTACAGATAAAGTCAACTGTTTTTGTATCAAGACCAAAGTTTACGGGTCCCATGAGGGCTTCACCGGAAACTTTTAGAAGAATTCTTTTATATTTAGGTGAACTACTGTCGGATTCCATATTACTCACCTAGACGAAAACGGACAAATCTTTTGATACCCATATTTTCGCCAAGTTCACCGATAGTTTTTTTCAAAAGTTCAGCTATGGTAACATCGTTATCTTTTACAAACGGTTGTTCCATAAGAACAATTTCACTAAGATATTTTTCAATTTTACCGTCAACAATTTTATCAATAATTTTTTCCGGTTTACCTTCGTTCAACATTTCATTTTTAAACATTTCACGTTCTTTCGCAATAAGCTCTTGATCGGCTTCTTCACGAGTAACACAAACAGGGTCAGCAGCAGCAATATGCATTGCTATGTCTTTACAAAATGCTTTAAAATTATCCGTACGTGCAACAAAGTCGGTTTCACAATTGATTTCGACCATAACACCAAGTTTATCACCTGCATGAATATAAGTAGCTATCGCACCTTCGGCAGTTTGACGGCCTTCTTTCGAGGCAGCCTTTGCAACACCATGTTCTCTTAAATATGCGATTGCTTTTTCTTGATCACCATCAGTTTCTTTGAGAGCTTTTTTACAGTCCATCATTCCTGCTCCGGTTTTGTCCCGAAGCTCTTTTACCATTTTAGCATTTATTTCCATAATTCTACTTTATACTTTCTAAAACTATTTATCTTTTTGTTTGTCTTTTGTCTCAGCTGTAGCTTCAGTTTCAGAAGATACATACGTATTTACTTTTACATTTCTATCTTCTTCAACAGCAGTTTCAATCATTTACTGCGATACCGAATGTTTTGTTTCATAGGCAACATCGACGAGTTGTTTAATCAAAACTCTAATAGATTTGATTGCATCATCATTTGCGGCAATCGGGAAATCAATAGGGTCGGGGTCGGCATTTGTATCAATAATACCGATAATCGGAATACCGAGTATTTTAGCTTCCGCTACAGCAATTTGCTCTTTCTTAGCATCTACAACAATCATAAGACCAGGAAGGAAGTTCATACCTTTGATACCGCCGAGAACTTTTTGTAATTTGGCAGCTCTATTTTCAATTTTCCCGCGTTCTTTTTTAGTAAATTTTTCTAAAGTACCGTCTTCTTTCATCCGTTCAATATCTTTGAGTTTTTTGATAGACTCTTTAATGGTATTAAAGTTGGTCAACATACCACCAAGCCATCGTTCGGTAATATAGAATCCACCGCAACGTTGAGCTTCACCGACTAAAACTTCTTTTGCCTGTTTTTTTGTACCGACAAACAGAATAGATTTTCCGCGGCTGACAACTTCACGTACTTTTTCTTTGGCTTTATTTAATGAACTGAGAGTTTTTGAGAGATCAATAATGTAGATACCGTTTCTTGCACAGAAGATAAACGGTTTCATTTTCGGGTTCCAGCGTCTGGTCTGATGACCAAAATGTACCCCTGCTTCAAGAAGTTCTTTTACTTCCGGTGATAACATTTGAATCCTTTGGTAACACGGTTTACTTTACCTCGACTTCATTCTTAGCTACACCCAATAGAGGGACCCGTAGGTAAGTCAGTCGAGACTGTTTATTTCCCATAAACTATTTTGCAATAGAACGGGATAGTAATACTCTTTATTTTTAACGTTTTGAGTATTGGAAACGTTTACGAGCTTTTGGCTGTCCGTATTTTTTACGCTCAACTTCACGAGGATCACGAGTTAAAAATCCACCGGCACGAAGTACCGCACGAAGATCAGGATCCATTACTTTTAAAGCACGAGCAATAGCTAAACGAATAGCACCGGCTTGTCCTGAAAGACCACCACCACGAGTAGAACAGATCACATCAAATTTACCGAGGTTTTCAGTAGCTTCAAGTGGACGAAGAGCATGATTAATCAATGTGTCGCGAGTGAGGTAATCCTCTAACTTTTTACCGTTAACAGTACCTTTACCTGACCCCGGTATTAGTGTAGCACGAGCTGTTGATTCTTTACGTCTTCCAGTTGCTGCAAATTTTTGTTTTTCCATATTCTTTCTTTATCTAAAACAACTTTAATTCTTCAGGTTTTTGTGCTGCATGCGGGTGATTATCACCGGCATAAACATGCAGTTTCTTATAAATTTTACGACCGAGTTTGTTTTTCGGTAACATACGTCTTACTGCTAATTTAAAAATATGTTCAGGTTTTTTCTGAATCATTTCAGTAAATGTAGTCGTTCTGAGACCACCAGGATATCCTGAGTATTTGTAATACCGAAGTTGGTCTTGTTTATTGCCACCGTTCACTTTTACTTTTTCAGCATTAATGATGATAACATGATCACCGCAATCCATGTGAGGAGTAAAAATCGGTTTATTTTTTCCCCGCAAGATATCAGCAACTTTGCAGGCAGCCCGTCCAAGTACGATATCATTTAAATCAATGATATGCCACTTCTTATTCGACGGGTCAATTTTTGGTATAAATGTTTTCATTTCAATTCCTATATATACAAATATATTTTTTCTAAAATAGCTTTCAAAGATATAAAAATAATTTCAGTTGTCAACAGTCGAATTTAAAAAAAGAGATGATTTTTACTATTAAACAGCAATGCCATATTTTTGTTATTTCGGCGTAAATGCTTGAATCCTTTACAGTTACTCTAGAAATGCGAAATCAGCGATAACATCCGAAAATTTAATTAACAGAATAATTACAAAAAAACGCCCAAACTTTTACGGTTTAGGCGTTTAAGTCTACAAATCAAAAATTATATTTTACCGACTAAATCTGCTGACGGTTTTAGAGTATCAGCACCCGGTTTCCAGTTCATCGGACAAACTTCCCCGTTATGTTCATGTACAAACTGAGCTGCCTGTAATTTACGAATCAATTCATCTGAAGAACGGCCAATTGAATTATCATTTACTTCAATTGTTTTCAAAATACCATCAGGGTCAATAATAAAAGTCCCACGTAATGCCAAACCTTCTTCTTCAATCATCACACCGTAGTCACGACTTAAAGAACCGGTTGGGTCAGCAAGCATAGGGAATGTAATTTTCTTGATAGTCTCTGATGAATCATGCCATGCCTTATGACAAAAATGAGTATCTGTGGAAGCTACTAATACTTCTGTATTTAATTCTTTAAACTTAGAATAATTATCAGCTAAATCACCTAATTCTGTCGGGCAGACAAATGTAAAGTCAGCAGGGTAGAAAAAGAGTACGACCCATTTGCCTTTATAATCTTCTAATTTGACAGATTTGAAATCATTATTCTGATACGCCTGTAAATCAAAAGATGGTGCGGCAGAGTTAATTTTTAATTGAGTTTGACAACAATTTTGTTCCATTTTGATACATTCCTTATTCTATAATATCTTAAAAAGGTTTATTTTCACTATATTCAGTTCTTCTAACGCATATTACATAAAATTTTCAAGAAATCAAGGTCGATTACCGACTTTATTTATATTTCTTTATACCGATATATAATAGTAGAAAGCTTTGATTTGTTCCCCAAAAAAAGGATGAGTATGGAAACTTATATAAGATTGTTTGAAAAAACGATTAAAAAACAGGCAATTGTAGTCGGTGAAGAAATAGCCTTGCAACACGCCAAAAAAGCCGGCTTAGGGGTCTCAAAAAACGGGCGAATTGTAAGTTGTGTCGGAAACCCACAAGTAGTTCTTCTGAAGTTGATAAAGTGCTTTGCCTCTACAGGTAATATTGAAGCCTTAACAGAAGTTACTGCCCTCATCAATGAAATTTTACATGAAGATACACTGAAACAGAAACAAACTGATTCAGTTAAAATATAGAGTTTATGATTTAAATAGTTTCAACTTGAAACGAATATCAAATTTACCCTTTTTAGAACAGAACCCGCATGAAGCCATTCGGAGTCTTTTTTGACGAGGGTATTCTTTTTTACATCCGGGACAAAAATAGAGATATTTCGGTTTTCTTCTTACAGCAGGATGAGGCTTTGCCTTTAACGAAGCTCCAATCCTGATAGCTTCTTTTTTAAATACAGCATTATGATAGAAATGCAGAATATGTATCATCTCGTGTTTGAGCGTATCCTCGATATCCTCTCTAAAAATCTCATGGTATTTTCTACTAATTTTAATCAGCTTTAAAGCAGGAGTATATGAGCCGGCATTTGTCATTCTATTTGAGTATTCAATTCGAACCGTCGGGAGTTTGTTTTCAAAATAAACTGCATTAATTTTATGAAAAAGTTTGTACAGCTCTTCAATTGACGGTAATTCCTCTTTTGGAGGTGAAGGAACTTGTAGAATTGAGGGAGTTGGTTCTACCGGTAAAGATTCTCTACTGCTGTTAAAATTAAACAGGTCGTAATTGAGTGAATGTATAAATTTTTGAAATGATTTTAGTTTTCTCAAGTTATTTTCGCTCTTTTCCCTTTTCTCAAGCCTGTATCCATAATGTAGTAACTAATATATTCCGCAGGTGTCACATCAAATGCGGGAGAGTAGACTTGCGTATTGTCGGGAGCAGTTTGTTTACCGAAACCTTTAGTGACTTCTTCAGAGGACCTCTCTTCGATAATTATATCATCGCCGGTTTTAAGCGAATAGTCAAAAGTCGATTCGGGTAGAGCAACATAAAACGGGATATTATGCTCTTTGGCTAAGACAGCAACCGAGAAAGTTCCGATTTTATTGGCTACGTCACCGTTAGTAGTTACTCGGTCGGCACCCACAATGACATGGTTAATCTTCCCCTGACGCATAAGCATTCCGGCACTGTTATCAGTTATTAAAGTAACATCTATATTTTCTTGCTGAAGTTCCCAAACGGTAAGCCTTGATCCTTGTAACAACGGTCTTGTTTCATCAGCATATACGTGCAGTTTCTTCCCTTGTTGCTTGCAAGTATATATGACTCCCAAGGCTGTGCCTATCCCCCCGGTTGCCAAGGCTCCTGCATTACAGTGAGTTAAAACTGTGTCGCCGTCTTTGATAAGTTGGGAACCATGTTCGCCGATTTGTTGACACATTTCGGCATCTTCTTTATGAATACGAACAGACTCATAAAATAATTCTTCAATAATTTCATCACGAGGTTGTCCTTGATATTTATCATAGTACTCCACCATCCGGTCAACTGCCCAGAAAAGATTAACAGCAGTCGGCCTTGATGCTTTGAGTTCGTCGGCTATACGTATGATACATTCTTCGGATAAGTTCTTTTCTTTAGAAACGGCGATTGCCAATGCATAGGCAGCGGCAATTCCTATTGCGGGAGCTCCGCGAATTTCCAGACGTTTGATAGCTGTGATGATTTCTTTATAGTCATCGGATGATTTATATGACAGTTCTAACGGGAGAACTGTTTGGTCAATCCATTTGAGCTTATTATCTGTTAATTCAAGAGTTTTGAAATTCAAAGCTGGTTCCTTACTCACCCATAATCTGCAACACAACATGGCGTTCACGACTGCGGTTATCAAACTCCAAAAAGACTACCTGTTGCCATGTGCCAAGTGTCAGTTTAGATGAAACAAATGGAATAGTCATATCGGAACCGATTAATGCAGAACGAAGATGTGAAAATCCGTTA
>JAJRXM010000097.1 GCA_024276275.1 Candidatus Zixiibacteriota bacterium
ACAACTGCCTCATCGACAAAAGATTCATCCTCCTGATAGAGCATGCGAAGCGGTGCCCCTGACAATTGTTCACGCCGACTCAGGATTGACGGAGGAAGCGGCCATCCTGCTCCACCCAACACAAGTGACAACCACCCAAAACAGGAATCGGGAATTCTTTGACCGAGAAGATAGCGATAATATGTCGCTTCGCTGACAGACAGACTATGCTTTGCGGCTACCCGACCGAACGGAGTAATTGACAACGATGATGTCGCCTTTTTTTCGGTGACCATTCCAAGCATCAGAAGTTGGTCAAACAGAGCTGAAAAATCATTCGGCTTTTCGCCCCCCGACTGACCGCAAAATGTTTGAGCAAATAGTTCTTCGGCATCACGACTGTTCTTAGTTTTAACCAGACCGGAGGCAACCATATTAAGAAGCCAATCCTCTATCGGACGAGAATAAAAGGCCGACTCAAATTCTTCCGGTTGCTCGCAGGAGATATAACTGCTCCACAGAATATCTCTGTCAAATTCAGACTGAGCCAGAACAATAGCCTTTCCCTCTGACTGCGAGCCGCTTGTTTGAAATCGTCCGGCACGACCGGTCATATTATCAAACTCGGCTCTGCTGACAGGAACCAAAGACGGTTTACCGCCGTACTTGCCGACTGAATACTTCAGCGTTTCCAAATAAACAGTATCCGCAGGAAGGTTGACTCCCATAACTAAAGTAGTTGTTGAAAAGATAACCTTAACTTCTTTATCTATAAACGCTTGCTCAACTACAGAGCGTTGTTTTTGAGTTAAATCGGCATTATGAAAAGCAACCCCGCATCGTAACGCTTTTTTAAGCGACCGTATTAAAAATGACGGTTCTTCTGATGATAATTTTTCGATAGCTTCGGTCGCCTCTTTCCAGTCGACCATAAAGGATAACTTTAAGGCAGCATTTATGGTCTCAATACGGGACTTCAAAAATACAAGAGTCGCACCGGAACTTGCCTTGACCTGCCCGACAAACTGCTCAAACGGGTCGCCAAAAGCATCAGCTTCCGCAAACGGCTCGACCCCGTCAACATGACCGTTAAACGAACGAAACCGATAGGTCCCCTCGGTTGCTACTCCGCGAACCAGTTCAACCGGACGTACCCGCTCCTCCACAACAGAAGCATTCAACCATGATGCGAGTTTACCTGCCGATGAACTGTCATCACCGATAACTGCCGAGAGGCCAAGAAGAGACGGGACATAAACGGAGCTTTTTATTTTTGTCAGGAGTTGTTCCAAAACT
This sequence comes from Candidatus Zixiibacteriota bacterium, assembly GCA_024276275.1. GTDB lineage: Bacteria > Zixibacteria > MSB-5A5 > GN15 > FEB-12 > QQUK01. The sequence goes on from JAJRXM010000097.1 coordinate 1,276, forward strand.
GCCCCTCTGCCCGGCTCGGCGATTGTTTGAATTTCATCGATAACAATCAGCCCGATATTTTTTAAGATGTCTAATGAGGATGTTAAAAAACTGTCTAATTTTTCATAAACACAGAGAGCTATATGATAATCACCGGCAAGAAAAAGAGAATCGTTTTCGGGATAATCTCCGGTTACAATAACTGTTTTGATACCAAGCGAAGCATAGGTTTTATGAAACTCCCTATACTTTTCTTCAATGAGTGATTTTAGCGGAAACAGCATGACCACTTTTTGGCGAGAGGCAAGCGACTGTATTGCCGACATTTCGGCACAAAACGATTTACCCGATGATGTCGGTGCCGAGATAATCATATTATGCTCCTTTCGTTTGTGCCGTTCGCCCGGTTGCCCGAGCAGCTTTTTTAAAACCGCTGTCTGTTGTACCGGCAGAAGATTTTCTCCCTGCCGTGTTTGCCATCTCTCAATAACCCGAGAGGGTATGCCGTACTTTTCTAAATCGCCCACTTTCATAAAACATTGCCCGCTTTCTTTAGTTACTTTGCTCTCCTGCTTACAACGATGGCGAACCCACTAATGGGTTTGCAACTTGTACTGACAGGGCATTGCCCTGTCTAATCGGAACAGAAGAATCTGTTCCCTACCCCATCATCTAAGCAGAGTCGAAGTATATACATCACATGCTGCACGAACTCATTCCGCACGACTGACAGGTCAAACATCCGCCCATCTTCACCATCCCGCCCCCGCAATCAGGACAGGTCGAGGCGTTCATATATGCGTAGTTATCTGCTACCGATTCGATAACTTCGGCAAATGCTCCATACGGATGTGAATAATCTTCAAATGATTCGTTTCTTAAATAGCTGATTCCGTTTTGTTCATCCATGATTTGTTTCTCCTGTTTATTTAGACACACCCCTAACCCCTCTTTTTAGAGGGGAACCCGGAAAAGTGTATATCGCTTTTTGTGATATCTAATCGACTCAAAACCATAATACTGCACAAATGTGCAGTTGTCAAGAATAATTTTACAATTCAGACAAATTAAAACTTTATTCCTTTGAAGAACAACCACTTAGAGCAAATAAAAGATTGACGGCTACTGTTGAAATCCGTATTTTAATATTATGATTTGGAGGCAAATTTCAAAATATACAGCTTTTATTCTTCTATTACTTTGCCAGATTTCTACTGCTAGCGTACCGAAGGATACTGCTTCATTTAAAGGTGAAGTAAATTTCTACGACAAGAATGACACTCTTTATATCTCATTTCATATTACCCCTTTCAATTTTGATGCTGACTCAATTCGACTGCGTATTTATAATTTTTCAAAAAATTTGAAAATTGATGCTAATAATTATAAAGACAGCACAGAGACAATAATTATTTATAGAAGAACTGAAACAATCCCCTCTCAGAATAACTGGAAAAAGATTTATCGCAAAAACGATAAAATTTATATTGATGGTAACATCAAGGTACCGCTTGACGGTGAGTCATATGAAGTTTGGAGTTGCCATTTTTGGGGACTTTATAAAGATGGTACTGAAAAAGCACAAGACCTAAGAGGCAGTTTACAAACCAACAAAATGTGGTTTGGAGTAGGGATGGGTTTTCTTATGTCAGGGGCAGGGTATTTCCAGTCTGACTTTGAATACCCCTTAGATAAAAAAGGAACATTCTTTGGACATCATTTATCTATGCAATTAAATTTCATCAAATATCGTTTTGAGCTTTCTACCTCATGGTCTGGATTAGGTAAAAATTTTACATTTTCTGAACCTTTTAGAACTGAATACAGATATTATACTGGAACACGAAATAACTTTCTCCCTCAGTTATTTATCGCCGGCAAGCTAACCAAGATAAAATTGAAAGAAAACTTAAACGACAAAGAATTTTCTTTCAACGATAAGAAATGGGGAGCTGAAGCCGGAATCGCTTTTGAAGGACCCTTTGAAAGAATTGGCTATTCATACTCAACCGCATTCGGTGGATATCATACCTTCGAGTTATTAATTGCTGACCAAAGTTCCGGTAATAGTAAATTAGGGACAAGGTATACTTTTATCAAAAAAGATAACCTTTGGACAATTGGTATTTCTGTTCATCTGGAGAACTGGAATGAATCTATGCTTGAAGGAGAATATTCAATTAAACGAGAATACAATCGTCCGTTTCTTCAAAAAATAATTAGTTATGGCGGAGCTATTGCCTTACCAACTTTAGGTGTAATTAAGGCTTATGAAGCAATTAAATAACAACTACGACAGGGGTTTCAGGGTATCTTTAAAACTATGCACACTAAAGACTTTGCCACATAAAAGGCAGAACCTGTAAAAGTTCTGCCTTTTATGATATGAAAATTGTAATCGTTATTTCAGCAACAACATCTTTTTTGTTTCGGAAAAACTGTCTGTCTCAAGGCGGTAAAGATAAATTCCGCTAGAAGTTTGAACGCCGTTAGATGATTTTCCATCCCATTCTACTCTATAATTGCCGGCAGAATATTGTTGATTGACAAGAGTCTGTACTTCCTGTCCGAGTAAGTTATAAATTTTGATTGTAACATTTGATTTTTTCGGCAGATTAAATTCGATTGTAGTAGATGGATTAAACGGGTTCGGGTAATTCTGCGACAGGATAAAATCTGACGGTAGGTTATCTAGATTAAGTCCTGAAATATCTGTTGAAATGTCAGGAGATAATTTTGTCACAAAAGCATCATAGGAGCCATGCGAACTATTTTGATATGGATTAGCAGTTGGAAAATCAGTTGAAAATATATGACCGGTCAGATACGCTGCCCCTTCAGCATCTATTGCTATGGCATTACCATAATCTGCACCACTCCCGCCCAAGTAAGTGCTATAATCCAGACTACTCCCTGAACTATTTAATTTTGTAACAAAAACATCTACAATCCCCTGAAAAGATCCCTGATACGGATTGTGAGTCGGAAAATTGGCTGAACTTGTTCTTCCTGCTATATAGGTCGCCCCTGAGTCATCTACAGCGATACCTTTTGAATAATCGGTTGTATCTCCACCCAAGTATGTACTATAAATAATGTTATTACCGAAATAATTTAACTTGGTCACAAAAGCATCAGACGAACCTTTTTTTATTCCTTGAAATGCATTTAGCGTCGGGAAATCGGTGGAATATGTATATCCTGTTATGTATGCCGACCCGGATGTATCTATCGCAATGCTGCTGCCATCGTCCCTCCGTGCCAATATAAGTGAGACAGAAAGTTGAAACGTGTAAGTAGGGCGGTATGGAGAATATCAGATGTTATCAGAATCTGTACATGCAGAGAAAAAGAAAGAATCAGTTCTGTTCAAAAGTGTATCAAGCTCC
>JAJRXM010000098.1 GCA_024276275.1 Candidatus Zixiibacteriota bacterium
AATGGAATTCTCAGAATAAAACTTGAATGGACAAATGAGGTAGATATAAACAGTTTACCGTATTATAAATATGATTATTTTGATACACCTGCCAAAAAGTTAAATCTATTGAGTGCTGTTCATTCTGAACTTAGTGAAATAAATAATGTTTTAGATAAACAGACAACAGAACGAGTAACATTAGAACCTAATCAACAAATAGAATTTACATTTTCGGCAGATACAATTCCAAGTAATTACAGAAGACTTCTCTATTTTAAATTCAAAGGAAGATATGAAAGTTTAGGTAACAATTCTACTGAACTAAATACAAATTTACCGAATCAGTTTAGTTTAAAACAAAATTATCCGAACCCGTTTAATCCATCAACGATGTTTGAGTTTGACCTACCGGTTGTTACAGATGTTAAATTTGAGATATTCAACCTGTTAGGGCAAAAAGTACAAACACTCATAAATTCAAAATTAGAAGCCGGAACGCATAAAGTTGAGTGGAATGGTTGGGATAATACAGGGAGTCGAGTTGCTTCAGGTATATATTTCGCCAAATTCTCAGCAGGAACGTATAAAACTACAAAGAAGATGGTGGTACTAAAATGAAAAGATTGTTTTTTTTAATAACTTTAATTACATTTACTATTATGGGACTATTTATAATCGGTTGTGATGAACAGATACCTGTAGGTACGGTTACTTGGAAAGTAGAGTATGATTATATGTATGATAATTCAAATAACATTTCCTACCATGTTTTTCCACATTCAAGTACATTAGATAATGTTAAGGATTACCTAAGTGATGCTGGCATCGCTCTAACATTTATTCATGCAGATACTGCACAAAATACTAAAAGAGTGATAAGTTCTTATATTATAACATCTGAACAAGAACTTTATAACTTTTTGAATACTAATGCGGAACCATGGAAATTTGATGGTCAAAATATTCTCTATGTTGGAACCCCCTCTAGAGTTGCTCTAAAAAACGAGTCCTATATGGCAGGTGTTGTAGATTATAACATACTAGAATCTGATGCTATTGCTTTTGTAGATCCTTTTGGATATGGAGAAGAGAAAATATCTATAGCTTTTATTTGTATTCAAAGATGGAGAGATCGTCATCGGGTCAGCGATTCACTTGTAATCTTAGCAGGTATTTTAACTCATGAAATTGGACACCTTAGAGGTAAGTTATCTCATTTATGTGAGGAACCAGACCTTCATAATGATAATTACTGCATTATGAGTGGAAATATAATTCAAGATACTTGTAATGGTAATATCATATTAAGTCAACCTATTAAATATTGTGATACTTGCAAAGTGAAACTGATTAATGACTGGGTTCCCTTTGAACTTCCCTCGAATCAAACCTTTTAAGGAATAATAATAATGAAAAGTTTATCTATTTTTTCACTTATTTCAATATTCAACATTTTATTTTTAACAGAACAAGCATACTCTTCTGATTGGAATGTAGAAATTTCGTTGGACAAAGAAGAATATCTTATTTATGAACCAATATGGTTAGATGTTGAATTAAAAAATATTTCTAATAGTACTTTAGAAACAATTGGAATTCCAACTCCGAATCATCGTGGATTTAATGTTATAATTAAAGACAGTAAAGGTAATTCTCTTCCATATACAGGGATTCAAGTTTCGTATCTTGGTAGAACTGTAAAGTTAGTCAAGCCAAATGAAATCGAATATAAGCCTTTCAATTTAGTGAGTTCATTTAAGTTTCATGAATATTATAGTGACTATGTAGCACCTTATGGTTTCTTTAGTTATATTCCGCCAAGTACATATACTGTTCAGGTTGAATTGGAAGACGAAACTTCAAACGTTCTAAATTTTGAAATCAAAGAACCTGAAGGACAAGAATTAGAAGTATTAATTTTATTAGATAAAGCCAGTACAGTACCTGCTATACCTGAAAATGATCATTTCATTATTCCTATTTTAAAAGAATTATTAGATAAATATCCAAATAGTGTATATGCTGAAACATGCTATGAAGTTTTAGTTTTAAAAGAGAGTTCACAAGCAATTTCTGAAGGAAAGTTTGATTGGGATGCTTATAGGATTCAAATGCTTAGAAAATATCCTAATTCAGGTAATTGTGTAGGTAGATTAGAATTTTTAAAAAAATATGGAACAAAGCAAAACTTCCAAGAATTTATTAATAGTTATATCATTAAAAATTCTAATACTAGAGCAGCAAAATATGGTCAGTTTCTTCTACTGAATAAAAAGATCGAATAATCAAATTTACTTATTTTATTTATGATAATTATTACCGGTCACATAAAATATCTTACTTAGATAAAGTAAATCATCACTTTTTTTGCCAAGTACCAAATCGTTTCTGTAGCACTAATAAGAATAAAGCCTCAGTTTTACAAATCGGGGCTTTATTCACATACACTTTTTTATAATCCGCTACATCATTCTACTTAATCTATCTTGATGCGACTAAATTATCTGCATATAAACTAAACATAATTTTTAGTAGTGAAATTCATGTTTTTATTAATAACCTAACATAGTCCACTATCCCTGTGCCATATTTGTGTCTTTTTACATTCAAAAAATATCAAAAACCTTCAAAAACAAACTCAAACAATCAAAAACCTAACAGGTTGTGTTTCAAGGATATAAATGTTATTTTGTTGTATTTCAACACCTTACCAAATTAAACCAAAAAGACCGCAGGGGTCTTGACCTACAAAAACCTTCCCTACATACTCTCGCCTCTTTTACATTACATTTCTTTCTATGAACGATTTATTTATGAAAGAGAAAACAACAATATTGGATCCCAAATCAAGTTTGGGATGACATCTTTGCGTTTGGGATGATGCTATTGCGTTTGAATGATATTTAGGAGGAAAGGGGCAGATATGAAAAGATGAGATTGCCTGCTACTTCACATACCGAGTCGGGTCGGTTAGTTTACCATTAATAGACGAGGCTGCCGCTGCGGCGGGGGAAGAAATATAAATATCTGATTTCTCTGAATCAAGAGAACCGAACAGATTGTAATTGGATGTTATCAATGCCCGTTCACCCTTGGCAAGAAGCTGACATCCGCAATCCAAAGCATTGTGAGAACCGGGGAATAAGATAGTAGCTCCTGCTTCGACTAATACTCTGATAAGACCTTTTTTAAGTGCTTCCAAATAAACCGAACGTGAACCGGGGTAAATAATAAGTCGGCAATCGGTCGATATATGACGACCTTTTAAAATCTCGGCAGCAGTACGGAGATCTTCAAACCGTCCGTTATTAGATGTACCTATTATAATAAGCTGTACCGGAATATTTTCAAGTTCTGTCAGATTTAAAATTGTATCATCTTTTGAAAATGCTGCCAATGGTTTCAGATTGTCTATTTGCAGCTGAAACAGATTTTCATACTCGGCATTTTTATCGGCAATTACCGGATTAAAATGCTCAAGTGTTCGTCCGGTCAAATATCTGCGTGTTACCGAATCAAACGGACATACTGCAGAAACAACACCCATTTTATTAGACAAGTTACAAAGAGTAAACCTTTCTGATATTGACATTTGTGATATAACATTGCCGTAAAACTCAATCGACCTGCCGTTTAAGTCTTCATCTTGCAGCTCTTTTAAGATTAGTAGAGCAATATCTTTCCCATAAACACCGCGGGAACGTCGGCCGTTTATTTCTATTCTGATTGTTTGAGGAACTGTAACGGTAGTCCTGCCTGTTTACCAGATTTCAGCAATTGATTCTTCAGGTACCGACTGAGCATAAGCAGAAATTGCACCATGTGACAATGTATAGTAGTCAGAACCGATAACAAACTGTCCGGGGAGAATTCTTCCACTTTCCAGTACAACCTGATGAGAACATCCGCTTGATGATTCAAAAAAGCCTTTAATGCCCTGTCGTTTTACAAATTCTCTAATCAGTTTATCTTTGTCGGGGTTGGAACCGTTTTTACTATAACTTGATTGAGTTAGTGAGATAGAAATTTTATTCGGATTCCATACGAGGTCTGTTTTTGACTGCATAAAAGATTGTAGAATCTGTTGACAGTTTCCATTTGAAAGAACAACATCAGGTTCGATTTCATACTGTCCGTTTATTTCGATTGTTTCTGTATCAAGTTGTGATGCGATTACTTTTTGAATTATTGTCTGTTTGTTATAAAGAGAGATAGCACCGGAATTGAGTTTTAAACCTGGAAAATTGAGTTCTAATTGTTCTAATTTTAAGAAAGCAGGCTTTTCTTTAATATTATATTTCCGCCGCCAATTATAAAAGGCAGCTTTTGAAATACCGAGTTCTAATCCGCATTTGTCATCATCGCCAAACCGTTCCCAAAGATTTAATATCTCTTTTTCAGAAAATTTAGGCTGAGAATGTTTTGCGACATTCTTTTTCCGCCGCCAATAGGCAACTAAATATGCAGGGACTCCACCGAGACGTTCACCGATTTTTTCATCGGTTTTATATAACCGTTGTAGTTGAATCAATTCAGACTTGGTTGGTATCTTTTTTTTCTTAGCCATTATATTTATCAAACTCTTTTTTTATAGCTTTGTAAACAGGTTCAAGCGGAACTGAAACAACATCTGTCTTACCGATGACCGGCATAAAATTTGTATCACCGATCCATCTTGGTACAACATGCATATGCAAATGTCCGGGTACTCCGGCACCGGATGACCTACCGAGATTCATACCCAAATTAAGCGAACTCGGCTTTAATGCTTTTTTTATGACTGTCACGGTTTGCTGAGTTAGTTTGAAAAATTCTAAAGATTCAGTTTCTGTTAATTTTTCAATCTGTCCGACATGACGATTTGGAACAATCAACGTGTGACCAGAGTTGTATGGGAATTTGTTTAGAATGACAATACATTTTTCTCCGCGGTATACAATAAGGTTCTTGACGGAATCTTTTGTTTTTAGGCGGTTGCAAACAACACAGCCTTTTTCTTTTTTCCCCAGTACAAAATTTGCCCTCCAAGGAGCCCATATCATCTTATCCGTCATGTGGATAACATACAAAAAAAACAAAATTTATCAACCATATATATAGCAATAAATTACAAGCTGTCGTAAGTGATTGTTAGACAGCTTATAGCGAGATTTGTAAGTATATATTATTTTTCTTGTTTTGACCTATACTTATCCACATCTTTAACTGTTTACAGCAAAGCGGATTAGTTATATTTATTTCATAAATTATAGAGTTTGGAGTGTTTATATGAGTAAGCGAATATTAGTTGTCGGCGGTACTGGGATGCTGGGCAAACCGGTTGCTGAAAAGTTATTCACATCAGGTTTTGAGGTTACAGTTCTCTCTACAAACGTGGAAAAAGCAAGAGAGAACCTTACTGAATCTATTGCGGTTGAATATGGTGATGTAACCGATTTGGAGTCATTGAAAAAACCGATTGAGGGACAAGATTATGTCTACATAAATCTAAACGCTAAAATCACACCGGAGTTATATGATTCTATTGAAATCGGAGGATGTGATAAAATCGCGAAAGTCTCAAAAGAGATGGGTATAAAAAGAATAGGGTATATCAGCGGAGCATCATCACATGGTGAGAAAAAAGGAATTATCTATTTAGACAGTAAAGTCGAAGCAGAAAATAGAATTATAAATTCAGGGGTTCCTTATACAATTTTTCGGGCATCATGGTTTTATGAATCTCTTCCAAAATTTATCCAACAGGGTAAAGCAATTATTTTGGGCGACCAACCGGTTGAATTTTCGTGGTTGGCAGCATCGGATTTTGCTCAACAAGTTACAACAGCATTTTCAAGTGATGAAGCAGCCGACAAATGTTTATATAACGGCGGTCCACAGAAAATGACAATGACTGAGGCGTTGATGAGATTTTGTAAGGTTTGTTATCCTGATCTTTCTCCCGAAAAAATGTCATTTGGTATGGCGAAAATGATTTCCAATCTTCCGGGGATGAATGCACTGGCACCGGCTATTCCATTTTTTGAATATTTCTCTACCAATTTTGAAGATATAGATTTGTCCGAAGCAGATAGAATTCTTGGAAAAAACAGTACAACAGTTGATGAGTGGTCTCGGATGTATAGAGAGAAAATGAACTAAGAGAGAATATGCAAAAAATCTGTTATATAATTATTCTAATTTTACTTTTATCGCAACCTGTTTTAGCCTTTGATGCCGAACGGGAAGGAATAGTTATCGGCGGAGGAATAGGCTATGCTCCTTCGGCATATACAGAAATTTCAGGCTTTCTATCTTCACGGGTAAAAACAAACGGTGTAGCAGGTTCTCTGATGGCAGGATATGGATACAACGAAAATACATTGTTTTTGCTCATGATTGAGGGGTTTAAAACGAACAACGGTACTTTTAGTGACACATCAGCTAAAGCATGGCAGGGGTTTACCGGTGTTGGGGTTCGATTTTATTTTGATGATATCGGTTCAAGTTTTTTTATTTCAAGCGGTATCGGACTGCAAAGATTTATAAAAACTCAAAATAATTCTGTTACTCATGAATCGGGTTTAGGCTTTTTAGCAGGGGCGGGGTATGAATTTACCGAGAATTTTCAACTTCAGACGACATTTTCCAATGGACAGACGAGAAATAGTTTCAGATGGGACCATGTGCAGTTTATCATGACTGTTTCATTTGTGCTATATTAAAACTTTTTGTTGAATCTGCCGGCTCAATCAGTTTTTTTTATGAAATGGATAAACACCCACTCCCCAGACTTGATACAGATGTAGATAATCTCCGAAAACATCTTTTGCCTTATTGTCGTTTGGCTGAAGGCTAAATATGGCATGACCCGCTAGGGAAACATATTGTTGCTTGCGGGGATTCCTCCGACACAAAATTTATTAACAAAATTTTCAATAATTCTCATGCTGTTCTGGCTGTACATGACCCACCGTATAATTTAGTGATGTTTCAAAAACAGACTGTAAAAGAGTTTATCGAATGGTGTAATAAATGGATTCAGAACAGTTACGACATACTTGCGGAAAATTCGGCACTTTATGTTTGGCTGGGAGCTGACCAGAATGATAATTTTCAGCCTTTACCTCAGTTTATGATTATGATGAGCGTGACCGATTTTAAATCAAGATCATTTATCACTATGCGGAACCAACGCGGTTATGGAACTCAAAAAAATTGGATGGCGATAAGACAGGAGCTTTTATATTATACCAAAGGAAACCCCGAGTATAAAGTTCAGTACACCGATATCCCTAAAATTTTAAAAGGATACTACAAAGAAGTCGAGGGAAAAATAACTGAAACGTCGGAACGAAGTAAATCAGATACAATTCGTTCGGGGAATGTATGGGTTGATATTCAGCAGGTCTTTTATCGGATGGAGGAAAATGTGAACGGCTGCTATGGACAGAAACCGTTAAAATCAATTGAGCGGATTATTAGAGCATCTTCTTTAGAGGGTGAACTTATTACCGATTTCTTTTCCCACTCGGGTACAACACTTATTGCTGCTGAAAGAACAAATCGCCGATGTTTTACAATTGATATCGACCCTCTTTTTGCTGAAATTTCAATCAGAAGTTTAGAGCATTTAAGAACCGACGGCAAGTCAGGTTGGCAGGCATCTAATCCGTTTGCCAAAGAGCTGTCGGAACTAAACAATAAAGAATTGGAAGAAATCGGCATTACGGTTTAAATCTCTCTTTCAATCAATAAACGGTTGAGCCTCTCATAAAGGCTCAACCGCAAGAATAGAATAGATTAATAAATTAGCCAAAAGGTACTACGTGAAATACAGCGGAATTTCCGCCGGTAAAGAAGAAATTTATCCGTTTAAATAATTTAAATCTTATATGAACAATGTAAAACTTTTGGGTGAACAAGTCGGTCAAAATCATCAATACCAATCCTGATAAGTTCGGTATGATTCCCTGAATTAAATACGATTTCCTCATCATCAATTAAACTTTCAGCAAAGTAAACATCCATTCCGTATAAATTACCAAACGGAGGCATCGCACCGGTTTCACATCCGTCAAATATATCTTTGAACTCTCTTTCAGTCGCCAAAGATACTCTTTTGACACCAAGTGATTCCGCCAGCAAATCAAAATCTATTTTATAAGATGCAGGAAGAACAATCATCAAAAGTTTGTTGTCAGTTTTTACAATTACGGTCTTGGCAAGTTCTCGCCCCGGGATGTGTGCCGATGATGCTATCTGTTGTGCCGTATACGCTTTTGAATGATGAATGATTTGATAGGGAATATGGTTTTTATCTAAATACTGCATCAGTTTTGTTGTTGGCATGGCAAACTCCTTGGTAAAAGGTTCATTTTCTCATTAAAAATAAAATGTCTTTTCAAAGGAACAGCAAAATGAGATATATTTTTTGGTGATTATCTGAGATGTCAATTCTATTAATATGATAACAGATTCTTAAAATCATGCAAGAGGAATCGGCAGGTTGTTTTCAATAAGCGAAAAGAGATAGATAAAAAAGAGTAAGCTAATTATAAAAAAAGGCAGGTCTCAAATTCGAGACCTGTCCTACTAGTGTGCATGGCAGACGTCCTCGTCTGCCAAAAAAATTAGATATTATCCTTTTGGGAATGTAATCAAACCGACCGTAGCACCGATAGGGTCAGCTATAACAACAAATCTTCCGACACCCGGAATATCTGTCGGCGGACAGAGAATTTTCCCGCCAAGTTCTTCAACTTGTTTTGCCGATGCGTCTACATCGTCAACGGTTATATAGCACATCCAATGAGGCGGTACTTCACCCATCTCAGGTGTACGAGCCATCATACCTCCGGCATCTTTGTCGCCGGCTTTAAACATAGTGTACGGCATTTCACCCGGAAATGGAGTTTTGCTCCAGCCCAATAGGGTAGAGTAAAAATCTCCGGCTTTGTCGGTATCTGTAGTAATGAGTTCATTCCAGCAGAATGTACCGTGTTGCGGTCTTTCATTTGACATTATTGCTCCTTTGTAAGGTTGTAGATAATTACGGTCTACGTTTGACTGTTTATATACGTAAATTAGCAATAAAATGTTGCATATGTAAATCACATATTTAGTAAAAATAGAAAAGTATTGCTGCTATCGCAGTAATAATAAGAGTTGTAGTAAGAAGCAGTTGGATTGATTTTTTGAAAATATAAAAAAGTACAACTGCTATCAAAATTCCAATTGGTCCATGACTTACAGCAGTTTCAACAGACATGAATATGAATGACAAAAGTGATTCAGCCGGTTGAGAATATGAAAAATTAGCAATGCCGGTCAATGTTGTAGCGGCTATTGCCAGTAAAATAAAAGCAGCAATTTTTAAAATAAACGACATCTTATCTCTTTTCTTTTAATAAATACAAAAAATCATGATAATTACCGGCGGATATATTTTTCTTCGGAATTATGTATGCCATTGCTGAATCTATAAAAATAAAAGCATAGTCCGCAATCATTTCGATATGTTCGATTTTGGAAATATCGGTTTTGTTTTCACCCGATTCAATTCTGTCTGTTAAAATATTATTTTCTATTATCAGTTCATGCTGACCGAACAAATTTTTAAATTTATCATCTTCAAATGATTCTATAACTTTTAGCATATATTTCTTTTTATGATAAAACGGAAGATATATAAGCCATCCGATTCCAAGTACAATCCATGCATACAGAAGTTCATTGTTTGGTTCAAAGTATTTTATTAAGGCACCGATAACAAACAGCATCGGTACAGAAAAATAATACGTTTTTTTGAGATGTTCTTTGACTGTGGGTGATTTTTCATAAATGAGTTTGCCATAGGCGGAAATATCTTTTATTGAGCAATCGTATGAAATTTTCATCTATTGCTCAGACAGGAAATTGAGTTCTATCTTGTTGTCAGATATTTTCACATACGAAAAATGATTTATGAAATCACCACTGTTAATATACACACCGCTTTCAAATTTTTTATAAACCGGAAGATGTAAATGTCCGATAGCAACAAAGTCAAAACCGTCTTGTAATTTTCTTTCGGCATAGTTTTCATAATCTAGTTTATAATGATGATCCCGCCTTGCTGTGTATTCTCGCGAGGAACCTGAAACAGATTTTGCCAAAGATATTGCAAAATCGGGAGGGAGTTGTCGGTAAAGCCAGATATTTAATTTATTTCGTAATACTTTTTTTAAAAAATGATACCCTTTGTCAGCAGGGGATAGTCCGTCACCATGAATTAGATGTAGTTTTAGGTTTTCATATTTTAAATCTAAAAAATCTTGATGGATGTCAATATGCATCTGGGTTTCAAAGAAGTCATGCATCCAAAAATCATGATTACCGCTTACATAATCAATTTTGATACCCTGTTCAATTAAATCATAGAGCATATATAAAACTTTAAACTGGTCTTTCGGCATAGCTTGTTTATACTCAAACCAAAAATCGAATAAATCACCGAGTATAACTAATCGGTCACCATCTTGTTTGACCATTTTAAAAAGTTCAGCAATTTTCTGTTGTTTGAGAACTTCTTTTTCCTCTGGACCTGCTCCCAGGTGAACATCCGAAAAAATATACAACGCCATAGATTTATGCCTTAAGAAAAGATATCGTCTAGGATACTTTTTCTATTTTTTCAGTCATTGAATTATAAAATGCATCAGTTATTGTTTCAATCGGTAAATCAATGATATCATTAATAGTCAGTGTATCACCGCCTACCGTTCCGATATGAGTACACGCTACACCGCTATCTTTAAAGTGTTGAGTTAGTTTGTCGGCATCTGATTTTGCACAACTGATAACAACTCTTGAGAGTGATTATCCAAATAATAAAGCATCTCTACGAATGGTATCATTTAGCTGAATAGAGGCACCGATTTTGTTATCATCGTTGGAGATACAACTTTCCGCAATAGCGGTAGCAAGTCCACCCTCGGAACAGTCATGTGCCGATTTTATTATTCCGTTTCGGATAGCACCAAGTAAGGCATCCTGAATTTTCTTTTCAGCATCTAAATCAAGTTCGGGGACATCACCTTTGGTAACATTGTAGATTGTATGCAGATATTCCGAGGCACCTAACTCTTCTTTGTTTTCACCGAGCAAAAAGATAACATCACCGTCATCTTTAAACCATTGGGTTGTTATGTGGTCGATATGTTCTACCAATCCAATCATACCGATAGTCGGAGTCGGAAATACCGCACGGTCGGGGTCTTCGTTATAGAATGAAACATTTCCACCTGTTACAGGAGTGTTGAAAACTCGACAGGCATCACCCATCCCTCCGATAGCTTCAGTGAAGCCGTAATAAATTTCAGGTTTGTATGGGTTTCCAAAATTAAGACAGTTTGTAATTGCCAACGGTTGACCGCCGGAACAAACTATGTTGCGGGTAGCTTCGGTGACAGCTGCCTGTCCGCCTCGACGAGGATTAACATAGCAGTAACGGGCGTTGCAGTCGGTTGTCATTGCTAAGGCTTTATCGGTTTTGCGAAGACGAAGCACAGCAGCATCGGAACCCGGACCGACAGCTGTGTTGGTGCGAACCATCGAATCATATTGGTCATAGACCCATTGCTTACGACAGATATTCGGTGAGGCAAGCATAGTCAGTAAGGTTTCGTTCCAGTTTAGGTCCAATGAGTAATCATCTAAATTTATTTTTGTTATTTCATCAATATAATCGGGGCGTTTGGTCTCACGTTTATAAATCGGAGCACCGCCGCCTAAGACTAAACAATCAGACGGTATTTGGGAAACAATTTCACCGTTCAGTTTAACGGTGAATAATTTGTCATCGGTTACTTTACCGACAACTTTGGAATCAAGTCCCCACTTGTCGAATACTTCGGTGACAGCATCGGTCATCCCTTTTTTTACACAGACAAGCATCCGTTCCTGCGATTCTGAAAGTAGGATTTCGTATGGTGTCATCTTTTCTTCCCGTACAGGAACTTCTTCAATATTTATTTCAATCCCTGATTCACCTTTGGCAGACATTTCCGATGATGAACAGGTAATTCCGGCGGCACCCATATCTTGTATACCGACAATTAAATCTTTTTTGATAATTTCAAGTGTTGCTTCAACCAAAAGTTTTTCTGTAAATGGGTCACCTACTTGTACTGATGAACGCTTTGATTCAGACTCTTCAGACAAATCTTCAGATGCAAAAGTAGCACCGTGGATACCGTCACGTCCCGTTTTAGAACCGACAATCATAATCGGGTTACCGTTGCCTTCGGCGGTTGCCGACGCAATCTTTTCTGTTTCCATAATACCGACAGCCATAGCATTGACAAGAGGATTACCTGTATAACATTCATCAAAATAGACTTCACCACCTACAGTCGGAACACCAAATGCATTACCGTAGTCTCCGATTCCACGCACGACACCGTCGACTAAATAACGTACTCTTGGATCATCGGGAGAACCGAATCTGAGTGAATTAAGAGCGGCGATTGGTCTTGCTCCCATAGTAAAAATATCACGTAATATTCCTCCGACACCTGTTGCCGCACCTTGGTACGGTTCAACTGCCGAGGGATGGTTGTGTGATTCAATTTTAAAAACAATAGCCATACCGTCGCCGATATCAACTGCTCCGGCGTTTTCTTCGCCTGCTTTTGCAAGAAGGTTGTCACCGTCACGGGGCAGAGTTTTAATAAGTGAAATCGAATTTTTATATGAACAATGTTCCGACCACATAACCGAGAAAATTCCCAGTTCGGTGTAGTTTGGTTCACGTCCTAATATCTCTTTGATTTTTTCGTATTCTTCGGCGTTAAGCCCGTGAGTTTCAACCATTTCAGGGGTGACTTCAGGTTGGATATGTTTTTGAGACATTGTCTCTCCTATATTTTCAAGACTACAATCTGTCATGCTGAGCTTGTCGAAGTATGTTCATTTATTTACAACAGGCTCTTATTTAAGAAGAGAATATAGGGGGGAAACGATGAACGGTCAACAGGGAAGTACGTGAAAAACTTTGGATTTGATACAAAAAAGCAGGCGAAATGCCTGCTTTCTAAACCATTCTAGGAACTTTTTTTACCCTACCGGAGGAGGTCCGCCAGCAAACATATACGCCACAAGATAAACTAAATCACCAACATCAAAACTACCGTCACCGTTTACATCAAATGAATCAAAATTTGGTGGTTCAGGGCCACCTTGAAACATAAAGGCTACCATATAGACCAAGTCGGCAATATCGATAAAACAGTCAAAATTTATATCACCGATTACAAGAGAATCGGTAAAAGTCAATATTGTTGTGCAAAGTGAAAAGTTGGTGGGACAATTTGTATTATATGTCTTAATAGTCAAGGTTTGAGTAGTTCCGTAATCGGACGGAAGAGGAGTGTAGCTCCAGTGTCCATTAGGCTCGTAGATTGTACCTGGTCCTTCTTCAACGGAATATCTGATAGTGCTGTTGTCAGAAGAATCGTTTGTGGCTAAAAATTCATAAGAATAAAAACAATTAAATATCTCAAGAGAGTCTGGACAATAATCAAAAACAGGTGGATAACATGGAGTCGTTGGTGTCTCTACTACAAAACAATGTGGACCGTCCCAAGAAGGTGGACCGGTTGCCCACATCCAAGTACCGTCTGTAGAGAAAAAAGCAGAGTCGAGACAGACTACATCACCTTCTGTGAAGTTTCCGGTATAAAGAATAAAAGCTATGTCATTAAAACCCGGGGGAACACAAGACACACAATTTACTCTAAAGCCTGTAATATCTCCATAATTATTAATAAAAGTATAAAGAGGGGGAAATATCGAAGTACCTACTACTGAAGCACCACCTATAGAACTTGTTATGCTAAATCCGTTTGTTAAGGGTGTCTCATTTCTACTGTCATTGTTAATCAAACGAATATGAAACTCTACCGGACTGCCGGGGATAATTTTATAATTCTCTCCGTCAAACCAGACACCTTCTACATGGTCAAGTAATACCTGACCTGTAAAGGCAGAAAGTGATACAACACTCATTAGAATAAGCACGATAGTTATAAACAACTTTTTCATAATAACTCCGTTCTCTATTTTTTTACCCTACCGGAGGAGGTCCGGTGTTAAACATATACGCCACAAGCCAGACTAAGTCTGATATGTTAATTAATCTATTACCATCCATATCCGCTGAATGAAGCGGTGTCGGAGGTGTTCCGTTGGAGAACATGTATCCAACTAAAAGCACTAAATCGGAAATATCAGATATACAATCATCGTTTAAGTCGGCAGGAATATCAGCAGCAAAATCTAAAATAGTTGTACTCGAACTATAAAGACTAGGACATTCAGCAGATGCTCCTATAATAAGAGTATCAAAAGTTCCAATATCTAAAGAGTCTATTGAATATGTCCATGCACCAGTTAGAGAGTCAATAGTACCGGGACCTTCAACTATAAAATATCTAATCAATAGTGAATCCCAATATGAAGCATCAAAATCATAACTAATTGATATGCAATTATTGTTAATAAGAGTATCTATAGAATTTGTAATAGATGGAATTATACAAGGAGTTATACACGGAGGGAGTATAGCTTGAAAACATTCTTGTCCAGACCAAGATGGGAAAATACTTGTAGCTCCGGACGCCCATTTCCAGATACCTGAAGGGGGGAAGTATGATGAGTCCCATTTTTATTGACAAGTTCCGGTCAATACAGAGAGGTTCACCGTCTTGAACTCCACCGGTTGTTAGCCTGTAAACTACGTCATCATATCCAATAGTTAATCCTGCTATTCCAAGTGATGCAGCACCAAAACCAACCGTATCAGCACCGATACCGTCTGCACTATAATGAACAAGAGCAAAGCCTAAATCAAAACCATTAACAAACGCCGGATTGATTGTGTCACCTATTAAAGGAGTAAATGAGCTGCCTCCCATTGTCCAAACTCTAAATCCGTTTGCCACTCCTCCTATTTTTAACCCCGAGGTATTTGTAAACCTAATGTCAAAAGAAACTTCACAATTTGGAATAATTCTCTTCGTGCCGCCATCATCCCAAACACCGCTATAGCTGTCAATTGTAACACTAGATGCATAAGAAATCTGTGAAAAAACAAAAATTGATAGAACTACTGCGATTGTGAGTAAAATAGTATGTTTCATTTTAACTTCCCCTAATAAAAAGTAACTTTCTTATTATTAAAATAGATTATAATGTTAATTGTGTCAAGAATAATTTATCTACAAAAAAACGGTAGTTTATACTAACTACCGTTTTAATCTGTATCTTTGATATATTGTTATTTCAACAATACCATTTTCTTTGTGTCAGAAAAATCTGATGTCTCAAGTTTGTAAAAATAGACACCCGATGATATATTCTTACCATCATCATTTGTACTATTCCACAAAACGTTATGGGTTCCCGCTTCTAATTCCTGATCGATTAAAACTTTTACTTGCTGACCGAGTAAATTATAAACAACTAATGAAACTTTAGTATTTTGAGGAAGATCAAAACTAATGGTAGTTGTAGGGTTAAACGGGTTTGGATAGTTTTGTGAAAGTGAATACTTAAGAGGTATTGATGAAAGCTTACTATTTATTAATTGTATTCTCCGGTTATTTTCATCAACTGCTATAGCATTTGTGATTGTTGCTCCACTCTTCACAGATAAAATCCGATGTTTACCACTTTTAAAGAATTGATTATTCTCTAAATTCAGGATTCCAATATTCACAGCTTTTTCTTTATGAATTTTGAATAACTTGAATTCATTATCAGAAATTATTTTTATAGAGTTAATATCGCTTGTAAGAAGATCAAATTGGATACCTTGGATATTAGTATTTGTCTCTAATATTATAATTGGTTCTCCATCAATAATTTCTATATATAATGATGTTTGAGTTTGAGTTACATTTTGTTTCTCATTTATAGTACTACAGTCACATAAAGTTCCAGTTCCTGAGGTTACGTACGTATTGAGCATTAGAATATCACTAATATCAATACCGGGATTACAGTCAACATCACCCGATTCTAACGGTACCGGGGTAGGTCCACTACTAAACATAAAAGCTATTAAGTAGTTTACATCGTTACTGTCAACGAATTGATCTGAATTAACATCTCCGCACATCATTGATATAGTTGGAGGAGTAAACTTGTTTAGATAATAGTCACCATCTTTTCGTCCTGCAACTATATATTTACCATCATTAGTAACCATTATATCGTCTGTTTGTAAGTCCGAAGATCCGCTCAGAGTTTTTTGGCCTAACACATTACCCAGAGTATCAATTCGAACAGTATATGAACTAAAGACAGATGAAGCCTCAGATGTACCGGTAATTACATAACCGTCATTTGTTAACTTAACAGATTTAGCAACGTCATTCCCAGCAGTACCGTATGTATTATGCCATACATAACTACTATCAGCATCAATGAGTATTACTAAGAAATCAGATGCACCCGTTAAAGTGTCTTCTCGACTTCCGGCAATAATAAAACCGCCGTTGTGGGCAGTATCGATAGAATAAGCTATATCGTTATAAGCAGAGTTTTTAGCAGGGTAGGCAGTCCAAGCAATGTTTAAGTCTTCATCGTATTTAGAGACAATGATTTCTTGATTGTTATAAACATTATTTTGGAATCCAACTGTTACAAAACTATCATTTGGACTTGGAATAAGATCATAATACTTATCGCCATCTGACCCGTAGGTATGATAATTTCCAAGTATTGACGATGATGCTTTATGAACCATAGCTCCTTTTCCAGTCCACCAGCCAGCCATTATACCATATATTGTATCAGGCATATATATTGCGTTGCTATAAATTCCAACAGGTTGGCCTAAACCGCTTTCTTGAACTATATTTTTTAACGAATCATATTTTTTGAAATTCCAACAGTCAATGATATTTCCATTAAAGAGATAATCATTTTCAGAAACAACCTTGACATCATAAACAGCATCTAATCCATTACTACTAGAAGTTGTTTTATACCATATGGGCTGTCCACACTCATTTAACTCTGCCATAAAAAATGCTGTTGTAGAATCACCGAGTTGACCTCCTACTATGTATGTTCCTTTAGTAGTTTGATCAACTGCATAGAAAGCATCTAAAGAACTTAAATCAAATGTGGCGTCCCATTCATCCGTTATTTGACCATAGCAATCACAAGCATCACCGGAAGAAGATGCGTCAGAATTCGTTTGGAGAGGATTAAATGTGTAAGGACAGTTATCACATGCGTCAGCAATACCGTCACCGTCTGTATCTAATTGGTCAGGGTTATAATCGTCAGGGCAATTATCACAGGCATCACCTAAACCGTCACCGTCAGTATCTAATTGATTATTATTAGTAGAATCAGGACAATTATCACAAACATCTCCTACATTGTCAGAATCAACATCTGATTGGTCAGCATTGGCTATGTCAGGGCAGTTATCATAACTTGAACTTGATATGCATCCGGTTATGGTTAATCCGGAATCCCCGTAACCGTCATAATCAGGGTCTTCACAATCATCACATGCATCACCTATATAATCATTATCATAATCTTCTTGATTAGGGTTATAAACGTTTGGGCAAATATCACATTCATCGTTGATTAGGTCATTGTCAACATCTGCTATTATTGTATCGCATCTAATTATTTTTAATGTAGGATCTCCACATAGGACGCTAGATAAACCGCTAGTTTGTTTATGAGCTTCACCTATAGTTTCACCCTCACCCAATAATTGAAAAAGTGATAGAATCTTTTCATCATTAGATATATTAGTGCCAGAAATAGCGGCTGTTCCAAATGATGCTAAACCTGATGAATTTGAGAATATATACCATCCTGATAAATAATTTTCCCTAGTATATACAGATGCATTGCAGGCAAATAATCCATAGAATAGAGCTTTTGGATCAATACCAGGTATTTCATAACTATTAAAATAAACAGTAGTAGAATTTTGTGGGTCTTCTGGCGGATATTCAATGAATCCGTGACTAGGTGCTCCCGAATGAGCTTGAACTATAAGAAATTCAAAGTCGTTTAAATTTCCTAATTGTGTACTAAAATTATCTGCTGTGGTAATTGTATCATCATATATCATCGTAAAATCACGGTAAAGTCTTTGAATCATTCTTTCATATTTTGTAATGTCATAGTTTAATTCCTCAATAAGATCTTAATAAAGTAATGCTTTATTTGGTTGTGAAAGCTCTCCTGTCCTATAGTCATGATTCTTTCTAAAATAGTTATTTATTAGGTCGTGTTCGGATTTATTTCCATAAGTCAATGGGGATGGTAAAAGTCTACCTAACCAAATATCCCCTTCTGTATTGCCTGTATGGCTATCCAAAGAGTCATCAGCATCAGCATCGCCCCAAATACCATCTAAATCTCTATAATAGTGATCCGTGGGTAATCGCCCGTCAGGTTCACTTGGAAATAAATTATACCAAGCGATTGGTAAATCCCCAATAAACAAAGCACCAATCATACCATTGTTCCAAAACCCTATTAAAGTATCCCGCAGTTGTTCTTTAGTCCCTCCGGAAGAAAAATATATAGAAGATGTATATCCTTCATTTGATAAATCAGCCTGATATTGTGATAAACTGCTCCAAATAGACATTAACAAATTTGATTCAACTATGATAATAATCTGAGAGCCAGTTGTTGCTGCTTTCAAATTATTTACTTTGCTATCTGCTGGTTCAATCACAAAAGTACCTGGTTTAAATCCAGGTGCTTCCCAAGTTTCTATGTTTTGATTGTCATTAAATGATTGCATCTCAACAGGTTGTGCTCTTTGCACCTCAGACTTGTCAGCGAAAACTGAACTGAAAAGTAAGATAAAAATAAATTGAATAATAATTTTGCTCAAAAAATTACCTCTTGTAAACATAATTCCTCCTCAAAATGAAGTTTGTGTAATTCTTAAATAAACAAAAGTTGAAAATTAATATATTTTTATAAAATCACCTCCCAATGTAAGATGTTCAGCAGATTATTATTAATAATAAAACTAATATGTGTAATAATCTACTGACTTGTCAATAACTTATTTCAACAATACCATTTTCTTTGTGTCAGAAAAATCTGATGTCTCAAGTTTGTAAAAATAGACACCCGATGATAATTTCGATGCATCCCATTCGATTGAGTGGACACCTGCTTCATATCTGCCGCTAAACTCGGCTACTTGTTGTCCGTTGATATTATAAATATAAAGCTGTACTTTGTCAGATGCCGACAATGAAAACTGAATCGTAGTTGTCGGATTAAAAGGGTTTGGATAGTTTTGTGAGAGAGTAAATTTATCAGGTATAATTTTACTGTTTACTAAAGCACCATCTGAAGAGGCAAGTTCAATAGACACAACATCACTTTCTGTCTGTAAAAAGTCACCTGTAAAACTGTTTCCGTTAAAGTTATAAATAAGGATATTGGTAATATCTGATTTACTGTCATATACCGATTTGATTTCCATCTGTTCGGCAAGAAATGAAAAGTCAGCATCTCCGTCAAGCTGTATAAATGCAGCTCCTGCTTCTGTATCAATTGAATATATGTTATTATCAACATGTATCGACATATCTAGTGGAACGAGCTTCGGGTAAGGTAAAGCATCACCGACAATAATCCGAATCATATACACTAAATCGGCAACTGAAAGAGTCAATCCGTCTGTGTTTACATCTGTAGCTGCTATTTGTCCCTCGACATTGATATTGAAAACTCCAAGTCCATATACAAAGTAATTACTAAGCAGGACAGCATCGGCAATTTCATTAGAAACATTGTTTAAGTTTACATCACCTCGAGCATCAATCGAATCAGAACAGGCAATAAAGATACATCCGTTAGAAAACCAGATATCACTAATCGGTTGTTTCAAGGGGTCGGTATAGCAATCTTCATCTTGTGCTCCAAAGTATGTAGGATATCCATACGATGAGTTTTGAATTTCTTGTCCATAAGGCGGAAAAAGATCGGTATTGCCGTCAAAAACTTTTTCTGAAATATGCAGCGTGTTTCCGATTACCGATGAAATAGCGTTGTCACCGCAGTCCATCCAGAAAAACCGAATAGGAACTTGCTGACATTCAAATGTTCTATCGTTTGAAACAAGAAAGTCTAAAGTAAACAAAGGGCCGCCTGCAGCAAAACAATCAGGATGGTTCGGACCGTTATTAGTTTCAGCAATCGCTACGATTCTTATGAGTCCACTTGGACATGCATTACCACAGTTTCCTGTTGGACCGTTTCTATATGTAAAGTATTCCCAACCGCAATTCATGTATTCAGAACCGATTTGAGCAGATTGAAAACCAAGAACAGAATTATCATACGAGATAAGCATATCATACCCGCCGATTTCGTTTCCTGTAGTAAGAGTTACAGGAACCTGCACATGCTGACCTTGGAAGACGAAGTTTGATGTTTGGTCACCGACACATCCGATTTCGGCTTGATACAGGCCTCCGGGGATACTGTTAAATACAATGTCACAAGTAGATGAAGAATTTCCGTCTGAAACTCCTATAGTAACAGTATAAACACTAGATATTCCAATAGGAAGAGTAACAGATAAAAGACCGGTATTTGGATTGATGTTAGCATCAGCTCCAACATCTAAGGCAATTATTGACCATGTAATCGGATCACAATCGGTTGCTGCTAATTGATAAGTTAAAACTGTCCCCGTTGAAACATCACCACCGGCCATAGAACAATCAAGCACCGGGGCTTCATTGGTAAACGTCAAGTTCACATCAACAGAAGCATCACAAAAATCAGTTGCTGTAACTGTTAATGTAATCGACTGACCGACATCGGCAAGAGTAGGAGCATACGACCAAACACCGTTAGCATCGATAGTTCCAATGTTAGCTGACCATGTTGCTGAGGTTGGAGTGACATCAAAATCAAATGTCATAACATCGCAATGAGAACCGGTCAATGAGACAGGAGCATTGGAAATAACAGGAGGAAGACATGGAAGAGTTTTGGCTTCAAAACAATGAGGACCGTCCCATGACGGAAACTCGCTGATTGATGTGCTAGCCCATTTCCAAGTACCTGATGGTGGGTAAAATGCAGAATCAAGACAAAGAGTATCACCTTCAGTAACATTGCCGGTAGTTAATTTGAAAGGGACATCATTAAACCCTATCGGCATTCCGATATCAAAAAGTTTTGAACCTCCAAAACCGATTGTATCGGCTCCTGACCCATTCGTTGAAAATGAATTAATTACAAAAACTAAATCAAAGTTAGCGGCAAACCCGGGAAGAATTGTATCTCCGACAAGGGGTGTAAAAGATGAAGGACCATAAATTCGAAATCCGTTTGCGAATCCGTCAATAACATTACCGTTATCATTATTGACTCGAATATAGAAATTTATCGGTTTGTTAGGTTCTATAAATGTTGTTGTACCGTCATTCCAACTACCGTCAACAGCATCTAAAGTTAGTGACCCGGCGGAAATTGTTTGAATTGTGAGAAAAGAAAGCAGAAGTATATATATTTTTTTCATAACTCTTTAATAAATCTCCAAAAATATTAAACTGTTTTTTTTAGTACTACAACTAGGTTAGTACATATGCAAGTATATCTCGAAAAGTAATAATAGACTGCTATTTTGTAACAGTCTGTTTGGCTATAATAGGGGTGAATTAAGTTTTTGTCAATACGTTAATTGTGCATCGCAAATTATGCTTTTTGAGAGGGGCAGAACTCTGTTAAAAAACATTTTTTGCACTCTTGGTTTCTTGCTTTACAAACAGCTCTACCATGGTCAATCATAAGATGAGAGTAGATAATCCAATCATCAAACGGGATAATATTTATCAACTCTTTTTCAATTTTAACAGGATCTTTTTGGTCGGTTAGTTTAAGATGTCTATTAATTCGTCCAACATGAGTATCCACCACAATCCCTTCAGCCATTCCAAAGCCGGCTCCGAGAACTACAGAACCTGTTTTACGTCCGACACCTGCCAGTTTAACAAGTAGAGATAATTCTTTTGGCATGTCACCGTCATAAAGTTCTATCAATTGCTGTGCAGATTTTTTTATCGATTTAGCTTTGTTTTTATAAAAACCGGTAGCATAAATCAATCTTTCTAAATCTTCTATATCGGCATCAGCAAATGCTTGTATTGATTGATACTTTTTGAAAAGTGCGGGAGTAGTTTTATTTACCCGTTCATCTGTGCATTGTGCTGAGAGAATTGTTGCCACCATCAACTCATGAACATTGGAAAAATCAAGCGAACAGGTAGCATCGGGCTAGTGTTTTTTTAACAGACTTATAATTTGTTTCGCCCGTTTTCTTTTATTGTCAAGAGATTCTCGGGGCATAGTAATTTATGAACAGCTTAAAATTATAACACGGTCTATATTGTTTAAATCTTTCATAATCACAATAGATTCGTAGTTGTTGTTTTGCGATGTCAACTCGGCTACTTTATCTGCTTGGTTATATCCGATTTCAAACATTATTCGCCCGTTTGGTTTTAAGTATTTTGGGGCATCTTTTAAAATTGTCATAATAGCAGCAAGCCCTTCGTGGTCGGATGTAAGCGAAACTTTCGGGTCTGCTAATACTTCGGGAGGAAGTTCTTTATATTCTTCTTCCGATATATATGGAGGATTAGCCAGTATAAGGTCAAACTTTTCACCGTCTGGGACATTTGCAAAGTAATCAGATTCGACAAATGAAATTTTACCCGATGCTCCCAAATCGGTTGAGTTCTTCTTCGCAATTTCTAATGCCTCGGCAGATATATCAAGTGCTGTAACAGAACAATCTTTTAATTCCAATGCAAGTGTTATCGCTATAACACCCGAACCGACACCAAGGTCGATAATTTTAGGTGATATGATTTCTTTTTGTTTTATAAATCCTAAAGCAGTTTCGCAAAGAAGTTCTGTTTCCGGTGTCGGAACCATGACGGCAGGTGAAACATAGAATTTTCTACCGAAGAACCAGGATTCTTCCAAAATAAATTGTAACGGCTCTCTGGTTAATCTCCTGGTTATTATTTTTTCAATTTGATTTACATGATTTTCTTTGAGAAGAGATTCACCGTGCAGATAAAGCTGTAATCTATCACATCCCAACACAAAACAGAGAATCATTTCGATTTCGCCTTTACCGCGGTCTATGCCGGCATCTTCAAGCAGTTTTCCTTTTTCAGATATGAATTGAGGAATATGTTTTATCAGTTCATTAGCCATTATGTTTTTTCTATATGTGGAATTGTGAATAAGAATACAACACAGGATTTACATCTCAGACTGAATTTTTAACTTTTCTTCCTGTTCATGCTGACGTAATGGAAGAATCAATAAATCTAAATCTCCGTTCATTACCTCATCAAGCCTATATAGTGTAAGTCCTATCCTATGGTCGGTAACTCTTGACTGGGGGTAATTATATGTTCTGATTTTTGCCGAACGGTCACCCGAAGAAATCATAGTTCTTCGTTCAGCAGAAAGTTTTTCCTGTTGTTCCTGCATTTTCATATCATAAAGTCTAGCACGAAGAACTTTCATAGCTTTGGCTCTGTTTTTAATTTGAGACTTTTCATCCTGACAAATTACAACTAATCCGGTAGGCAGATAAGTAAGACGAACTGCAGAGTCCGTTGTATTAACCGATTGACCACCGGGACCTGATGATCGATAGACATCGACTTTTAAATCTTTTTCTGCAATGTCAATATCAACTGCTTCGACTTCAGGAAGGACCGCAACCGAAATAGCCGAAGTATGTACCCGACCCTGAGTCTCTGTCGCAGGTACACGTTGCACCCGATGCACCCCTGATTCATATTTCATCAACCCATAGGTGCCAACACCTGAGAGTGAGAAAATAATTTCTTTGAACCCACCCGATGTTGAGGGGGAGGAATTTATAACTTCAAGTTTCCAACCTTTGGTATCTGCATACCGTTGGAACATTTGATAAATATCGCCGACAAATATACCCGCTTCATCACCACCGGTGCCGGCTCGAAGTTCTACAATAGCAGGTTTGTCATCGGCAGGATCACGGGGTAGAAGTTTTAGTTTAAACTCTTTTTCTAAATCATCTATTGAATTTTTATATTCATTCAGTACTTCTTTTGCCATTTCGATCAAATCCGGGTCTTCACCTGCGGCAATAATCTCTTCAGCTTCAAGAATACCAAGCTTCACTTTTTTATACTCGTAACCGACTTTTAGCATTTCCTCAATATGAGAACGTTCCCGATTAAGTTCAATCAATTTTTTTTGATTGGACAATATCTCGGGGTCGACCATTTGAGAGTCAATAGACTGTATTTTTTCTACTAATTTTTCTACTATTTTAAGCATACTATATCCTATAAATTTATGCTAAAGTACGGCATAAAAGATAAAACAGCAAGAGTATAAATTATTTCTTCGGGATGTCTATGCGGCTGGGTTGTTTTCAACTGTTGACGGCTTGGTTTCAATACCCAGAGATGCCTTTAAGGCAGCTAAAGCAACTTCAAGTTGTTCTTTGCTAGGTTCTTTGGTCGTAATAAGCTGCAGCCAAAGCCCCGGTTTGATAAGAAATTTTGTGAAAGCATTATCTCTGGTTTTACCGGATATTTTGAGAAGTTCATAAGATGCCCCTGCAACAAACGGCAATAATGAAAAATGAATTCCAAACCGAACGAATAGAGTAGGAGGAGCACCGGTCTGGATTGTATAAATAGTATCAGAAATTGCATATATAATCATTGCTAAAAGAGCAACGATAAGAATAAACGATGTGCCGCATCTTGGATGTAACCTGGTATGTTTTGCAGCTATTTCAGGCGTAAGTTCATCACCCATTTCATAGGCATAAATTGATTTATGTTCGGCACCATGATATTGAAAAATTCGATTGAATTCAGAAAAGAATGATATACCCCAGACATAAAGAACAAACATTGTCAATCTGATAGCACCGGCAACAAGGTTAAATGCTACGGCATCTTTATTGATACCGAATAAATCTGAAAGAAGTAAAGGAGTGAAAAAGAATATTGCTATTCCAAATCCGAGTGCAAAAATAGCTGAAAGGGCAAGCATCCATCCGTTAGATTTCTTTTCTTCAGATTTATACTCTTCACCTTTTTTTTCAGCTTCTTCTTTTTCAACTTCCTGCATAGCAATATCAGCAGAGAAATTAAGAGTTTTAATACCGACAATCATCATTTCTACAAATGAAACAGCTCCACGAAGAAGAGGCAGATTGATTATTTTATACCTGGCCGAAAGTGATTTATAATCTTCTGTTTTAATTAAAATTTCACCGTTCGGAATTCTGACCGCAGTAGAGATTTTATCCGATGACCGCATCATGACACCCTCTATTACTGCTTGTCCACCAATATTTAAATCAGGCATATAAAACCCTTAGGAATATAAGTTCAATTTTTCTGTTATATACAAATAAGCGGTGTCGCATATTTTATTATACGCACCGCTTTAAAAATTTGCTAAAACTTTTTTGATACTATTTAGTATCTTGATACTATTTTCTGTCTTTTTGTTATTTAGTATCTTTTTGTTCGAGACCGTATTTACGACGGAACCGCTCTACACGACCGGCAGTATCTAATAATTTTTGTTTACCGGTAAAGAACGGATGACATTCTGAACAGATTTCGACTGCTATTTTACCTCTGGTAGAACGTGTTTCAAATTTAACACCGCACGCACAGGTTACGGTTAACACGTTGTAGTCAGGATGAATTCCGGATTTCACTTTTTGAACCCTTCTATTTAGTATTACTTTTTTTACAATTCATACAACAACTTCAGTTACTAAAAGTTTCAGTTTTTAACCTTTAGCTATTTAGCAACAGAGCCACATAATATATAGAAAAAATATGTTTTGGCAAGCAGAACAACCGAAAAACTTGAATATCTTATGTAAATTGTTAATATATAATGACTTAACGTTGCAATATTGAGCTGGTAGGTCAAGTCTTTCCAAGGCCTGACTTTTTGTAATTGACAATTCATTTCATATCTTCGTTCTTAAAGCATGTTTGCTATTGATGTAAAGGTGAGGAACTACTTAAACTTACTTTAGGGAATAGAAGTTAAAGTTTTAATATTAAGGAAAACAGATATTTGTTTGATACAATGAAGCTTTACATGTTCTTATATAATTATCTACCTAAATTTTATTTTGACGATAGGGCAATATTTCACTTATAAGAAATATAATAATCATATAACCTTATTTTGTAGTGAGAGTGTCTTTTCAGGTTTCTACAATACTTTTTTGGTTATTGATGTAATTATTACTTTTCTTATACTTAGCTTATTTTTTCTTATTAACCTAAGATTTTTAAAGGGTGAAAGAAAAGAAATTGAACCTAAAATAATGACTATAAAGTATTTCAAAATAGTTTTTAAATATATATTTTTCGGATTATGTATTAATGGTATCTTTGAAATAGCTAATAGATATATATGTTTAAATTAACTGGGTATATTGCGTTGTCAGGAACCCATTCCTGACAAAATATAGTCGGGTTTCTCACAACTTACATTCCGTGAATCAGGAACTGACAGAATAAAAAAACGGAATAACAACTACTCTACATCTCCTCTCCGGCGAAGCCGTAGTCCAGAACAGAATCAGAGTGGTAGCTGTTAAAGAGTGTAAACTAGTTTTTAGTTCTGTTGATTTATTGCGTTGTCAGGAACCCATTCCTGACAAAATATAGTCGGGCTTCTCTCAATTTACATTCCGTGAATCAGGAACTGACAGAATAAAAAAACGGAATAACGACTACTCTACATCTCCTCTCCGGCGAAGCCGGAGTCCAGAACAGTAACAGATAGGTAGCTGTTAAAGAGTGTAAACAGGTTTTTAGTACTGTTGGTAAATTTGTTCTAAATGTTTCTGCACTAGATTCCGTCTGCGACGGAAAGGAGTGGTTGAATTAAAAGAGTTATTGGAAATTATTCAAGAGTAAGGTAGATTAGAGGAGGCTACAACTCACTATAATCCACCAAAAGCAAGAAAGTTTGGTGCTATAATAATTATGCAAGATAAAATTACAATGAACCATTTCAAAAGGGATATTGATCCTTCTTGCGGAAGAATCTGCTGTTATCATTATTATTTTATAATCTGAAGGTATTATTTCTAAACAGTATTTTTTATTTGAAGAAAAGTACCAATTGGGAAAAGGCGACACATAGGAATCAGAATGTATTAATGATGGGTATAATATTAATAAAATTAAAGATAAAAAAATTAAAAAGTATTTCTTGCGTAACATATAAGTTTGGACTTCCCCCGCAAAAACGGATACGGAGTTAAGTTGGTTTTGTCATCACTTCAAATTGAGCCGGACTCTTGTATCCTAAGCTCGAATGACGACGGTTACGGTTATAAAACAATTCAATATACTCAAATATCTTAAGT
>JAJRXM010000010.1 GCA_024276275.1 Candidatus Zixiibacteriota bacterium
ATAACTTAATGTATTAGTACATACCTTATGGGTGAGAGATTTTCCACAAAATCCGTACTCAACTGATTTTTCTAGATTGAATCTACAGAAAGGCTTATCAGTATGTTTACCTTTTTTTATATTAGGTGCTTTTTAAAAAGGAAGTTCACATAACACATGAAAAACAAACAAAGTGTTAACAACATCTATTTGATTTATAACAAATATACATACAAATACTACATGAAATTATTTTTTTTGTAAAGATACAGACTGCTTGGCTTACTTTAAATCACAAAAACTAATTTCAATTTCTATTTTTGTTAAGAAAATAACTTAACACTATTCTAATCAAACTGAATCGACTGAATCGACACGCTGCCATAAGTTAGTAGATGACCACAAACTCTAGATCTTGAGATTCTAAATGGACTTCTCATTTGATACAAATCTATGATTTATTTTTACTTCCAATAAAATAATAGAACTCATTGGAAATGAGATGATAAATAGTCAAATAACTAGGCTATGTCACCGTTAAGTGTGGAAAAATACAGACTAATTTCTTAATTCCCTGAAATACAGGGTTTGAGGCAATACTTCACTATATTTCAAGTTGTTAAAATAATAGAGATTTTCTGAATTCCACACTTAACGGTGACATAGCCAATAACTAAGCTACCAATGATAACTTTCAGAAGTCAATTAGATAGTTTTTTAGTCATCATGACTCTATAAATTAAATTTTCTTTACACAGGATGCAATCAAAAGGTTCATTGGGGAGCTTTTTGAAAAATAATCTAATGCATAGTTTCTTTCGGCAGATGGCAAGGATCTGGAACCTATAGCAGAAGACCATGAGAGCCAATCAGATTGACCAGTTTTTAAATAATCGTCTCTAATTTCTTTAAGACCAAACCCCTGCTCTGGTATTTCCAGTATTTTTGCTCTTGCGATTTTTAAATCTGCCGAAATTTCGAATATTTTAATCAGTGACTCCCCATAAAGTTTTTGCCCTTGGAGATAATCCTCAAGGATCGCTCCAACCCAAAAAAGCTGATATTCAAGAAAATCGGATTGTGTACTTAAATATTCATGGATTACTTTTGACAATCCCGCTTTGTCGGTTATATATGCGCTGACTGAGTGAATATGTTTAATAAGGTTAGGATACCTATCAAGTAAAATAGGCATCAACTCTAAAAGGCTATCACTATGAGCACGAAGAAAACCCAATATAAGATCAGCATCGGACTCTTCTAGCCCATCATCCTTAAGTAGAGTCATAAGTGCCTCTACCTGTTCATTGCTCAGGCTTGTTTCCACTTCGATTTCTGTTTCAATCAACTCAACTCCTGATGCAGTAGGTATCTCTTCATAATCAGTTACAATTTCTTTTAGTGATTGGCGAATGTCACTAAGGGTATCTTTCAAATCTCCTACTTTATTATCATAATAGGTTTTCGAGGGATTAACATTTAAAGCATATTTACCTAACAACTGCTGAATCTTGATGAAGTCTTGTCTTAAAACGACAGGGTCATCATCAAATAATGTAAAGTCGTCCATAAAGCGAATTATTTGTGCCGATTTCAAAGTTCCAGTGAGGTCAATAAACTTTAAGAATTCGTTACCAATCATTTTGCATGGGTATATACCATGGGGCAGAAAATCAACACTTCGACCAGAATTTATTTCTCGAAAGAACTTACCAGCTGCTTGACTATCAATTTCGGAGACTACATTTTTAGAAGCAAACCAGTGGGATAAATCATGGTGGTACAGGCTGTTAAAATAGGATGCAATATCAAACTGGATATTATGTTTATAACTATTAGCACATACGCCTAAATGAGATTTGTATTCACTATATGCAATATGTACAGGAATGGTTGAACCATTTTTAAATCGATAACCAAAGCTTCTCCGAGTATTGCTCACCTGAGGTCTAAATACTGATTTATTCCTAAATATTAAGTCATAGATAAAATATTCTGCAACAGGATCTAGCTTTACAGTACGACGCAAATGTCCTCTAGGCTTTGTAGCATAAACCTTTTGTTGGGAAAGGAAATTATCCCCCTGATACTGGTCGTTCAGTATTTTTTGATAGATGTAATCAGAAATTTCATTTCCGTGGTTTTGAGCCATTATCAGATTCGTTTTCAACGGAAACAATGATGACTTAAAGTCTTTATCTATAAAATGTATTGTATTTGTCATCCTTAATTTTGCACTAGTCTAGTTAAAAGGCTAAGTTTTTAAATTCTCTTTATCTCTTGTATCGGAAATCAATTTCTTAAGCTCTTTTTCACTATAGCTAGAATACAAGACATTCATAACGATACTCCAATACACTTTGGAATTATTCTCCTCGATGGAGCTAAACAGTCGCTCAATTATTGCTTTATCAACATCAAGAAGAAAATCATTCTTTTGTATTATCGTCCATTTTTTTTCTTGGTCTCCATCATTATGGTGCTCGGATAATTTAAAAAGACTTGCTTTCATGAAAATTGATAAAGCTTTTCTTATATTTGTTGCTGATATTTTTCCGTTGCATTGTTGCACCATCCTTTCGGCTAAATCACTTCTTGTTAATGGTTCCAAATTTACTAGATTATTGTAGACTTCAATTAACATATCTTTAGGAATTGACCGCCAAGCCTTTTTTCTTAAAAAACCCCGATACTGACTCTCTGTAGATAAGCCTTGTTTCTCTTCTTTTAAAGAACCTTTTGGAATTGTTAATTCCTCACCTTCTGACAACAATGATACATTGTGAACTTTTTGCTTAGAATCGAATGTAAGCTTTATAAATTCAATACTTTTTAAAAAATCTGTAAATGATTTGAATCCAAATAGTTTTTCATCAAAAGCACTATCTATATTAGTCATACTTTGCTTTAAAACAGAGCATAAAACAGGAGCATCAAAAGTTTTTAAAGCTTTTTCAGCCAAATCTATTGCATCATCTAAGGAGGAGTTTAATACGGCCCTGTTAATAGGTTCTACTTTGTCAGTATAAATAAATTTAGAACAAGAAGTTTTAACGCTCTCACTTAAAGGAGATCTGGGCCCAGTACCTATAACCTCTTTACCCATTTCTCGTAGTCGTCTAAATAATGGTGAGAAATCTGAATCGCCTGTTGCAAGAACGAACCATTCAACATCAGTTAAACGTAAAGCATGCTCTATTACATCAATAGTCAATTGTATATCCGATGAATTCTTTCCACTTACAGGGTGAAAATTATGTATTAGCTCAAATCCCTGCCTGTTTAACTCCCCCTGAAATGACTGAAGATGTTGATTAGCCCAATTTCCATAAGCCCTTCTTACAATAATTTGACCAATAGAGCTCAGTTCAGATAAAAGCTCTTCTGGCCCACCATATTTAATCCACTGTGTGAGGTTTTCTACATCTACAAAAACTGCAATTTTTGTTCGTTCCACATTATTTCCTTATGATTAAGAATCACATCAATCTCTACTTTTTTTCAAACCTTTTAGTTGTTAAATAAAACACAAAATTAGAATAAACTAAAAAGCTAGTCTGAGAGATAAATTGGTTATATTCCTTCGTTTTCTAAAAACCAAAACTCATTTTTTTTAATCCATTTAAATTCATAAGATTTATTTATTTTCAGGTCTACTGGCTTTCCACCAATTGGTGTGGTTAGATGAAGGTCGCTAACTTTTGTACCATCGGAAATATCGTAGTCCCAACATTTAGCATCTTTTTTCTTTGGATTGACTAAGCGACCAAGGTCATTCATTACCAGAGCAATTCCTTTGTCAAAGTTGGCAAGATTGCAGTAACTTTCAAGCAAATATAAATCTTCATATACATCTTTCATGAAGATATCAGTAGCCCCTCGCTTACCACCTGACGAGGCATATTCACGGTAACATTTCATCTCTACTGCAATTTTGTATGATTGTGTGCTGGTTTTTCCAAGTAAAACCAAATCAATTTCACGAGATTTATCTTCAACCCTCACACCTGTTTCGAGTTCGATTTTTACATTTTCATCATCATTGAAACAAATCAGTGGTACAACTTGCTGCAAAATATATGAATATTGCAGCTGCATTGATGCTTCTTTATTTATATGCAGCAATCCTGATCCGACTTTTTCAGAAAAAACATTCCATGCGAAAGTAATGCTTTCTCTTAGCCTGTCTTCAAAACTTCCATCTAAAATATACATTCTTCATCCGTTTTTTTAATTAAGGCTAACAAGAATAGTGTAATATACAGTAAGTTAAGCTACCAAAATCCAACTGAAGTTATCTACAAATAGCAAACTTACCACTCCCTTAGAGTAACTCACAAATATTGATAAGTTTGATTTTATCTTCATGTATGTTCAGCCCTTTTAATGTATCTCTATGTGTGAGTTTCTCATTATCACCATAATATGTTGCTAGCCATATAGAATTATTTTTAACTGAATTAAAAATCTCAACAATGTATGGCATATCAATTTCTGATAGGGAATGACCTAAAATAACAACCTCACTAATATCCTTTAATTTATTAAAAAAAATCTGGTTATCGTCAATTATTTGTTTTGTTTCCTTAAATGTGTGAGAAAAATAATTCAATAACTCATTTTTTCCAAGTTCATAAGAATGATCATAATTATCAGCCATATGTTCTACCCACTGTTCCAGCTCTTCATCATTGAATCTTTCAGGAGGCTTAGGGTCTTTTGGTTTAAAGTTTTTAGGGTCAACACCATGCCCAAGAATAAGTACATTATCATTTAAATCAGCTTTTTCATGAATGTGAAGAATATTCATGGGTGGGACTGCATAGTACCGTTCTAATGTATCGGTATAGTTAAACGTTAAATACAGGGCATCTTTATCTAAAGGAAGCTTATTAATATCTGTTATTTCTGGGTATTTAATATTTAAAATGAATTCTTTAAATGCCTCAAATAAATTAACAGTTAACTCGTCGACAATCATTTCCATGTCAATGGCAAAGGTGTTCCAATCTCTATCTCTAAAGCTTGAAGATGCGGGGTTAGCAAGTGAGTTGCTATGAGCATCTAAAACCGTATCAGAATTTAATAATGCTAAGCTTTTTTCAAATTCAGCCCACAGAATATCATCACGCGCACTGTCATCATTTATATCGAGATCTAAAAAGCCAAAATATTCAAGTAAGTGGTCATAGATAGTTGAATAATTGTCCTTTAGAAACAGCCCAAATGTACAATATTTAGTATCAAGTCCATGATGTATATCAAAACCATTACCTATAATATATAATTTTTTCATGACTATTTATTACTAGGCTTTACTTAAAATTCATTCTCATTTTCCTCTACCTCAACTTCAATACCACCAGAAACACCAGAAATATGGAGAGCATCTTCTTCTACATTTTCTAACGTAGCATCTATAAATTCGTAATTTAACCAAATTTCAACTGTGTACGTTGTTGATATTGTTTTTGTCTGTGAAGTTGTATCAAAGGTATAAATCCGACCATCCTCTCTATCATAAATACCATTATTATAATCAGGACCAGTTACTGTAACTTCAAACTCGACATCAATATCAAAGGTTATTTGGCTTTCTTCATCACTGATAAATATTACAGATGGAACAACATCTCCTAAATTAATAACAGAAAGGGTATCATCATCAACTTCCGCATCCTCCCAAGTTGACGAGTTATAAACGTCACAGTCCTCAAGGTACTCTTTAACCTTTTCCTTAATCTGGTCTTCATTGTTTTTGAAATATTGCTTAACTTGATCTGTTAATTTATTTGTATGTTGGCTATATAAATCAAGTAACTTGTCTAGTGATTCCAATAGTATGAGTTGTGGATCGGTGTCACAAAATGACTTTAAATCTCCATCACCTGATATGACATATATTTTTTCATTTATTTCTAAAATTGATTTTAAAGAAAATAGTGATAAAGCATCTGGAAACTCAGCTTTTTTCTTTCCTTCTCCAAATGGAGGTTTTTTATCAAAATATAAGGACAGAATATCTTCAGCATTAACTCTACTTGCATCAACTAGCTCCGTTTTACAGCCTAGTTTAAACTCATGAAAAACGTCATTAGATTTTTTGTAGATATCTTTTTCTGGTATTTCAGCAAAAAGAGCTTTTATTTGATCATCATCTAATTCAGATAAAATACGCGCTTTTCGTTTAAAGTTTTTCAGTGAGCTAAGTGCTTCTTTAACAGATAGCTGAATTTTTGATTGGACCTCTTTATCAACAACACTAGTGCTAATATGCGATAAATCACTACTCTCACAATACTTTCGAAATGATTTTAATGCAGGGTTATCAAAATGAAGACCTGCTTTAACAAAGTATTCTGTATCTATAAATACTTTTCTTGTTTCTAACACAATACATATTCCTGAAATTAAATAACAAAATAATTAGTAGCTATATAGTTGATTGATTTTTTTTGAACTTACCACTGACATGACATAAATAGATGTAACATCTAGCTCGTACTATATCGCTTAAAATTTTCAGCCTGTTCAAAAATCTCTTTGTAAACTTCATCTTGAGTAATAGGTGGATAACCACTTTCTGCTAGTAGAATAATTAAATCGACCTTTAATTCAGCCTTAATGTCATCTCGCTGATTCCAGTCAGTATATTTAGCTTTATCATCCACCACCTTTTTGACTTCTTTTGCCAAAATAATTAGCTTGTCTTCTGGATAATCAAACTCATATTTATGAGCAATAGATTTTAATATGTCATAAAAAGCTTTTTCCTCAAAGTTGATACCCATATCACCAAAAGACTCTTTTTCTGTTCTTAAGCTGTGATACAAATCGATGATTTCATCAGTAAAGTCTTCAAGTACCTCGCTCTGTAAAACATCGGATTCCTTACGTTCATTATATTTTTCAACTAGACTTTTGAACTTCTTCGAAAAATCAATTCCTTTCACTTTGTTTACTTTTTTAAATTCATCAATCGCTTTAGATAACAATTGTTGTAATAGTTTAATTTTAGTATTAGGTAATTTTATTTTATCGATTTTTGTTAGATAATCTTCATCAAAAATATCAATTTCACTTTCTTCTTCGTCACCTAATTTGAAAATTTCTTCGACACCTTCACTTTGTATCGCTTCTTTTATCAAGTCACGTACCTTAGCATTCATTTGCTCAGTATCGGGTGCATTGCCTTTGGTAAGTTTATAAACGATAGTACGAACAGCTAAATAAAAATGAATATAATCTCTTTCTTCTTGGCTAAAATCATCACTACCACAACAAATGTCATAAGCTGACTTTAAACGCTTTACCAACCCCATAAAGCGTTTTTCTAACTTCTGGGTTAGCTGTGTATACTCAGCAGCTTTATTTAGACATTCTAGCTGTTGTAGAGGTGTTCCTGTAAAAAAAGTACTACTATCAAATGAATGGAATAATTTAGCTAACAAATCCAATTGGTCTTTTACAACAACAACTGATTGGGCAATATCTTCAAAGTTAGTACTATCAACTTTAGAGTATTTCTTTAGTGCCTTATTCATTTGGCTTTTTATACCAATATAATCAACTACCAGACCTTTTTGTTTGTTTTCAAACTTTCGGTTTACACGTGAAATCGTTTGGATCAGAGTGTGCTGTTGAATCGGCTTATCAATATAAATAGTATCCAGAAAAGGTACATCAAAACCTGTAAGCCACATATCAACCACAATAGCTATTTTAAAATTAGACTTCCCATTTTTAAACTGACGATCTAATTCCTTACGGTATTCTTTAGTTCCAAGAATGTCATACAACGCTTTAGGGTCATCTTTATCCCGCGTCATAATCATTTTAATTCGTTCCATTGGTTTAATTTCTTTACGTTCTTTTTCCGAAAGAATTACGCCATTATCACACTCTTTTACTTCTACCCACTCTGGTCGTAAAGCGATAATTTCTTGATATAAATTATAGGCAATAGGGCGACTGCTACAAACAAACATCGCTTTTCCTTTCTGCGTTGCTTCCTCTATTATACGATTTTCATAATGTCTAACAAAATCACCTGCCACAGCACGAATGCGATCAGGGTCACCAATAATGCTCCTCATATTAATTGTAGCTTTTTTGCTTTCTTCTACTTGGTATTCATTGGCTCCATCTTCGGTACATTTTTGATAATAGGCTTCGATTTCTTTTAATTTACTATTATCTAACAGTACTTTTGCTGCACGCCCTTCATAGACGATTCTTACGGTGATTTCATCTTTTACCGATTCAGTCATGGTATAAGCATCAACAATATCACCAAATACATCTAACGTGGCATCAATAGGTGTTCCAGTAAAACCAACATAGGTTGCATTGGGCAATGAGTCATGCAAATATTTAGCAAAGCCATAAGTACGCTTAATGCCTTTCTCAGTGGTTTTTATTTTTTGGTCTAGGTTTGTTTGGCTTCGATGAGCTTCATCTGAGATACAAATAACATTTGTTCTATCAGTCAATAATTCAATATCTTCAGTAAACTTATGTATCGTTGTTAAAAAAACTCCACCACTATTTCTACCTTGCAATAATTCTTTTAATTCACTACGAGTTTCAACACTAATGACAGTGTCATCGCCAATGAAACCTTTGGCATTAGTAAATTGCGTAGAAAGCTGATCATCAAGATCTGTACGATCAGTGATAAGAATAATAGTGGGGCTGGAAAAGTACACGCTTTTCATCAATAAACGCGTCAGAAACAGCATGGTAAAGCTTTTTCCACAGCCTGTTGCACCAAAGTAAGTGCCTCCTTTTCCATCGCCATGTGGTTGTTGATGAGTTTTAATCGATTCAAATAACTTGTTAGCAGCGTAGTACTGAGGATAACGACAAACAATTTTTTCGTCTTTTTTGGAGCTATCAGGCAGGTAAATAAAATTATGAATAATATCTCGCAAACGTGATTTGTTAAACATCCCCTTAACTAACGTGTAAAGTGAATCAATACCATCTACTTCCAGCTTTTCATCACCACTGGTTTTTCGCCAAGCATAAAAAAATTCATATGGAGCAAAGAAAGAACCAGCTTTATTATTAACACCATCACTAATCACACAAAAAGCGTTGTATTTGAACAGTTCAGGTATATCCCTTTTATATCGAACCGTTAATTGGGTATAAGCATCAAAAATAGTGGCATCTTCACGGATAGCACTTTTAAACTCAAGAACCACCAGGGGCAAACCATTAATATAAATAATGCCATCTGGTATGCGCTTTTCATAGCCTTGTATTTCAAGCTGGTTAACGATTTTATATATATTATTATCTTTTTCTGAATAGTCTATAAACTGAATATAAAGATCTTTTTTACTACTGTCTTCACGTTTAAAAACAAACCCATCAGTAATGAGCTTCATAATCGCTTTGTTACTGTCATAAAGGTCTGAACAAGGGTAGACCTCTAACGTACGAATAATTGACTCTATTTCAGAAAGAGTAATATCTTCACTACTATATTGCGTAAGACAATATTGCTTTAGATCTTCTTTTATAAGAACTTCTGAAACTTCTCTATGGATATCTTTACCAGAAACATGAGGTATAAATTCTGATTCTAATAACTCAATAAAAGCTTGTTCAAGTCGGGACTCTGTAAACTTCATTTCTTTTTCCTAAACTAATTCATGACTATCTATAGCGCTAGTCCATTTACTTTTATTGAGGCAATATTAGCAAGCAGTAACTCTAACAAGTCATTAAGATATTGATTTTGAACTATCAACTCATTTTTGAATCGAAAAATACAACTCATGTTTTTATTAAATCTCTTTCTCAACTTTTCAGTTGGAAGTAAAATTTCAAAGTCTTCAATATCAGATTTTGTAATGGCTTGACGAGTTGACCCTCCGTCACTTAGCCCAAGTAGTCTTGCCTTGCTGTCACTCGAACACAAAGAACATACAATATAAAAAGGTATTTCTACTTCTTGTTTCGGACGAATAATCATTACATGTTGGTTAACACGAGCTGGTAAGATATCCTTTGGAACAACACAACAGCGAGCAACAGAAACACCTGTTATATTAATTAAAATATCATTTTTCTCTAGCTGAACATTTTCTAATTTTTTTGCTTGTATTTCATCAATAAAAGCTAAATTTTTAAAAGAAAAATTGTAATCAAAAACATTTAAACTTCGAACTAATGATATACCAAACTCTTTATAGTTAGACTTTCCACCTCTAGGAGTAGAGCCACTCCCAATTTTGGAACATAGCATCCCTAAAGTAATAATATCCCACCCCTTTGGAATCGCGCTAAATTTTGTAGAGCTCGAATCAACAAAGTCTACATGTTCATAATCAGGGAATTTTAAATCCTCAAACCACTGCTTATAAATTGTTTGAACAGTTGTGTCTAATTTCTTATTGAGCTGCTTATTATGTTGTATACGGTTTAGAATAACGTTATATTCACTTACAATTTCTCTCTGTTTTTCAATACTTGGAACAGGAAGTTGCATTTCACAAAAAGCATCCCAACTAAACCCTCCACGAACACTGCTATCGGTTGTAAACCATGCGTTTCTATCAAACTCTGGCCTTCTACACCACATCATTAGGTATTCAGGTAGTAATTCTTCTTCATCAATAACTGCAAATACAGTATATGCAGGCGAGACCATTACTTTGTCATGGCTTAGCAATAAGCTTATTGGTAACATTTCATCACGTCCAACGTGCATTGGATTATATGCAAAACAGTTTTTTGATACGACCTTATATTTTGATAAATCAGTTCCATTGATATTCGCTACTGAGGGCATAAACTCTTTATTAATATTTATTCCCTGTAAAAGGCTTACAGATAAATCTTTATTTCTTATATTTACCTGCTTTATATATTTTCCAAGTTGTTTATAACTTGATCTCATAACCAAGCTCCTTGAAAACATTCAACAAATCATTCTTTGATGACTCTTCTTCTTTCAACAAGTCTGTAAATTCTGTTTGCAAATCAATCATCTTTTCAGCAAAATCTATATTTTCATCGCGGTTAATGAATTCAATATATTTACTTGGTACCAAAGAGTAATTTTTACTACGTACTTCTTCTATATTTGCTGAATAACAATATTCAGGTTCGTCCTTATAATCATTAGTAAAATTAGTTTGCTGCCACGTATGATAGGTTTCAACTATACCTTGTATAGCTTCTGGGGAAAACTGGATAAATTTTTTCTCAAATGGACATCCCATTTTCCTTAAATCCATAAACAGAAATTCATCATTCCGTTCCCTGTATTTTTTAATCAGATCATTTTGTTCAAAGGTTCGTTCTTTTTTATTATTGTTGATAATCCATAAAGTGACACTAATGTCCGTGGTATAAAACATTTTCATTGGTAATACTAAAATAGCTTCTACCAATCGATTTTCAATAAGTTTTCTTCGAATATCATATTCTGTGCCCCCACCTGAAAGAGCCCCATTTGCCAGAATAAACCCAGCCACACCATTTTCGGATAGCTTGGAAACCATATTAAGAATCCACCCGTAATTGGCATTACTAGTCGGAGGTACTTCGTAACCTTTCCATCGAGGGTCATCATTCAACTCATTAGTAGCACGCCAATCCTTCTGATTAAACGGTGGGTTTGCCATAATAAAATCCGCTTTCAGGTCAGGGTGTTGGTCTTTAGCAAAGGTGTCAGCAGGTATGGCACCCAGATTGGCTGAAATCCCACGAATAGCAAGGTTCATTTTTGCCAATTTATAAGTGGTGGCTGTTTGTTCCTGCCCATAAATAGAGATATCTTTTTTATTTCCATGATGACTCTCAATAAATTTCATTGATTGCACAAACATACCGCCTGAACCGCAAGCTGGATCATAGATCTTACCTTTATAGGGTTCAGTCATTTCTGCAATCAAGTTAACAATACTTTTAGGGGTATAGAATTCTCCTTTACCTTTACCCTCTGCCAAAGCAAACTTACTTAAAAAATACTCATATACTCGTCCAACAATATCCTGTTGTTTGTCATGAAGTGTATCAATATTGTTGATGGTATCTAACAGCGCAGATAACTTGCTTACATCTAAATGCAATCTGGAAAAGTAATTATCTGGTAATGCCCCCTTTAAAATAGGGTTATTTTTCTCAATTGTAGAGAGTGCAGTATCAATTTTTATAGCTATATCATCTTGTTTAGCATTTTCTTTAATATAGCTCCATCGTGACTCTTCTGGTAAAAAGAAAATATTTACTTGAGTATAAAATGGAACCATTTCAAGGTATTTTTCTTTTCCTTCATCGATAAGCTCTTG
Organism: Candidatus Zixiibacteriota bacterium; assembly: GCA_024276275.1. GTDB lineage: Bacteria > Zixibacteria > MSB-5A5 > GN15 > FEB-12 > QQUK01. The sequence continues at coordinate 12,288 of JAJRXM010000010.1, forward strand.
TCTACGTTCTTCAAACTTATCACTAACAAATTTCAGGAAAATTAGTCCTAAAACTACATGTTTATATTCGGAGGACTCAACAGTTCCTCTTAATTTATTAGCCGAATCCCAAAGGGTTTCTTCCATACTTTTCTGTTTTTTTGTTGGTTTCTTTGCCATATTGTATTGTTCATTTGCCGACCATAATGACTATGGTGCAAAAGTTATATTATCTTAATTTAAATTATTGTCTTATTCACCGATTAGATATGCTCAACCAGTAAAATATAGATGGGGCTTTAAGCTTCTATTGTTGGAGGACTTTCATCCTCAATATCGTCATCCTTTTCTAAAGTAAGTATGTAATTATCAAAACATACTAAATTAATGTTTTTTTCTGCACATGCTTTTGTTAGTTCAGATTCATCAAGGCTTGTAGCAAAAATAACTTGCCCTTTATAGGTATCAGTTTTTGAAGCTTTTTGTATAAGGTTTGTAAAACTTATTCTGCTAGCCTCATGCTGTCTAGGTTCGTCAAATACAACAAATCCGCCATGCTTAACATTTTGCTCTTTACCTGCCAATTCCAATAAAGCTAGAGTATATGACCACATGATCCTTATATAATCACTTGCTGACGTTTCGGCAACAATATCATAACCTTCTTGTTCTGGACGCAAGGTTTGATGTGAAACTGAAACTGAATTAATCGCAGAAGGATTAAAATTAAAAGCAGTTAAATTACCTTTAATGATACTTTCAAGTTTTCTTATTATTAAACCTCTATCGGTAACAGTTGCACCTTTTTTTGCTAGTTTTAACGAATTTGATGCGGTAGTCCACGCTGAATGTATTCTGGTAGCCTGTTCATTTAAATCATCCTGACTTTCTTTAAGAGTTAAAACATTACTCAATAAAATTTCTGCCTGAATCTTTTCTCTCACAAGCGATGTAGTTGCCCCATTAATATCAACCATATATTCCCTGAGATGGAAGAGCTTATCGTTCTCAACTTTTATTCTTGAATATAAAAGCTTGCCTTTATCTTGAAGCACCTGAAGTTGAGCAACATTTTTTTTCTTTATTGAGTTAAAAAAGTCAAGTTGGTTCTTGAGGAACTCAATATTTTCCTCAAGTGTCATGGTTTTCCTTTTTACTGTTCGATTTCCCAGAGTGTCATACAATTCATTTTCACAAATAGGGCATTTTTGCGTATCAATATTTGTTGAAATATCACCACCAACATTCTTTAGTCGTTTGAGTTGCTGATATTGATTATGGTCATGCTTCAATACTTGAAGTTTACTGTCAACTTCAGATATTGATATGTATATCATTTCTATTGAATTTGTTGTTTCTTCAATTTCTCGTCTTAAAACATTTACAACTGCAATTTGTGAGGTTAATTTTTGGTCGTCAGGAGCTTTACTTGTAATTTCTTTGGTGAGTTGATCTAAAAGTCTATTTAGAGATTTTTCTTGGTCTCTAACGCTAATATAAACATCATTTTCAAGATACTTAAAATCCACTCGATAAACAGACTGGTTTTTATCTAAATCAGCTAGGTTGCTAATCCGAACCTTATTAAAATCAGCAATACTTTCAGCAGTGGCTCGAAGTTTATCCCATTCAACTTCTGCGTCATCAATCTTATTTTTAAGCTTCGTTATTTTTTTCTCTTGCTCAAAGCTATCTATTGCTAAACAAAATTCCGCAGCAGCTTTTTTTACATTTTTTATTCCATAATGCGTTGGAACGTTTGCTTGAATTTCTGACCAACCACGCTTTTGTTCTATAAAAAACAAAGGGAAAATACATTCTAAATAAAGCTTTGTTTCTTTGCCGTCAAAGGTAACAACACTTGGTAAGTTCCAGCCAATAAAATCAGCTAACCAGTGGTGAAATCCTTTTTGACTGTTTGCTGATCCTACAGTGCCTGCTGAACCAAGGAAATAGTCACCTGTATTAGTATCAGATTTGATAGAAACTTTATTGTCATTTCCTTGTATGTCTCTTGTTAATATTGCCGAATTACCTTTACTATTTTCGATGGTGATAGTCACAAATGAACTACTAACGAAAAAAGGTTTTCCATCTTTTTTATTATCAAAAACTTCCTCATAGAGAGATTTAGGAAAAGGCCGTTTTCTGCTTGGTCCAAGAATCGCCTCAAGCCCTAATCCATAGGCAATTGCATTGACACATGTGGATTTACCAGAGGAATTCTCCGCACGAATAATATTCAACCCTTTCTCAAAAGGTATTTTTATCGAGAATCTCCCTCCATTTGTGTTGGCAACGATTTCAATTTTAATAATTGTTAATCCAAGCATTATATTTTCCCTCCTGTTAGACCTTTAACTTTCTTATCACTAAGCTTTTTTCCTACTTGCTTCAAAAAATCCATTTCTTCGATCATTATGTTGTTTTCAATAAGAATGGAAAATAAATCTTCGCCACTTTTGGTTATTGTTAGTCGACCATTTTCCAGTTTTACTAATTCTTTTACTATTGAGAATTCAACTGCTTTATATGTAGCTGTGTCAACGGATACCAAAGGAATATCATCCGTTCTCCCTAAAAGGTATTCTTCATAATCCTCCCATTTATTTTTCCTAATAAGCATCCATACCAAAATATTGACCTTTTTTAGATCAAGGTATTTTTTATCACCAGAAACAACAACGATAGAAATAATTATTAAGCTGATTCGCCAAAGAGGACGCATCTCAATTGAGATTGGATAAGGTTTGTCACTAATGACTGGTTTTATTTTTTGCTCTACAGTCATTTATCAAAATCCATGTAGCATTCGGCTAGCCATTTTGACAAGTAACCAAAAGATAATGAGTGTAAATTTTTGTCACACATAAGGTTTGAGTGCTTCGAAAATGCAGCTTTATTATCATCCACAATGTTTTTCACAAATGATGTATCTAACTTGTCTGCAAAGAAAGAATTTTCTTGCATCGAATCTAATTGAGCTCTTGCTGTATCTTCTACCAATTCATGTAAATCGGGATGATCTACTCTTAGTTGATCAAGAAACTTTTCTATTTGAATGTACTTGGTAACAACCGAAGCTTGAAATCCATTAGATTCACTACCCATCAGTGCTAATGATTTTCTACTAATATTGTTTGAAAATTCAGAGTGCCCTTCAAGCCATATATCTTTTTCTTGATCTGAAATCTGCTGTAACGGAATATTGATAGCTTTGTTATATACATTTTGTGCATATAATTTTCCTTCGGGGTAGCTTTCTGCTGTTTCAATTTTTACAGTAAATTTTTCGTTATCTATATATGAGATATCTTTTGCTAAAACTTCTTTTCTCTTCTTATTGCAATAGGGTATAAGATCTTTCGATTTATTTTCAGGGGTTAAAAGTACCCACTGGTGAATCACAATATTATCTAGAAGTTTTTCAATTTCAGCTTCATTTTCTTTGAGCTTTTTTAAATCACTATGAATTTTATTTTGAATTCGTTTTTTGTACTGCTTCATGTCAATACCCTGTTCTGGGTAGTAACACTGAAACAGAGTGCCATCAATAGTAAAGAACTCCAGACCTAAGTCACCGCCATCTTGATCTGATACTGGATAAAAGTTTTTTGCTCCATAGTGTTGCCTAAGCATAACTTCACAAAAAGTTTCCCATTCCTTTGGAGAAAAAGTGTCAATAAAACTACTCATTAAGATTCCATGTATGATTCACTGTCACTAAAGTATTTGTTGATATATTAAATAAGATTAACAGTTTGTCAGGAAATGTCTATGTGTTAGGATGTTTTTTATGTTCTGTCATCCCATCTGATGCTGGATTTTAATTGGTAATGAGGCTAGGTTAATTTTTGGAAAATAGTGCCCGTCAGCATTAGTAATTAGTATAATTCAACTTACGGATAGGTTATACGCTAATTGTTTGTTCTTTCAGTGTTAATGTCACTTGATAAAAAGCTCGGGGCAAGACACTAACATTTCTTTCTTTAAAAAAACTCTAGAACTATTTTGATTTTGCTTGATAGACTATTCTTTTAAAAAAATTGGATCTTGAATTTCTGGTTGTCTATAAATAGCACCACCAGTTCTAACCACTAAATTTGGTAGGATCTGGGCAATTCCGCGACTATGAGTATGCCCACATAAGATTGTCATATTCTTATCTGGATGTTCGTTCATTATCTCAATGAAGAGATCTCCTGTAGCCTTGCAACTGAAATGTGGAAGAAATTCATTATTTGACAAATGACCTTCATGCCAACATGCCTCTATATAAGGAGGGACATGCGTAAGAATAAAAATGTGTTGGAAATTTTGGAGGGCTTGGCTTAGTTGTTCTCGAAAGAAAACTGCTGCTTCATCTCCTAACGCATTCAATTTTTCTACTCGCTCTTGTTTATTTAAACCCGCAAGCTCTCTTATCATTACATAATCATTCAGCCTGACATTTGACTTTGAATAATCGCCATAACGCCCGTCACTCCATGAGTCATGCCCAATTAAGCATGAGGTGCTTGTTAATTTTACAATACCTGTATTTGTTAAATATTGCAGATATGTTGAGCCATTACTTATTTTTTGGACCTCTTCTCGGACATCAATGATGGAGCCATGATAAAAATCGTGGTTTCCCAGCACGAAATAAAGCGGACATTGTATTTTTTCTGCAAGTATCAAGAGTGTTTTTCCGATATTTTTTGAATCTGAAATATCGCCGCCAATTAAAACAACAGAGGGGTTGAGTGATATTATTTCATTGCAAAATACATCTAATGTAGTGGAATCAACGAAATTTAGATGGATATCTGTAGCCCATAATATTTTCATTTTTATACCTTTAGTCTGGAAAAAGTTTCCATTCAGGTGTTTGGTTGGTAATGTTGTTCAACAAAAATAAAAAGTGTTGCACAGCAAGACATAAATTTTGATTCTAGAAACTCAGGATGAATATTTAAAGGGTTATGTTTTCTATATAATTGCTAATTATTCTTCTTAAGAAGTTGTATAATTTCAAAGTAGCAAGCTTGAACTTATCTGCTTTTCCTTTCAAAATATTATTAATGAGATTAGTTGCGGGTTTTTTAACATCACTATCATAGTCAGCATTAGGTGTTTTCTTGGTTTTTTCTTTTAAGCTATCTTGTTTTTCTTTACCTTCAGCTAATAGCGTTTTCACTTCTTTTACTGATAAGTTCTTACCATACGCTTGTTTGTATACAGCTAATGCTTTGGCACGGTTTTTTGGGGCGCTAATTGCGTATGCAGCGGTAATTCCAATGCCTGTCATATCTCTACCATCCACAAAAAATTCAGCAAGGTGCATTAACTGGTTTCTGTTTTGTTGGCTACCCACATTTAATTTGTGGGCAGAGGTCCATTGCCCGAACTCTTTATCTGAAGAAAAACGTCGTCTTACTTCTAATAAAATCTGTCCTTTTAAAAGGTGCGACTGCCTATCAATTTCTCCGTATTGGAAGGCTAAATCATCAAGAGTTAATTGTTTTAGATCAATATTTGAAGCTAATTTATAACTCTCTACTTTTGGTAAAGAGTCGTATTTTTTCTTCATCTTAATTATATTAAGAGCAACTCTTTTTTGCATATCATCATTCATCAATAATATATTTTCTTAGTTTAATCTTCAGTTGAATGTTGTACTTACAAGCTTATTGTTTTTCTTTCGTCAAAACTTGTTGATACCCCCAGTTGAGGGTACCCGCGTGGATTGCTAATCACTCGGACACCTGAGATGTAGTAATCAACAGACTTATGTAAGTGGCCATGCATCCAACAGTTTATTTTATCAGAATGTTTTGAAATAAACTCTTCAAGGTCTGAACCATACGCATAATCATCAGTTCCATGCATGGTAGGTGCGTGATGGGTTACAACAACAGTTTTCCCGCAGAAATTTTGCTCTAGTTTTTTATTAAGCCATTGAAGGCTTCTTTTGTGCAGAAGGTAAGATACAGTAGGCGAAAAAAATTCTGGATCAAATCCGAACTCGGACTCTAGATTCATCAACCATAGAGCCTGTGCTTTATTTTGTTTATTATGCCACCAGTCTTTGCAGAGAATGTACCTGTAATCGTTAATGTACTGCCAAATATCAGCAACAGTTTCGGTTTTAGAATTATATTTATTTAAATCAGTCCACAGAGTACAGCCTAAAAATCTCACGCCGTCAATGATAACTTCATTTTGATCTAGCAAATAAATATCAAGCTCCTTGGCTTTAGAGCGCATTTCTGACACCACAGAAATATCTAAATCATAAAACTCATGATTGCCTATAATATAAACAATTTGTTTTCCTTTAAATTTTTGAGCAGCCCATTCGAGGCCATTTGTCCATTCCCCTATGTCACCAGCGAGCACTATAACATCAGCATTTATAGGATATTGAAACCGCAGGCATTCGTAATCCTTAAAGGGATCAAAATTCTTAGCTGCTCTTTCCACATGGATGTCACTAGTTAAAAATATTTTCATTGAATTTATTCATTAAATCTTACTAATTTTTCTGGTTACTATTGAAAAAAATAATGGTGTGGTTTAGTAGTTCAGGTTTCAGTGATTGCTTACAATACCAATCCAGATTATGGGATTACGATGTTTGAATATTTGACCAGTAGATCAATCATACCTTTTGTCACATCATTCCCACCACTATATTTTATAAATAGTTTTCCATCAGTATTCTCTATTTTTTTAAAATTAACAGGAGGCATGCTGTCGTAATCAACATGCATTTTAATTTGACGAAACAGTAATGCAATCATTTCTGACCACACTATGCCAATGGCATTGGCATCAAATGGTAGGTCATTAATATTAACAGTTTCTTTTTTATGTTGGTCAGAAATTTTGTGATCCTCACATCGAACACAAACCCAGTCATCACAGTACATTGCCCCATGTTTTCCACACTTTTCACATGTTATTTCTGATAAACTGTCGGCGATATTTATTAATCCAAATAAATAATCGTGTTGTTTAGGGTATTTCGTTAGATAAAACCGAAGTGTACCGTATTTCTCTTTTATCTGTGCCGCTACAGCAGCTGGATAATTTGCAACTATTAGTTCTGAGAGAACATCAATTAAATAAAGTCAACCGTCATCGCAACTTAAACCGCATTTGATTGGTGGAATACCAATGTTTATAGATCGTCCACCGTACAATACAGGATACTTTTCTTGTAGTATTTTTTTTAATTTTGGTTTCATAGTGATCTGTTATATTTCTTTCTGATTTAATTAGGTTAGATTGCTTTCAGTTTTTCCATGCGTAGTGCTGGCTAGCTGAATAAGCTAAATGCTTTTGTAAATAGAAATGTTGCCATCTTTTATTGCTAATATCGTAAGTCACTTAATGGAGAAATTTTCTAATCGCTTGAACATATTCATAAGTAACGTCTGTATCGCTAATTACTTGGTAGTTTTGCTTCCACGTTTCTAAAATAAATGCTGAATCTTCACTTGTTCCAGCAATTCTGTGTAGGGTATAAATACGTCCACTTCGTGTTGTTATTTTTCGGTTTTTTGGATCAAAGTGCTTTATTTCAGAGGTTACACGAGCACTTGTCAGTGCTTGTATTTCCAACTAAATGCCTACCAACCTCTTCATAGGTTGGAAAGATCAGTTCATGTATGGACCAATTTATTAGTGTGGTTTTTGGTTCTGCTGCAACCCATAACTTCTCGAAAAGTAGTGCATTTATAGTTTCAGACATTTTTTCTCCTGTTTTTGTAGTTGATAGGCACAAATACCCTAGAAAACAAGATGAGTGGCCAAAGATTGAAATAATTATAATTTTCGATAACTGTAGTTTTCATGAAAAAATTCTCAAATTTTAAGGGGAGTATAGCCAAACATATAATCTAATTTAAATTTAAACAATTCATTAAAAAAAATATAGCTCAGTATCGAGCGCGGGCAGGTATAAGGTCTATCTATTCCCGTTAGATTTAACTTGCCCTGTTGCAACTTATCAGCACTTAGATCAAGTTCCGTGATGATAAAGTTTGTGATTGAATCTTTATTATGATTGTTAGGCTCGAAATTATTCTTACATAAAAAACAAATATTATTAATTAACTGAAAGCAGTGACTTGGAGGAAGGGTTTTTAGTAGATTGAGCAAGGTATTTTTTAGTTTTGAGTTTAATTCTATTTCGAATTCATATTCAAATAATGTCTGATTAAGATATTCGATACATTCATCAAGTGATATACCAAGCCATATTTCCCTTAAATGTGGCTTCCATTTGTCTATTAATGTTAAAGGCTTCTCAGAGTCTTTTAGAAGAACCTTGTGAATATTAATATAGGCGAATCCGCAACTTAGATTGATTTTCCAGTATTCTTCAAAAGGGCTGAGGCTTATGTTTTTGTCGGGTTTAAAGTTGTAAGGTGAGTCAGGAGCTAATGAAATAATACCTTTTTTAAGTAGGCGCACAAATAATTTGTTGTCATCCAAGGGAACTAAACGTTTACTGTTTTCTAAACAATAAATCGTATCTTCGTCACGCCTTTTGGCTATTTTAAATAATATTAATAAGTAAAGGATATCTAGAGGCTCTAGAACTTTGATTTCGCTAATAGAAGCAGGAGCAGTATAGCAAGAACATAAGTATATAATTGACAATGCGGATGATTTATTAACGTCCTCTATGCATGGTGTTTCTTCAATTGCATTGATTTTTTCAAGTGTCATGGTATCTATGGTTTTGAGAATAAAAATTCAATAATTTAGAATCACTAAACCTTAATTTGAGATCAAACTAATTTTTATGGAAAATCTAACAATTCATAGATGAACTGCTTAATCCTGAAATCTCAGATAAAAAGTTTCTAAATTGGTTTTGTCTATGGGTTTGCTGTTTGTATGGAGAAGGTTAGGTTGGCTTCTCTTTGTATTTTGAAAAATTAGTATAACAGTTAAAAAAATAAATTGCAGACTATAGTCCGTCGACGATAGTCTGCATAACACCCAAAATCCTCAAAACGAGGATTTTTATGACACCAGCACAAGCTTTTGGAAAAGTACTAAAACATGCAAGAAAAACAAATGGCTCATCTCAAGAGCAATTGGCACTTAATTGTGATTTAGACAGAACATTTATCTCCTTGCTAGAAAGAGGGCAAAGGCAGCCAACCTTAACCTCCATTTTGTCGATTGCAAAAACTCTTCAGACTCCTGCTGATGAACTTATTAAGCAAACAACAGACTTGTTAAGTGAAAATAGTACCTGATTACCCATGAGCTTCCGCCATTTTAAAAAATGCAACCACACAGCCCTGTCATTCCTGCATTCTCTTAGCAGGAATCTATTTTTTGCATGAATAGATCCCCGATAAAGCTTGTGCCATGCTCGACAGGGTAGACCTCGAGGATGACGGTGTGCAAGGCGTCACCATTTTTCTCATCTATAAGGCGGAGACTCATGGGTAATCAGGAAATAGTAAGTAATTGTTGTTTTTGTTGTGAGTGAATAGTATTGCTAATGTTCTTTTTTCACCAAGATCAGGCTTCTGTTATAATTTTTCTATTTCATTTCGGCGGACTGATAAGTACTCAGGCATAATTATTTTAACTAAAATTTCTAGGGTAGAATTTCAAGTTTTTCAATAAATATTCTATGTTTTTGTAAAAAAACATTTAAATTTACCAAAATAATATTAAATTTTTGGAATTTTATACTTTTTCAAAAAAGGTTAAATCAATTTTACGTAAGTACTTAGCACTCAAACAAAATCATTTACAGGGTCAATAACAGGCCACAAGCCACCATGATTTATTTCTTTAAAATCGTCTTCTATATCATTTAGTTAATGAGGCACTAAAATAAATACAAAATAAGTGTCTATTAAATCCTTCCTGATGGAGGGATTTCTCTATCAAATGGTTTCAAAATCGTAGCTGTTTCATTTTCAGTAGGCTTCTTCCCCCTTTCTGGTATTGGCTTATCTACAGCTTGTACTTGTATGCCTTTTTGTCTTATATGGAAAGCTATCTGCTGCCAACGTCTCATCCAAAGTAATTCTTTACGCTTATAGTCTTTCAGTTCAAGCTTTAATCGACTTAATTCGGAAACTAAGTCTTCATTTTCTTTAGTCGCTTGTTCTTTTGTTTTAACTAACCCACCAGAAAGTGACTGTTTAGCATAATCGTAAGCGGCTTTGATCTCAGACTTTGCTTGTAAAGATTGTCTACTAAAGCTGAACCTCTCTTCTAAAACAGCCCAAGTTAATTTAGACCCTAATTGTCCCAGAGCCCAACGATCTAAATCAGCGATAATTGTTTTAATATCTGATTCTGTCATTCTTCGGAAACGTTTAGCCATTATTCAGCCCCTCTAAATATTTCTTTGGATCAAAATCAACAACACCATTATCAGTAAGTTGTTTAGATAACGTTTTTAGTTTTTTATCGTTATGAGCCAGCCAATCACTACTCTTTTTTGGTTTTCTAGTATCAAGGCGTTGCTCCGCAGTCTCACGAGCTAATGCAGTAAGCGCATATTGACGTTTCTGCTCCTCTATGCGGCCTTTATCGTCTTTTGCCCACACATAGTCGTTACAATCGGCAGAACACTGTAGGTGACGTTCACAAGGGGTCTGTGCGAAGTTATGAACACATATCCCCGTACCTACATCATGAACGGCATTTACTCTAGCTTTTAGAATGGCATCTTGTACATTAACAGGTAACACATTAACCTGTTCGGCAAGTTTTCCACCTACCTGTCCATTCTTAATATCTTCACGAAGCATTAATGCACGTTTTTCACGACTTGTATGTTGATAAGCCTTGGTATCTCTAGGGTTTGATCTACCAAACCATTCAGTCTGGAGTAGGTCACTTAATCCACCTTCATCCAATAAGGTGTTAAGAGTGTGACGAAAATGATGGCTTGTAAAATCTACTTCAATACTAGTATGAGCATATTTTTTTGCCAAGTCTGAAAAAGAAGAACGCATAAACGTTGTTAACATTGAATGTGTACATTTGGTGGCTATCCAATGAAAATATACTTCTGAATGCCCTCCTTGGTGTCTAACCAACAATAAGTCTTTTAGAAATAGTTCATTACCAAATTGATCCACATGGATCGCAGAGGAATTATAATCAGAATAATATTTGTTGCAATAAGCAATAAGCCCTTCTTTACTTGTATATCGGAAAGGATTGGTTGGTTTCCCTCCATTTTTTGTTTGTTTATCATAATCAGGGTAACTAAAACCATTTTTTCTTAACCACCCGTTCACACCTAAAAGATCAGGAGATAAACCAAGCTTTTTCAAATCAGCTTTGTAAAATTTTTTATTTTCATCAAAAGATGATAGAAACCTAAGATCTACACTGTTCATCAAGTTCTTGAATTACATCTCGCACAAGAGGCAGTACGTCTGATGGCATATAAAGCTTACGTCGAGGTGTAAATTCATCACCTTCAGATTGTTTGCGTGGAAAATACTCAATATATTCACGTCCATCTAAATCTTGATTAATCTTCTGATGGGGTAACAATGCAATTTCACTGAAACGTTTTCCAAGAAAAGCTAAAAAGCTTAATATCAAAACATAAAATCGAAATTTATGATCTAGTGGAACATTTTGATATAACTCACCAATAATCTTAAAAACCAATGGCTCAATAATTTTATCACTTTGTGTTTTTTGTACAGATGGGTCATCAAGTCTTTTATGATTAATCCCACCAGCACTATCAGGTCTTCTCATTTGCGCATATTTATAGCCAAATATAATCCGACACAAACCATTTACATCACAATGCCCAGCAAACTCACCTACTACCTTGTGAAGGTTGTAGGCTTTAGAATCGCTATAATGGTCGGAAATAAGTTCACATGCCGAATCCAAGACCTCTGGTGTTAATCTAGTTAAATCAAGACTTAACAGGGTGGCAGAGTGTGTAATATACCCAACAACATTAATAAAATCACGCTGATTAGAAACATTTTGGTGTTTTCTATGAAATCGTAGAACCATTAATGACTTTGCAACCTTATCCCAGTCACCAATAAGCGTCTCTTGATCTAATTGAGGGGAATAACGAAAACTCAGAGTAATACTTTTTATATTTTTTCCCCCCGCTTTAAAAAGTCGGCCACCAGTAATATTCCAAACTTCCTGCTCCCAATCTATTTTCTCAAACCCTTCCAGCTCTAACATTTTGGCCTTTGTTATTAAGCTTTGAAGGTTTGATTGCCTATCCCGTTCCAAACGGTCAATAAAACGGATAACCTTTGATTTCCTTGTTGCTCTCCCATCAGACATTTTCCACCTCTAACTTACATATCTCAAACACTTGTGCCACTGCAACTATCACTTCATCTAGCTGTATTCCTAAGCGCGCATTTTCATATTTTTCTAATCTTTCTTCTCTACTTCGTAATAAACAATCAAGAACATGTTCATGATCCGCATATCTATATGGCTGAAATTTTGGACATATATAACAGGAAAATGGTGGATCTAAATGACAAATGCTTGATTCCCCACAAATACCAATTTCTTGTTGGTCTAAGGGGTTGTCTTCATCAATAAATGCTAAGTGTTTATCTTCTCTATCACCATTAATAGCATCGTCATCATTGTCAATGACCTTACCTTTAAAGAAGTTTAAATAACGAGAAAACTCTTTAGCTGCGGCTTTATCTAAATGCTCAATTATCTTGCCAGCCATTTCAAAGTAAACAAGAACATGTTGGGTGTCGGTATGATCTAAAATTCTTGCAAGCTCACGTTTGCTGATTCCTTCTGCTGCAAGACCCGTGGCTAAGGTATACCTCAACCGCCTAGCAGTTATATTTAAAAGACTTCCCGTTATTGGAGATATGATGTCATGTCTTGAGACAAACCTTTTTAATAGCGCGGTGATATCAGCGCTTGTCATGTTGTATGCATTTTCCCAGTCTTGGGATAATAATGCTGACTTATTACCATCTAGCTTGGTGAATAGAGGTCTTGGGTTAGGTATACCTTTGCCATTAAACTCTAAACTAGAATTGATTTGATTATTTTTCTTGATTAGTTCAAGAATAAATTCTGCATATAAGGGTTCAAGATACTCCTCAAGAAAATCATCACGAGGGCTTAATTGCCCTTTCTTAATACGAGGCATCTTTATTACATAACAAGGTTCGTCAGATTCAGGACTCTCATTAATTAAATCCTCTTCACGTAAATACGTTAAATTAGCAGGATTCCTACCAAATGCTATTGATAATGCCAATGCAGCTTTTTGCTGAAGGTGCTCTAATTTTTGGCTATTATCACTTTTTAGCTCCTTTATAAGTAATGGTAGCTCTAGTGATCTATGTAAGGGACCCTTGTCAGGATCTTCCATTCGTACCGCTTCGCCTTTGGGGTTCCCTGGAATACTCATTCCTTCAAGTTCCAATGCAAATGCAGGACAAAAGCCAAGCTCTGGATAGTTTTCGGCACAGTAGATATACCACTGAATAGGTCG
>JAJRXM010000099.1 GCA_024276275.1 Candidatus Zixiibacteriota bacterium
AGAGTCAGGCTGCCGTTTTTCAGTGAAAATTTAACCTGATGCGTTAAACTATTTGAAAGAATAGAAACACGCTTAACCGCACGAGAAAGATCATCTTTAGATACGGTCATTTTCTTGTCGGCACTGGAAGGTATCACCTGTTCAAAATTCGGATACGGTCCGTCAATCAGACGAGAGGTCAGCACAATATCGCTCATATTAAAAATTATATTATTCTCTCCAAAAATAATACCAATCTCTTTGTCGGTATCACCGATAAATTTCGGTATCAGATTTAAAACTTTTGGAGGAACAATAACATCGTCATACAACCCTTTGAGTTTTTTATTCTCAACCGACATTTTAGCCAAACGATGACCGTCGGTGGCAACCATCATCATTTTGTCACCTTTTGTCTGCCAAAGTACACCGTTTAAAGCGGGACGGGTTTCGTCGTCAGAACAGGCAAAAGTTGTTTTTGAGACCATACGGGATAAATCGGCGCCGGAAATTTTTATTTCTTTTTTAGTATTTATGGCAGGTAGCTTTGGAAATTCATCAGGAGCAACCGAGGCTATTTTATAAGAACCGTTGGGTATTTTTATTTCAACCCGTGAATTTGTTGCCTCGAAAGATATATCTGATTCCGGCAGTTCTTTTATAATATCAAACAGAATACGAGCCGGAATTGAAGTTGCACCTTTTTTGACAACCGTACAATCAATCGATGTTGTTATAGCAATATCCAAATCAGTAGCAGATATTTTTATTTTATTATCTAACGCTTCAATTAAAATATTTGTAAGTATCGGTAAAGTAGATTTAGTCGGTACAACTTGCAACACGTGTTGCAGATAACTAAACAACCTTGATTTCGGTAAAGAGAATTTCATTTATTTACTCTCCTGAGATTTTATAAATCCACACATAATCTTATTTTTTCTTTCTTATATATATAAAACATAATAATAATAAGTGCTGTGAAAATGTCAATAACTGTCTGGACTAATTCTCCGCAAGCATGTTATCTTCTGTCTTATAACAAGATAACATTTGGTTTATCCTATTAAACTTATTCACATTCCAATTAACAATTAAAAACATTTTTCTTTGTTTATCCACAACTATTATTTAACCCACACTTATTTTCTGTTATCCACAAAATAGCCCACAGCTTACTAATAGAGCAAAGAGGCAGAAATTTTGTCTATTTTATCCCGCAGCGACGGGTCATTTAACATCTTTTTTGAGATCAAATCACAGGCATGAATCACGGTTGAGTGGTCACGTCCGCCAAATTCATCACCGATTGTTTTTAGAGAATGTTCCGTTAATGACCGCGAGAGATACATCGCAACCTGACGAGCCAATGCGATATTAGAGGTTTTCTTTTTCGCTTTCATCATTTCAAGGTCGATATGAAAATGTTCTGCTGTCTGCCGTTGGACTAAATTAATTGTAACCTCTTTTTTTCTGCTTGAAAAAGTATCTGCTAAAACCTTTTTAGCAAGCTCAAGGTCGACATCTTCATTTTTTAATGATGAGTATGCCAACAGCCTGATTAAGGCCCCCTCAAGTTCTCTGACGTTGGTAGAGACCTTGTCAGCAATAAAGCGGATGACATTGTCGGGAAGCGAAAGACCTTCGGATTTAAGCTTTTTCATCAAAATCGCGGCACGGTTTTCCATGTCGGGAGCCTGCAAATCAGTAACAAGTCCCCATGAAAATCTGGAAAGTAATCTTTCTTCCAACCCTTTAATATCTTTTGGAGAACGGTCAGACGACAAAATAATCTGTTTACCCAAATGATAGAGAGTATTAAAAGTGTGGAAAAATTGTTCCTGTGTAGACTCTTTTCCTGTGAAAAATTGAATATCATCAATTATCAAAACATCAACATCGCGGTAGCTTCTTGTAAAATCGGCAACCGAATGAGATGAGATTGACGAGATAAAGTCCGATGTAAACTGTTCGGAGGTCGCATAGATAACTTTTTTATCCGGAAACTGTTCTAATATCTTATGCCCGATAGCCTGGATAATGTGAGTCTTTCCAAGCCCGGTACCGCCATAAATATAAAGCGGGTTATATTTTGTCAGTCCGGGAGCCTCGGCGACCGCGTTGGCGGCGGCACAGGCAAACTGATTAAAATCACCGATAACCAATGAGTTAAAATTGTACTTTTCATTTAGGTTATGCTGTTGTTGCTGTACGACAGGAGTTTTGAGTGTTAAAGATTTCTTTTCCGTTGGATTGGAATAAAAATCCAAAGACCGCTGGTCGGAATCCTCGTTGTTTTTAATGATATAGGTAACGTCGTATTTTTTCCCCGACACTTCAAAAAGAGCTTCGTTTATAAGCTCTTGAAAATGGTCACGGATCCAGTCTGCGACAAACTGGTTGGGTACTGACACATTAAAATCACCATTATTACCCGGAGTGCCGATAGTCGGCTTCAACCAGGTGCGGAAGGTCTGTTCTTTTATCCGATGAGAGAGATATTTTAAACAGTCAGACCATTGTGTAGAGTTTGTTGTTACTTCATTCAATTCAGGTTCCCCCCTGAGCGGTTATTAACATCTATATCCATATACGTAATTTATTATCTCTATATAAGTTGTATAAAATTATTCACATTTACTACAAAAGTTATACACAAACTTGTTAACATGTTTACTTTTTAGTGGTATTTATAAAGCAAAGAAAGACAACAGTTTTTACTTTACAGCTTTTATTTATCCACACCCTGCTAACATTCGTAGGCAAGTATAAGCTTGTGACTATAGATAGTTTATGAGTTATCCACCGTCAAGCAGCTGTATGTTATTAATTATTTGTATTATTGAACATGTTGAATATAAAGCGTTTATAACAGGGAAGTAAAAACAGTTTAAAGTAAAACGACAACGAGTGTGTTAACAATTAATAATCAGATTGTTTAACTTGTACTATTTTCATACAGTTAAGCGGTTACCGTTTTGTAGTGTCTGTTGAAAAAGTTTGATAGGCTTTTGTAGGTCAGGAGGCCTGTCCTCCTGACTTTTTATATATTAACTCCAAATTATTTATTATATTATCACTATGTCCAACTTAAGAAGATACTTTCAAAAAGGTTCTGCATATTTTATTACTTCAGTTACCTTTAACAGACAGCCGATACTAATAGACTATGTTGATATTATCTTAAATGCCAAAGATAAAATTATTAAAGGTTCCTCATGTGATATAATTGCTTATACGGTTTTACCTGACCACTTTCATTTATTGTTTTCTCCAAACGAACAAGATTTTACAAAAATTATACAGCGGTTTAAAATGAGTTTTGCAATGAGTTATTTAAAGGTTACAAATCAAAAAAGTGGACGAGTTTGGCAGAAAAGGTACTGGGATCATATTATCAGAGATGAAACAGATATGAATAATCATGTTGATTATATTCATTATAATTCTGTGAAGCATGGAATTGTTAAAAGTCCGTTTGAATGGGAGCATTGTTCTATTGGTGATTATAAGGATTATTATGCGAGTGATTGGGGTGTTAACGAAATAAAATTAGAGGGTAAGTTTGGTGAATGAAAGTCGGGAGCACAGGGCTCCTGACCTACGAAGGTTTATTTTAATTTAGACATTTCTTCTGCCTTTTTAAGTTCTTTCAAGTGGCTCTTAGCGTTTTGAATATCAGTACGCCTTCCTACAGGATTAGTTTTTTCTGCAACAGTAATAAAATGTGTCCAATTTAGAATATTTTCTGTATAGTTTTCAGGTTTAAAATATTCCACAGCTATTGCATAATTATATGCGGGAATACAGTATGTTGGGTTAATTGACATAGCTTCTTTGAATTTGGTTGCGGCTTTTTCATATTGTTCTTCTTTCATCAACTGATTTCCTTGACTAAGTGCTTCTTTATAGATACGAGCACTTTTCTTTTCAGGTGTAATTGGGAAGATAGAGTTAAATATTTTTGTATAACCATTAGCATTAATTTTAAAAGTATATTTACTAAGTGGGTTGCTTTTTGAATACATATAAACTCGTAAAGTGGCAGCATTAATCAAAAGTTCTTGAAACACCTTTACATCTTTATAATTGAACACTAAAGAAATGTCTTTATGCTTAACCGTCCAAGAATACTTTACACCTTTTTCTGTCTTAATATTTAGACTATACTCTTCGTTCCCATCAACTTCTTTAATAGGGTGATTCTTGCAATACTCAAATAGACGAAATTCAAATTCATATGGGGTACGAAAAAGTTTAACTGTTAAGCAACTATTTGTAGTGGCTACATTACTAAATTGTCCTGTAATTTCTTGTTGTATAAA
>JAJRXM010000011.1 GCA_024276275.1 Candidatus Zixiibacteriota bacterium
CTCGTCACAGGCAAAACATCATAAAGCAATCAGCAAGTACAGTGATGAAAATGCAGAAATACCTTCGTTTAATGAATATGCGATTAGATGTTGTAGTAAAAGATATTGTTGGACTGACGGGAACAAAAATAATCAGTGATTGGATAATTCGGTTCTAACAGTGCCACCCATTTCGGTTTATCAGTGCCACCTGTTTCGGTTTTAACAGTGCCACTATAACGTTTCTAACCGTGCCACTCCAAAAGATCAATTAACTTTCGTATCTCAAAAAATATATTGAGATATGACAAAAAAACTTGATCCGATGGATTTAAAACAGATTATCAGTTTACACATTGATAAGTATAGCAATCGAGCTATAAGTAATACTTTGGGTATTAGCCGTAACACAATCAACAATTATGTTCAGTTATTCATTTCTTGTGATAAAGACATGCACGAGCTTTTGGAACTTGATGAATCAGGTTTAGCAGAATTATTTTCTTCTAAAACGACCATCAACAACACACGTTATGACGGACTAATGAAATACCTAGAGTCAGTTAAACAGGCTCGCAATCATCCAGGGTTTACCTTTCTTTACCACTATTTAGAATACAAATCCAGTGTAGATAACCCTTATGGCTATACCCAGTTTATGGAGCATTATAATCGTAAATACACAAAGCTAAAGGGTTCAATGAAACTTGAGCATAAACCTGGCAATGAGATGATGATTGACTTTGCTGGCAAGCATCTCCATATTACCAATAAAGAGACAGGGGAGTTAATTGCAGTTGAAGTTTTTGTAGCCATACTGCCTTGCAGTCAATATACTTATGTGGAAGCATGTATGAGTCAAAAACGTGAAGATCTTATTTCCTGTATTGCCAATTCCCTAACTTTTTATGGTGGTGTACCAAGAGCTATAGTGTCGGATAATTTGAAATCTGCAGTAAGTCGCTCATCCAAATATGAGCCGCAAATAAACAAATCCTTAAAGGATTTTGCTCTTCACTACAACTGTGCTGTTAATCCAACCAGAGCTTATTCCCCACAAGACAAAGCATTGGTAGAGAATGCTGTAAACTTAGCCTATCAACGCATTTACTATCCTATGCGCAATATGACTTTCTTTACTTTAACAGAGTTAAACAATCAAATAAAAAAACTACTTGAATCCTATAATGATGTTCTTTTTCAAAGAAAAGAATCTTCTCGCAAAGAACTATTTCAATCCTTTGAACGTAGCGAACTTAAAGCCCTGCCGCAGACATCTTACCAAATTAAAGATTACAGACGTGCCAAGGTCCAGAAGATAGGATATGTATATTTTTCACCTGACAAAAATTACTATAGTGCACCATATCGTTTTATTGGTAAACAAACCCAGTTACACTTTACTAAAACCATTGTTGAAGTATACTATAATTCCACACGAATAGCAATCCATAATCGCATAATTGGTAAAGGGATTTACGTTACCATTAAGGAACATCTGTGTAGTACACATCAGGCATACAAAGACTGGAGCCCTGAATACTTTAAATCTTTAGCTAAAAAGCATGGGCAATTTGTAGAATTATTTATTGATGGAATAATAGACCAAAGCAAGTATCCCGAGATAGCTTATAAAAGAGCAATGGGTGTTATACAGCTACATCGTGCGTACGGTTCGGTCAGATTAAACAATGCATGCCAAAGAGCTATTTTGGGAGAAGCTTTTAAATATCAATACGTTAAAAATATTCTTAAAAACAATTTAGACAAAGAACAAATATGTTTTGAGGATTTTACACAGACCAGTACGCATATCCCCAAACACGATAATATCCGGGGCTCAAATACATATAATTAATAATAACAAAAATATCATGAACAAAAATCAAACAATCGAAAAGATGAAAAGCATGCGTCTAAATGCCATGGCAAGTATGTATGGACATCATCTTCAAAACAATTTGTACAACGACAGTACTCCTGATGAATACATCAGTTTGCTAACCGACCATGAGTGGGAAGACCGGGAAAACAAAAAAATACAGCGATTGCTAAAGCAAGCTGCTTTTAGGCAAAAAGCATCTATTGCAGATGTTGACTATGCTTCTGTAAGAAACCTTGACAAGAACATGTTCAAAAGATTATCTGCATTAGATTTTATCTCAAAAAAAGAAAACCTTATTCTTACCGGTGCTTCCGGGGTTGGCAAAAGTTACCTGGCTCAGGCTCTGGGTCACCAAGCTTGCCTTATGGGTTTAAAAACCCAATACTACATTACTGCCAGATTATTTAACCGACTTAAACTTGCTAAAGTTGATGGAACCTATAATAAAGAATTGAAGAAATTAATGAAATTAGATTTACTTATACTTGATGATTTTGGCTTACAAGCTTTTGATATTCACGCAAGAGAAGCTCTTATGGATATTATTGAAGATAGATTTAGTAACCACTCAACTATAGTATCATCACAAATACCAGTATCAACATGGTATGACATTATTGGAGAAGGAACTATTGCTGATGCAATTTTAGACAGACTTGTGAACTCTTCCCATAGAATAGACCTGAAGGGTGAATCTCTAAGAAAATCAATTTTGAAAAACTAATAATGATAATTTTTATGTAATATTGCATGAGCTTTTGGAGTGGCACCCATACTCCGAAATCAGTGGCATGGTTAGACCGAAATAGCCAA